>CAMAYZ010000001.1 GCA_945863115.1 Bifidobacterium breve
AACCCAACACCATTCGTATTCACCCAAGTTTCCCAAATGACAAAGTAAGTAACAGGAGCCATATAAATGTCTGATTTTGATACCGCAATCGATACCGATGTTGAAGAAGTACCAACATCGTATTCATCATCAACTCCTGGTATTGCACCTGGCCGCAAAGGTGTTCTTGCACCTGGTGGCGGAACTGGTCGTCGTAAAGAAGCAGTTGCACGTGTTCGCTTAGTTCCTGGTTCAGGAAAGTGGACAGTTAACGGTAAAGAATTAGCAGTTTATTTCCCAAACAAAGTTCACCAACAATTAGTGTCAGAACCATTCCGCACAGTTGGTGCTGAAAATGAATTCGATGTTGTCGCGCGCATTAACGGTGGCGGAACATCAGGACAAGCTGGCGCACTTCGTTTAGGTGTTGCTCGTGCTCTTAACGAAATCGATCGTGATGCAAACCGTCCTTCGCTTAAGAAGGCTGGCTTCCTTGCACGTGATGCTCGTGTTATCGAACGTAAGAAGTACGGCCTAAAGAAGGCTCGTAAGCGTTCTCAATACAGCAAGCGTTAATTCACACTTCACAATCATGGCTCTCTTTGGCACTGATGGTGTCAGAGGTGTCGCCAATGTCGATCTCACCGCAGAACTAGCACTCGATTTAGCAGTTGCTGCTGCACATGTATTAACTGAAGTAGGCGCAATCTCAAAGATTCGACCTAAAGCAATTGTTGGTCAAGACTCACGTGCATCTGGTGAATTCCTAGAAGCAGCAATTGTTGCGGGCTTAGCAAGCGCTGGCGTAGATGTTTATAAAGTTGGAGTTCTTCCGACACCTGCAATCGCACATTTAGTTGCATCAAGTGGCGCAGATCTTGGCGTAATGATTAGTGCCTCACATAATCCAATGCCTGATAACGGCATTAAATTCTTCGCTAAAGGCGGGGGAAAATTAGATGACGCTTTGGAAACAGCAATCGAGAACCGACTAAATGAACCTTGGGACCGCCCAGTTGGCAAAGACGTTGGCCGAGTTATTGTTGATGAATCCGCAGCCGAAAGATATATCTATCACTTGCTCTCTTCGCTCTCCGTAAATCTAAGCGGGATTAAAGTCGTTGTGGATTGTGCAAATGGCGCTGCATCAGAAGTTGCACCAGAAATTTATGCCCGGGCTGGCGCCGAAGTAATTGCGATTTCAAACCAACCAAATGGCTTAAACATTAATGAAAATTGTGGATCAACCCATCTTGAGAATTTAATTGCACAAGTAAAGAAACATGGTGCCGACTTAGGTATTGCGCATGATGGAGATGCCGATCGCTGTTTAGCAATTGATGCATCAGGGAACCTGGTAGATGGCGATTACATTCTCGCTATTTTGGCTAAGGAATGGAAAGTTCAAACTGTTGTCGGCACTGTTATGACGAATCTTGGATTCATAAAAGCAATGACTGAAACTGGAATTGCATTTGAGAAGACACCGGTTGGCGATCGCTATGTTTTAGAGAATATGTTGGCCAACGGCCACAAACTTGGTGGCGAACAATCAGGCCACATAATTATGCTAGATTTTGCAAATACCGGAGATGGTTTGCTAACTGCGCTACAACTAATGTCAGTCATGGCAAAATCTAAGAAGCCTTTGAGTGAATTATCAAAAATTATGGTTCGTTTTCCACAAGTATTGCTAAATGTTGATGGAGTTAATAAAGCCAATCTCACAACATCGAAAGCCATCGCTGCTGCTATTGGAGATAGCGAATCAAAACTTGGAGCTAATGGTCGAATCTTGCTTCGCGCATCGGGCACTGAACCACTTGTAAGAGTTATGGTGGAAGCCGAGAGCGAAGTTGTAGCATCAGAAATCGCTCAGAAACTGGCAGCGCTAGTAAGATTAGAACTCTCGTAATCTTCTAATTCTCCTAACCTTAAGAAGGAGCTCTTTATATGTGTGGCATTGTTGGTTACACCGGTAAAGATCTCGCACTTGGTCCAGTTTTAGAGGGACTACGAAAACTCGAATATCGCGGATATGACTCTGCCGGAATTGCGCTAATTACAGATGCTGGCGAAAAACTTTGGATTGAAAAACGTGCCGGTAAATTAGGAAACCTTGAAGAAATCTTGGGAGATAAAGTCCCGAATTCTCATAGCGGAATCGGTCACACCAGATGGGCTACACATGGTGGACCAACCGATGAAAATGCACATCCACATTTAGATAATGAAGGAAAATTAGCGGTAATCCATAATGGAATTATTGAGAATTATTTAGAACTACGTCAGCAGTTAGAAAAAGCCGGACATATATTTAAATCTGAAACCGACAGCGAATCTGTCGCCCACCTTCTAAGTGATTCTCGCAAGAAGCATGGTGGTGATTTAGCAGCTGCGATGCGCGAAGTATGCCAACAGTTGCGTGGGTCTTTCACACTGCTTGCAATCCATAGCGATCAACCGGGACGAATAGTTGGTGCCCGCCGAAATTCACCACTTGTAGTTGGTGTTGGTGATGGCGAGAACTTCCTAGCTTCTGATGTTTCTGCTTTTATTTCTCATACTAAGCGCGCTCTTGAATTAGGGCAGGATGAAGTTGCAGATATAACAGCCGATGCAATTGTCATCACAAATCTCACTGGAAAAACCTTGCCACATAATGAATACGAAATCTCTTGGGATGCCAGCGCAGCAGAACGTGGCGGCTTCGAACACTTTATGCTTAAGGAAATTTTCGAACAACCTAAAGCAATTGCAGATACCTTGCTTGGAAGAATTTCTGGCTTGGAAAGCGATGTAACAAAAGGCATCGATTTAAAGAATATCGATAAAGTCGTAATCATTGCTTGCGGAACCGCTTATCACGCAGGCTTGGTTGGCAAGTATGCAATTGAAAAGTGGGCAAATATTGCAGTAGATGTGGAACTTGCATCTGAATATCGCTATCGCGAACCGAGCGTTGATAATAAAACTCTTTTAATTCCAATTTCACAATCCGGTGAGACCATGGATACCTTGATGGCGATGAGATACGCGAAGGAAAAGGGCGCCAAAGTATTTGCAGTTTGCAATACAAATGGTTCTACAATTCCGCGGGAATCAGATGCAGTTCTCTACACACATGCCGGTCCAGAAATAGCAGTGGCATCAACTAAAGCTTTTGAGACTCAACTGATTGCAATGTATTTAATCGGACTTCACTTAGGCCGCATTAGGGGCACAATCTCAGCCGAATTAATGGCTGAAATAGAGTCCGAACTATCTGAGCTGCCAGCAAAGGTTGAACAAGTATTGGAGACGGTTGAACCGTTGCGTGAGCTAACTAGAAAATTTAGTAAATCAACCTCGATGTTATTTTTAGGCCGACATGTTGGTTTCCCAACTGCTCTTGAAGGCGCCCTTAAATTAAAAGAATTGGCATATATGCATGCTGAGGGTTTTGCTGGTGGCGAATTAAAACATGGGCCAATCGCTTTAATCGAAGATGGGACACCTGTTGTAGCAATCATGCCCGCAGCTGGCTCGTTATTGGCAGAGAAAATGGCCTCGAATATTCAGGAAGTTAAGGCCCGAGGTGCAGTAATAATTGCAATCGCAGATTCGCCACTTGCTGCCGCAAATCATTTAGTTCGAATCCCAACCACTCATGAATTCTTACAACCAGTGCTTTCAGTTGTTCCGCTACAAGTAATCGCATACGAAATGGCAATTGCGCGTGGCAACGATGTTGATCAGCCACGTAACCTTGCCAAGTCCGTAACTGTTGAGTGAAATGACGACTGATCTCTTAGATAAACGGCGGGCTGAAATGTTTCATGCCCTTCGAGTATCTGGACTCTTGCTTCTAGGATTTCTCTTCATAACCCAACAAGTTCTAACCCGTGGTTGGATTTATGAACTAGATCATTACATTTTAAATCTAAAGAATCCAAAATTTACTGGCCTTGCTGGACATATTTTAATTGGGTTAGATGACCTTGGACTGCGTTGGTTTACTGCGACCGTGCTTTTGATTTCGGCCAGCTTTATCGGTTGGAGATTTAAGTCTTTCCGCCCAATTAATCTTTCAATTCTTGCTTTACTGGCGCTCAACGTTGTTGTTGGCTTAACTAAAATTTATATCGGAAGAACTAAACCAAGACTTTCAATAGATGTGTTATTCGCTAATGGGATGTCTTATCCAAGTGGGCATGCATCAAATGCTTTAGTCAGTTGGGGACTCCTGGCATATTTGATTTACCGTTATACAAATCGCGCACCATTTCAGGGAATTAACTTGTATCCAATAGTTGGATTGATAACTTTTATTGTTGTAATGGTCTCCCTTATTAGAAACACTCATTGGTTTTCAGATCTAATTGGTGGGGTATTTATTGGTGGGGCGCTACTCGTTGCGGTGATTGCGATAGATCGATTTATTCCATCAAAGAAACAGCCTTCGTAATGAGCTCTATTTTAGGAATCGGAATCGATGTAGTTGCGATTGATCGCTTTGAAGAATCCTTAGCGCGCACCCCCGGACTTCTGACTCGAGTGTTTACGCCAAATGAAGCAAAGTTGAATTTATCCAGTTTGGCAGCCAGATTTGCGGCGAAGGAAGCGTTGGCTAAAGCGCTTAATGCGAAGGCAGCATTTAATTGGCAAGAAGCCGAAGTAGTAAGTGAGGCTTCAGGTAAGCCAAACTTTGTATTTTCTGGTGAAATGGCGGTTCGTCTCGCAGGACATAACGTCCACTTAACACTTTCGCATGATGCCGGAATTGCGTCAGCTATGGTGATTGTCGAGGTTAAATAATGCGCGCTTTTGTTGAAGTAAATTTAAATGCAATTTCAAATAATATTAAGTTAGTTAAATCCAAGACCCAAGCGCAGATTCTTGCAGTTGTAAAAGCTGATGCTTATGGGCATGGCCTGATTCCGGTTGCAAAGTGTGCGGTTGATGCCGGTGCTACGTGGTTAGGCGTTGCGTTATTAGAGGAAGCAATCTTGCTCCGTAAAGCTGGCATAAAAGTGCCAATTATTTCTTGGCTAACGCCACCGAGCTCAGATTTTAAGCAGGCGATTGAACTCGATATCGATCTGGCAATTCCTTCGCTAAAACATTTAGAAGTGATTGTTGCGGCCGGTAAAGCACTCGGAAAAAAGCCACGAGTTCATATCGAAGTAGACACTGGAATGACCCGAGGTGGTTTATTGGGTGAGTGGCCGGAGTTTTTAATTGCTGCAAAGGGCGCGGATATTGAAGTCGTCGGATTTTGGTCGCACTTTGCTAGAGCAGATGAACCTGATGAAATTGCAAATCAAAGTCAGATGCTGGAATTTGAGAGCAAGTTAGCGCAATTAATTGCAACTGGAATAACTCCAAAATATATTCATCTAGCCAATTCTGCGGCAACACTAACTAATCCAAATTCGCATAAGAATATTGTTCGTTTAGGAATTGCAATGTATGGGCTGAGCCCAGATGTAAACACACTTGGCTCATCTCAGAATTTAGAGCTTGAACCTGCAATGACACTAAAAGCCGAAATTCATTTAGTAAAGCGTGTTCCAGCTGGTTCGCCAGTTGGATACGGTGGCACTCAAACCACGTTGCGCGATACCAAACTAGCAATTATTACTATTGGATATTCCGATGGAATTCCACGCAATGCAAGTAGCGCTGCAGGTGTATTTGCTGCGGGCCGTAAAGCGGCGATAATTGGGCGAGTATCCATGGATCAATTCGTTGTGGACCTTGGGGCCGACTCCAATGCAGTGGCCGGCGAAATAGTGGAAGTTTTTGGGGCTAATGGATATTCGATTGATGATTGGGCGGCCGCATCCGGGACGATTAATTACGAGATAGTTACGCGAATTGCCGCTCGCGTGCCTAGAATCTACGCGTGAGTTCAACCCAACTAGCCCTATCGAACATCTCGGTTTCTTTTGGTGGGATTAAAGCGCTAACCGATGTCTCACTTACAGTTCCAAAAAATAGTGTTGTCGGATTAATTGGTCCAAATGGCGCCGGTAAGACAACTGTATTTAATTGCATCTCTGGACTTGTAAAAAGCGATTCTGGGAAATTTGAATTTGATAGCGTTGCAAGAGCCTTTCCTAAACCACACGAATTAGTTGATCTTGGAATTACTCGAACCCTTCAAGGTGTTGGGTTATTTAATGAACTTTCAGTTCTACAAAATGTAATGGTTGGGGCAGATAAAAAATATAAGCCAAATTTTGTTAAAGAAATTTTAGGGCTATCTGGAAAGACCGAAGCGAAATTAGTGCAGCGAGCAGAAGAGGCCCTTGCCTGGGTTGGTGGCGCTTCTTTAATTGGTCGCGAACCTTCAGAACTTAGTTATCCGGATACCAAGCGAGTTGCCTTAGCGCGTGCGCTAGTAACAAATCCAACGTTGCTACTTCTGGATGAGCCTGCTGCTGGATTAGGACAAGATGATATTGATTCGTTAGCTGCTTTGATTAAGCAGTTGAAGCGACGTTGCGCTATTTTAATTGTCGAACACCATGTTGATTTTGTTAGCGAAATATCTGACTCAGTGAGTGTTTTAAACTTTGGAAAATTACTTGCATCCGGAACATATGATGAGGTTAAGCAAAACCCAGCAGTGATTGAGGCCTATTTGGGCCATACTGATAAATCTGATGAGAATTCAAAGCTGGGTGCTTAATGCTTATTATTTCTAATTTAGTAACTGAATTCGCATCGATTAAAGCGCTAAATGACATTAGCTTTCAAGCCAAACCTGGCTGCATCACAACTGTTATCGGTGCAAATGGTGCAGGTAAGAGCACTCTGCTTAGGACAATTTCTGGACTTGAGAGACCAACCAGTGGATCAATTAAGTGGTTTGATGAAGAGTTAACCCATAAAAGCGTTGAGTCGATTGTCAGAAGTGGCATCGCTCAAGTTCCTGAAGGTCATGCTGTTATTTCACAACTTAGCGTTGCGGAAAATATTGAATTAGGTGGTTTATTCCGTAAGCGGATAGCTCGTGGCGATTTAGCAATTGCGACCAAAGAAGTTTATGAACTCTTCCCAATTCTCTTTGAACGTCGCCGTGAACCCGCTGGCTCGCTTTCAGGTGGTGAGCGACAGATGTTGGCTATTAGTCGCGCCCTTGTTTCTCGTCCAAAATTATTGTTGCTAGATGAACCATCTCTAGGCCTAGCACCACTTATTTCGGCACAGATAATTAGCACCGTAAACGAATTATGTAAATCGACTGGTCTCACAGTTTTACTTGTAGAACAGAATGCAAACACCGCACTTGCAGTTGCTGACCACGGTATCTTGCTAGCCCTTGGAAAAGTAATCGCAAATTTACCAGCGAAAGAATTGATTGCTGATTCTTCCCTCCGAGCCGCGTACTTGGGGTATTAAATGGATTCCTTTTTAACTGCCTTCTTTTCAGGGACCTCACAAGGTGCAATTTATGCATTGGTCTCACTTGGTTTAGTTCTGGTTTGGCGTGGTGCTGGTGTTGTTAATTTTGCGCAAATGGGACAGGCGATGTTCACCACCTATATCGCTTCTCAACTAATCCAGAACGATTACTCTTATTGGAGCGCATTTGTAATTGCTCTGGTTAGCGGCGCAATTCTTGGTGCAATTGTTGATCTTGGTTTAATGCGCCCATTAACTTCTCGGAAAAATTCACAACTTTTGAATAGCCAATCAATGCGAACCACAATTCCGGTAATTGCTTCACTTGGAATCCTCGGCGTTTTAAAAGCGGTAGCTGGAATTTTATGGGCCGGCGAAGAGCGAGGTTTCCCTTCACCTATTGCGGCAAACGCTTTAACTATTGGCGACACCACTCTTGCAATTACTGGTTTTGATCTCTTTGTAATTGGAGTTGTCTTTGTGACTTTAGTTTTAACAACTATTTTCTTTACAAGAACTGGCATGGGACTCGCGATGCGGGCCAGCGCTCTCAATCCTGAAGTAACAAGACTTAGTGGAATTAGAGTTGGTTCAGTTAGAACTTTAAGTTGGGCGATTTCAGGAACTGCATCCTCACTTGCCGGGCTCTTGGTTACTCCAAAAACGAATCTGTCGCCAAATACCTTGGATCTACTTTTAATCGTGGGCTTTACCGCAGCGGTCGTGGGCGGCCTAAATAGTTTGGCGGGATCAGTTCTTGGTGGATTTATCGTCGGTTATGTCATTGCATTTGTAAATGTTTATAGCGCCCCAGAAAATGTTTTCCTTGCAATTCTCGTCTTTTTGCTGCTTGCGCTCTTCATTCGCCCACAAGGAATCCTCGGCAGTAAGGAGGTGAGACGTGTCTAAAGTTAAAACCCATAAAGTTATTGGAGCGCGTAGCACTCGACTTGCAATAATCTTCTTCATATTTATTCTTCTACTTTCTATGCAATTTGATCCTTACAATCAATATCAATTAGCAAATATCTCAACGCTATTGATTGCGGTTCTTTCAATTACTTTGTTAACTGGTGCTTCTGGACAAATCTCTTTAGGCCAAGGGGCAATCATGGCTGTCGGTGGTTATAGCTCGGCCTTGCTTGTGACAAAGCTTGGTTTATCGATGTGGATTGCATTTGTTTTAGCAATATTTGTCTCTGCGCTTTTTGGACTTTTCTTAGGACTTGCAGCTGCAAGGCTAAGTGGCCCGTATTTAGCGGGAACAACTTTAGTAATGGCACTGGCAATCCCATCTGTCGCAATTAGATTTGAATCCTTATTTGGTGGAGATATTGGTTTTACTGTTGATTACGGATATCCACCTAATTGGCTAACAAATTTGATTGGCGAGATAAGTATTGAAGAGTGGTCGCTCTATGTCGCGCTACCTTTTGCAGCACTATCTCTCTTTGCTGTCTTGAATCTTTCAAATACGAGAAGTGGTCGGACCTGGCGCGCAGTTCGCGACAATGAAGTAGCAGCAGCACTTGCGGGCATAAATATCGCAAGAACAAAAGTAATTGCATTTGTGTGCGCTTCAGCTTTGGCTGGCCTAGCTGGTGCAATCTATGGTTTCCGCGGTTTGGTTGGTCCAAGTGTTTACTCAACAGATCTTTCGCTCCTGTTGTTAACCGCTGCTGTAATTGGCGGTCTGCGCTCAATTGGTGGGGCAATTTTTGGCACATTCGTAATTGTTTTTCTCCCAGATGTAATTGAGAGAATAACCAAAGCGCTAGCCCTCCCTGAGACCATCAGCAACTATCTCCCGGCGCTATTAATCGGCTTCTTGCTTCTCTTAACTGTAATTTTCAATCCTCGGGGATCGGCCGGCGCCCTGGAACATATTCGGCATGCTAGACATAGCCATAAACACTAAGTAAGGGCTGAAACTCGGTAAACACTCAAAATTTAGGCGTGAATGATGCCAGATTGTTATGAAATCCGAACCGCATGGCACTTCACTAGATGTTCACTTTTCGTTAATCTATGAGCAGATTCAGGCGCACCTGCCTGAGCCCATGGGCCAGAACCCTCGTCCATGATAAGAGTGCAGTAGAAAGAGTGAATGCAGTGAATCTTCGCAAACCTCTGATTCTCACCGTAGTCGCATCAGCGCTAGTGGGATCTTTAGTAATGAATGGTTTTTCGGCAACTGCCGCAAGCGTTCCAGGAGTTTCAAGTACTGAAATTGTTCTAGGAATGCAATTGCCACAAACCGGTGGTGCTAGTCCAGGTTATAACAAGATAGATGACGCAGCACGCGCCTATTTTGATTATGTGAATTCAAAAGGTGGTGTGAACGGTCGTAGCATCAAGCTAGTAGCTAAAGATGACACCTACAAAGCCGGAGTCACAATCACAACAGCCAGAGAGTTAATTAACAATGACAAGATCTTTGCATTCTTCGGATCAGTGGGAACTCAGACTCACCTTTCAGTGGTTAAAGATATTAACCGCCGAGGAATTCCTGACATCTTAGTGAACAGCGGATACAGTGGTTTCTATACCGACCCTAAGAAGTATCCAAATTCTTTTGGTGGACTTGGAACTTACACAGTTGAAGCAAAAATTCTTGGTAAGTATCTAAAAGAAAAGTATGCAGATAAGAAGATTGGTATTTTGTATCAGTCTGATGACTTCGGCCGAAATGCTCTGGCTGGTCTAACTGCAGCTGGCCTAAAGTTTGAAGCAAAGAAAACTGCTGCATCATTTGTATCTGGAACTCACGGATCAATTGGTCTTGGAACTCAAATTGGTCAGCTAAAGGCCAATGGCGTTGAAGTCGTAATTATTGCCGCAGTTTCATCAGCGACTGCAGTTGCTTATGCAACAGCAGCTGCGCTTGCTTATAAGCCAACAAAGTGGGCAGTAATGAGTGTTGGAGCAGATTCAACAACATTCCAGACCATCCTTGGCGCAAGAGGTACTCCTCTAGCAACAAGTGCTGCGTTGTTAGCTGGAACTATTTCAGCATCACACATACCAGCTGCCGGTGATGCCGATGATGAATTCGTTAAGGCATTTAAGAAAATCAATACCGATTTCAATAAGGGTCCCGATAAGACTTGGGATTTCAACGTATTGCATGGCATGAATATTGCATACATCGCGACTTCAGCACTTATGGGAACTGGAAAAGATTTAACTCGCGCAAAGCTAGTTTCATATATGGAAAAAAATGGAGCAAAGTTAAGTAACGCTGCATTTTCACCACTTGGTTATTCAGCCTCAACTCACGAAGCCTTCACTGGTTTCTGGTTGGGTGAATACGACGCTTCATTATTACTTAAGCCACTTGATGGAAAGCGTGTTGTTTATACAACCGATTCTGGCAGTGGCCTTGTAACTGTTTCTAACTACCAGCGTCCAGCAATCGCTGCTGATGCGCTTCCAAAGGTTGCGTGAGGATAAAATGAAAAACGTTAACTTGAAAAAACTAATCGCAACACTTGGCGCAACTGCGCTGATCTCAACTGGCTTGGTAGTCGCAGTTGCGGCTCCAGCACAAGCTTCAACCCCAGTTTGCGTAGAAGATGCAAAGACTGGCGTCATAACCTGCGACGGAGCTCTAAGCAACGGTGCTAAATACAGAACGATGGTTCCATCTAATTACGGTGGAACATTCTTCTTCTGGCAACACGGTGTGCGTCCTTCATATGCTTACCCAGGTTATGTAGCGCCTACAGGTGTTGAACAAATGTCACCAACCAGCGTCAACCATAAAGTCAGCACAGTGAAACCTATGCTTCAACTTGGTTACGGAATTGCTGCTTACGATTGCTCGTCGAATGGACTGCATGGCTGGAATACAGCTGATTGCGTTGAAATGCTAAATGAATTAGTAACTATTACTAAGAAGCGCATTTCAATCACCAAGACAGTTGTCTACGGCGGATCAATGGCTGGCGCAATTTTGACTCCATACATTGAAAAGTATCCAACTGGTGCAGATGCAGTCGGAGTTCTTGCTGGTGTATCGCCATCAATCGCTAACACACTTAAGTCTGGTTGCGACTTCCTCTATATCTTTAGTGTTTTCTTTGATCCAACAATCAAGGGCTGCACAGTTATGGGAACCAAGGGCGTACCTGGCCATATGGCAGTTCTAGGTGACTTTGCAAAGGTCGGTGCACTTCTTACTAAATGGAGCGTTGATTACGGAAGCTCACCAATTGCTTATCCAGCTCCACTTGCAGCTGCTGGAATTCCACAACGTTCTGCGCTTTTGCTTGCAGGATTGATTGCTGGTATCCCAACTAAGTCAGGGCATATGGACGGAATCTCAACAAATGCAACTCTCATTCCAGAGGGAAGTATTAACTCAACTGTTGCGATTCTTGAAAACGCTCAAGATTTCCTTGGAACCGCCTACTTTGGTGGCCAAGGTGTTGCTGAAGTCGTAGGTGCTGGTTTCTACGACAACACAAAGACTAATTTCTCGGCACTTCTTGCAGATGAAGATCTGGGACGCTTCACTGTTGGTCTATCTGGTGACGACGCGGTCAATGCGATGCTTGCAACACTTGCAGCGTATCCACGCGTTGAAGGAGTTCCAGCTTCAGTGGCAAAATTAGCTGCACTAGATAAGTCTAAGTTCGATACTACAAAGCCAGTTGTTCTGCTTTCAAATGAAGCAGATCGTCTGGTGTTGTCTGGTAACCAAGTCCACTATGTAAACAAAGCAAAAGCTGTTTACGAAGCAAGACTTGCTGCTTGGGAGAAGAGACTTGCTGATGCAAAAGATCAACCTGAGATTACATTCCTGCTAAAGAACAAGCCGGTCTGGAATACAGTTTCGATGTATGCAGTTACTCCTGATACCTATACCAAGTTCACCGCAACTGGTGCACCTGATTTGACTGCTCCGGTCGCTATTTCTGGCGTCGGGCACGAATCATTTACCAAAGAACAGTTAATGACTTGGGTTCGAGTTCTAGCTTCTTCAGCTAAGACCGGAAAAGTTCCAAGCCAGACTGTCTTGAACACAATTCTGCCTAAGGTTCCGTATCTAAATACTGATCCGGATTACCAACCAGCTGAGTTGAAGTATCAGGACTAATACCTGAATAACTAGAAATTGCGGGGTCAGTTAATTCTGGCCCCGCTTTTTCATGTAATTTTTTTTGGGTAACCTTCTCTCGTGTCTGGAAAAAGTGAAGTCAATAGCCTGACCGAGATGCATAAATTAGGTGCGCAAATTGGCAAGCAATTAAAACCGGGAGATTTAGTTTTACTCTCTGGACCATTAGGCGCTGGCAAGACTGCCCTTACCCAAGGCATAGGCCAGGAACTTGGAATCCAAAATGTAACGTCACCAACCTTTGTTATTTCTAGAATTCACCAAGGAAAAATTCCACTAGTCCATGTCGATGCTTATCGTTTACAAGGCGATTCAACCGCGATTTTTGATGACTTGGATTTAGAAAGTTACCTGCCAACTAGTGTCACGGTTGTTGAATGGGGTGAAGGTTTAGCAAATCGTCTAGCCGATCAGTATCTAGAAATTCAGATTGTGTTTGGCGAGAACGATGATCAAAGGCTAGTTTCAATTATTAGCCATGGTTCGAGATTTGCTGGATTTAAATTGTGAGCACTTATCTTCTAATTGACACATCAACTTCACGCACCAGTGTTGTGATTGTGGGAGATGGCAAAACCCTCTTTGCTTCTCATCACGATGGTGCACTTTCACATGGTGAATCTTTGCCAGAACTTGTGGCACAAGGTCTAAAGATTGAAAGCAAAATTGATCAAGTAATTGTTGGAATGGGGCCAGGTCCATTTACTGGACTTCGGGCCGGTATTTCATTTGCCCAAAGCTTTGCACTGGGCCGTGGAGTTCCATGGCTTGGTGTTTGCAGTCTTGATGCAATCGCAAGTGAAATTTCGGAAAAAGATTTCTTAATTGCAATTGATGCCAGGCGTAAAGAAGTTTTCTATGCTCGATACACAGATGGTTCACGAATCGGTGAACCAAAGGTTTGTCAACCTTCGCAATTAGATGCATTTGATATTCCCATTTATGGCGAAGCAACAAATCAATATCCGGATCCAAGTGAGTTTATTTCAATTGCTGAAGCCGGCGCCACTTATTCGCAACCTATTTATGTTCGCCGCCCCGATGCTTACCCAGCGCCTATTGGTGTGAAATTTAGGCCAATGAATCAACTTGATTTAGTGCCGGCATTTGCAATCGAAAAAGATTCTTATGGACATGAAGCCTGGACGATGGCGCAATTTAAAGAGGAGTTTGCCGGTAAAGAACGGATGTATGTCGCGGCTGAATTTGCTGGTGGGCTTATTGCCTATGCTGGGGTGGTTAATCTGGCAGGAACCGCTGATGTCTTAACCATGACTGTTGCAGATGGCCACCGTCGTAAAGGTATTGGCCGCGAGTTATTGCGCAGACTAATTGATTGGTCTCGAACTCAAAAGTGTGAAGCAATAATGCTTGAAGTTCGAGTTGGAAATGAAGAAGCGATTCCGCTTTATGAGTCATTTGGTTTTATCGAAATATCGAAACGTAAGGATTATTACGGCCCAGGAAAGACTGCGATTGTTATGCGCAAGGAGTTAACATGAAGAACTCCGAGGCATTAGTTCTTGGTATTGAAACTTCTTGTGATGAGACCGCAGTTGGAATTGTTCGTGGTCGTAAATTACTGGCAAATGTAATTTCATCAAGCGTTGAAGAGCATGCTCGATTTGGTGGTGTGGTTCCTGAAATTGCTAGCCGAGCACATTTAGAAGCAATGCCAAGCGTTATTGCTCAGGCACTTAGCGACGCCAAAGTTTCACTTGAGGACATCGACGCTTTTGCTGTTACTGCTGGCCCAGGTCTAATTGGTGCGCTATTGGTGGGAACTTCAAGTGCGTCCGGACTTGCACTCGCTTTAGATAAGCCACTTTATGGGGTCAATCATTTATCGGCGCACATCGCAGTTGATTCATTGAATTCTGAACACAAACTAGATCCAGCCATTGCGCTTTTGGTAAGTGGTGGGCATAGCTCTATTCTGCAAATCAATGATTTAACTGATGATGTAAAAACTCTTGGTTCTACAATCGATGATGCTGCTGGTGAAGCTTTCGATAAAATTGCGAGAATTCTTGAATTAGGTTTTCCAGGCGGACCGGCAATAGATCGTGAAGCAAAGTCTGGAAACCCAGATGCAATTGAATTTCCAAGAGGCCTAACTCTGGCTAGGGACTTAGTTGATCATAAATATGATTTCTCATTTTCTGGTTTGAAAACTGCAGTTTCAAGATACCTAGCAAAAACTCCAAACCATTTGCGAGCAGATGTTGCTGCATCATTCCAAGAAGCAGTTGTTGATGTGCTGCTCATGAAGGCAATTGGCGCGGCAAAAGAGACCGGAATTGAAACCTTGATAATCGCTGGTGGGGTAGCAGCCAACAGCAGGTTGCGGGATCTTGCTCAAGATCGAACCCAAAAAGCCGGCATCCAACTGCGGATTCCACCGATGGTTTTATGCACCGATAACGGGGCAATGGTTGCGGCAATTGGTTCTCTTGCCGTGGCAAAGGGCTTAAAGCCCTCACAAATAGGCTTTGCAGCCGATTCCAGCTCAGGTATTTCAAAGCCCATCTTTTGACGCCCCACCCACCCCTGCTTTAGAGTTTGCGTTAGCACTCGCAGGGTGAGTCTGCGAATCGAGTAGCGCCCATTAATTATGAAGGAGCAATCATGGCCGTAACCATCAAGCCACTAGAAGATCGCCTAGTTGTAAAGGCAAATGAAGCCGAACAAACAACAGCGTCAGGTTTAGTAATTCCAGATACCGCAAAAGAGAAGCCACAAGAGGGCACTGTTATTGCAGTTGGTCCAGGTCGTTTCGATGATGGCGTGCGCACACCAATGGATGTGAAAGTTGGTGACGTAGTTCTTTATAGCAAGTATGGCGGAACTGAAGTTAAGTACAACAACGAGGAATACCTAGTTCTTTCAGCTCGCGATGTACTAGCAATTATTGAAAAGAAGTAATAACTCATGGGAAAAACTTTAAGTTTTGATGAAGAGGCCCGTCGTGCGATGGAGCGCGGCGTCAACATTCTTGCTGACACCGTAAAAGTAACGCTTGGACCTAAGGGTCGCAACGTTGTTATCGCTAAGTCATATGGCGCACCACTTATTACAAATGACGGCGTAACAATCGCCAAGGAAATTGAACTCTCTGATCCAGCAGAAAACATGGGCGCTCAACTTGTAAAGCAAGTTGCTGAAAAGACCAATGATGTCGCTGGTGACGGAACTACTACTGCAACAGTTCTAGCTCAGGCAATGGTTAAGGAAGGTCTTCGTAACCTTGCTGCCGGCGCCCAACCAATGGATATCAAAATTGGAATCGAAGCTGCAGTAAAGGCTGTTTCAGAGGAGCTAAAGAAGAATTCAACAGCAGTAAGTGGCAAGTCTCAGATTGCAGATGTTGCAACTATTTCAGCACAAGATAAGGCAATCGGCGATCTCATTGCAGAAGCAATGGATAAGGTCGGCAAAGATGGCGTAATCACTGTTGAAGAATCTTCAACAACTGGCCTAGAACTAGATTTCACCGAAGGCATGCAATTCGATAAGGGCTATATCTCGCCTTATTTCGTTACAGATGCCGATCGTATGGAAACTGTTTTAGAAGATGCTTACGTTCTTATCTCAGGTGGAAAAATATCTGCGCTCGCAGAAATCCTTCCAATTTTGGAGAAAGTTTCACAAGCTGGAAAGCCGCTATTAATAATTGCCGAAGATGTTGAAGGCGAAGCACTTTCTACTCTGGTTGTAAACCGGATGCGTGGAACATTTACATCTGCTGCTGTTAAGGCACCAGGTTTCGGTGATCGCCGTAAGGCAATGTTGCAAGACATTGCAATCCTTACAGGTGGTCAAGTAATTACAGCCGAAGTTGGCCTAAAGCTTGAACAAGTAACTGTTGATCTTCTTGGTCGTGCTCGCCGTGTTGTAATCACAAAGGACAACACAACCATCGTTGATGGCGCTGGCGATAAGGCCCAAGTTTCAGCCCGAGTCCAAGAAATTCGCAATGAACTTGAGAACACAGATTCTGATTGGGATCGCGAGAAGCTACAAGAGCGCGTTGCAAAACTTGCTGGTGGCGTCTGTGTTATCAAAGTCGGAGCACATACCGAAGTTGAATTAAAAGAGAAGAAGCACAGATTGGAAGATGCAATCTCTGCAACTCGTGCAGCAGTTGAAGAAGGAATCGTTGTTGGTGGTGGCGCAGCGTTAGTTCACGCAGCTTCAGCACTTGATAAGGATCTCGGCTTCGAAGGCGATAAAGCAGTTGGCGTTCGCTTAGTTCGTAAGGCTTGCGATGAGCCACTTCGCTGGATTGCAGAAAATGCTGGCCACGAAGGTTATGTAGTTGTTGCAAAAGTTCGCACAATGAAGGCGAATGAAGGCTTCAATGCTGGAACTGAAGTTTACGAAGATCTAGTAAAGGTTGGCGTAATCGATCCAGTTAAAGTAACCCGTTCTGCTCTTGCAAATGCGGCATCAATTGCTGCAATGTTTATTACAACAGAAGCTCTTGTATTTGAGACTCCTGAAGCGAAGAAGGAAGAAGCTGCCTCAAGTGGCCACAGCCACGGACCAGGCGGTCATTCTCATTAATTAACGCCT
Source organism: Bifidobacterium breve (assembly GCA_945863115.1). Classification (GTDB taxonomy): domain Bacteria; phylum Actinomycetota; class Actinomycetes; order Nanopelagicales; family Nanopelagicaceae; genus AAA044-D11. The sequence continues at coordinate 17,069 of CAMAYZ010000001.1, forward strand.
GAGATTTAAGGCCCCAAACTTTCATTAGTGTGGGGCCTTTTTTATTGGTTTAATTAGCACATGGCAAATTCCCCAGTAATGACGCTGAGCATTGATTGCGGCGGACTTAGCATCAAAGCTTCGGTTCTTGATGAAGATGGCACGATGCATGCACCAGCAGTCGCAGTGCCAACTCCATATCCACTTACTCCGATGGATTTAATTAACGTCTTCAAAGATATTGCTTCAAAATTGCCAAAGGCAGATCGCATAACTGTTGGCTTCCCGGGAATGGTTCGCCACGGAGTAGTAGTGAATACTCCGCATTACGTAAATGTAAAAGGTCCGCGCACCAAAGTTGATCCAGAGCTGTTCTATGCCTGGAAAGGATTAGATTTCAGAAGTCAGGTTGAAGAAACTTTTAAGCTTCCAACTTTGATGTTAAATGATGCTGAAGTCCATGGTGCTGGCGTTGTTGCTGGTTCAGGTTTCGAAGTTGTTCTAACACTTGGAACCGGCCTTGGTTGCGCAGTATTTGATGGTGGAAAACTTGCTCCCCATATTGAACTATCACATGCACCGATTCGACGTTCAACTATTTATGACGAATGGATTGGCGAACACGAACGCCGCCGTCTTGGCGATTCATTCTGGTCTCGCAGAATTCGCTTAATGGTTACTGATTTACGTCCGGTATTCCACTGGGACCGACTTTATTTAGGTGGCGGAAATGCTCGTCGGATCAGGCCAGAAGTCTTAGAACTTATTGGGGATGACGTTGTAATCGTTCCAAATGCTGCCGGAATTGTCGGTGGCGTTCGGGCTTGGAATCTGACCCGGGTTTAAATCTGCTTAATTTGGAAGTGCGTAAATAAGTTTGCTCAGGTAATCTTTTTGGGTGCGCAAATTATTAGTAGGTGTCCTGGCCAGTGCAATTCTCTTCAGTGGGGTTGCCAATGCCCATCAACCGGTTGTTTTGTTAGATTCAGATACAACCGCAGCAAGTGGACCTTTGCTAGTTGACGGAACTGTCTCATTTGCCGTGCGAGCAGCATTTACCAAAGCCGGGCAGAAGAAGGCTTTTCGTGCTCAGTTCAAAGAAGGTGATGCGCTAGCTGTTCAATATCTAATTGTTGATAAGAAGCCTGAAAACGCTCTGCGCAATACTTCATTGCCAACACTTGTCATTACGGATCCTGCTGGCTCTAAAGTAACTATGAAGTTCAACGAGCGAACAAAATTTTATGAGCCATGGGGCAAGGTGAATTACTTATACCTTGGACGCTATAGCGCCGAAGCAAAAAGTGGAATCTATAGTTTTTTAATTACATCAAAGAGTAAATCGGCAATCACGATTGGCGTAGGAGAGAAAGAAGGAGTTGTCGGCGAGGTAGTTCGAGGATCGACAGAAGCTGCTAAGCCGGTCGCAAGTTCAACGCCAAAAGCAACCGCAACACCAAAAGCGGAACCAGCTGGATACACCATGGAGAAAGTTAAATCCAATAACAGTAAAGGTAGTTGTTGGAGTGTCATCAACGGATATGTTTACGATTTAACAAAGTGGATAAGTTCACATCCAGGAGGAGAAGGGGCCATAATTTCTCTTTGCGGTAAGGATGGCACGAACGAATTTGTGGCCCAGCATAAAGGTCAAGGTAAAGCCGAGGCGCGATTAAGCGGATATGTGCTCGGACTATTGGCTAAATAGAATTTATTTAAGAAGCTGAAGAGAACGAACTTGCTTCAATTTTCTCATCACGACTTAAAATTGCTAAACGATCTTCTTCGGTAAGTCCGCCCCAAATTCCATATGGCTCAGCGAGTGTGAGAGCTTGTTTTCTACATGCCTGCAAAACCGGACAAGATGCACAAACTGCTTTTGCAGCATTCTCACGATTCTTGCGACGCGGTCCACGTTCACCATCGGTGTAGAAGAACATTTCAGTTGGAAGCTCGCGGCAAGCCGCAGACTCCTGCCATTCCCAATCAGAAGCGATTGGTCTTGGTTGTAACTGACTTGTCATTAGAGCTCCGATTCCCCTACTTACTGCTGGTGGGAATGCTACAACCGCGCCATAGGTTGTTCAAGTATCTGCTGGCTTTTGTTGCGAAATTGAAGCGTTTCAAGTGGCGCGCCTCACGCCTTCTAGGGAGAATTGCCACATGGCCCGCACTGTAAGCACCGTTGATGCGGAAGGCTCACTAACTGTTGCGGCCGTGGCTAGAAGGCTGGGAGTAGCCCCAGCAACGCTTAGAACCTGGGATCGCAGGTATGGGATAGGTCCGAGTGAACACGACTCGGGAACTCATCGAAGATATTCGGCCAGCGACGTAACAAGGCTTTCAGCAATGGTCCGATTAATTGTTGCGGGTGTTACTCCCAAAGATGCCGCGACTAAGGCACTGGAATTAAATTTAAAGGGCGCCCAGAATAAAGTTGAAAAATTCATCCAACAATCTGAAGATCAAAGTGATTTGGTTTCACTATTATTCAAATCTACTTTGAAATTTGATCAAGGGAAAATCGAAGAGATTATCAGGAAATCTTTCACTGAAATTGGAGTAGAACAAACTTGGGTTGAAGTTATTTCTCCGTTATTGGTTTTGGTTGGTGACGAATGGGTTCGAACTGGAACTGGAATAGAGATTGAACATTTCTTGAGCGAGGTCTTACGTAAAGTGTTAAGCGAGAATTTAGGAACAATCTCGCGTCCTAAAAATAGCCGCCCAGTTCTACTTGCATGTGTTGAAAATGAGATGCACTCGTTGGCACTTTTGGCTTTGGCTGCCGTGCTTGCAGAAGCAAGAGTTGAATGTATTTTTCTTGGCGCCAGAACCCCACAAAGTGCGCTCAATCAAGTAATCATCAAATCTGCGCCACCGGCCATCTTTCTCTGGGCTCAATTGAGTGAAAACGCAGATCATAAATATGTTAAATCAATACCTGCAATACGCCCGGCGCCACGAGTTCTACTTGGTGGGCCAGGATGGAAGAGTTCGAAAGTGGCAGCAAACAACAAAATGGTAATTACTGAAGGATTGCGTGATGCTAGAGAGCAAATACTTCAAGCCCTAGCCGTTTAATTCCCGCGTGAAAAGCGTGAAATCTAGCTATTTGGATTGACTAGACTTACCCAATGCTTGAAGGTGCTCGAGACAAAGTCGCAATGCTTGGACTCACATACGATGACGTCCTCCTTCTTCCAGATGCTTCCGATGTTGTTCCAAGCGAAGTGGATACAAAAACCCGACTTACTCGCAAAATATCTTTAGAAATTCCGCTGGTTTCTTCGGCTATGGACACAGTTACTGAATCTGCAATGGCAATTGCGATGGCAAAAGCCGGTGGCATCGGAATCATTCATCGTAATTTGCCGATTGAAGAACAAGTTAAAAATGTTAAAGCGGTTAAGGCACATGGAATCGTAGGAGCTGCTGTTGGCGTTGGGGACGATGGATTCGCTCGTGCATCTGCTTTAATCGAAGCTGGTGTTGATGTAGTTGTAGTGGATACTGCTCACGGACATCATCGCGCCGTATTAGATGCAATTGCAAGAATTAAAAAAGAATTTCCTGATATTCAAATTATTGGCGGCAACGTAGCAACACGTGCTGGTGCGCAAGCACTTATAAACGCAGGAGCAGATGCGGTAAAAGTTGGCGTTGGTCCTGGATCAATCTGCACAACCCGAGTTGTTGCAGGTGTCGGAGTTCCACAAATCACCGCAATCATGGAAGCCCACAAGGCATGTGTGAAAGCAGACATTCCACTTATCGCAGATGGCGGATTGCAATATTCAGGTGACATTGCAAAAGCTATTGTTGCCGGCGCAGATTCAGTGATGCTTGGTTCATTGCTTGCTGGTTGCGATGAATCACCTGGAGAACTTGTTGAAGTTGGCGGTAAGAAATTCAAGGCATATCGTGGAATGGGTTCACTTGGCGCTATGCAATCTCGCGGTGATAAAAAATCTTATTCAAAAGATCGCTATATGCAGGATGATGTTTTAGCTGAAGATAAATTAGTTCCAGAAGGTATCGAAGGAAAAGTTGCATATCGCGGCCCAGTTTCCGAAATGGTTCACCAACTCGTTGGCGGACTTCGTTCTGGTATGGGTTATGCAGGCTCACCAACAATTGCGGATTTACAGCAGAATGGTCAACTGATTCAAATCACTTCTGCTGGTTTGCAAGAGAGCCACCCACATGATGTTTTGCACGTTGCAGATGCCCCGAACTACACCGGAAAAGGAAAGTAGCCATGAACGAAATCGAAATCGGACCAGGCAAGCGGGCCCGCGTAGGTTATTCATTTGATGACATTGCAATAGTCCCAAGCCGCCGAACCCGCGACCCTGAAGAAGTTTCAATTGCTTGGCAGATCGATGCTTATAAGTTTTCACTTCCGATGATGGCCGCGCCAATGGATTCAGTTGTCTCACCAGAAACTGCAATTGCAATTGGAAAACTTGGTGGGCTTGGCGTATTGAATCTTGAAGGTTTATGGACTCGTCATGATGACCCAAGAATTCCGTTGGGCGAAATTGCTTCGATGCCACAAGATAAAGCCATTCGCAGAATGCAAGAGCTTTACTCACTTCCAATTCGACCAGAATTAATTAAAGAACGCATTGCTCAGATTCGTGCAGCTGGAGTTACGGTTGCAGCAGCGCTATCGCCACAACGAACTGCTGAACATGCCAAGGCAGTTCTTGATGCCGGTGTCGATATCTTCGTAATTCGCGGAACAACAGTTAGCGCTGAACATGTTTCTGCTGAAATTGCACCTCTTAATTTGAAGAAATTTATTTATGAATTAGATGTTCCAGTAATTGTTGGTGGATGTGCAACCGGAACCGGTGCGCTTCACTTAATGCGTGCAGGTGCAGCCGGAGTTCTTGTTGGTTTTGGTGGTGGAGCAGCACACACAACTCGTTCCGTATTAGGAATCGCGGTTCCAATGGCATCAGCAGTTGCTGAAGTTGCATCTGCGCGACGTGATTACATGGATGAATCTGGTGGACGTTTTGTTCATGTTATTGCCGATGGTTCAGTTGGAAAATCTGGAGACATTGCAAAGGCAATTGCATGTGGTGCTGACGCCGTAATGATGGGTTCACCTCTTGCAAAAGCTGTTGAATCACCAGGCAAAGGTTGGCATTGGGGTTCTGAAGCGCATCACTTGGAATTACCACGCGGTGACAGAGTTCAAGTTGGAACTGTTGGAACCTTGGAAGAAATACTTGTTGGACCATCACATCTTGCTGATGGCAGTATGAATTTATTTGGCGCACTACGACGTGCAATGGCTACATCTGGTTACTCAGATCTAAAAGAGTTCCAGCGCGTTGAAGTTGTTATTGACCGTGTCTGATTCAAAAAATCCGGAACTAGTTTTAGTAGTTGATTTTGGCGCGCAATATGCGCAATTAATTGCCCGTCGGGTGCGCCAAGCACAGGTGTATTCCGAGATAGTCCCTTCTTCAATGGCGATTTCAAAGATGTTAGAGAAAAAGCCAAAAGCAATTATTTTGTCTGGTGGACCATCAAGTGTTTATGAGTCCGGTGCTCCAATACTTGATTCTAAAATTTTCGAAGCCGGCATACCGATTTTTGGAATTTGTTATGGATTTCAAGTTATGGCATCCGCACTAGGTGGCGTAGTAACAAAGACTGGAAAATCTGAGTTTGGCCGCACCGCACTTTCTCATGGCTTTGATTCAAAATTGTTATCCGGATTACCAAAAGAATTTAGCGTTTGGATGAGTCACGGGGATAGCGTTACGACCGCACCAGCCGGATTCACATCTACTGCAAGCACTGCGGATACTGCGATTGTTGCCTTCGAAAATAGTGATGCCAAATTTGCTGGTGTGCAATTTCACCCAGAAGTTTTGCATACCGAAAATGGCCAAGAAATCTTGCGACGATGGTTAATAGATATCGTTGGATGTAAACCAACTTGGAACTCCGAAAATATCGTAAGTAGTGAAGTCGAAAAAATAAAGAACCTTGTTGGAAGTGGTCGAGTTCTATGTGGCTTATCTGGTGGCGTTGATTCTGCAGTGGCCGCTGCAATTGTGCAGAAATCAGTTGGTTCACAACTAACCTGCGTGTTTGTCGATCACGGTTTACTTCGGGAAGGCGAAGCCGAGCAAGTAGAACGTGACTTTGTTGCTTCAACCGGTGTAACTCTAAAAGTTGTAGATGCTAAAGAGCGTTTCTTAACTGCACTTGCTGGTGTTACTGATCCAGAAACGAAGCGAAAGATTATTGGCGCTGAATTCATTCGAGTATTTGAGGCAGCAGCTCGCGAAATTTCTGAAACTGAACCAATAGATTTTCTAGTTCAAGGAACTTTATATCCTGATGTCGTTGAATCTGGCGGCGGAGATGGCGCGGCAAATATTAAATCTCATCATAATGTTGGAGGACTGCCGGATGATTTACAATTTAAATTAATAGAGCCACTTCGCACACTATTTAAAGATGAAGTGCGCTATGCCGGCTTATCACTAGGACTTCCAGAAGAAATTATTTGGCGCCAACCATTTCCAGGTCCCGGCCTTGCAATTCGAATAGTTGGCGAAGTAACTGAGAATAGACTTAGAATATTGCGAAAAGCTGATGCGATTGCCCGAAATGAATTGCGGATTGCAAATTTAGACCGGATAATTTGGCAGTGTCCAGTTGTTTTATTAGCTGATGTAAGAAGCGTAGGAGTGCAGGGCGATGGCAGAACTTATGGCCACCCAATTGTGCTTCGACCAGTTTCATCAGAAGATGCAATGACTGCAGATTGGAGTCGGATCCCATACGAAGTATTGGAGAAGATTTCAACTCGCATTACAAATGAAGTAAGCGAAGTGAATAGAGTGGTTTTAGATGTAACATCAAAACCACCTGGAACAATTGAGTGGGAATAATTGGAGGTAGAGCACAAGTGAAGCGTTCATTTGCAGTTGCAATAGTTGCAGCTCTCTTTGTTTCGCTATTTGCTGCAGCCCCAGCAAGCGCTGAAAAAAAGCCTAAGGTTGTAAAGAAAGCTAACCAGGTAAATAAGGTGCAATCAATTTGTAAACCAACTCAAGCTGTTGGTCATAGGCCAATGAAACTTCCGGTCCCCGAAATTAAGAAACCATTTGTTAATAGAACTTTTACATTAAAAACAAATTGTGGCGACATTCAGATTGAAGCTGATGGCGTAAATGCTCCATTAACTGTAGTTTCAATGACTTACCTAGCGAATAAAGGATTTTTTGATAACTCACCTTGTCATCGCTTAACAACTCAGGGGATTTTTGTTCTGCAATGTGGTGATCCTTCAGGAACTGGTTCAGGCGGTCCCGCTTACACAGCACCTGATGAGAATCTTCCGACCGGAAGTGGAAATATTTATCCAGCAGGATCGGTAGCAATGGCAAATTCAGGACCAGGAACTAATGGCAGCCAATTTTTCATTGTTTATGAAGATAATTCCAAACTCGGTCCTAATTACACGCTTTGGGGAAAAATAGTTAAAGGGCTAGAGATTGTAAAAGCAGTTGCTGCGTTAGGTTCTAATAATTCCAATGGGCCTGGAGATGGGCGACCAATTCAACCAATCGCAATTGAAAAAGCTATTTCGCGTTAATTAATCGCTAGAAACTATTTTAAATATTTCGGCTAATCGGCCATCGGGTAGTCCATGCAACTTGGCATTTTTCTCGCCCCATTCACGCAACATGTTCTCCATATTTGGATTATGCGCAGTCTGACTTACATGTGCATGTAGCGCAGCAATCTTCTTATCAAATGTTTCAGTAACATCAACGACATGATCAGGCGTGTGGTGAGACATCACCCAAAGTTCTCTAACGCGCCATGGCTCTAGGCCTTCAACCTTAAGTAAGTCCTCAAAGGCGAATGGGTTTCTTGCATCGGGATAGACCGCTTGAATTGCAGCTTCTCCGGCCGCCATGTGATCTGGATGGCTCGCAAATAACCGATCCCAATTTCGCTCTGGACTTTGAACCAACATTCGCTGTGGTTTGGTCTTTCGGATTTCGCGCACGATTTGTTTACGCAATTCAATTGTTGGGACTAACCAACCATCGCGATGATTTAAGAATTCAATATTTGTTACGCCGAGAATCTTTCCAGCATCACGTTGTTCTTTTTGACGAATCTTTGGCATATCTTCGCGGGGGACATCAGGATCTTCGCCACCTTGGTCGCCATTTGTGCAGATGCAATATGAAACTTCGATTCCGCGTGCCGTCCATTGCGCGATAGTTCCAGCAGCTCCGAAATCGAGGTCATCTGGATGCGCAGTTACGACGAGAACACGTTCAATTTCAGAATCATCTATGAGAGGCATTGGGCAATCTTAGGAGAAGTCCACACCATATGTGTGCCCTTAATGTGAGTCGTTAGACTCAGGCCTATGTCTTCAGATTCGCTAGTTAATGGCTTGAACCCACAGCAGCAAGCCGCTGTAACACACCAAGGTTCACCATTGCTTGTTGTCGCCGGCGCCGGATCAGGCAAAACTCGAGTATTAACTCGGCGAATTGCATATCTACTTGGTGAGCGCGGAGTTAATCCATACGAAGTTCTAGCAATTACATTTACAAATAAAGCTGCTGCCGAAATGAAAGAGCGGGTTGCCGAACTTGTTGGCGATCGAGCAAGATCGATGTGGGTCTCAACATTTCACTCAGCATGTGTTCGAATTTTGCGCCAAGAAGCAGCAAAGCTTGGCTATTCAAACTCCTTTACGATTTATGACTCATCAGATAGTTTGCGGCTAATTACTTTGGTAATGAAAGATATGAATTTAGATATCAAACGTTATGCACCAAGAGCAGTTGCTGGATTAATCTCTCAAGCAAAAAATGAGTTACAAGGCCCTGCAGATTTTGTTCAATCTGCCGATAATCAATTTAACGAAGTAGTTGCAGAAGTATTTGCACATTACCAAAAGCGCTTAGTTAGCGCTAACGCCATGGACTTCGATGATTTAATTGGAAGAACCGTAGAAATTCTGCAACGAAATCCAGATAGTCGCCAACGTTATCGATCCCGCTTTAGACATGTTCTTGTTGATGAATATCAGGATACAAATCACGCGCAATATATGTTGATTAAAGAATTAGTAGGCACTGAGGGCGAGGGTATTCCACTTGCCGAATTATGTGTGGTGGGCGATGCCGATCAATCAATCTATGCATTTCGTGGGGCAAACATTAGAAACATTTTGCAGTTCGAGGCCGATTATCCAAGTGCTAAAACAATTCTGCTAGAACAAAACTATCGATCCACTCAAAATATTCTCACGGCAGCGAATGCAGTAATTTCAAATAATGAGGGACGTAAAGCTAAGAATCTCTGGTCAGAATCTGGCTCTGGTTCAAAAATCACCGGCTATGTTGCAGAGAGCGAACACGACGAAGCCAACAATATAGTTACGGAAATTGGCAGATTACGTAGTGAAAACATTTCGCAACCGGGGGAAGCGGCAATCTTCTATCGAACAAATGCCCAATCTCGAGTATTCGAAGAAGTATTTTTGCGTTCGGCAATTCCATACAAAGTTGTTGGTGGTGTTCGATTCTACGAACGTAAAGAGGTTAAAGATTTTCTGGCCTATTTAAGAGTCCTGGTTAATAGCGAAGATGAAATTTCATTACGAAGAATAATAAATACACCAAAACGCGGGATCGGGGATCGGGCGCTAGATACCGTTGATTTATTTGCCCAAGGCTCTGGAATCTCATTCTGGAGTGCGCTAAATCGAGCAGCAGAAGTTCCAAGTATTCCGACCCGTTCAATATCAGCCATTAATGATTTTGTTCATCTCATTACATCCTTAGCTGTTTTGGTTGAAGCGAAAACCAGACCATCGGTAATTGCGCAAGCAGTTCTCGAGCAATCAGGTTTGTTAAATGAATTGGAGAAGAGCGATGATTTACAAGATGAGAGCCGAGTTGAAAACTTACAAGAATTAGTCTCAGTAGCTGTTGAATATGAAGAGGGCGAAGTTGAGGAAGGCGAAGAAATTTCGCTTCTTGGATTCCTAGAAAATGTTTCGCTTGTTGCAGATTCAGATCAGATTCCAGACGGCGAAGACCATGGTGGCGTTGTTACATTAATGACGTTACACACGGCAAAAGGTTTGGAGTTTCCAACAGTTTTTCTGACAGGTATGGAAGAAGGAATTTTTCCGCACTCTAGAACTTTGGGAAATCGCGAAGAGATTGAAGAGGAGCGCAGGCTGGCTTATGTTGGCTTAACAAGAGCGCGTGAGCGGTTATATGTTTCACGATCTGAATATCGAAGTTCTTGGGGCGCCCCAACTTACAATCCACCATCACGTTTTCTTTCAGAGATTCCAGAAGATGTTATTGAATGGAATGAACATGCACCTGCGCCATCTCGCTCCAGTATTTTAAAAACTTCACACTTCACTCCAGCACCAAGAGCTACCGGTCGCAAGGCTTCGACAACAATGGTCTTAGCAAATGGAGATCGTGTGTCACATGACACATTTGGTTTAGGGACCGTAGTTGCGGTTGTTGGCGAGGGCGATCGCGCGGAGGCCACGATTAATTTCGGCTCACTCGGAGAAAAACGGTTGTTACTTCGTTATGCGCCGGTAGAGAAGCTATAAATAACCACTAAGATTTCTGCTATTCGCAAGCACTTAATTTAAGAAAATATTATGAATGGGGTAACTAGTGGATCTCTTTGAGTATCAAGCCAGAGATCTTTTCGAATCACATCGAGTTCCTGTTTTAGGTGGCGCAGTCGCGTTCACACCCGAGGAAGCCGAAACGGCTGCTGAATCAATGGGCGGACGAGTGGTCGTAAAAGCACAAGTAAAAGTTGGCGGCCGCGGAAAAGCTGGTGGCGTAAAGCTTGCTGAAAGTGCAAGTGATGCCCGGGAAAAAGCCGCTGCAATTCTTGGAATGGATATCAAGGGTCACATTGTTCATAAAGTAATGATTGCGCAAGCAGCGCCAATCGAAGCGGAATATTACTTAGCTATTTTGTTAGATCGAGCAAATCGAAACTTTTTAGTTATGGCATCAGTTGCCGGCGGTATGGAAATTGAAGAAGTTGCACATAAGACTCCGGAGAAATTAGCAAGAATAGGTATCGATCCAAATATCGGTATTTCGAAAGAGAAAGCTCGAGAAATAGTTTTAGCTGGCCAATTTCCAGCAGATGTTGTCGATCAAGTTGTAGAAGTGCTTCTTAAATTATGGGCAGCATTTGTTGCAGAAGATGCCACTCTTATGGAGATCAACCCACTAGTAAAAACAAGTGATGGAAAAGTTGTCGCACTAGATGGAAAAGTAACTCTTGATGACAGTGCAGATTTTCGTCATCCAGATCATGAGGCGCTAATTGATCACGCAGCTGCAAATCCATTGGAAGCAGCAGCAAAAGCAAAGAATCTAAATTATGTGAAGTTAGATGGCCAAGTTGGAATTATTGGTAATGGAGCAGGCTTAGTAATGAGCACCCTCGATGTCGTTGCATATGCCGGCGAAAAGTTTGGTGTTAAGCCAGCAAACTTCCTAGATATCGGTGGCGGTGCTTCAGCCCAGGTTATGGCAGATGGTCTCGGAATCATTCTTGGTGACCCTGATGTAAAGAGCGTATTTGTAAATGTATTTGGTGGAATCACAGCATGTGATGCGGTTGCCAACGGAATTGTTCAGGCGCTATCAATGCTTGGAGCAGCAGCAACTAAACCAATCGTGGTTCGCCTAGATGGAAATAATGTAACTGAAGGTCGCCGTATTCTAAATGAAGCAGCTCACCCTCTAATTCAACAGCTTGAAACTATGGATGGCGCGGCAGCACGCGCCGCAGAATTGGCGGCAAAGTAATGGCAATCTTTATTAATGAAAATACTAAAGTTCTAGTTCAAGGAATGACTGGATCTGAAGGAACTAAGCACACTGCAAGAATGATTAAGTCTGGAACTAAAATTGTAGGTGGCGTTACTCCAGGTAAAGGCGGACAGAGCGTCGAAATTGAAGGTGTAACACTTCCAGTTTTTAACAGCGTATCTGAAGCAGTTGCAGCAACTGGCGCAAATGCATCTGTTGTATTCGTTCCACCAAAGTTTGCTAAGGCAGCAGTAATCGATGCAATCGATGCGAAGTTGCCGCTAGTTGTTGTAATCACCGAAGGAATTCCAGTTCATGATTCAGCTGCTTTTTATGCATATGCTGTTGAAAAAGGAATAACTCGTTTAGTTGGACCAAACTGTCCAGGATTGATCAGCCCAGGAAAATCAAATATCGGAATTATCCCAGCAGATATAACTGGCCCAGGCCGGATCGGCTTAGTATCGAAATCTGGAACTCTTACTTACCAGATGATGTATGAACTTCGTGACTTTGGTTTCAGTACTGCAGTTGGCATCGGTGGCGATCCAATTATCGGAACAACTCATATAGATTGCTTGCGTGCATTCCAAGATGATCCAGATACAGATGCAATTGTCATGATTGGTGAGATTGGCGGAGATGCAGAAGAACGCGCAGCTGCATTTATCGGTGAATATGTGACTAAACCAGTTGTTGGTTATGTTGCAGGTTTCACCGCACCAGAAGGTAAAACTATGGGACATGCTGGTGCAATCGTTTCGGGTTCATCCGGAACTGCTGCCGCAAAACAGAGCGCACTTGAAGCAGTAGGCGTGAAAGTAGGAAAGACACCAAGTGAAACCGCGCAATTAATGCGCGATATTTTAAAAAATAAGGGTTAAGTAACTTGAGCCGCATCCTGCTGATAGCTTTTCAACAGGCTCTGCGCAGTGCGGCCTTAATTTTGCTTCCCTTAAGTTTTATCGCGCTCTTTGCCTGGTCAACAGCTGGCAGTGCGACTGGGAATACTTCCGATCCGATTCGCGCAGCAATTTGGATGTGGTTGGGTAGTCACTTAATTCCATTTAAGTTATCTCTTGCGTCAGGTTTTTCAAGTGGCGCACTTTCTTATCTTCCAATCGGAGCAGCAATATTTCCCTGGCTTGCGATTAGAAGCGGGTTCCGTCGAGCAAGTGAGTTCTCAAATAATCCTCGGGGTTCACGAACTTTCGTTCTATTTTTCTACACTGTTATCGCAACCATTGCAGCGACCTTGAGCCAAAGTGAAAACATTAAGCCAAATATAATTTTGACCCCAATTTTTGTTCTCCTATTGGGGCTAAGTGCGACCGTGAATTATCAGTCTGATTCTCTCCAAAGATTTAAGTTCGCTACTCAGGCATTTATGGCAGTTCTTGGCCTGACAATATTGGTCGTGGGTATTTCTTTAATTTTGCACTTTGAAATCGTGAGGTCACTCGCGATAGTGATTCAACCAGGAATTATGGGCGGAATCCTATTTACGATTCTGCAATTACTTTACCTACCGAATATTGCAATAGCTGGAATTTCATATTTCTTTGGCATGGGATTTTCTCTAGGAACAGATACTTTAATTTCGCCACTTACTATCGACCTAAATTCACTTCCTGCAATTCCAATTCTCGGTTCACTTCCGACCTCGGAACATCCACTGCTCTTAATCTCTTTAGTGGCTCCAATATTAATTATTTCTCTCAACCAATTAAATGTATTTCGGAAACACACAGAATTCAAGGATCGGCAGAGCAAGATTCTCATCGGAATAATTCCACTAATTGCCTTGCTAGCACTGTTTTCGTTTCTGGCCGGCGGCACACTGCTTACGCAAGATATGCATCCAGTTGGAGTAACTTGGTGGAAGCTTCCAGCACTCGTTGCGGTAATCCAGTTATTAACTTTAATTCTTGGCCTTTATCTACCGAAGTTAATTCGAGCAATCAAGTCACCGAAAGCTGAAATCTAAATGCGGGTTGTTTTATTGGCTTCGGGGAGTGGTTCTCTCGCACAATCAATAATTGATGCCCGTGACTCCGGCAAACTTAATATTGAAATACTCCAACTAATTTCAGATAAACACTCCCAAGCAATTGAACGCGCTAGCGCTGCAGGTATTTCTACAACTTATTTGCCAATGTTAGAAGATCGATCAATTTGGGATACTCAGTTATTTGAAACCGTAAAAAAGCTAAATCCTGATTTAGTTGTGAGCGTTGGCTTCATGCGAATTTTAGCTGCGCCATTTGTATCTGAGTTTCCAACGATAAATACTCACCCAGCTTTACTGCCAAAGTTTCCAGGAGCCCATGCGGTCCGTGATGCGTTAAATGCAGGAGCCCAAGTAACAGGTTCAACAGTTCATTGGGTAGATACCGGAATCGATACCGGAACCGTGATTGCACAGAAAGAAGTTGTGGTTCTCCCGCAAGATGATGAATCCAGCCTCCATGAACGCATTAAGATTGTGGAACGAGAGCTCATAGTCGAGACCCTTCAAAGTTTTATTGCTCATGGATTGCCAAGGCGGACCAATGAATCGTAAGAAAATAACCCGAGCACTTGTCAGTGTTTATGACAAGACCGGTTTAGTCGACCTAGGCAGAAGCTTAGAAAAACATGGAATTGAAATACTCTCAACAGGTTCAACTGCAAAAGTATTACGCGATGCTGGAATTAAGGTAATTGCAGTAGAGGAATACACCGGTTTCCCAGAGATGCTTGGCGGCCGAGTTAAAACTTTACATCCGCGAATCCATGGTGGAATTTTGGCCGATCAAGATGATCCAAAACATTTAGCCGAACTTTCATCTGCGGAGATTTCGCCATTTGATTTGATAGTTATAAATCTTTACCCATTTACTCAAACTATTGCTAGCGGAGCGCAATTTGCCGAATGCATAGAGCAGATTGATATTGGTGGCCCGAGCATGCTCCGAGGCGCTGCCAAGAACCATAATTCAGTTGCAGTTATTTCAGATCCATCGCAATATCAACAGTTAAATGATGCGCTAGAACAGGGCGGCTTTACTTTAGAAGAGCGTCGCTTATTGGCAATGAATACTTTTCGCAAAACTGCGGAATATGACATAGCAATTGCCGATTGGCTTGCGAGTGAATTAAATCAGAGTGATTGGCAGGCAAAAGTTTGGCACAAAATTTCAGATCTTCGATATGGCGAGAATCCACATCAAGTGGCAGCAGTTTTTTCAGATCCTTCAAATAACAATGGCATTAGCAAAGCAAGGCAGCACCATGGCAAAGAGATGTCCTTCAATAACTTTACCGATGCTGATGCAGCGCTTCGTGCGGCTTTTGACCATACCCAACCTTGTGTAGCGATTATCAAACATGCGAATCCATGTGGCATAGCAATCGGATCAGATATAAAAAGTGCATATCTAGCAGCAAATGCATGTGACCCAGTTTCAGCATTTGGTGGAGTCGTTGCTGCCAATCAAAAAGTTTCCGTGGATATGGCTACCGCGCTAAGCGAAGTATTTACCGAAGTAATTGTCGCACCGGGTTACGAAGCAGGTGCAATAGAAATATTAGCTGCCAAACCATCGATAAGAATTTTGGAATTGGCTGATTATAAATTAGCGGCGGAAGAGTTGCGCCCAATATCTGGTGGTTTATTGATTCAAGAGAGCGATGCAATTAGCGCTAGTGGTGATGATTCTGCGAATTGGCAACAAGTTTCAGGTGGCAAAATTAGTTCGCAGGTTAAGAGTGATTTAGAATTTGCTTGGCGAAGTGTGCGTTCGGTAAAGAGCAATGCAATTTTGTTAGCTAAAGCTGGCGCCTCTGTTGGTGTTGGTATGGGTCAAGTAAATCGTGTTGATAGTGCAAGGCTTGCAGTTGCTCGCGCCGGCGAGCGATCAAAAAATTCTGTTGCAGCAAGTGATGCATTCTTTCCATTTGCCGATGGTCTACAGATTTTGCTAGATGCTGGTGTAACAGCCGTAGTAGCACCCGGTGGCAGTGTGCGTGATGCGGAAGTAATTGAGGCGGCAAAAGCGGCAAATATTGCAATGTTCTTCACTGGGGTTCGCCATTTTTCACATGCGTAAGGCTTCTAGATAGGATTCCAATATGAGCGCAATAATTCTTGATGGCAGAGCCACAGCGGCGGTTATCAAAGATGAATTACGCCAAGTCGTTTCAACTATGGCAAAGAAGCCTGGACTTGGAACTATTTTAGTTGGCGATGACGCAGGTTCGCACTCTTACGTAACCGGAAAACATAAAGATTGTGCCGAAGTTGGAATCAATTCCATCCGCATAGATTTACCAGCAACTTCATCCCAAAGTGATGTCGCTGCGGTAATTAAAGATTTGAATAACAGCAATGAATGCACTGGATACATTGTGCAACTTCCGTTGCCTAACGGAATCATTGCTAACAGCATTTTAGAAAGTATTGATCCAGATAAAGATGCTGATGGTCTACATCCCTTAAACCTAGGTAAATTGGTTTTGGGTGCACGAGCACCTTTGCCTTGCACGCCTCGAGCAATCTTAGAATTGCTTAATAGATACGCAATTACAACCTCAGGTAAAGAAGTTGTTGTGATCGGTCGCGGGTTAACAGTTGGCCGACCACTTGGATTATTGCTCTCACAAAGAGGAAGCGATGCCACAGTTACAACTACTCACACTAAAACTAAAAATTTAATCGCACATACTAAGCGCGCCGATATTGTTGTTGCCGCAATGGGTAGTGCGCATTTCTTAACTCCTGAAATGGTTAAACCAGGTGCTGTTGTTTTGGATGTAGGAATTACTCGGACCAATTCTGGTTTACAAGGCGATGTTCATCCCGATGTCGTAAACATTGCTTCGGCGCTTGCACCAATGCCAGGGGGAGTAGGGCCAATGACACGTGCAATGTTGCTATCTAACGTTGTAGAGATGGCGCAAAATAGAATATGAAAATTGCAATTGATCGGATTCGAGTTTTAGCTTTTGCACTGGCATTCCTAGGTGTTTTATTTGGAATTTTTGATGCGGTCCGAACTGGGGCCTTATTTCTTTCGATTGGCACCATCGTCATTGCAACGACTAAGTATTTAGGCTCAAATGGCCATCGAAAAATTGAATTAATTCTCCCAGTGGGCATGGCTGCACTGCTTTTTGTGGTGGCGCTCACACTGCCACATGCCAAGTAATATCAAGCCAGTGAATTTATTAAAAAGTAAGTAAACCGAAGTTAATTAGAAAAAGGGAAGAGAACATGAGCAGATCAGGGAAAGTAACAGTTGTCGGAGCTGGTTTTTATGGATCAACTACCGCACTTCGACTAGCGGAATATGACATCTTTGAAACAGTTGTGCTTACCGATATTTTAGAAGGAAAGCCTGAAGGTCTGGCTTTAGATATGAATCAATCTCGATCAATTGAAGGATTCGAAACAAAAATTGTTGGAGCAACAACAACAGCAGAGGGCGCAGGATATGAAGCAACTGCTAACTCCGAAGTTGTAGTTATAACTGCAGGACTTCCACGTAAGCCAGGTATGAGTCGAATGGATTTAATCGGTGTAAATGCCGGAATCGTTAGAAGCGTTGCTGAAAATATTGCTAAGCACTCACCAAATGCTGTCATCATCGTGGTTTCAAACCCACTTGATGAAATGACTGCACTTACTCAACTTGCAACCTCATTCCCTAAGAATCGCGTGATGGGTCAAGCTGGAATGTTAGATACTGCAAGATTTACAAACTTTGTTGCCGAAGAGTTAAAGGTTCCAGTTGCATCGGTAAAAACACTTACCTTGGGATCACACGGCGACACCATGGTTCCAGTTCCAAGTCGCTGCACAGTAAATGGCAAAGCACTTACCGAACTGTTGGATGCGGCAAAGATTGAATCACTTGTTGATCGCACTCGTAATGGTGGCGCTGAAGTTGTTGCGCTACTTAAAACCGGTTCTGCTTATTACGCACCATCAGCAGCAGCGGCTCGTATGGCAAAGGCCGTCAAAGAAGATTCAGGTGAAGTTATGCCGGTCTGTGCTTGGGTAGATGGAGAATATGGAATCAGTGGTGTTTATCTCGGCGTCGAAGCAGAGATTGGAAAGAGCGGAGTTCGCAAAGTTGTTGAAAGCGCGCTTACCGCAGGAGAAGTTGAAGCGTTAAAGGCTGCAGCAGAAGCTGTCCGCGCTAAGCAAGCAGATGTTAAAGATCTCTAAAACTTAAAATAAAAGAAACGGGCTAACGAAAATGTCGAAGATAAAAGTTGAGGGAACCGTAGTAGAGCTCGATGGCGATGAAATGACTCGCATTATTTGGTCATTCATCAAAGAGAAATTGATCTTGCCTTACCTAGATGTAAATCTTGAATATTACGATCTTGGAATGGAGCACCGAGATGCGACAGATGATCAAGTAACTATTGATTCAGCTAATGCAATTAAGAAGCATGGCGTCGGCATTAAATGCGCAACTATTACTCCTGATGAAGCCCGAGTTGAAGAATTCGGTCTAAAGAAAATGTGGAAATCACCTAACGGAACAATTCGTAACATTTTGGGTGGCGTAATTTTCCGCGAGCCAATCATTATGAAGAATGTCCCAAGGCTGATTCCTAATTGGACCAAGCCAATCGTTATTGGCCGTCACGCATATGGCGATCAATACAAGGCGACAGATTTCAAAGTCCCAGGTGCCGGAACTCTAACGATGACTTTCACACCTAAAGATGGATCCAAGCCGATGGAATTTAACGTCTTTGATTTCCCATCATCAGGCGTTGCAATGGGAATGTATAACTTAGATGATTCGATTCGCGACTTTGCTCGGGCATCTATGAATTACGGTTTAATCCGAAATTATCCAGTCTTTCTATCTACAAAGAACACAATCCTTAAAGCATACGATGGTCGCTTTAAAGATATCTTCGCTGAAATATTCGATAGCGAATTCAAAGCAAAGTTTGATGCTGCAGGCCTCACTTACGAACATCGCTTAATTGATGACATGGTCGCAACTTCACTTCGCTGGGAAGGTGGTTATGTTTGGGCATGTAAGAACTATGACGGCGATGTTCAATCAGATACCGTCGCTCAAGGTTATGGTTCACTCGGATTAATGACTTCAGTTCTTATGACTCCAGATGGAAAAACTGTGGAATCTGAAGCTGCACACGGAACTGTTACTCGTCACTTCCGTGATCACCAAGCTGGAAAGCAGACATCAACAAATCCAATCGCATCAATCTTTGCTTGGACTCAAGGTTTAACTCATCGTGCGAAATTGGATAACAATCCTAAGCTCGCTGAATTTGCTTCAACACTTGAGAAGGTTTGTATCCAAACTGTTGAATCCGGAAAGATGACTAAAGATCTTGCAATTCTTATCTCAAAAGATAGCCCTTGGTTAAACACCCAGGACTTCTTAGCTGCGATCGACGATAATTTAAAGCTCGCACTTAAGTAATTTCAGAAAAAAGCCCCGCTCCAGTAATGGCAAGTGGGGCTTTTTTAATTTCTAATTAATTGATACGTAAACCTGAATTTGCATCAAATAAGTGAACTGCAGATGCGATTGCCTTGACTGAAATTGTGTCACCAATCTTTGGTGGATTCTTTGGATCCCAACGAACAATTACTTGGGCGCCTTCATCAGTCTCTTGAGCAAACTTAATGCTCTTATCTACTGGCTTTCCGTAAATAAATGCATCAGATCCAAGTTCTTCAACCACTTCGACTAGAACATCAAAGCCACCTGAAGTAGCAGGAGTAAATCCTTCTGGGCGAACACCAACTGTTACGAGGGCGCCAGCACTTGCAGGAACATCAACGCTAAATCCGCCAAGCTTGGCCTTGCCACCTGCAACTGGAACAGTCAGCAAGTTCATTGCTGGTGAACCAATAAAGCCAGCGACGAAAGCGTTAGCAGGGCTGTCATAAAGGTTGCGAGGAGTATCAACTTGTTGCAGTAGTCCATCTTTAAGAACTGCTACACGGTCTCCCATTGTCATAGCTTCTACTTGGTCGTGTGTTACATAAACTGTTGTAATTCCTAGACGACGTTGTAGCGCAGCAATTTGGGTACGAGTTGCAACACGAAGTTTTGCATCCAAGTTAGAAAGTGGCTCATCCATCAAGAACACTTGTGGTTCACGAACAATTGCGCGACCCATTGCAACGCGTTGGCGTTGTCCGCCAGATAGCGCCTTTGGCTTACGATCTAAATAATCTTCAAGGTCAAGAAGTTTTGCAGCTTCTTTAACGCGACGATCGCGTTCTGCTTTATCTACGCCAGCAATCTTTAGTGCGAAGCCCATATTTTCGGCAACGGACATGTGTGGGTAGAGCGCATATGACTGGAACACCATTGCGATATCGCGATCTTTTGGTGCAACGTGAGTTACATCTTTATCGCCGATACGAATTGAGCCAGTATCAACTTCTTCTAGGCCGGCAAGCATGCGGAGTGATGTTGATTTTCCGCAACCTGATGGGCCAACTAGAACAAGGAATTCACCATCATTAATTGTTAGATTTAACTTATCTACCGCAGGCTTGGTGGTGCCTGGATAAACGCGTGATGCATTTTCGAATACGACTGATGCCATTTTCTTGCTCCTTTTCCGGACAGGTACGTGTCCGACGATCCTTTGGATAAAGGTAAAACTGTTAACTCACGCTCGGTTGAGCGTTGCCATAGGTTACGCGCCCGACGACGCTTTGGCTATCCCAGACAGGTAAATCAGCAATTCCCTTAAGGTAAAGAAGTTACCCTTACGCCTGTGAGCATTCATATCCTCCGTGATATCGGCCTAGTCCTTCTGTTTATTGGAATCGCTGGGCTATTCGTGGCAGCCGAGATTGCTCTGATCTCGCTTCGGGAATCTCAAATTCGCCAGCTTGAGGGTAAGAGCAGACGGGGCGACCGAGTGGTTGCACTAACCAGAAATCCAAATCGGTTTCTTGCCGCCGCCCAAGTTGGAATTACATTTTTAGGCTTTCTCTCAGCAGCATTCGGAGCAGAACGTCTGGGCAAATATATTTCGCCAGTCTTTGAAGATTGGGGATTATCAGAAGGCGTAAGTAAAACTCTGGCACTAATTTCAATCACAATTGTTATTGCTTACATCTCCTTGGTATTTGGCGAGCTGGTTCCAAAACGTTTAGCGCTTTATCGGACCGAGATTATTGCGCTCGCCGTTGCGCCATCTATTGATTTCACAGCAAAAGTATTTCGACCAGTTATCTGGCTGTTATCGAAGTCAACAGATGCAATCGTAAAGCTATTCGGCTTGAGCTCTAAAGAGATTAGAAGTGAAATTTCTGAAGCAGAATTAGTTGACTTGGTTTCAGGTCATACCTCACTGAGCGAAGAAGAGCGCGAAATCGTAGAAGAAGTTTTTGCAGCTGGAGATCTGCAACTTCATGAAATTATGGTTCCAAGAACTGAAGTTGATTTCATGGATGTTGGACTTTCAATAACTGATGCAATAACCGTTGCAATTGAACACTCACATTCAAGATATCCGGTAACTCGTGGAAGCACAGATGAAGTTATCGGGTTCCTGCATGTTCGTGATCTTTTAAATCCAAAGGTGATTTCATCATCCGGTGAAACAATTCTTGAGCTAGTTCGTCCAGTTCTTAATCTGCCTGGAACAAAGGGCGTTCTTCCCGCACTCGCTGAAATGCGTGCGAAAAGAAGTCATATCGCTGTAGTCCTTGATGAATATGGTGGCACAGATGGCATCGTGACACTTGAAGATTTAGTTGAATGTTTAATTGGCGAAATTCATGATGAGTATGACTCAGAAGAAGTCGAAGTGACGCCTCAGGCAAGAACTGGTGAATTTGAAATTGATAGCTTAATTTCACTTGAAGATTTATATGATCAAACTGGGATTGTTCTTCCAGAGGGACCATACGAAACTGTCGGTGGCTTAGTAATGGATCACCTGGGAAGAATCCCTGAACCTCATGATTCAATCACCGTAAATCAGGTGCGAATCACAGTTTTAACTCTAGAAGGAAAACGGGCAGGTCAATTATTAATCTCAGGCAATGAATGGAAAGATGCACCTCATGAATAACTCTGTGAGAGAACGTGTGTTATCTGGTATCCAACCAACTCACGAGTCTTTTCACCTGGGGAATTATTTAGGTGCAATCAAACAATGGGTAGATTTACAGAATACGAACGACGCTTTTTACTGTGTCGTAGATTTACATGCCCTTACTGTTGAAACTAAACCAGAGGATTTCAGAAAGCGCACGCTCGCATCAGTCGCACAATTAATCGCACTTGGTCTTGATCCGGAAAAATGCACACTCTTTATTCAATCTCATGTGCCAGCGCACAATCAATTAGCTTGGGTTCTTGAGTGTTTAACTGGCTTTGGTGAAGCAAGCCGAATGACGCAATTTAAAGATAAGTCGCAGAAGGCCGGATCTGATCGTACGGTAGTTGGCTTATTCACCTATCCGATTTTGCAGGCCGCCGACATCTTGCTCTACCAAGCAAATAAAGTTCCGGTTGGTGAAGATCAGAGACAACATATTGAACTTACAAGAGATTTAGGACAACGCTTTAACTCAAAATTCGGAGACACCTTCACAATCCCAGAGGGATATATTCTAAAAGCCGGCGCAAAGATAAATGATTTACAAGATCCAACAGCAAAGATGAGTAAATCTAGCTCTTCAGCTAGTGGAGTAATCGAGCTAATGGATAGTCCAGAAATCAATACTAAGAAAATTAAGAGCGCAGTTACCGACACAGGGCGAGATGTAATCTTTGATGAGAAGGAAAAGCCTGGAGTTTCTAACTTATTAACTATTTATAGCGCTTTGACCGGCAAGACAATTGTCCAAGCGCAGGATGATTTTGCTGGCAAGGGATATGGCGATTTCAAGACCGGCGTCGCCGAAGTCGTTGTTGACTATCTAAACCCAGTTCGCGAGAGAGCTAATGAATTACTTAAAGATGAGGCACATCTCAAGAAACTCTTAAAGGTTGGTGCTGAAAAAGCTGAAGCAGTGGCTTCTAAAACTCTTAACGATGCTTATGAAGCACTGGGTCTGATTTCCCGTGGCTAAAAAATTATTTTTATTCTTAGCATTGATTGCCTTAATTCCGCTTGCTCCAGTTAGCGCTGAACCGACAAAAGTTAAAATTGGAATTGTTTACGATGTCGGCGGTCGTGGTGATAAGGCCATAAATGATGCCGCAGCTGCCGGCGTAGATAGTGCCAAAAAGAAATTCAATCTCTCCAATTTTGATGTCCGAGAGTTAGTAACTACCGGAATCGATTTTGATCGCGAAAATCGGATTGAATTCTTGGTAAAAGCTCAATATGACCTAGTGATTGGTGTTGGGCCTTCTTTCAATCAGGCAATGATTTATATGTCAGAGAAGTATCCAGAATCCCAATTTGCAGTAATCGCAAGTTCTGGCGTTGAATCCTTGAATGTAAGTTGCATGGCATTTGATTTAAACCAAGGTTCTTTCTTAGCTGGTGTTTCAGCAGCTTTAAATTCAAAGTCTAAAAAAGTTGGTTACTTGGGCGATCCAGCTAATCCAAGTAATTCTACAAATCTTGAAAATTTCCGAGCTGGCGTTAAATATGCTGACACCAAAAGCAAGGTCTTCGCAGCCGATGCCACCACATCATCTGAAGCTGAAATAGCGAAACTATCTGGCCAAGGCGCTGATGTATTTTTCATAAACTGGTCCCGAAACGGCAGCGTGCTAACGGCTGCAACTAAGTTGGCTAAAGCAAAGAAATCCGTAAAGTTAATCGGTATCAGGCCAGATCAATTTTTTATTGCAAATAAGGATGCCCAAAAATTCTTAATTGGCTATGTAAATCAGAGATTTGATAAAGCAATTACTGATCTATTCAGTGCAGCGGTTTCTGGAAGATCAATTACCGAAGAGGTTGATGTAGTAAACGGGGTCTTTGGCCGCAACTACACACTTTCAAGTAGCGGCATAGATTTGATTTCAACTACAGCAAATGCGGCTTCAAAGAGCGCTGTAAGTAGAGCCAAAGCCGCAATCATTGCCAAGAAAATAGTAATTATTAAGTAGCTTTAAAGCCCTACTGGATGCCAGATAGTTTTAACTTCCATAAAGTTAGTCATCCGCTTTGTTGAAAGTAATTCACTAAATGAATGAATTCGCTTTAGGTTCTCAGATCCAAGTTCCTTAAGTTCGGTCAAGTCTTTATTGCTTACTCCAGTTGCATCAATCCCATCGATATCCATATGTGAACCAGCCCAAGTTACGAATTGATCAAATTTCCCGGTAAGAACATTTACTACTCCAGCCGGAACATCGCTAGTTGCTAGGCATTCAGCGAGGGTAATTGAACAAAGCGGAGACTTTTCATTTGCAATCAATATGGCGGTATTTCCACTAGCAATCACTGGAGCCAAGCCGGCAACTAAATTAAGTAAGGATGGTTTCGCATCGGCAAATATTGCAACTACGCCAAGGCTTTCCGGGATTGAAAAGTTGTAGAACGGGCCAGACACTTGATTAGATGAACCAGAGATGGCTTCAATCTTGTCGCACCAACCGGCATACCAAACCCAAGTATCTATTGCGCTCTGCACCTGAGCTTTAGCGGCAGCAGGAGTTGCACCTTCTTGCGCAATAATCTCTGCAACAAACTGATCTGCACGTCCCTGCATTATTTCGGCAACTCGGTAAAGGATCTGTCCTCGATTGAATGCAGTTGCACTTGACCAGCCGTGGTGGGCGTTGCGCGCGGCAACAACTGATTCACGTAAATCTTTTCGTGATCCTAGGCAAGGATTTGCTAGGAAATTGCCCTTGCTATCTTTAATTTCATAAACCCGGCCAGATTCACTTCGTGGAAAACTTCCATTAATAAATAATTTATAGGTTTTCATAACATCGATACGCATTATTTTTCACCCTTCAAATATCCACTAAGGCCATGTCGTCCGCCTTCGCGACCCCAACCAGATTCTTTATATCCACCAAATGGGCTTGCCGGATCAAATTTATTGAAAGTGTTAGACCAGATAACACCGGCACGCAATTGCTTTGCGGCCCAGAGAATACGTGAACCTTTATCACTCCAGATTCCTGCTGATAAACCGAATGGTGTGTTGTTTGCTTTATCAATCGCTTCTTGCGGTGTGCGGAAAGTTAAAACAGATAAAACAGGTCCGAATATTTCTTCGCGAGCAATTCGATGTGATTGAGAAACCCCAGTAAAGATAGTTGGGGGATACCAAAAACCAGAGGATGGAAGTGAACAGTTCGGACTCCAGCGCTGAGAACCTTCAATATCGCCAGCATCAGCAAGTTCTTTAATGCGGGCAAGTTGTTCTGAGCTGTTGATTGCGCCAAGGTCTGTGTTCTTATCCATTGGATTACCAATACGAATTAAACTCATTCGGTTCTTTAGTTTCTCTAGAACTTCATCTTGAATATTCTCTTGCACTATTAGCCTTGAACCAGCGCAACATACATGTCCCTGATTAAAGAAAATTCCATTAACAATGCCTTCAACTGCTTCATCTATTGGGGCATCATCAAAAACAATATTCGCACCTTTGCCACCAAGTTCAAGAGTTGCGCTCTTCTTGGTTCCGGCAATCGCTTTAGCAATCGCTTTTCCAACGCTTGTTGAACCAGTGAATGCAACCTTGTCTACACCAGGATGATTTACTAGGTGAGATCCAGTAGCGCCGTCTCCAGTAATAATGTTTACAACACCTGCAGGCAGGCCTGCTTGCTGACAAACTTCTGCGAACAAGAGCGCAGTAAGTGGTGTGGTTTCTGCTGGCTTTAGGACTACGGTATTTCCAGTTGCAAGAGCAGGCGCAATCTTCCAGGCCAACATAAGCATTGGAAAGTTCCAAGGAATTATCTGAGCAGCAACGCCATATGGCTTTGGATTTGAACCAACACCGGCATAAGAAAGTTTGTCGGCCCAACCCGCGTGATAAAAGAAATGTGCAGCTGCAAGTGGGATATCGGTATCCCTAGATTCACGTATTGGCTTTCCATTATCTAAAGTCTCAAGCACTGCGAATTCTCTAGATCGCTCTTGAAGAATTCTGGCGATTCGGAAAAGATACTTTCCACGTTCGGCCGCTGGCATTTTTGACCAAGTTTTCGTAAAAGCATTGCGGGCTGCAGTAACAGCGAGATTTACATCTGCAAGTTCGGCATAGGCAACTTTTGCTAAAACTTCTTCGGTGGCTGGATTAATTGTTGTGAAGGTTTTTCCACCCTTTGGTGCGACAAATTTTCCATTTATAAATAGCCCATATTGGCTCTTGATATCAACAAGAGCGGCCGATTCTGGCGCTGGTGCGTATTCAAACTTATCCATTACTTATTCACTCTCATTAATCCAGCGTCACGTAGTTAGGGCTAGCGTAATACCCATCGCGCATTTTCATGCGTTGCATGAGCAAATCGTTTAGGAGAGCACTTGCTCCGATGCGAAATAGCGAGGGGTCTAGCCACTCAGGGCCAGCAATTTCATTTACCAAGACCAATTGCTTTATTGCATCTTTAGTATTGCGAATTCCACCTGCCGGCTTCACGCCAATTCGAGTGCCAGTCATTTTGTAATAATCTCTAACGGCTTCAAGCATCACATAAACCACGGGAGCTGTAGCAGCAGGAGCAACTTTACCGGTGCTGGTCTTAATAAAATCTGCACCAGCAAGCATTGCCAAATATGAAGCTTTTCTAACGTTATCCAGAGTAACTAATTCGCCGGTTTCCAAAATAACTTTTAGGTGAATATCGCTTCCACATAATTCTTTAATAGTTTTAATCTGATCAAAAACAAATCCTAGTTTTCCGGCTAAGAAAGCGCCGCGATCAATCACCATATCGATCTCACTCGCACCATTTGCAATAGCATCTCTTGTATCTTGGATTTTAACTTCCATGCTTGCGCGGCCAGATGGAAATGCAGTTGAAACTGCTGCTACTGGAATATTTTTGCCACCACCAGCATCAAGTGCCTGGCGAGCAATTTTCACCATGTCGTTGTAAACGCAGATTGCACCAACTGAAGGAACTGTTAAATCAGTTGGATCTGGATAAACACCTTTTGCGCAGAGCGCTCTTACTTTGCCCGGGGTATCGGCACCTTCGAGGGTTGTTAAATCAACCATTCGGATTGCTAAATCTATTGCCCAATTCTTACTTGAAGTTTTAATACTTCGGGTAGCTAGCATTTCAACGCGGGCTTTTGCGCCTACTTCATCGACAGCCGAAAGGTTATTTAAGAATTTCTTTAAAGAAGCTTCGCTGTTATCTGCCAGTAGCGTTGAATTCACGCCACAAATCTAGCACTTAGTAATTAATCTTCAATCAAACAAAGGGTCGCACCGCTGGCAACTGTCTGGCCAACATTTACTTGCAACTTTGCGATCGTTCCCACCTTATGTGCAATCAGTGGCTGCTCCATCTTCATTGCTTCTAGGACGACAATCAAATCCCCAACTTCAACGCGGTCGCCATTGGACTTAACAATTTTCACAACAGTCCCTTGCATTGGGCTTTCAAGCGAATCTCCAGCGAGTGCAGTAATCGCATTGCTCTTTACGCGATGTCGTTTCTGGATTGGCTCAGGAGTATGAAGCAAAACTTCGAATCTATGACCATCTACTTCGGCGATTATCTTCTGAGAGGCCGCTTTGGAATCTGCAGTTCCTTGTTTAAATGAGAATGGTGGAATCTCATTTTTAAACTCATTTTCGATGTAACTTGTATAAACCTTAAAATCTTTATTGAAATTAGGATCATCGATGATTGCACGGTGAAAAGGTAGCGCCGTTGCTAATCCACCAATATCAAATTCACGAAGTGCTCGACGTGCCCGCTCAATCGCTTCTTCACGAGTTGCCGCGGTAATAATTAACTTTGCTAGAAGCGAATCAAAGTGTGAACCAATTGTGTGGCCATGGTCGAAACCGGCATCGATGCGAACACCTGGACCGGATGGAACTTCCCACTTGGTAATTGTTCCGAGTGATGGCAAGAAACCTTTTCCTGGATCTTCGCCATTAATTCTAAATTCAATACTGTGACCACGGATTATTGGATCTACCGGATTAATACTCTGGCCATCTGCAATTCTAAATTGTTCACGAACTAGATCCAGGCCAGTGACTTCTTCGCTAACTGGATGCTCTACTTGAAGTCGAGTATTTACTTCGAGGAAAGAAATAGTTCCATCAGAGCCAATTAGGAATTCACAGGTTCCAGCACCGATGTAGCCAGCTTTTTTCATAATTGCTTTACTTGAAGAATAAAGTTGGTCTATCTGGGCTTGAGTTAAGAATGGCGCTGGGGCTTCTTCAACTAATTTTTGGTGGCGGCGTTGGAGGGAACAATCGCGGGTGCTTACAACAATTGCATTTCCTTTTGCGTCGATTAAGACCTGGGTTTCAACGTGACGTGGTTTATCTAAGTAGCGTTCAACGAAACATTCACCGCGACCAAATCCAGTAATGGCTTCACGCACTGCGGATGCAAATAGCTCAGGAATCTCTTCAATAGTGTGAGCAACCTTTAAACCGCGGCCACCTCCACCATGTGCCGCTTTAATTGCAACTGGAAGTCCATGTTCTTTAGCGAAAGCAATGATTTCATCAGGGGAATCAACTGGATCAACAGTTCCAGCAACAAGTGGTGCGCCAACTTCAGCAGCGATTTTTCTCGCCGATACTTTGTCGCCAAGAAGTCGAATTGCATTTGGTGGTGGACCAATCCAAATTAATCCAGCAGCAATAACTTTATCTGCGAAATCTGCATTCTCGGATAAGAATCCATATCCAGGATGAACAGCATCTGCGCCAGATTTCTTGGCGATCTCAATTATCTTTTTCTGGTCTAGATAAGTTTCAGCTGCTGATAAACCATGTAGCGCATAGGCCTCATCAGCTGTTGCAACATGCAATGAAGTTCGATCTTCGTCAGAGTAAATCGCAATTGATTTGATGCCGTGATCGCGTGCGGCACGTGCAACACGAACTGCGATTTCGCCACGGTTAGCAATCAATACAGCTTTCATGCGTTGACCGCCGATTTCGCAATCGAATTCCAAGATAAGCCTAAAGAATCAACTGCTCGTCGAAGTAGCGGAAGTGAGAGTCCGATAATTCCGGATGGATCTCCTTCAATTCTCGAAATAAATGGCGCACTTAAACCATCGAGAGTAAAGCCACCTGCAACATTTAGTGGTTCACCAGATGCGACATATCCAGCAATTTCGGCATCCGTCATATCAGCAAAAAATACTTTAGAGGTTGATACATCGCTAATTTCAATTCCTTGCTTAGTATCAATAATGCAATGACCAGTATGCAGAAGTCCAAAGTTGCCACGCAACTCTTTGCAGCGTGCAATGGCTAACTCCTCAGTAAGTGGCTTACCAAAAGACTTTCCTTGAAATTCAAAGGTGGAATCACAGCCAATAATTAAATGCTCGTTACCAACCTGCGACTTAATAGTGTGGGCTTTAAGTATTGCTAAAGCAATAACCATCTCTCGTGGTGCCAGATCAGTAAGTTTTGGATCTTCCTCATCGACACCACTGACAATTACTTGCGCCGAAATTCCGCACGAATCTAATAAACGTTTGCGTGATGGTGAGGCTGATGCCAGAACTACGCTTCTTGAATCTGACATTAGAAGCTCTGTCCCCACTTACGTGGCAGTGGTTGGCGAATCTGGGATTTACGCCAGAGGCTCGCACGATTTATCTTCTTTACAACTGGTGTTGGTAGCGCCTTCTCTAAAGCCGCTAGTTCGTTCTTGGTTGCAGTGCCATTTAAAATCGTAAATTTATTATTCATTAGAGCGGAATATTTCCGTGCTTACGAGGTGGAAGTGCAACGCGCTTGTTGCGAAGTGCGTTTAACGCCTTAACAATCTGATGCCTGGTTTCTTGAGGTTCGATTACCGCATCAATAAATCCACGATCAGCAGCGATGTATGGATTTAACAAAGTCTCTTCGTAATCTTCAATTAGCTCTTTGCGCTTCGCATCCGTGTCTTTAGCATCCGCAAGTTCTTTACGATGAAGAATGTTTACAGCACCTTGTGCGCCCATAACTGCAATCTGCGCAGTTGGCCAAGCCAAGTTCACGTCAGCACCAAGATGCTTGGATCCCATAACAATGTAAGCACCGCCATATGCCTTACGTGTAATAACTGTAATTAGCGGAACTGTCGCTTCGCCATAGGCATAAAGTAATTTAGCGCCGCGACGAATGATTCCATTCCACTCTTGTTCAGTGCCAGGCAAGAAGCCGGGAACATCGACCAAAGTAATAACTGGAATTCCGAAGGCATCACATGTGCGAACAAAGCGCGCTGCTTTCTCGCTTGCCGCAATATCTAGCGTTCCAGCAAGTGCTTGTGGTTGGTTTGCAATAACTCCAACTGAATGTCCTTCAACGCGACCAAAGCCAACGAGAATATTTGGTGCGTAAAGTGTGTGGACTTCTAAGAAATCTGCTTCATCCAAAATAGCTTCAACTAGAACCTTCATGTCATAAGGCTTATTTGGATTATCTGGGATCAATGAATCAAGTGCGCGATCTGAAGGTGAAACGTCATTACTTTCAGTCGCAGCCAATACCGGAGATTCATCCATGTTATTGCTTGGTAAATAAGAGAGCAGAGCCTTTACATAATCAATTGCATCATCTTCGCTGTCTGCAAGGTAATGTGAATTTCCAGTCTTAGTGTTATGAGTGCGAGCACCACCAAGTTCTTCCATGCCAACTTCTTCACCCGTAACAGCTTTAATTACATCTGGACCAGTAATAAACATCTGAGAGGTTTCATTAACCATAATTACAAAGTCGGTTATTGCTGGTGAGTAAACCGCACCACCTGCTGTTGGTCCCATGATCAGAGAAATTTGGGGGATAACGCCAGAAGCTCGGACATTTCGCTTAAAGATTTCGCCATATTGGCTCAGAGATGCCACGCCTTCTTGAATTCGGGCGCCGCCAGAATCGTTGATTCCAACTATTGGAATTCCACTCTTAAGTGCAAACTCCATAACTTTTACAATCTTTTCGCCAACTACTTCGCCAAGACTGCCACCAAAGGTTAAGAAATCTTGGGAGTAAATTGCAATTGCACGACCATCAACTGTTGCGTGTCCGGTTACAACACCATCACCGTAAATTCGATTCTTATCCATGCCAAAATTTGAAGAGCGGTGGCGCGAAAATGCATCCATCTCGACAAAGGAACCTGGATCAACAAGGCGGGCAATTCGCTCGCGCGCAGTTAGTTTTCCTTGGGCATGACGCTTCTCAATTGCTTCTGGCGTCCCATTCGTTTCGGCTTGCAAACGACGTCTGCGAAGATCAGCAATCTTTCCGGCTGTAGTGCGAATATCATCAGTCACGGTCGTAGATTACTAGTTCCCAACAGTTATTCCTACAAAGCAATATGAAATGAGTCAGCGAATGAAGCCAGAATTGTTAAATGCCGATGCAATTGCAGGCGCATTAGAGAGCAGTTACTGGCGAGTATCAGTTGTAGAAGAGATTGATTCAACACAGAATTATTTACGCACCAGTAATCCAAAATCTGGCGATCTAATTACTGTCGAGTATCAAAGCGCAGGACGTGGTCGGTTAGATCGTAAGTTTGATGCCGAGAAATCGAGCGCACTTCTTTTTTCATTTTATTTTGAACCGGAAAATGAAGTTAAAAACCTTGGATACCTCACACTTTTAGTTGGTGCAAGTGTCACCGCAACACTAAATGAAATTACAAATAATGATAATTTTAAATGTAAATGGCCTAACGATGTTCTGTTTAATCAGAAGAAAGTTGCAGGTTTATTAGCTGAGAAAACTAGCTCAGGTGTAATCGTTGGTGTTGGAATAAATGTTTCTACTTCAAAAGAGGCGCTGCCAGTTGCGCATGCAACATCGATATTTCTTGCAACGGATCGTCAAATAAATCGCAACGAATTGCTGGCAAAAATATTGCACAACTTAGAGAACGATTTATTGGACTGGCAGAGCGGGAAGGACCTAACCGCAAAATATCGATCATTGAGTGCAACTATCGGAAGCCAGGTTCTAATAGCGCTTCCAGATGGTTCAAGCGTTGAGGCAAAAGCGGTAGATATAGATGAAACTGGAAGCCTGCACCTAGATAACGGCCAGCTCATCACGGTTGGAGATGTTATTCATTTGGACAGTAAACTTTCGTAGTGAGCTTTCCACGAGTCGGAGTAATTGGCGCCGGCCAACTTGCCAGAATGATGGCAGTCGCAGCAAATGATTTAGGAATAGATTTCAAAGTTTTGGCTGCAATTCCAAATGATTCTGCCGCCCAAGTTTCACACTTTGTCTTGGGTGACTACACAAGTATTGATTCAGTTCTCGAATTTGCAAAGAGTTGTGATGTTCTGACATTCGAACATGAACTAGTTCCCCAGAGCGTTATCAAGGCAGTTGAATCAGCAGGGATAAAGGTTTATCCACGATCAGAATCATTCACTTATTCGCAAGATAAATTAGAAATGCGCAAGAAGATAACTCAACTGAATTTACCGAATCCGATGTGGCAGAAATATCAGGGCCAGCAATGTGAAATAGCTTTCCCGCTAATAGCTAAATTGCCTTCGGGCGGATACGACGGTCGAGGAGTCTTCCAAATAGATTCAGAAGCGCAGTTGCAAGAACTGCATCAGAAAACCGGAACGTTATTACTTGAAGAGAAATTAAATTTTGATTATGAAATTTCTGTAATGGTTGCTAGATCGCCACACAATCAAGCTGCGACTTGGCCGGCGACACTAACAATTCAAACCAATGGCATCTGCACTTCGACCGTTACACCAGTTCCTGAGATATCTGATGCACTTGCAAATAAAGTTCAAGCTGCTGCGTTAGAAATTGCAGCCGGTATCTCACTTGTAGGTGTTATGGCGGTAGAAATGTTTATAGTTGGTGAAGATTTCTACATTAATGAATTAGCACTTCGTCCACATAATTCTGGACACTGGAGTATCGAAGGTTGCATAACAAGTCAGTTTGAACAACATCTTCGAGCCATTCTTGATTTGCCGTTAGGCAGCACAGCGCTGCGAAATAAATATGCAGTAATGGGAAATGTCTTAGGTGGCGAAAAGAGCGACATGTATCGGCCATATCTGCACCTAATGGCCCGAACCCCAGAACTTAAATTTCATCAATATGGCAAAGAAGTTAAGCCTGGACGCAAGATTGGCCACGTAACACTGTGTGGTGAAAACCTTCTACAATTACAACTTGAAGTTGCCCATGCCGTTGACTACATGAATGGAGTTATTGATGAGTGATGTAGCAATAATCATGGGATCAGACTCTGATTGGCCGGTCATGGAAGATGCCGCAAAAGTTTTAGACTTACTTGGTATCTCATACTCAGCAGATGTTGTTTCAGCTCATCGCATGCCACTTGAGATGGTGGAATTTGCACAGAGCGCAAAAGCTAAGGGTTACAAAGTAATAATTGCCGGTGCAGGTGGAGCAGCGCACTTACCAGGAATGGTCGCATCACTAACCTCTCTTCCAGTAATTGGCGTTCCAGTTCCGCTAAAGAATTTAGATGGTATGGATTCATTGCTTTCAATAGTCCAAATGCCTGCCGGAATTCCAGTTGCAACAGTCGGGGTAGGTAATGCAAAGAATGCGGGCTTGCTTGCTGCAAGAATTCTTGGCGTAAGTGATGAAAATATTTCTAAGAAAGTAAGCGAAGAACTCGCAAAGATAAATACAGAGGCGAGAGAAAAAGGCGCAAACTTAACAACGAAACGCAACCAAAAAACTGGGTTTTAGTTGTAATTAATGGACACACTTTCACCCGAATCACACCAAAGAAAAATAGTTCGAGTTCTTGGAATCGCCCAAGTTCTAAATGGTATTGGGGTAGCTGGAACAGTTGCTGCAGGTTCACTTTTAGTTTCATCAATAACTAAATCAGATGGTTTATCTGGTCTTGCACAAACCATTTCAGTATTAGGAGCTGCCGTTATGGCACTTCCACTTGCTCGACTTACACAGAATGGTGGACGCCGACTTGCATTGACCTTTGGTTATTCCATCGGTGTTATCGGTGCACTATTTGCAATTCTTGGTGGCGCGAATCGGAATCTATTCTTTATGCTCCTTGGTGCATTTATGGTTGGTGCAGCTTCAGCATCGGGATATCAAGCAAGATTTGCTGCAATTGATCTGGCAACACCAGAGAAGAGATCCAAAGATTTATCTTTTGTAGTTTGGGGTTCAACGATTGGCGCTGTTACTGGCCCGAATTTAATGGAACCGTCCGGAGTATTTGCCTCAGCATTGGGTCTACCAAAATTAGTGGGGCCATACTTCATAGCAGCTTTCACACTTGCGCTCTCAGTAACAGTTATCCAATTGTTTCTAAAGCCCGATCCTTTTTTAACTGCGAATAAAGCAGTCGAAGGCACCGCAACAAAACCGCGTGAATCTACTCGTTCCGCGCTAAAGCACATTAAAGAATATCCAATCGCGCTGTTTGCAATAGCTTCAGTAGCTATTGGGCATCTCGCCATGGTTTCAATAATGGTTATGACGCCAGTGCATATGGCGCATTCCGATGCAACCTTGCGAATTATTGGTTTGGTAATAAGTGTTCATGTTCTGGGAATGTATGCCTTCTCTCCAATTGTTGGTTCGATAAGTGACAAGTTCGGTCGAATCAGGACGATACAAATCGGTATTTTAATTTTGATTGCATCGGCGCTAATTTCTGGGCTTGCCCCACATCACGATTCATTCACACTAGGAATCGGTTTATTTCTCTTAGGACTTGGATGGTCCTTTACATTAATTGCAGGTTCAACACTTTTATCTGAAACTGTAAGTTTAGAAATGCGCCCTTCAACTCAAGGTGCAAGCGATTTAGTTATGAACCTTATGGGCGCAGGAGGCGCCGCAATTGGCGGGGTAATAATTGGACTCTTCTCTTATGCCGCGCTCTGCTACGCAACTGGATTAGTCGTTGTTGCTTTAGGAATTTGGTCTTTAAGACTTAAAAGCCATTAGCCCTGATTAATTTGCGCGTCCCAGCGCTCTAAATTTCCAACCAGCAGCGATCCAGGCTTCACGATCAAGAGCATTGCGACCATCAATAATTATTGGATTAGCAACTAACTTAGCCATCTTCACAGGATCAAGTTCGCGATAAACCTTCCATTCGGTTAAGTGCAGAACCAAGTCGGCGCCTTTAAGAGCACCTTCGATATCTTCAGAAAATCCCAGAGCCGGGAATCTTTTCTTAGCCGGTGCAATAGCTTTCGGATCATGAATTGTTACAACGGCACCAGCTGCAGCAATTTGTGCTGCAATATCTAGTGCTGGTGAATCACGAACATCATCGCTATCCGGCTTAAAAGCTGCACCTAGAACTGCAATCTTTTTACCCGTGAGGTTGTCTGATAAATCTTTTCTGACTAATTCGATAACCCGTTGTCTTGCTCTTAAGTTAATTGAATCAATTTCGCGCAAGAACTCCAGGGCTTGATCTGCACCAAGTTCGCCGGCACGTGCCATGAATGCTCGAATATCTTTTGGTAAGCAGCCGCCACCAAATCCAATACCAGCCTGCAAGAAGCGGCTACCAATTCTTGGGTCATATCCAATTGCCTTAGCGAGAACTGTTACATCTCCGCCAGCGGCTTCACAAACTTCAGCCATTGCGTTGATAAAGGAAATCTTTGTCGCAAGAAATGAATTTGCTGCAACTTTTACTAATTCTGATGTAGGTAAATCAGCACGGACCCAAGGTGTATTTTCGGCTAAATTACTTGCGTATATTTCCTTTAATTTATTTTCAGCGGCATCATTTGTTACACCAACAACTAAACGATTTGGATGCAAGGTATCTTCAACTGCAAAGCCTTCACGTAAGAACTCTGGATTCCAGGCCAAATCAACCTTTGGATTTATTTTCAAAAGCCGTTCGCGTAATCTGGCTGCAGTTCCAACCGGAACCGTTGACTTACCAACTACTAAAGATCCTGGCTTACAAATTGCGGCTACTGCATCTAAAGCGGCATCAACATACTTAAGATCAGCAGCCAGTGAATCTGGTTTCTGGGGAGTTCCGACACAAATAAAGTGAACATCTGCATCTGCAATCGCGCTGAAATCTGTAGAAAATGTTAACCGTCCTGAAGCTATCTCTTTTTGTAATAAATCTTCCAAGCCGGGTTCATAAAATGGAACTTTGCCTGCGGTTAAAAGTTCAATTTTGGCGGCATCAACATCAACGCCAATTACTTCAAATCCCAGCGATGACATGCAGGCCGCATGGGTGGCACCCAAATAACCAGTGCCTATTACGGAAACTTTAAGCTTCATTTGCCAGATACTAGTGCGAGGTAACACTAACCTTGG
Organism: Bifidobacterium breve; assembly: GCA_945863115.1. Taxonomy (GTDB): domain Bacteria; phylum Actinomycetota; class Actinomycetes; order Nanopelagicales; family Nanopelagicaceae; genus AAA044-D11. The sequence continues at coordinate 53,372 of CAMAYZ010000001.1, forward strand.
AGATATGAATCAGGTTTCAGGCACTTTGATGGGCGTATCTGTGGTTCTGCCCATTCTCAACGAGGAGCGAGACCTTCAGGAAAGTATTTCTGCAATCTTGGCCCAGAATTACAGTGGCGCATTCGAAGTAATCCTTGCCCTTGGGCCATCTAGTGATCGAACTAATGAGATTGCTAAAGAGTTAGCAGCGGCCGATTCCAGAGTTGTTTTAGTAGATAACCCAACAGGTCGAACCGCAAATGGTTTAAATGCCGCAATTGCAATTGCTAAGTATCCAATTATTTCGCGGATTGATGGTCATGCTGAAATTTCACCATCATATTTAAGTGATGCAACTTCGTTACTGAATAAAACTGGGGCTGTAAATGTTGGTGGCATTATGGCGGCAGTAGGAAAATCAAAGTTTGAAAAAGCTGTTGCAACTGCAATGCGCTCTTCACTTGGTGTTGGTTCTTCTAGATTTCATACCGGAGGTGTTGCTGGTCCAGCAGATACGGTTTATCTCGGAACCTTTAAAAAATCCGCACTCCTTGAAGCCGGCGGATATGACGAGCGATTTACTCGTGCTCAAGATTGGGAACTTAACTTTAGATTACGCAAGAATGGTGGAACCATCTGGTTTGATCCATCTTTAGTTGTAACTTATCGACCACGTTCAACAATTAAGGCACTTGCTAAGCAATATTTCCAATATGGCACTTGGCGCCGCGCAGTTTCTAGAAGCCACATGGGGAGCGTTAACTTACGTTACTTAGCTCCACCGACCGCGCTAGTAATTAATGCGCTCTCAATTATTTTAGGTTTAACTCTCTCACCATTCTTCTTGATTCCAATTGTTACTTACTTAGGTCTAATTGTTTTAGGTTCACTAGTTATCGGTAAAAGCCTTATTGAGAAGTTAATACTGCCAACCGTCCTAATAGTTATGCATATGGTTTGGGGAGCGGGATATTTATCTTCGCCAAAAGGACTGATGGCTGAAGAAGCTCAAGAAGAATGAAACGAGCAATCGCACTTTTAGTTTTATTGACGCTTTCTTCGATCTCTAGTGCAAGTGCTGTAGTCCCAAAAACCTTTACCTTTACCGGTTCTGGTTATGGTCACGGAGTTGGACTGAGTCAATACGGTGCAAAGGGACAGGCCCTTGAAGGAAAGTCGGCTACCGAAATTCTTAATTATTATTTCCCGCAAGCACAAGTAACTCCAGTCGCAGATACCGCAACCATTAGCGTGAATATCGCGCATCAAGTTTCTGCGCTTTCACTGGTTCTTCCAGCCTCGGATACCGCAACAGTTTCAATAGATACCGCTGTTGCCACTTCATATCCGCAAAATACCGCTCTTAATTTTGCAATCACTGGAAAATCAATTAGCGGTCCAGGTGGAATCGGAAAATTATGGGTAATAAAGTGGAACAACCCGCAATCAGTTGTTTCGGTTGTTTCTGGGAAAGCTAAATTTCAAGTAAGTCATGGCTACATTCAACTTAGAGCGGTGAACGCACCTGGTATTGGTTTTAGAATTGAAGCGACTAATTGGTTGAGATTGCATGACGAATACCTTTATGGAATCGCTGAAGTTCCTTCTTCATGGCCGGCAGCGGCGCTGCAGAGCCAAGTAATTGCATCTCGCACCTATGCGCTTATGCGAATGAATTCAATTAAAAAAGCTTGTGACTGTCATGTTTACAATTCAAAATATGATCAAGCATTTGTCGGATATTCCAAAGAGGGCGAACCTAGATATGGCCAATTTTGGAAAGCGGCAGTTGATGCGACCGCAGTCGATGAAGGAAGTGGTTTAGCAATTACGATCAACCAGCTTCCGGTAAGTGTCTTTTTCTCATCTTCTTCAGGAGGTATGACCCAGCGCGCTGTTGATGTTTGGGGAACCGATATTCCACATCTCGTAAGTGTTGCTGATCCCTGGAGCGTTGACCCTGCAGTCAATAAGAATTACTCAAACTGGACCAAAAAAGTTTCGCAGAAAGTAATGGCTAAAGCATTTGGTTTAACTGATGTAATTGAGATAAAAATCGGAGAGCGAACTTCAACGAATAGCGTTCTAAAGGTAACTGGAGTTGCAAGTGATGGAAAGACAAAGACTTTGCCGGTTGGAACCTTTAAAACGGCAGTTAAAATGCCATCTTCTTGGTTCCAATTAGTTTTGATTTAGTAATTTAAAATTAATTAGCGTGCAGAACTGAATTCAAGCCGCCCCAACTTCCGGTCTTTGGAAGTGCTTCAAGTGCTCCGCTCTTTGAATTACGGCGGAAGAGCAAGTTATTTGCACCAGATAGTTCGCTTGCTTTAATTACGTTACCGTCTGGAAGAGTTATCTTGGAGCCCGCAGTTATATAAGTTCCGGATTCGACAACACAATCATTTCCAAGTGAAATACCTAGTCCAGCATTTGCACCTAATAAACAACGTTCGCCAATTGAAATAACTTCTTTACCGCCACCACTTAAAGTTCCCATAATTGAAGCGCCACCACCGATATCACTTCCATCGCCAACTACAACTCCGGCACTAATTCGGCCTTCAACCATAGATTTACCAAGTGTTCCAGCATTGAAATTCACAAAGCCTTCGTGCATAACGGTTGTGCCACTCGCAAGATGCGCACCAAGTCGAACTCGATCTGCATCGGCGATTCGAACACCTTCGGGCACTACGTAATCCACCATTCTTGGGAATTTATCAACGGCAAAAACTGTGAGGGTTCCATGCTTTGCGCGAAGTTTTGGTCCAACCGAACTAAAAGTTGAAACTGCGCATGGCCCAGCAGATGTCCAAACTACGTTATTCAAGATTCCGAATATGCCATCAAGAGATTGGCCGTGGGGTTTAACTATTCGATGTGAAAGCAATTGCAACCTTAGGTAGGCATCAGCAACGTCTTTTGGTGGGGTATCTAAATCTATTTCAATACTTACTGCAGACTTTGTTACATCACGGATGGAATCGATTCCAGTAAATTGCGAAAGATCAGGCCCATTATTTTCTGCAAGCTTGCCGATTCCAAGTGAATCAAACCAGACATCTAACACTTCACCAGTATTTGCAGTGCTGGCTATTCCAAATCCAAAGGCGCTTCTCATGAGATAACGCTACCAAAACCAATCTGCACTAGACTTCTTTTATTATGCGAATAGCCGTTTATTGCTCAGCCTCGACAAGTATTGACCAAAAATATCTAGATCTAGCCTTTGATGTTGGTGTTGCGATAGCCAGCAGTGGCGCTGATCTAGTTTGGGGTGGTGGACAAGTTTCCATGATGGGAGCGGCGGCCCGTGGTGCGCGCGAGCGAGGTGCAAAAACTTTTGGTGTAATTCCAGAGAAACTTTTAACCATCGAATTCGCAGATCCAGAAGCCACTGAAATGTTTACGGTTTCAAATATGCGAACCCGCAAAGCGAAGATTGAAGAGATATCCGATGCCTTCATTATGTTGCCAGGTGGAATTGGAACTTTGGAAGAATTCTTTGAAATTTGGGTTGGTCGCAAATTGGGATACCACGCCAAGCCAGTAGTTGTTTGTGATCCATTTGGAACTTATGAGATGTTGCAAAGTTCGCTGGATTATTTAAGTCAAGAAGAATTAATTGGCGCTACCTCAAACGATTTAGTTGCTTGGTGTCGCGACATTCCGAGCGCAATTCGTGCGTGCACGCCTTAACCGGGAAGTAAGTTACTTATAAACTTTAAGCCAGAAGGGTAACCTTCGGTTATGGGCGCACTCTCCGAACTTCTAGCAAGTTTGCCGGAAGAGGAGCGTTTTATTCTCACCATGCATTACATCCGATCCATGTCAGCCAAGGAGATAGGTGAGGCGCTTGGAGTCCCAGAACGCGCGGTTCAAAGCGTTATCACGAGTGGGAAATCTCGTCTACTTTCCGCGTTAAATCAGGGCTAATCCTTCGCCTTTTTCAATTTCCTTTCATCACCGCTTTTGCGAGATACTTATCCACTGCGTTACCCCGAATGATTTAAAGCACCGCTAATGTAAAAGGAGCAAAACATGGCAGCCATGAAACCTCGAACTGGTGATGGACCCATGGAAGTTACCAAGGAAGCTCGCAGTTTCGTTATGCGGATCCCTCTTGAAGGTGGCGGACGTTTAGTCGTCGAATTAAATGTTGAAGAAGCAACAAATCTTGGAAACGCATTACAGGCAGCGGTCTCCCTCGTTAAGAAGTAATTAGTTCTTGCGGGGATTGGGATAAGCAACAGTCGTGAAACTTCTGCCGAATATTGATTGCTTACCGATATCAGATATCGATTTATCGAAGTATGACAGTGTCGCAGTCCCAATTATCAAATCAGATTCGGGCATTGAATTAGGCAATCCAAAAGCAATTAAAACCATTGAAAAGTATTTCAAAATTGAGTTAGCAAATCTTCTTTCAAATTGGCCAGATGCCACCGGTAAAGCTGGCGAATTGCTGGAAGTTCCAATTGCAGCATCAGAAGCTAAATTATCTCGAATCTATTTTGTTGGTGTCGGAGAAAATACTCCGGAAGATTTGCGTAAGGCAGGAACCTCCCTTTCGCGAAAAGTTAAGAACTCTGGATCCGCAATCTTAAATACCCTAGTCACAACTAAGCAGAGCGCTCGCAGCCACGCAGTTGCAATTTCCTTAGCAAGTTATTCCTGGAGCCAGAAGAGCCCACCACCTAAAGCTTTAAAGGCCGCGAGTTTCACCTTGGTAGGAAAATTTGAAAGTGAATTAATTGAAGCCAGGTTACTTGCTGAAGGTGTTTGGCTGGCCCGCGAGTTAATTCATACTCCTTCAAATATTAAGAACCCGCTTTGGATTGCAGAACAAGCCAAAGCCCAGGTAACCAAAGCTAAATCTCCAGCGCTGAAGATTGAAGTTAAAAGTGGAGCTGGACTTGCAAAATTTGGTGGCCTGCTTGCTGTTGGAAATTCTGCACCCAAGCCCGGTCCAAGATTGGTTCAAGTTTCATATGAACCCCGCGGTTCTAAGAATTGGCCACATGTAGTTTTGGTAGGAAAAGGAATTACTTTCGATACCGGAGGCGTCTCACTTAAGCGCCCTTACGAACACATGGTTGGAATGAAGAGCGACATGTCAGGTGCGGCAGCTGTTTTAGCAACAGTTATTGCAATTGCGAAATTGGGAATGAATGCACCAAAGGTTCGAGTAACTGGAATTTTAATGTGTGCCGAAAATGCACTTTCAAGTACCTCACAAAGACCATCCGATGTAATCACCCATTTTGGCGGAACTACAGTTGAAGTGATTAATACTGATGCCGAAGGTCGATTAGTTCTTGCCGATGGTCTGGCCTATGCAGATGCCGAACTTGATCCAGATTATTTAATTGATGTTGCAACTCTTACTGGTGCTGCAACCCTTGGACTCGGCAGACAGTATGCAGCGATGTATACCCGCGATGTTGCGTTAGCTCAATCTCTTTACAACGCCGGACAGAGCTCTGGCGAACGGGTTTGGCACATGCCGCTCATTGATGATTACAAAGTTGCACTTGCAAGTGAAATTGCAGATTTTAATCACACCGCTGAGAAACCAGATTTCAATGGTGGCTCAATTACCGCCGCACTTTTCCTAGAGCATTTTGCTGGTGATCGGAAATGGGTTCACCTAGATATCGCTGGCCCAGCTCGCTCCGAAAATGATTCTGGAGAAAATCCAAAAGGCGGCACTGGCTTCGGCGTCAGATTGCTTATCGAGTGGTTGACTTCGCTATGACCATTGAGAGACCGCTAAACAACCGCGGTGACATGTCAGCTTTCGCTGAAAACTTTCCACATGAAGATTTTTTCATGCAACAAGCCAGAAAGAATGGCGCCGAAGTTGGTGCACCAGATCCAACGGTTGGTGTTGGTGGTTTAATTAATTTTGTAGTTGGTTTAATTTCCGCAAAATCAATTGTAGAAATTGGAACAGGTTCTGGAGTAAGTGGGCTCTGGATATTTAATGGTGCGCCTAAAGATGCAACGTTTACCTCAATTGATTCCGAGCGCGAACATTCAGCAAGCGCAAAAGAGATTTTGGATGAAGCTGGAATCTCTGCGCAAAGATTCAGATTAATCACAGGAAATATTGTTGAAGTCGTTGGAAAGTTAGCGGATGCAAATTACGATTTAATGATTGTGAGATCTCCGATTGATATGGTCGATGTAGTGCAGGAAAGTTATCGGTTGTTAAAACCTGGTGGCGTCCTGATTGTCGATAACGCACTAGATGGCGGAAAAGTTGCCGACCCAACCCAACGAGATTTTGAAACTATTGCGCGACGCGATTCTATAAAAGCCATCAAGGAAGATTCCAGATGGAGTTCGACGCTAATTCCAATTGGCGGCGGGGCACTCCTGGCTCGTAAGATTTAACTATGGCAAATAACTCTAATAATTCTGATCTACCTAATAGTCCATGGTGGATTTCAGAGCATCAAGTTATTACTGCCCAAGATGTAAAGAAGCGAAATACTAGGACTGTCAGTTTTGGAATTGCGATTTCAATGGCTCTTATCGCGGGCGTAATAGGCAGTGTTGTCGGGCGCACTTCAGCATCACTTGATACCAAGACAAATTTAGTTTCAACCAAGAGCACCATCGAACGTAAGCCAGATTCAGTTGCTGGAATTGCTGCCCGAGTATCACCTTCCGTTGTGTCGATTGAAGTAAGCAAAGGCAATACTGGTGGAAGTGGATCTGGATTCTTTCTCGATAGCACCGGACATATCCTTACAAATAATCATGTGATTTCACTTGCTGCAACTGCTGGCGCAACTATTCAAGTTAAATTAGCTAATGGCAAAAATTACGATGCGGAATTAGTTGGCCGCGATGTTTCATATGATTTAGCAGTAATTAAAATTGCAGTAACAGATGCTCCGGCGCTGCAACTGGGAGATAGTGACGCAGTACAAGTAGGCGATGGCGTTATTGCAATTGGATCACCACTTGGATTAATTGGAACCGTAACATCAGGAATCATTAGTGCAAAGAATCGTCCTGTTACATCAGGTAGTGGAACTAGAGAGAGCTCATTCATAAATGCACTTCAAACTGATGCGGCTATTAATCCAGGTAATTCAGGTGGCCCATTGGTAGACCTTTCAGGTGCGGTTGTTGGAATCAACTCCGCAATTGCAACAACTGGTTCAAGATTTGGTGGCCAGAGCGGTTCGATTGGTTTAGGTTTTGCAATTCCAATTAATCAAGCAAGGAAAACTGCCGATCAATTAATTAAGAATGGAAGTTCGACCTATCCGATTATGGGCGTATCACTGGATACTAGATACACCGGTGTCGGCGCAAAGATTCCAGATGAAGTTGGTTCGGTAAGTCCTGGAGGTCCTGCAGATCGTGCTGGCATTAAACCTGGCGACATCATCATTGAAATCGATGGCAAGGCCGTTGATACTGCGGATGAAGCAATAATTACGGTTCGTTCACGCAACGTTGGTGACAAGATAAAGATTAAATTCAAACGTCTAGGCGCTACAAAAGAAGTCTCTCTCGTGCTGATTGCCGCAAAGTAATTACAATAAATTCAGATTAGATATAGGATTCGAAAATGTTCGGAATCGGTGGCGGAGAATTTATAGCGATTGCTCTGCTGGCTGTGGTTTTGGTTGGACCAGATAAGCTCCCACAATTAACTACTGATTCTGCAAAATTTATTCGCAGAATTCGTGATCTTGCACAGGGCGCAACCAAAGATCTACGTGAAAATCTTGGACCTGGATATGAAGATCTGACCGTTTCTGATCTACACCCTAAGAAATTTATTTCAAAACATTTAAATGAAGCGTTGGCCGAACCTAAAGCCGAAATAGACGAAATCAAAAAAGCAGCAAAGATTGACCCCGATCTTCTATGAGCAGTGCAATAGTTGAAAGAATTCACGAAGCCCTAAAAGGTGTTTCGGACCCAGAATTACATCGCCCGCTTCCAGAATTAGGAATGGTGCAATCAGTTGAATTTGTTGATGGTGTTGCTGCCATAACTATTTTGTTAACTATCTCTGGTTGTCCGATGCGGGATAGATTGCAGAAAGATATTTCGGACTCGCTCGAACCAATTATCGAAGTGAAGTCTTTGGATCTAACTTTTGGCGTAATGAATGAGGAACAGCGTAACAACGTTAAGAAGTTGTTAAATGGTGGCCGCGAAAAATTTATTCCCTTTGCTCAGCCAGATTCGCTAACTCGAGTCATCGGAATTGCCTCAGGTAAAGGTGGCGTTGGAAAATCTTCGGTAACTGCAAATCTTGCTGTTGCAGCTGCGCAGAAAGGGTTAAAGGTTGGCATATTAGATGCCGATGTTTATGGCCATTCAATTCCAAGGCTGATGGGAATAGTTGGTAAGCGACCAACTGCAATTGATCAAACCTTTATTCCAGTTGAATCCTATGGTGTAAAAGTAGTTTCAATGGAGATGTTTAAGCCTGAGCGATCAGATGCCGTTGCATTTCGCGGACCAATGTTGCATAAAGTTTTAGAACAATTGTTGAGTGATGCTTATTGGGGCGATCTTGATTTACTTCTATTGGATTTGCCGCCAGGAACCGGAGATATCGCAATCTCACTTGGTCAGTTATTACCAGCATCAGAAATCGTTGTTGTTACTACTCCACAAATTGCTGCTGCTGAAGTTTCAGAACGTGCAGGTCGGATTGCTCATCAATTGAAACAACACATCATTGGTGTTATCGAAAACATGTCGGATTCAGCATGTGCTAAATGCGGCGAGCCAATCGCAATATTTGGTACTGGTGGCGGCTTGGAGACAGCGAAACAATTATCTGAATTAGTCGGAGCTGATATTTCGTTGATTGGCCAAATCCCATTCACCACGGCCCTGCGTGAAGGCGGAGATCTTGGAAACCCAATCGTCATTAGCGATCCAACATGTCCAGCAAGTGAATCTTTCGCAGCAATCGTAGAGAAAATAACGCTTCGCCCAAAGTCGCTAGTGGGGGTCAGGCTCTCCGTCTCTTAACATCACCTAAGATTGGGCTATGAAAACGCCACCAGTAAAGAGCATCAACACAGTGGCCAAGCGACTTGTCGGACGTAGTGAATTAGTTTTACAACGCAAAAATATTAGAGAGTCTCTGGTTTCGGTTGCCGGATTAATCGGGAAGCCAGTTAAGTATCAGGGTGGAAAAGAAATCGGTCGCCTCGTAGATGTTGTAGTTCGACATGGTGAAGATTCTTATCCTCCAGTTTCCGGGTTAATTGTGAAAGTTGGCCAGAGTAAGTCATTTATCGATGGCGCAAGAATTTCAAAGTTAACTCAGAATGAAATTCAATTATCTTCGGCAAAAGTTGACCTGACAGAATTCACTAGGCGTGAAGGTGAATCGCTTCTCGATGCAGATGTTCTGGATCACCAAATAGTTGATGTAAATGGCCTGCGAGTAGTTAGATCTTCAGATCTTTACTTAGCGCCACTTGATCGTGAAATCCGAGTTGTCGGTGTAGATATTTCATTTAAAGCTTTTCTTCGTAGAATTTTTCCTGGCGCACTTGGTCGTGGACCAATTCCAGAGCATGTTATTGACTGGGCAAACGTTGCTTCTTTGGCACACGGAACTGGAGTCGTTAGATCAACTGAATCTCGAGCTGCACTCAGTCAACTTCGTCCAGCAGATTTAGCGGACCTTATTGAAGACTTAGCGGGTCGTGAACGAAATGCTCTAATTGAAATGCTTGATCCAGAACTTGCGGCTGATGCTCTTGAAGAGATGGAAGATGATGAGTTGCAAGGATTATTACGTGGACTATCTGCACAAAGGTCTGCAGAACTTATTTCACGTATGGAACCAGATGAGGGCGCTGAAGTTCTCCGTGATCTCGATGATGACCACCGCGAAAGTATTTTTATGGAGATGGATGTTTCGGTTGCGAAGCAACTTCGCAAGCTAGTTGAATTCGATGAAACTCTCGCGGGCGGAATCATGACTTCGCACATGCTAATTACTCACGAAGCCGACACTGTTGCATCTGCACTTGCACTTCTAGTCGAGCACAGAGGGCGCGATATTTCAGATGGCGTAGTTGTTGTAGACGCAAAGGGAAAACTGCTAGATCATATTCAAATTATCGAATTAATCGCCGCAAAACCAGGTGACAAGTTGTCATCACTAATGGGTCCGCCATATCCAACTTCAGTTAATTTGAATACCAGACTTGATGAAGTTATCGACGAATTTGCAAATAACCGGGGATCTTCAATCATCGTTGTTGATGAGAAAAATAAACCAGTTGGTCGGATTCTGGCTGATGATTTAGTGGATGCTCTAGCATCAACTGCAGATACCCAAGGGTTCGCTCAGGGAAGTGGTGCTCTGTAATGGCTAATAAACGCACAATCTCTCCAAAGAAAATTCGGATAGCAGCGTTTCTTGCTGTTATGGGTCCTGGGCTAATTGCTGGACTTTCCGATAATGATCCAGCAGGTATTACAACTTATTCTGTTCTTGGTGCCGATTACGGTTATCAATTGCTATGGGTATTGGTTGCATCAATGTTGGCGTTAATTGTTCTACATGATTTAGGGGCAAGAATTGGTGTCGTTACTCGCCAAGGAATGATTGGTTTGATTAGACAGAAATATGGTGCAAGGTCCGGAGCCTTGAGCGCTGGTGCATTAATTCTTGCAAATATTGGAACGATGACTGCTGAGTTTGCAGGTATTGCAGCAGCTGGACAACTATTTGGTTTCAGCAAATATATAACTGTGCCCGTAGCGGCTATTGCCGTCTCATTTCTAGTGCTACGCAATTCTTTTTCTACTGTTGAAAAAGTATTCTTTATTGTCTCTGCTGGCTTTATTGCTTACATAATTGCGGGGTTCATGGCCGGACCCGATTGGGGAGCAGCCGCTAAGGGAGTCCTAATCCCAACAATTCCATTTACCCAGGAAGCAATCTTTATTGCAACTGCAACAATCGGAACAACACTTGCACCGTGGGGATTGGCATTTATTCAGTCCTACGCGGTAGATAAGCGTTTAACAAAAGATGATTTAAAGCTTCTTAGAGTTGATGTTTGGACTGGCTCACTTCTCACAGGTGTTATTGGTTTCTTCGTAGTTGTAACTTGCGCAGCGACTCTGCACAAGCAGGGGATTCGGATAAATGATGCAGCAGATGCCGCAAAAGCTCTAGAACCACTTGCCGGATCGCTAGCAAAAGAACTCTTTGCCTTTGGCTTAGTAGGTTGTGCGCTACTTGCTGCATCAATCCTGCCCTTGTCCACCGCATATTCCGTAAGTGATCTAACCGGGCGACCAGCTGCGCTCGATGATAGTCCGAAAGAAGCACCACTTTTCTACTTTACTTTTGGTTTTATAACAGTATTAAGCGCAACTTTAATTTTAATTCCAGGTGCTCCACTAATCAAAATTCTTGTTTTCACACAAATCCTCAATGCGATTCTACTTTTGCCGTTGCTGATCTATATGTATGGCATTTCCAAAGATGAAAGACTCATGGGTGAGTTCGTTGCTACTCGCACAATGAAAACCATCTATTTAATAATAATTGCTGTTGTTGGAGTCGCAATTAGTTGCATGCTCTGGTTTACGATTAATTAATGAGCAAACACGACCACACGGCTATTCCAGCAGCTAAAGATTTAGGTCTGTTATCTCTCGGGGTAATTGGAGTTGGAACATCCGGTCCAGTTGTTGCAGCAAGCATCATGCCGGTGGCTTCGCTAATTTTCTGGCGCAATCTAGGTGGCGCAGTGATGATGCTGCCCTTTGCACTTAGAAAAGCAGAGTGGAAAACGAAAGATCAGCGCAAGGCGATCTCACTATCAGCTCTTGCAGGTTTTTTCCTTGCAATGCACTTCATCTGTTTCTTCCTTGCAATGAGATATACAAGTGTTGCAACCGGTACGGCGCTAACTGCTATGCAACCGATATTTGCTGCTATCTACTTCAAAGTTCGCGGCGGCGTCATTCCTTCTCGGGCATGGAGTGGGATGCTGATTGCATTTCTCTCCGTTGTATTGATTACTGGAATTGATTTTCAAATTAGCCTACGTAACTTTTTCGGGGATATTTTGGCGATTCTAGGAGCGGCGCTCTCCGCCGCCTATGTTTTGGTTGGTTCTAAAGCACAGCAAAAAATCTCAACATCTACCTACACAACTGCTTGTTATTTAACTTGCGCAGCAACAGGTTTAATTATTGCAGTTGCAACCGGAAGCCAATTTCTGCACTTTGAAGCACGACAATGGTGGTTGGTAGTCGCTCTCATTTTTGGTGCTCAATTTTTGGGTCATACGATGTTCAATATGACACTTCCTAGAGTCTCACCAGTTATCGTTTCGCTTGTGGTTTTCTTTGAAGTTCCAGTAAGTGCAATTATTGCTTTCTTCTGGCTTGATCAAACTCCTGCAGCAGGAATCATTCCGGGAATAATTGGCTTATTAATTGGCTGTGGTATCTTTGTATCAAGAGCGAAAGTGACTCTATTAAATGATTGATTTACACACACACTCACTTGCAAGTGATGGCACAGATACTCCGGGCGAGTTAATAAATAAAGCACACGCAAGAGGAATTTCGGTTTTAGGGTTGATGGATCACGACACCGTTGCCGGATGGGATGAAGCAATTACTTACTTGCGCCCAGGTATGTCTCTTGTCTTAGGTTCAGAAATTTCTTGTCAGGCCTTAGATGGAACCAGCGTTCATATGCTTGGCATGTTATTTGATCGTGAAAATACTGCACTTGCTGATGTCTTATCTACTACTCGAGATAATCGTTTGACCCGAATGAATCGAATAATTGCTCGGCTAAATGAAGCTGGATTTGAAATCAGTATTGAAGATGTTCTGGCACAACTTGCACCTGGAGCAACTCTTGGTCGCCCACACCTTGCAGATGCTTTGATTGCTAAGAAAATCGTTGCAAGTAGAGATGAAGCATTTACCGAATTACTTCATAACAATTCAAAATTCTACATTTCGCATTATTCACCAACACCTGAAGATGCAATTAAGTTGATAAAGCAAGCAGGAGGAGTTGCAGTAATTGCTCATCCATTAGCTTCATTACGTGGTCGAACCGTAAGTATCGAGAGTTTTAAATCAATGGTCGAAGCTGGATTAGATGGAATTGAAATTTCGCATCGCGATCAAAGTGAAGATGAGCGTGAATTGCTGCGTGAAGTTGTAGCGCAATATGGCATCATTGCTACTGGCTCAAGTGACTATCATGGCAATGGAAAGTTAAACGAATTAGCAGAGTTCACTACAAAACCAGAAGATTTCGAAGCTCTAGAAGCTAGAGCAGATGCAAGAAGGGTGGTCCGCAAATGAATGATGCGCTTATGATTTCAGCAACAACATTTGGAATTCAGGCTTTCGTGACGCTCTTTGTGATTATGGATCCTCCTGGCGCTACTCCAATATTTTTGGCTTTAGTAAAAGACCAACCATCTCGCAAGCGGATTCTCATGGCTTGGCAAGGTGCTGCGGTTTCATTAATTGTGATTGTTGCTTTTGCCATTTTTGGAAAGTTTCTTCTCGAATATTTGCATATATCTGTTGAAGCGTTGCAGGGCGCTGGCGGCTTACTTCTCTTACTTATTGCACTCGAATTGTTAACTGGAAGAGATAGTTCAAGCGATAAATCAAAGGATGTAAATGTTGCGCTGGTTCCACTGGGGACACCACTTCTAGCCGGCCCAGGTGCAATTGTTACAACAATAGTTTTCGTGCAGAACGCTCCTACCGCATCAATGAAATTAGCTTTGGCAGCAGCCATAGTTGCAGTTCACTTGGCAATCGGATTGACCTTGATGTTCTCAACAAAAATAGTGTCCGTGATTAAAGAATCAGGCGTGACGTTGTTGGCGAGAATTGCAGGTTTGTTACTTGCAGCAATTGCAGTCGAAATGATTGTTCAGGCAATTAAAGGATTCTTCAACCTTTAAGCTGAAGCAAAACCGACTTTACGTTCTTCGCTCTGGCCAACCTCAACAAATGAAATTTTGTTATTAGCAATAACTGTTTGACGGCCACGAATATCGGTCAAGGTAAGAGATTTTCCAGAATCTAGTGCTGCAGTAACAGCTTCAATTACTTTCTCTGGAGAAAGTTCACACTCGATATGAAGCTCCTGAGTTGAATCTGCAATCCCAATACGAACTTCTGTTGCTGATCCCGATGTAGTTTTTTTAGTTGACATGGCTTTAGTTTAATCGATTAGTTTGCTTTAGGGAATCCAGAAATTCCCCGCCAGATGAGATTTGAAACTAGTTCTACTGCAGTCTCGCGATCTAATTTTCCATCGCGCTCTAACCAATGGCGAGCTGAAGTCTGAGCAGTTCCAATCAAACCAACAGCAAGCATCATTGAAGCCTCTTTGGTTAAACCAGTATCAAGTGAGATAACTGCGCTTAGGGCAGCTGCTGAATCGTAAGTCATTCGACTTAACCGCTCACGAACTTGAGGTTCAACGCTCATGTCACTTTCAAAGAGCAATCTAAATGCTTCACCTTCGCGATTAATAAAACCAAAGTAGGCATCGACAGTTGCATGAACACGTGCTGCGTTATCGGATGTCGAAGCAATTGCTTTTTGAATATCAAAAACTAATGAATCAATATGCAGATCAAGAACAGCGAGATAGAGATCTAACTTCGAAGGAAAGTGTTGATACAGAACTGGCTTACTAACTTTTGCCCGATCGGCAATCTCATCCATTGCAGCCGAGTGGTATCCAGCCTGCGTGAAAACTTCCAGCGCTGCAGCAAGTAATTGCGCCCGACGCTCATCTCGAGGAAGGCGACCTTTATTTCCATTGGCTGCTGTTGTGGATTCTGTGCTCATTGGGCTAATCGTAGGGCCGATTGCACTATTAATGCGACTTTTTGCGAGAAACTTGCAACAAGTATCACTCTTTCAATTTTGAATTGCGAGGAATATCAGCGAAAATTAGGGCGTTGTAATAACTGTCCAACCAAATTGTTGGTAAAAATTATAGAGATGAGTATTTGTGTCGGCCACTTTAAAGCCACTGGTTACAGAAGGACCAGCGCTTAGCGTTGATGAAGTTCGTCGCTATAGCCGCCATCTCATAATTCCTGATGTTGGAATGAGTGGGCAACGCCGACTAATGAATGCAAAAGTTTTATGTGTTGGAGCCGGTGGACTTGGCTCTCCAGCGCTCATGTATTTGGCAGCAGCCGGTGTCGGCACATTAGGAATTGTCGAATTCGATACCGTTGATGAATCAAATTTGCAGCGTCAGATTATTCATGGTCAATCAGATATTGGTAAGAGCAAAGCCACAAGCGCAAAGGAAGCAATTGCCGAGATTAATCCATATGTAAATGTAGTCTTGCACGAAACTAGATTAGATGTAGATAACGTTATGGAAATTTTTGCGCAATACGATTTAATTGTTGACGGCACTGATAATTTTGCAACGAGATATCTAGTAAATGATGCCGCAGTCCTTTTAAAGAAACCATATGTTTGGGGTTCGATCTATAGATTTGATGGCCAAGCAAGTGTTTTCTGGGCCGAGCACGGTCCGTGCTACCGCTGTTTATATCCAGAACCACCACCACCAGGAATGGTGCCAAGTTGTGCCGAAGGCGGCGTGCTCGGAGTTCTTTGTGCATCAATCGGTTCGATTCAAACTACCGAAGCAATTAAATTAATCGCTGGAATCGGCGAACCACTTATTGGTCAATTAATTGTTTACGACGCTCTGGAATTGGAATATCGCAAAGTTAAGATTCGCAAGGATCCTGCTTGCCCAATCTGCAGTGACAAACCAACACAAACAAAGTTACTTCCAGATTACGAATCTTTCTGCGGAATGCTCTCCGAAGGTGCTGCGGAGGCCGCGACTGGTTCCACTATTGCGGTGACTGAACTTAAAGCCAAAATGGATAGCGGCGAGAAATTTATGCTTATTGATGTGCGCGAACCTGGGGAATTTGAGATTGTGCGAATTCCTGGGTCCGTCCTAATTCCTAAGCAAGAATTCTTAAATGGTTCTGCGCTAGAAGGCTTACCGCAAGATATTCCAATTATTTTGCACTGTAAATCTGGTGTTCGCTCTGCCGAATGTTTAGCTGTTTTGAAGCAAGCTGGTTTTGCTGATGCAACACATGTTTCTGGTGGAGTAGTTGCCTGGGTTAAACAAATCGATCCATCACTTCCAATTTATTAATAGTTAGGTTTATAAATGTCTGAGCGCTCGTTGCTTCTTGTTCATGCTCATCCAGATGACGAAACGATCAATAATGGCGCAACTATGGCTAAATATGTCAGCGAAGGTGTTCGAGTTACCTTGGTTACCTGCACTAGAGGTGAAGAAGGCGAAGTATTAATCCCAGATTTAGCACATCTAGCCAGTTCTCATAAGGATCAATTAGGCCTACATCGCGAAACAGAATTAGCAGATGCGATGGCGGCACTCGGTGTCACTGACTTTAGATTTCTAGGAGCACCAGATCGCAAGTGGCGAGATAGCGGAATGATGGGAACTGAGCCAAACAATAGAAGTGATGTTTTTTGGCAGGCCGGTTTGGATGATGCAGCAAGTTATTTAGTAAAGATAATTCGTGAAATTAAGCCACAAGTATTAATTACTTATGATGAATTTGGCGGCTACGGCCACCCAGACCACATTCAGGCCCATCGCGTGGCAATGCGGGCCGCTGAACTTGCTGGCGATTCAAATTATGGCGAAGGTCAACCTTGGGAAATTTCTAAAATTTATTGGAACACAATGCCAAGATCAGTTATCCAAGAGGGCATCGATAAGATGAAAGAAATGGGTTCGGACTTCTTCGGAGCTGAAAGTGCTGATGATCTGCCATTTGCAAAACCTGATGAACTTGTCACAACTCTTATCGATGGAACCGCATTTATCGATTCAAAGATGAAAGCCATGGCCGCGCATCCAACCCAGATTGAATTAGATGGTCCATTCTTCGCACTCTCAAATAATTTAGGCAATCAAGTTTGGGGCCACGAGTATTACACCTTAGTAAAAGGGGAGAAGAGCTCAAACCTTGATGCAAAAGGTCGCGAGGCAGATCTCTTTGCTTAGTGCAATTGGAGCATTATTTTTTGGTGCCGTTATTGGATTTATCGGCGTAATTCTTCATAATTCATTTGAACCTTTTGGAATTTTGCTAGCCTTGTTAACAACGGGGGTCGGTATTAATTTTGCTGGTCAATTATTTGGCGCTCAAAAATATAAATTGATTGCTGCGCTAGCCTGGATTGCGGTTGCCCTACGAGCTGGAACATATGGCGCAAGTGATGAAATCTTAATAATTTCAAACCTTTACGGAAATATCTTCCTACTTGGTGGATTGCTTGTTGCATTTATTGCAGTTGTAAAGAAGCGTTAATTCCAATCCCACTCTTGCCCAGCTGGTGAATCCTTAATTGAAATTCCAAGCTTTAATAACTGGTCTCGCAAGTTATCGCTAGCTGGAAAATCTTTTGTCTCACGTGCCAGCTTTCGCTTCTCTAGTAAATCTAAAATCTCTGGTGTAGCTTCGGCCTTTACTTTTGGTGCCCGCGCAATCTCTAATCCATAAATTTCATCTACGCTAACAAAACAAGCTAACTTCGTGGCTCCTGAAATTAATTCATCCTTCTCAAGCTTTCTAAGTTGTTGGAGCGCTCTTGGTGTATCCAAATCTTGTTGAATATCTGCCAAACTTCCCTCGCAAAAATCGCGAACAAATTGCTCATCTATATCGCCCTGATCTTGCCATTGCGCCAGTTTTTTGCGCCAGCGTTCCAGAGTTGCATCAGCAGCACGTAGTGAATCCCAGGTTAAATCCATCTGGCTGCGGTAACGGTTCTCTAAGAAACATAATCGTAAAGCTAGGGGATCGAACCCTTTTTCAATTACATCATTCAATAAAACGACATTGCCAGCACTTTTTGACATCTTTCGACCTTCAAACAATAAGTGCTCGCCATGCACCCAATTTTCAACTACTTCATAGCCGACTGCAGAATTCGATTGCGCTCTCTCATTTTCATGATGGGGAAAACGTAAATCAATTCCACCTAAGTGCAAATCAACATTGCCCTCTAGAAGTTCTAGAGACATCGCAGAACATTCGATATGCCAGCCTGGAAATCCCGGGCCCCACGGTGAATCCCAAATCATTTCGGTGCGATTTTCAGCTGCTTTCCATAGCGCCCAATCAGCATGAAAATGTTTTGCACCATCTTCGAAATAGTCATACCGATGACCCGGCTTTAATGAATCCAGTCGGTTGCCTGAAATTTCACCATATGACTCGAAGGAAGTTGCGGAGAAATAAACACAACCATCAGTTCCCACATATGCATGTTTAGATAAAATCAAATCTGCAATAAGTTTTAGCATCAAATCGATAGTTTCACTTGCTCGCGGATATGCTGCTGCTGGAATTACATTTAATTTTGCAAGATCAGTGTGAAAATTCGCTTCATATTTTCGAGCAATTTCAAATGGGTCGATTGCTTCCGCTTTGGACTGTGCCAACAGCTTATCTTCCCCTATTTCGTTTCCAGCAATATCTTCTGCCATATGGCCGACATCGGTAATGTTCTGAATCAGCCGTGAGTCATATCCTGAATAAGTGAGAGTTCGTTTAATTAAATCGCCTAGTAAGAATGTGCGCAGATTCCCGACATGGGCATCGCGATAAACCGTGGGACCACAACAGTAAATCGATACTTCAAAACCATTCTTTGCACAGACCTCTTTTAAGGCGCGAGCTTTGGTATCGAAGATGAAGAGACCGGTGTTCATTTGGCAGGAACCACTTTCCAAACTGCAATCACATTGTGATCAAATCTTGCCAGCGTTCCATCCTTCTTGCGGACCGCATCGATTTCTTCTAACGTCCCAAGCAAATCTCGAAAGCCACCATCTGGCTCATGTAGACGAATGGATACGCGTTTTCCAATCTCAGTTAGCGAAGGAGTGGGATTTCCCATATTAAATGCTCCCCCTTTTCATGACTTTTCCTAATTCAACCGAACTTGAGACCTACGAAATTGCAGGTATTCGCTATCCTAGGCGCATTAGATTAGTTAGGAAGGTAGCAAATTGACATACATAATCGCTGAACCGTGTGTAGACGTTAAGGATAAATCCTGTATCGAGGAATGTCCTGTTGATTGCATTTACGAGGGCGGCCGGATGCTCTATATCCAACCTGACGAGTGCGTTGATTGCGGTGCTTGCGAACCTGTATGTCCGGTCGAAGCTATTTATTACGAAGATGATATTCCTTCGGCGTGGAAAGAATTTGGCAAGGCCAATAGCGAATTTTTCGTAGAAATTGGTTCACCTGGTGGCGCTGCCAAAGTTGGTGCATCTGCAACAGATCACGCAATGGTTAAAGCGCTTCCTCCTAAAGCTGAGTAGTTAGTACTCTGAAACTTCCAGATTTTCCTTGGGACACGTTGGCACCATATGGTGCACGTGCTCGGGAACATGTTGGGGGAATGATTGATTTATCTCAAGGAACTCCGGTTGATGCGACTCCAGAATTTATTCAACAAGAGTTAAAAAATTCAGCAAATTCTCCAGGGTATCCGCTAACAATTGGAACACCAGAACTTCGAAGTGCGATGCGCAATTGGGCAACAAACGTTCTTGGAGCAAGTGGTGATTTTGATGTTCTGCCAACAATTGGTTCTAAAGAATTAGTTGCTTGGCTACCTTCAATTCTTCAGGCCAATACCGTTCTGTATCCCAAAGTTGCCTATCCAACATATTTAGTTGGCTCGATGATTCACAACTCCAAAAATATTGCAGTTGATATAGATGCGACAACTTGGCCAAAGAGTGATCTGGCTTGGATTAATTCACCTTCAAATCCAACTGGACGCGTGCATAGTGAATCGGAATTAGAAGCTGTTATTGCTTATGCCAGAAAGAATAATTCAGTAGTCGCAAGTGATGAGTGCTATATAAGTTTTCCCGCAACTGGCCCAGCTCCTGTATCAATCCTGAAATTAGCCAACGGCAACAATAAGAATTTAATTGCAGCACATTCAATGTCTAAGCGATCTAACTTGGCTGGTTATCGCGCAGGGTTAATTGTTGGTGACTCAGAAGTAATCGCAAAAATTCGTGAAGTTAGAAAGCATGCTGGAATGCTGCTTCCACTACCTATTCAAAAGGCAATGACAGCGGCACTTAGCGATGAAAAACATGTTGCAGAACAAGCCAAGCGATATGCAACACGTCGTGAAGTATTGAGCACCGCACTTATCGCAGCAGGATTTCAAATAGATTTTTCTAACGCGGGGCTCTATATCTGGTGCACTCGAAAAGAAGATTCTTGGAAATCTGTTTCTTGGCTTGCGGATATCGGAATTCTCGCAACGCCAGGAATTTTCTATGGTGAAGCAGGTGCGCAACATATTCGAATCGCAATGACTGCAACCGACGACCAAATTGCAGAGGCAGCCGCTCGAATTATGAAAAGCCTTTAGATGGCAACCGAATTAGAAGCTGCATTTAACAGCGCTGCGCAATTAATTTCAGATACTTCAAAGCTAGTTCGCATTGTGCTCTCGGGGCGGCGTCGAAATATGACGGTTCCTTTCGAGCGAATTGATATTCGCCCAGTATTAATCAAAGGTGCAATCACGCTTCAGATTGCCCAAAATGATGGGCGAGTTACAACCACTAAAAATATTGAGGCTAAAGATTTTGATTCAAGCTCTTATCTTGAAATGGGTTATGCCAATATTTTGGTAGAGCACACATCAGGCGCACTTACGATTCGAATTACCAAGAAAGGCGAGGCTCAGGTTCACGAAGAGAAGGGAGTTCGCGAACAGAACCTCGAACACGACCGTAAGAAAAGCAGGTTGCTAGATGCTTCAGATCCCTTTTTGATTGAAGTTGGGATTTCAGATTCGCAAGGCCGAGTTAAGCCAACTAAGGCAGATAAATACCTGCAAGTTGAAGAGTTCCTACGGTTGCTTGTTCCAACCCTAAATGCGGCAATCGAGGCGAAACAAATTGCTAAGCCAACTGCTGACAAACCATTAGTGATTGCTGATCTTGGTTGCGGAAGTGCCTATTTAACCTTCGCAGTTCACCAATATTTAAAGAGCATAGATATGCCAGTGCATGTAATTGGAATTGATATTAGACCAGAATCTTTGAAGCGAAATAATGAGATTGCTAAGAAGCTCAAGATTGAAAAGTCGATTGAATTCCGAGCGGAAGCGATCGATCAAACTTCGCTGACCTCTTGCGATGTTGCCATTGCTTTGCATGCTTGCGATACCGCGACTGATGATGCAATCGCTTGGGCGGTCACTGGCGGAGCGAAATTGTTGTTAATTGCACCATGCTGTCAGCATGATTTACAAACTCAGATGAGCCAAGTTCCAGAGCCGTGGAATATTCTTACAAAACATGGATTAATGAAAGAACGCCTTGGTGATTTAATGACAGATGCACTACGGGCTCAAATTCTTAAATTACTTGGGTATCGAACTGAAGTAATTGAATTTATTGGCGGCGAACATACTCCTAGAAATATCATGATTCGGGCAGTTCTTACTAATGCTAAAGCAGATTCTAAGGATGCTGAAACTTATAAGAAGATGTTAAGTGATTGGCAGATCGATCCGGCGTTAGCAAGCAGAGTTAACTTAATTATTTAATTACCGTGTTATACATGCGGGATAACGAGAACTCATGATGAAGTCCGCGCTCAGCCTTAGTTAATTTGCCATTTGCTACTTCTAAGATCAGATCAAATAGTTCGCCGCCAACTTCGGAAAGCGTCTTGACGCCATCGGCAATCGTGCCGGCATTTAGATCAATCAAATCTGGAATAGCTGTTGCCATAGTGGTATTTGTTGCAACTTTAATTGTTGGCATTATTGCTGAACCAGTTGGAGTTCCACGACCAGTTGTGAAAACAACAATGTTTATTCCAGCAGCCGCAAAGCCAGTTAGTTGTTCAGTGTCATGTCCAGGTGTATCCATAAAGTAAAGACCAGACTTTGGAACTTGATCGGCATATTCCAGAACCCCAGAAAATTGTGCGCTTCCAGCTTTCTTCGCAGCACCAAGAGATTTTTCTTCTAGCGTGGTCAGTCCACCTTCAATATTGCCACGAGATGGTTGGGCGCCACGCATATCAATACCTTCATAATTAATTGATCGCTCATACCGTGCAACAGTTTCAATAATCTGTGCGCCAATTTCCGGAGTGATTGCACGTGCTGCTAATAAATGTTCGGCACCAAGAATTTCCGTTGTTTCACCTAATACCGATGCAGATCCAAGTTCTACCAATCGATCACTTGCAACACCGAGTGCAGGATTAGCGGTTATGCCAGAAAGCGCATCAGAGCCACCACATTCTTGACCAAGTGTTAGTGCGCTCCAAGGAGCGCTGACACGTGATTGTGCCTTAGCTTCCTTTAGTAATGAATTTGCAAGCTTTAACCCAGCACCTGCAATCTTGCCCATAGAACCAAGTTCTGCAACATTTAATATCTCTGCCTTGTTAAGCCCCAATTTCTTAGCTAAATCAATTATCAATAATTCGCCAGGAGTTCCAATGGTTATGAATACAGTTGCGTAATTATTTGGATTTGCTGCAAAGCCGGAGAAAGTTTTAATAATGCGATCAAAATCTCCATCAACTTCGCCAGACCAATCGTGGCTGACTGCGACAGCTCCATCTGATTCATCAGCTATTTTTCGAGCTGTTGCGGAAAGCGCAGAGTGCAACGGCAGAATCAACACGTGGCTTCGTAGCCCCCATCGTCCATCAGCGCGAGCGAAAGCCTTTAATTGATTAGACACTTCGAACCTCACGCCCAGCAATGATTTCACCGGCACCAATTGTTTCAACTTTAGTTAGTTCACCATTTATGACTGCGTAAATCTTCTCCATAATTTCTTCACTTGTTGCACCAGCGCTTAAATCAAAATCTTCAGTGAGTGCAAGATGTAGCGGCGAATTACTTGCAACGTTAATGGTTGGTATCAATGGAAAACCAGATGCTGGCTGATTTGGATCTGGGAAGGAGAGAATTACATGAACGCCAGACTCCATCAAATCTGAGAAGTTCAGTCCAGAATTCTTATGTGATGCGGCGACAGTTATATCCACACCAACATTGGTAAGTGCCGCAACTATTTCATCTACCTTTAAATCATCGTTCGATAAATCTATTCCTAGGTGCAATCTTGGAAGGACTACGGGTGTTGGTTGGTAATAAGCCTGTAGCGCTTTTGCTGCAGCAACTCCAGTGTCTACCGTTCCTTGCACACCGCCACTTTCTTGAGTTACCAAATAATTTGTAGATTTATTCTTAGCAAGCAACTTATCGGCTAATTCGTTACCTTGAATCGTTTCGCAACCAAGGCCTACAACAAGAGTGGAGCTAACATTTGGATGGTTCGCAAGTGCCGCGAAATATTCAGTGATTCGACCAACATCATTTCCAATGAAGCCACATCCATGTTGATGGGCAAAAGTTATTGCGCCAATTTCTTTTGCAATTCGACTAGATACCCGAGTTGAACAAACAACTGAAGGGAGAATCAATTGGTGATCGCGAACTCCAATTCCACGATTGCCGTGGTCAAAACCCTTCATACTCATTTCACTTGCTCCGTTGAAAGGCGATCGCCAAGAACATTGTGGGTGTGAACATGTTCGCCAATTTGGATATCGCTCGTTGCATGTCCCATACGTTCGCCGTATTTGATGATGCCTTCATCTTTAGAAATAGCTTTTGTAGCAACTTTATGGCCACGGGGAATTCGATTTTGTATAGTGAGATTTAGCGCATCTTGTCTGATGACTTCGCCAATATCCATATCCACGAGGCAGACGGCAATATTGTCTATCTCGTTTAGAATCAGGATTTTACGATTATTTAGCATGAGGATTCGAAGCATATCCCTAGCCAATTCAGATGTGTAGTATTTTCCTATGGGCCAATTAAAAGTTAAACGCCGCTTTCCAGGGGTAAAAGATTTGGCCGGATTAATGCGATTTCGCAAACCTATTTTTAATGGTCGCAAACGCCGATTATCTCGCGCTTTAACAATTTATGACTTGCGAGATATTGCTAAACGTCGCACACCACAGGCTCCATTTGATTACACCGATGGCGGTGCTGATTCTGAATCGAGTTTAACTCGCGCACGTTCCACCTTCGAAAGAGTGGAATTCCAACCAAGAATTCTCCGCGATGTTTCAGTTGTTGATACCTCAGTAAAAATGCTCGGACAAACCATGTCCATGCCAATTGGAATTGCACCAACAGGTTTTACTCGAATGATGCAGACCGAAGGCGAATATGCCGGTGCGACCGCGGCTCGTGATGCTGGAATTCCTTACACACTTTCAACCATGGGAACTCGTTCGATTGAAGACGTTGCAAGAATTGCACCAGATGGTCGAAACTGGTTCCAGCTTTATATGTGGAAAGATCGCGATCGTTCAATGGCGCTAGTTGATCGCGCAAAAGCTGCAGGTTTCGATACCTTAGTTTTAACCGTGGATGTTCCAGTAGCAGGAGCCAGACTTCGCGATGTTAGAAATGGAATGACAATTCCGCCATCACTAACTTCAAAAACAATTTTGAATGCACTTCCTAGGCCAGCTTGGTGGATTAATTTTTTAACTACTGATTCTTTAAAGTTTGCCTCACTCGATAGCTGGAAGGGCACAGTTGCCGAACTTCTAGATTCAATGTTTGACCCAACTGTTACCTTTGAAGATTTAAAGTGGATTCGCAAGCAGTGGGATGGCAATCTCTTGGTAAAAGGAATTCAAAACATTGATGATGCCGTGCTTGCACAAAAAGCTGGCGCAGATGCAATCTCACTTTCAAATCATGGTGGCCGACAATTAGATCGCGCCCCAGTGCCATATCTATTGATTCCAGAAGCTCGCAAAGCACTCGGCAAAAAGTTCGAAATACATGCTGACACCGGAATTATGCACGGTGCAGATGTTGTTGCCTGCATTGCAGCCGGTGCTAATTTCACTTGGATTGGTCGCGCATATCTATATGGCCTAATGGCTGGCGGCAAAGAGGGCGTCGATCGCAGTCTGGAAATTCTGCGTACCCAAATGGTTCGCACGATGAAACTACTTGGCGTTTGCTCACTTGAAGAGTTAAATCCATCGCATATTAAGTTGATTAACAAGTAGCCATGAAAGCAGCAGTAATAACCGGTATCGGAAAAGTTGCGATTGAAAACGTGCCTGACCCAACGCCTGGAGATCGTGATGTCATTGTTAAAGTTGCCAGCGTAGGAATTTGTGGAACCGATTTACACATTCTTGAAGGTGAATTTGCTCCAACACTTCCAATTATTCCTGGTCATGAGATGGCTGGAAAAGTTGTTGCAGTTGGCAAAGGCGTTAAAGAAGTAAAAATAGGTGACCTAGTTGCGGTTGATCCATCGCTACATTGCGGTGAATGTTTTTACTGCCGCAGAGCGCGCGGAAATCTCTGTGAAAACTGGAATGCCCTTGGAGTTTCATATCCGGGCGCCGCTGCAGAATTTTTAAAGACACCCGTAAAAAATTGTCACATCCTTCCGGCAGGTGTCGATGTTTTTGAAGCCGCACTTATTGAACCGCTCTCATGTGCAATTCGCGGATATGACGTGCTTCCTCGGATTCCAGGATCGCACTATCTGATTTACGGCTCTGGAACTATGGGACTGATGATGGCCGAACTCGCAAAGCGCAATGGCGCGGCAAGTGTTTCGATCGTAGATATAAATGAATCCAAGCTAGAGACAGCAAGAATTCTTGGAATAGATCACGCAACATCAGATGTGAAAACTTTGAATCAGCCACGTGGTTGGGATGTTGTAATTGATTGCACTGGAGT
Organism: Bifidobacterium breve; assembly: GCA_945863115.1. Taxonomy (GTDB): domain Bacteria; phylum Actinomycetota; class Actinomycetes; order Nanopelagicales; family Nanopelagicaceae; genus AAA044-D11. The sequence continues at coordinate 79,277 of CAMAYZ010000001.1, forward strand.
CGCGAAAGCTATTCAGGAAGCCCTTTCACATGTCATGCCTGGTGGAACATTCCTACAATTTGGTGTTGCTAATGAGAAAGCAAAGGTAGAAATCGAACCTTTCTGGATCTACAACAAAGAGGTAACAATCGCAGGCTCTATGGCCGTCCTTCATACCTTTGATCGAGCTGTTGATCTATTTAGTTCTAATGTATTAAATCCAAAAGTAATGATTAGCGATCGCTTTGCGCTTGATGATTACGAAGCAGCGCTCACTGCATTTAAATCTGGCAAAGGTCGCAAAATCATCATTACCCCGAATGGCAATTCAATCTAAATGAAAGCAGTAGTTCTATCTACAGTTGATAACTTAGCTCTTGCAGATGTCAAAAAACCAAAGCCTGGTAGCAAGGAATGTTTGGTTAAAGTTTTAGCTTGTGGAATTTGTGGAACTGATAGACATATTTATCACGGCGAATATCCTTCGGCTAAGCCAGTAATTTTGGGCCATGAATTTGGTGGCGTAATTGAGGAAGTAGGGCCCGGTTCAAAATTCCAAGTCGGTCAAGTTGTAAGTGTTGATCCCAATATAGTTTGCGGGAAATGTTTAGATTGCAAAGAGGGAAGAACTGCATTCTGCCCTGATTTAACAGCGCTTGGCGTGAATATAAATGGTGGGCTTGCCGAGTATGTATTAACTCCGGATTCCCAGATTTATCCAGTTAGAAATGATTTAAATCCATTGCACTTAGCTTTCATCGAACCCCTCGCGTGTTCAATACGTGGACTTGATCTTGCAAACTTAAAAGGTGGCGAGAAAGTTGCGATCTTGGGCGGCGGTGTAATTGGGCTTCTAGTAGTTCAACTTGCAAAGCTTGCCGGTGCGTCAGAAATTGTCTTAGTAACAAGACAGAAGTTTCGTCGTGATGTAGCACTGAAAATCGGAGCGACCAGAGTGATTGATCCAATAAACGAAAATGTAGATACAGCGATAACAAATATGGATGTCACATTTGAATGCGCTGGAAGCGTAGAAACTTTCAAGCAATCCCAGAAAATAACAAGACGTGGTGGTTCTGTAATCGTTCTTGGTCTTACAGCATCAGATGCAACGCTTGAAGTAAATCCATTTAATATCGTAGTTAATGAGCTCAGAATCCAAGGTTCATTTCTGAATCCGTTGACGCAAGCCAGGGCGGCAGAATTAGTTGAGAGCGGCAAGTTGAACCTCGATATCTTGATTTCGAAGGTCGTTGATTTATCCGGAGTCAAAGCAATATTGGATGCCCCACCGGCCGAAGGCGATATTAAATACATCGCTTGTCCATAGATTAAATACTGGGATAGGATTCACAAATGGAAAAATTACGTTGGGGATTTATCGGTGCTGGTGGAATTGCAAAGCGGGCGTTATATCCTGCGATATCTAAATCGAATGTTGGCGAAATTTACGCAGTTGCTTCACGCGATAAGACAAAAGCGCTAACCATCTCACCAAATGGAATTGTTTACACCAGCTATGACGAACTACTAGCTGACCCTAAAGTTGAAGCGGTCTATATCTCGCTTCCAAACTCACTTCACTTACCTTTAGCAATCAAAGCAATGCGTGCTGGTAAGCATGTTCTTTGCGAGAAGCCACTTGGTATGAATGCAGCAGAAGTTGCTGAAGCTATTGCAGTATCAGAAGAGACTAAGAGAATTTTTGTTGAAGCAAGTTGGAATCGCTGGCATCCACGTAGCCAAAGAATTAGAGAAGTTGTTGCTTCAGGCGAACTTGGAAAAATAACTCGCATCAGAACTTGCTTTACATATGACGGACTTGACGAAGGAAACATTCGCCTTGATCCAGCTCTAGGTGGCGGAATTCTTTATGACCTTGGTCCTTATTCAACAGTTGCACCACTTTGGGCAATGGACTTCGCTGAGATCTCAGATCTTGATGTGAAAGTAATCTGGCACAAAGCTGGAACCGATGAGACAACTCGTGTTAACTTCAATATCGGTGGCGCAGTTGCCGAGACTGTTGCATCTGACAATATTCAAGTGACTCACTGGTTCATTGTCGAAGGAACAAAGGGTGAACTTCGCACCGGTGGAAATGACTCCTTTAATTCACATAACAGCCCAAGCACCTTAGAAATTACAGTTGATGGCAAGGCTCGAATCGAACGTTTTGAAGCCTGCGATCCATATCAATTAATGTCTGATGCATTTGCCCGCGTAGTCCGTGGTGGAAATGATTGGTTAATGCCGATGGAGCAATCACTTAAATTCGCTAAGTTCTTTGATGCGATCTTTGCGAAGATGGGCCGTCCTTAATTATTTAAGTAAGGCAGCCTTGGATCGATATCTTTTTCGTTCCAGGTTTTACGAATCCAACCTTGTGCTGGATCATCAGTGATATTCCACGAGCGATCTGGATCTGGCCCGGCCATTACATTCATAAAATAAAGATCGTAACCAGGTTGTGCCATGACCGGCCCATGCCAACCATGTGGAACCAGAATTACATCACCGCTTCTAACTTCGGTTGTTAAATCAAATTCGCGTTCATCAGAGGCGCGGCCTTGAAAGAAGCCAACTGGATCTGTGTTCTCTTGTGCCGGCAAGTTCTTACTTACGGCAGCTTCGAAGTAATAAATTTCTTCTAAGTTTGATTCGATGCCAGGGATATAGGTGTCATGTTTATGTGCAGGGGAGCCAGACCAATTTCCGGCAGGAACAAGAATTTCAACAACGATAAAGCGATCAGCTGCAAGTTCGGATGGGTCACCAAAATTATGAACTTGGCGAGAAGCTGGACCAGCACCACGGGCAAAGACCGGAACGCTTTTCACTGGAATGTATTTATCTGGAAATGAATTCTTTGCTGGTGCCTCGGCAATAATGAAACGTCCGGTTCCAGATATCTTTATTGAAGTATCGATTGAAAGATAAAGAACATCAGTTGGACCGCTAAATACAGTTTCACGTCCTACAAGCTTCTGGCTTTTTGTTTCGCCATTTACAACATAATCAACAACAATGCCTTCGCCTTCAAGTGGCCAAATTAATCGCTCAACTTTGTCGGCAGCGATCTCAAAAGTTTTACCAGGAGAAAGTGTGGCAACTCTTGTGCCGGTGTGCTTCCAACCAGGAAGTTTGTCGTTGACGATTACATCCCAATCGCCGGACGCGAGTTCACCCTTTTTGTAGAAATAGCGGGGTTTACTCATGGGCCAATTCTCTCTTGAAACATTCCTAAATTGCGGCTATTGTTTTGGAGCGGTCCAATCCTAACAGTGGAGCGCAACTATTTACTAGGGGAATTGGGTTTAAAACAATGGCCAAGATTGCAGTGACCGGATCCAATGGATTCGTTGGAGGCAATATTGCAAATATGTTGCTGGCTGCTGGTCACGAAGTAATTGGATTAGTTCGAAGCCAACCAGAAAAAACTCTGCCTTGGAAAACTACCGTTACAGATTTATCGAGCATTGCTTCAATTGCCGAAGCTACAAAAAGTTGTGCCGCAATTGTTCACAGCGGCATCGCAAATGATTTCAATAAATTACAACAAAATCGGGAATATGCATATGACTCATTTGTTGGTCTGACTCAAAGAGTCACACATGCGGCAAATAACAATGGCGCCCAGATTATTTATATTTCAACTGGTTGGGTCATGGATGGCGCTGGCCACATGGCGCTGGAAAGCGATACCGGAAATCCAGTTAATTTCTATGGCGTTCTAAAATCTTTAGGTGAACAAGTGATTCGCGATTTGGCACCAGACACTGGTGTCATCGCAAGAGTCGATGGTGTTATGGGAATTCATCAGACTTTAGAAGTTGGACCACGAACTCAAGATGTTGGCTTTGGATATTTCGCATCTGCTTTAGTTGCAGATTTAAAAGCTGGAAAAACCTTTACAGTATTTGGTGGCGAATTAGTAAATAAAGTAACCGCTCCTTCACTCGCCTCAGAAATTGGTGTGCAAGTCGAGCGAATTGTTTCGCGAAAAGCGCACGGGACTTTCCACCTTGTTGGCGATGATGCAATTAACAGAATGGATTACGCAAGACTGATCTGTGAAATTTTTGAATTAGATGCAACCTTGCTTCGGGAAGCCCCACCTTCTATCGAGGATCAATTCCCAGGGCAAGTGCCAGTTGACACTTCGCTCTCGAATATTGCAACTAAAAAAGCACTCGGTATTGGGCCAACTTCACTCCGCGATTTACTTGTTGCACTACGGACTGAGATTGATACCGGAAAGATAACTGCAATTACTAAGCCAGAGGTATTCGCATGACAACAACAGCAAAAACAAAGCGCCCTACAATTAGAGATGTTGCAGCAAAAGCTGGGGTATCAAAATCCTTAGTTTCACTTGTGTTTTCAGCTCCACAAACAGTTAGTAGTTATCGAAAAGATTTAGTATTAAAGGCAGCTGACGAACTTGGTTTTTCGCCAAACTTTTTAGCGAGATCTTTAGCAGCCGAGACTGGAACATTTATTGGAATCTTGGTTGCTGATTTACATAACCCGCTCTTCGCTCAAATTGTTGATCAAGTTCGGGTCGCTCTAGAGGCCGAAGGTGAATACAGTTTCATGACATCTGCGATGCTACTTAATTCGCAAGGCGAACAAATTCTTGATTCCAGAACTGTAAGCGCGCTAATTGATCTTCGCCCTAAAAGTGTTTTAGTAGTTGGCTCTGTTCCAGATATGCATCGTCTCTCTTCATTGCCTGAGACTGTTGCTATTGTTATCGCAAGCGCGATTTCGAAAGATATTGCGCGTGCAACGACCGTACGTTCAAATGACGAAATAGGAATGCGCCTCTTGATTGAACACCTTGTGGAAAATGGACATCAGAAGATTGCCCATATTTGTGTTGAAGCTGGTGACGTATCAAAGAGCCGTAGAAATGCTTACGAGTCAGCGATGAAAGAAAAAGGCCTAGCAAAGTTTATAAATGTTGAGTTTGCAAAGAGCGCTACCGAGATCGATGGTTTCGAAGCGGCTACTAAGTTGATGAATTCAAAAAATCCACCGACTGCAATCACCGCATTTAACGACTTGTTAGCTATCGGGGCACAGGGTGCAACCGATGGCACGATTGCAATCACAGGATATGACAACACTTTCCTAGCTGACTTAAAGCAAATTTCCCTAACATCAGTCGATCCAGGCAATACCGAAATTGCAAATAAAGCTGCAGAGCTATTGTTGAACAAAGACAGTAATCAAAAGGCAAAAACTTTCCTCATGGAACCAAAGCTAGTTGTAAGAAATTCTTCCAAATCTCTAGTTAGGAATAATTAAATGACCCTTGAAGATATTAAGTCACCATTCGACGGATCAGTTATTGGCCAAGTGCCCGTCGCATCTCTTAAAGATGTAGATGGATATTTATCTCGCGCCGAGATTGGTGCCAAGCTTTGGCGAAATACCCCAGCCCATGTGCGCAGTGCAATCATTCTGAAGGCAGCTGCAATTGCCGAAGAGAATATTGAAGAGTTGGCTCAAATAATTTCAGGGGAAACTGGAAAAAGTCTTTTGGAAGCCCGTGCTGAAGCATCTAGATGCGGTGAGATTTTCCGACTGTCCTCATTTGAAGGTTCGCAGCTTTATGGTTCAACGCTGCCACTTGATGCAAATAAGGGAACCGGCCTTGAAAAATTAGGTTTCACAATGCGCCAACCAGTAGGAATCGTTGTTGCCATTAGCCCTTTTAATTACCCAGGCTTATTGGTTCTCCACAAAATTGGTCCAGCACTTGCAGTGGGAAATGCTGTTGTTCTAAAGCCGGCAAGAACTACGCCACTAACAGCTTTTGCGATTGCAAAGTATTTGAAAGAAGCTGGATTACCAGATGGTGTTCTGCAAGTAATTACAGGTTCAGGTTCAGTTCTCGGAGATGCTTTAGTTTCAGACCCAAGAGTTAGAAAAGTATCTTTTACTGGTTCAACAATCACCGGAACACATATTGCTTCAGTAGCTGGCGCAAAAAAGTTGTCACTTGAACTTGGTTCATCCTGCCCAGTAATTGTTATGGATGATGCAGATATTGATTATGCCGCCGATGCAATTGCGTTAGGTGGATATATAAATGCCGGACAGGTATGTATCTCAGTGCAACGTGTAATTGTTCACGAGAAAGTTATGGCTAATTTCTTAGATGCACTTAAGCCAAGAGTCGAAGCGATAAAAGTGGGCGATCCAAAGAGCGCTGATACTAAAGTCGGAACTCTGATCTCAGAAGCCGAAGCAATTCGGGTTGAAAAATCTATTGCTGCGGCAGTAAGTGAAGGCGCAACGCTATTAACCGGCGGCGCCCGAACTGGCGCAATTGTTAAGCCAGCAATTGTTTGTGGCGTAAATCCAAAGTCTGCGTTCGCGCAAGATGAATTATTTGGTCCGGCAATTGCAGTGAGTTCAACAACTGGAATTACCGATGCGATTTCGATTGCAAATGATTCACCTTATGGGCTTGGCGCAGGTGTATTCACTAAGAATATGGATAATTCAATTCAAGCCGCACGCGAACTTGATGCTGGAAGTATTCACATTAATTGGACTCCACTCTGGCGTGCAGACTTGATGCCATATGGCGGACTCAAATCAAGTGGAATTGGCAAAGAGGGCGTTCGCTCAACAGTAAATGAAATGACCGAAGAAAAATCCATAATCCTTCACGGACGCAGCTGGCTATAAAAGAGGAGCATGAAATGACAAATCCAAATTACGGAGCAACCGAAAAGCTAACTGTGGGACAAGCAGTTGTCCGTTTTATCGCGGCACAGCACACAGTTGCTGACGGTGTTAAACGTCGTTTCATCCCAGCAGCAATGGGAATTTTCGGGCACGGAAATGTTGCCGGTCTTGGTCAAGCACTTGATCAATACAACGACATTCTTCCCTTCGTTCAAGGGCGTAATGAACAAGGTTTAACCCATGCCGCAATTGGTTTTGCAAAGGCAACAAACCGCAATCAAACATTTGCAGTTACTGCATCAATTGGGCCCGGTGCACTAAATATGGTTACAGCTGCTGGACTTGCAACTGTTAATCATTTACCAGTTCTCTTACTTCCAGGTGATTCATACACAACACGTCGTCAAGGCCCAGTTCTGCAACAGTTAGAACATCCACTCGGACCAGATATCTCAGTCAACGATGCATTTCGCCCGATTGCAAAATTCTTTGATCGCATTACTAGACCAGAACAACTTCTTTACTCGCTTCCAAACGCATTTAGAGTCCTAGCAAATCCAGCAGAAACCGGAGCAGTTGTTCTTGCGCTGCCACAAGATGTGCAATCACATGCCTTTGATTTCCCTAAAGAATTCTTCGAAGAGCGAATCTGGAAGATCCGTCGCGCAATTCCTGATCGTGAAGATATTGGTCAAGTTGCGAAGATGATTAAGGAATCCAAGAAGCCACTGATTATTGCTGGTGGCGGAATTAATTATTCCTCTGCAACCGCCGAACTTGAAGCTTTTGCAAATGCAACCGGAATTCCAGTTTCTGAAACCTTCGGCGGCAAAGGTGTAGTTCAAAACCCAGGGGATTGGCACCTAATGGGCCTTGGTCTTGAAGGTTCACCAGAGACAAATAAGTTAGTTGCTGAAGCAGATCTAATCATTTCAATTGGCACTCGCTTATCCGACTTTGCAACCGGTTCACAATCGATGTTCCAAAACCCGAACGTTAAGTTCGCATCAATAAATATTAAAGAACATGATGCAATCAAGCAGGGCGCAGTAGCGATTCTTGGAGATGCGAAGCTCTCATTAGTTGCACTAACTGAAGCTGTTGCTGGTTACAAAATTCCATCCGATTGGGCTACCAAGATATCTGCTGGAACAAAAATTTGGGCGAAGCAATTGGCCGAAGCTATTGATCCCGATGTGGTTTTCGATAAGAAGACACTTCCTGATTCACCAGTAACAAATGCAGTTATCACACAGGGGCAATTAATTGGATTAATGAATGAGACCGCAAAGAGCGGAGATGTAATTATTGCTGCAGCAGGTGGCGCACCTGGTGACATTCAAAAAGCTTGGGATGCAACTAAAGGTAAGTTCGCACATCTGGAATTTGGATTTTCTTGCATGGGTTATGAAATTCCTGCCGGTATCGGAGTTCGCCTTGCAACACCAGATCAATCAAAGCGAGTTCTAGTTTTTATCGGTGACGGAACTTTTGTTATGGCCCCAACTGAATTAGTTACGGCTGCTCAAGAAGGCATAAACATGACAGTTGTTGTTTCGGAGAATCATGGATACCAAGTTATTCGCAGACTTCAAATGTGGCGGGTAGGAAATCACTTCGGAAATGAATTCAGATACCGCCAAGAAGGCCCTTCAGTTGCCGAAGCCGGAAGTCTTAAAGGAACTGCGCCAAGACTTGAGGGCGATTACTTAGATATAGATTTAATTAAGATGTCTGAAGGAATGGGTGCAAAAGCTATTTATGCAACCACTCCAACGGAAATTCGTAGCGCGCTTGCAGAAGCCCGCACAATTAATGGACCAGTTGTAATCGTTGTTCCAACAATTCAACATGCGAATCTGCCAGCATCAAATGTTTGGTGGGATGTTGCGCCAGCAGAAGTTTCAACCCAACCTTGGGTTGCTGCTATCCGAAGTGATTATGAAGCTGGTCTTTCAACTCAGAGATGGCATGCGTAATGCATAAATTTACTGATCCAAACCAAGTAACCATCGGAACTTTTCTCGGCATGGGCGCTCCTATGTCAGCAGAAATTGCTGCAGTGGGGGGAGTCGATTGGGTCCTTGTTGATTTAGAACATGGTGGCGCCGGTGAAGATGTAGTTGGGCCAACTGTTGTTGCAGGAATGGCTTACGGAATTCCAACGTTAGTTCGCGTTGAATCATCAGAGCGAATTCGAATCGGACGAGCACTTGATGCTGGTGCAAGCGGTGTAATGATTCCAAGAATTGAAACTCCGGAACAAGTTAGCGCTGTTGTAAAACATATGTCATACCCACCATTTGGTGATCGTGGCGTCGCTACATACAATCGAAGTGCAAAGTGGGGACGCGACTTATCTGGCTTAACCCAGAAAGCTAAAGCTGCCTGCATCATTCAAATTGAAACTTTAAAGGCGCTAGAAAATGTAGAAGCAATAGCTGCAATCGAAGGCGCAGATCTCTTGTTCGTTGGACCACTCGATTTAAGTTTTGCGCTCGGGGTTCCTCGTGATTTCAAGAGTCCAATCTTTATCGAAGCATGTTCAAAGGTAATCGCAGCCGCTGACGCAAATAAGAAAGTTGCTGGAATTCTGGCTGCTGATTCTGCGGCGGCAACTGCTTTTATCGAACTTGGATTTAAATTCATCGCAATCGGTTCCGATGCAACTCTGCTTGCTGGTGCAATCACAAGCCTTGTAACCCAACTAAAGAAATAAGGAAACAAATGTCTGCAGCAGTTCCTAATCGCACAGTTGGTGTTGGCTTAATCAGTGTTGGCTGGATGGGAAAAGTGCACTCTCGTGCCTACCAATCACTTCCAATTGTTTACCCAGAACTTGGCATCAAGCCAAGGCTGATCATCGCTGCCGATAATGTGCAAGAGCGCGCTGACTATGCAGTAAATGTTCTTGGTTATGAGACTTCTACTCTGGATTACAAAGAAGTCCTGGCCCATCCCGATGTCGATGTAGTTTCAATCTGTGCACCAAACTTTCTGCATGCTGAGATTGGTATTGCTGCCGCGAAAGCTGGCAAGTCTTTCTGGATTGAAAAGCCAGTAGGACGTGGTGCAACCGAAACTGAAGCGGTAGAAGCAGCAGCAATTGCAGCAGGAGTAACTACAACCATTGGGTTTAACTATCGAAATGCACCTGCAGTTGAACATGCTAAACATTTAATTGAAAGTGGCGCACTTGGTCGCATCACAAATATTCGTGGCACTTTCTTTGCAGATTATTCAGCTGAACCAAATGGCGCACTCTCTTGGCGCTTCATCCGTAAGTTTGCGGGCAGTGGCGTTCTTGGCGATCTGATGGGTCACTTAGCTGATCTAGTTCAATATTTAGTTGGGCCAATTTCAGAGGTAAGTGGAATGACTAAAACAATTATTACGCAGCGCCCAGTATTGGAAATGGGAACTGGAACGCACTTCGCAGTAATCGAAGGCGGAAAGATGGAACCTGTTGAGAACGAAGATTATGCGGGTGCACTAATTCGCTTTGCAGATAGCGCTGTTGCAGCAGGAGCTGTCGGAACAATCGAAGCTTCTCGTGTTGCTGTCGGACCACGCGCGAGTTATAACTTTGAAATTTACGGAACCGAAGGTTCAATTAAATGGGACTTCGAACGAATGAATGAAATAGAAATTGCTATTGGTCGCAAGGGCGAACATGTTGGATATCAACGCGTTATGGCATCACCAGCTTTTGGGGACTTCGGAAACTTCCAGCCAGGCGCCGGAACTTCAATGGGCTATGACGATTTGAAGATTGTGGAAGCTCGCAAATTTCTTGAAGCATATTTCGGTGGACCAGCAAAGAATTCAAATATCCATGACGCGGTATCTGCAGCACGCGTTGTGTCCGGTATTGAAGAATCTGCAGAATCAAAGAAGTGGGTTCCAATCAAACCTGTGACCGGAACTACGGCGGCTATCAGAAAATAATGAGCACCAGTTCAATTCCAGTAATTGTTGGCCTAGGGCCAATATCAAGTGAGATAGTCGCGCCTATTTTGGGTTCGCAATTTACTTATATTGAAAATCCAACACCGCAAGATTTAGCAATTGCTGAAGGTGCAATAGTTCGAGCCGCATTCGAATTTAATAAATCTGTTTTTGAATCCATGCCAAATCTAAAAGTAATTGCGCGTACTGGTGTCGGAACCGAATTAGTTGATTTGGACGAAGCCGATGTTCGAAACATCCCGGTCGTTGTTACCCCCGGAAGCAATACCAATGCAGTTGCAGAGGGCGTATTTGCTCAGATTCTGCATTTATCAAAGCGTCTTGGTCCGCTGACTAAATTAGTCGCAACCGGAAAATGGAATCAGCGAACAGATTATCCAGTTGGAGATTTAGCGAATCAAACTTTAGGAATTATTGGTTATGGTCGCATCGGTGCCCAGGTTGCAAAAATCGCAACAGCTTTTGATTTGAAAGTAATTGCCTTTGATCCATTTGCTGAAATTCCAACCTCACTTAAAGCAGATTCGCTATCTCAGATATTTGTAGAATCAGATGTCATAACTCTTCATGTTCCGCTAACTCCAGAGACAACCGGAATGATTGGCAAGTCAGAACTTGATTCCATTAAAACCGGAACCATTTTGATCAACTGTTCTCGAGGTGCGCTGATTGATTTAGATGCGGCTCTCGCTGCACTAAATACCGGAAAACTTGGCGGACTTGGTTTAGATGTATTTGATCCCGAACCACCAAAACATCATCCAATTTTTGATCACGAAAACGTTGTTCTAACTCCACATGTAATGGGGCTAAGTAATCAAGCAACGGTCGCGACATATGTGATGGCAGCAGAAGGCGCCCGCGATGTTCTAACTGGAGTTAAACCAAAAGCAATAGCTAATCTAAAAAATAACCAAAATAATCAAGACAGGAGCACCAAATGAGTGCAAAAAACGCAAAGATCGCAGCAGCACCTATTTCATGGGGAGTTTGCGAAGTTCCAGGTTGGGGACATCAAATGTCGCCCGAAAGAGTTTTAAAGGAGATGGCAGAACTCGGATTCAGTGCAACTGAATTCGGTCCTGAAGGATTCTTACCAATGGAACCAGCACTCAAGGCTTCTATTCTTAAAGAACATAACATGACTGCAGTAGGTGGCTTTGTTCCAGTTATTTTGCACCGTGCCGATCACGATCCAATTCCAGGTGTTCAAAAAGAACTTGAAGGATATGTTGCTGCTGGCGCAAAGACTTTAGTTCTTGCGGCGAATTCTGGAATCACCGGATACGATGAAAAGCTTCCAGTTTTGACCGATGCTGAGTGGGATATTTTGTTTAATAATCTCAATCGCATTCAGGCCGAAGCGGCAAAGATTGGCGTGAAGTCAGTGCTGCACCCTCACGTTGGAACTATGGTTGAAACTGCTGATCATGTAAACCGAGTTGTTAAAGGTTCAACAATTCCATTCTGTTTAGATACCGGTCACATGATGATTGGTGGCACAGATATCGTCGCATTCTCAAAGGATCACGCAGATCGCGTTGCGCATTCACATCTTAAAGATGTAAACAACGCAATGGCAGCAAAAGTTCGCTCACATGAAGTTACTTACTATGACGGAATGTTGGCCGGCCTTTACACACCACTTGGCCAAGGCGACGCAAATATTCGCGCCGTTGTTCGTAACTTGGTAATGGCTGGATATGAAGGTTGGTTTGTTCTCGAACAAGACAACGCATTAAGCGCAGAGCCAGCAATCGGAGCCGGCCCATTTAAAGATGCAAAAGCTAGTGTGGAATTCCTTCGCCAAGTTCTTGCAGAACTAGTTAGCGAAGGTTTCTAAAGCCTTATAGCTTTACGACTTTGCCCGTCTTTGCAGATTCGGTTGCAGCATCAGCAAGTATCAACGCTTTGCAGCCATCTTCATAAGTCGGGTTTAGTTGTTTCCCGGTCTCGATACTCTCGATAAATAGCGCGAGCTCTTTGCGATATGAAGCGGCGTATCGCTCTAAGAAGAAGTTTAGGTATGGATCAAGTTGTTCGCTGTGATCAGACTTAAAGCTACGAACAGATGTTGGCGCAACGTTTGTAACCTGAAGCATTCCCTTATCGCCAAAAGCTTCTAGACGTTGGTCATATCCATATGAAGAGTGGCGTGAGTTAATGATTGAAACTAACTTGCCATCAGTGCTTCGCAAGTTTGTAATCGCAGTATCGAAGTCACCTTCAGCTTTTATTTCAGAGCTAAATGCATTGGTCGCAAAGGTGCTTACTTCAGCAATATCGCCAACGAAATAACGCGCAATATCAAAATCATGAATCACTTGGTCGCGGAAAATTCCGCCAGATACTGCGATGTATGACTGTGGTGGTGGCGCAGGATCGCGACTCGTAAGAACTAACTGCTCAAGATTTCCAAGTTCGCCAGCTTTAACTCGAGCATAAACAGCAGCAAAGTTTGGGTCATAACGACGGTTAAAAGCTATTGAAACGTTGGTCTTTGAATTAGCGACCTTATCTTTGATTGTGTTTGCACGATTGATATCGAGATCAACTGGCTTCTCGCATAGAACGTGAATACCGGCATCGATTGAACGGCTGATTAAATCTACGTGAGTTGGGGTAGGGGAGCCGACGATAATTGCATCTACGTCGCCTTTGGTGAAGATATCGTTTACATCGGTTGTGTATTTTGCACCGTATTGATTTGCAAGTTTTGCTGCGCTCTCTTCGATTGCATCAACAACAACTACAAGTTCGGCACCTGCTGTGTCATTAACACTTCCAGAGTGCACAATGCCAATACGGCCCGCACCGATTACACCGATTCGTAAATTCTTCTTTGACATTTTTCCCCCGTAGTAGTCAGGGAATAAATACTAGTTATAGAAGGCTGGTTTTGCCACGTATGTAGCAGATACTTTTTCGCCAGACTTCAGTGATTTCAATCCAGCTTCAACTACTGCAACTGACATATATCCATCCCAAGCATTTGGGCCGCCAATTTGTCCAATTTTGGCGGCATTGATCCAAGATTGAATCTCGTCGTCATATGCTCGTGCAAATCTTGTTAAATATGAAACATGTTCTGAAGTGCTTGAACGTCCGGATTCCCATGTTGTCATTCCAGTTGAGCGTCCAATTTCACTGACGCCCTTCTGGAAAACTGCTTCAGTAATAACTTGATAGCCAAATTGAACTGAAACATTCATTTCAACAGTCGCGATTACGCCAGATTCAGTTTCAAGTAGAACCAAAATTGGTTCGTTCAAACGTTCTGGGGCCAACTTATTTCGCTTAAGTTGTTTTACCTCAGCTGAAACTATCGGTGAATTAGTTAAGAATCGAACGATATCTATTTCATGAGAAACCGAATCAGCAATCAACATTTCATTTCCATACCAATCAGGGACTGATGGATTTCGGTGAGCGCAATGCAGGGCAAGTAATTCACCGAGAGAGTTCCCGGATATTTGCTTCTGCAATTCAATGTAACCCTCGTCAAAGCGGCGCATAAAGCCAACCTGAATGATCTTCTTGCCACTCGCTACTTCAGCTTCGACTACGCGCAGCGCTGAAGGAACATCAGGAGTCATAGGCTTTTCGCACAAAACTGGCAGCCCCGCAGTAATTATCGGCATTAATACTTCTTCGTGAAAAGCACCAGGTGTTGCGACTAGCGCTGCATCTATCAAACCACTCGCAATTGCTTCAGCTATGTTTGCAAATTGTTTTGCATCTGGCGCATGTTTCAATGCTTCGGTTGCGCGAGCAGAATCTGGTTCAACAATTGCAGTAACGATCGCGCCCGACATTCGGGTGTTGATACGGATTATGTGATCGGTGCCCATTGCGCCGGTGCCGATGACGCAAACTCTTAGGTCTGCCACTTTTCTTAGCCAACCATTTCAGCGTCGCGCTTATTAGCGCCAGAGTGCACACAACTTAAATTCGAGTCCAGCTTTGAACAATCTGCGCAGAGCAGGATTAATTCGTGGCAGCTTGCCGTCGCGCAGTTAAAGAAGGTATTTGTCTTTGCGCTGCATCGTTCACATTCGCCAATAACCTTTGTCTTTGTTGAGAAATCTATCGCCATCCGGCCATCAAAGGTAAAGAGTGAGCCTTCCCAGAGCGAATCATCGCCGAACTTATTTCCATATCTAACGATGCCACCTTCGATTTGGTAAACCTCTTTAAATCCACGTTTGACCATAACAGCCGACAAGATTTCGCAGCGGATTCCACCAGTGCAATATGTAACAATCGGCTTATCTTTAATGTGATCGTATTTGCCACTCTCAATTTCGCTTATAAAATCTCGGCTGCTTTCAACATCAGGAACTATTGCATTCTTGAATTTCCCGATCTTGGCTTCAAAGGCGTTGCGGCCATCAAAGAAGACAACTTCCTCGCCGCGCTCTTCAACTAATTTATCCACTTCATATGGTTTCAAATGTTTTCCGCCATTTATAACACCGTTTATATCGACATCAATTTCAGCCGGGCTGCCGAATGCTACAAGTTCATCTTTAACGCGGACATTCAACCTTGGGAAATCTTCGCCAGTTCCACTGGACCATTTGAAATCAATCTTTTTAAAGCCTGGATATTTTTTGGTGGTCTTAACATACTTTTTAAGTGCAGACATATCGCCGCCAACAGTTCCATTGATTCCGTGCTTTGAAACCAAGATTCTTCCCTTGATATTTAAGGATTCACAGAGCGCCTGTTGCCATAAGCGAACAGCTTCTGGGTCAGCTATCGGCGTGAAGCCGTAATAGAGAAGTATCTTCTGGAGTTCCACAGCATTATCTTAACGAGCCAAGCGTTAGGATTAAACCGTGGAATACAGAAAAATCTGGCGCGGAGTTCCAACTCCAGTGCGTAAGTTGATTGTCATGGTTATTGGATTCACGCTTATTGCCATCGGGGGAGTCTTAATTATTCTTCCCGGTCCATTCACGCTGCCCTTTGTTATCGGCGGACTCTTTATTCTCGCAATTGAATTTACTTGGGCCAGATCACTTCTGACTAAAGCACAAGAATCCGCAAAGAGAGTTGATCCACGAAAGCTTAGAAAACGTAAGCCAGAATAGTTATAGAAAGGAGAGCAGAATGACTAACCACGGAAACATGTATGGACCTGCCTTCACCTTTCTTGGTATTCCAACATGCGACTTAGATGATCCAGCAACATATAAAGGTGCCGATGTAATCATCGTTGGTGCTCCAATCGATTCCGGAACTTCACATCGTTCTGGTGCAAAGTTTGGGCCGCAAGCAATTCGAGGCGGAGATTATTTACCTCATGATGGATCAAGACCGCATCTTGCACTTCGAACCGATGGACTAAAAGATGTTAAAGTTTTTGATGCTGGTGATTTGTTAATGCCCGGGGGAGACCTCGTTAAATCACTTGAAGTTTTGAAAGCGGCAACCGAAAAAATTTCTCGCGCCGGAATAATTCCAGTTGTGCTTGGCGGCGATCATTCAATTGCGTCAGCCGATGTTGCTGGAATCGCGATGCATCGTGGTAAAGGCAAAATCTCGATGATTCACTTTGATGCGCACGCCGATACCGGCGAAGATCAATTTGGTGCACTTGTTGGACACGGAACCCCGATGCGAAATCTAATAAACAATGGATATGTTCGCGGTGATCGCTTTCTACAACTCGGGCTTCGTGGGTATTGGCCAGAAGACAAAACGCTAAATTGGATGCGAGATCAAGGTATGCGCTCATACGAGATGACTGAAATTCATCACCGAGGTTTAAAAGCGGTTCTAGATGAATCTTTCGCAACTCTTACAAGTGAATGCGACGGTGTTTTTTTATCTGTTGACATTGATGTCGTCGATCCAGGGATGGCACCAGGAACCGGAACTCCAGAACCAGGTGGAATGACAAGTCGCGAATTACTTGAAGCCGTTCGCAGAATTTGTCTTGAACTTCCTATCGTTGGTATCGATATTGTCGAAGTTGCCCCACCATTTGATAACGCAGATATAACTGCAATTCTTGCAAACCGAGTTGTTCTAGAGGCGCTCTCTGCAATTGCAAAACGTCGAAATGGTTCGGCATACAATCCAGCTCAGAACCTGCTTGATCGTTAATTCGATTGCTAAACCCATGACTTTGCTACATAGCCTCGACCTGCTTTCAACATTTGTCTTCGCGCTTGTTGGTGCACGGGTAGCAGCTGATAAAGGACTCGATTACGGCGGTATCGCCTTCATCGCAGCAATTGCATCGGTATCAGGCGGAACCCTTAGAAATGTGTTTCTCGGTATCCAGCCAAACTGGACCATTGATCCGTGGATTATTTCGAGCGTAATTGCCGCAGTTTTTATTACATTAGTTCTTAGGCGCGTGACACATATCGGTAAGACGCTTTTGATTATGGACACATTTGGTCTGGCTGTTGCAACAATGTCCGGAGCTCAATTAGCAGCTGAGATGGAAATCAAATGGTTTGCCGCAATTTTGTTAGGTGTTATCACTGCAGTAACTGGCGGGCTATTGCGAGATGTGCTCTGTCAGCTGGAACCAGTTCTTTTGCACCGCGAAACAATTGGAACATCTTCACTTATGGGAGCAATTACTTTTGTGGCTTTAATTCAGATTGATCTATCACAGAATTTGGCCGCCCTTCTTGGAGGATTAGTAGTAATTCTTACCCGCGTAATTTCAATCCAATTCGATTTACATCTTCCGAAATTCACTAAGTAACAATCATGGCGAAGGTAATTAAAGGTAGCCAAAATCGCAATATGGATTGTCCAACTGTGGTTGTATTGCACTCATGAGCACACCTTCGCGCGGAAAGATTTGGGGAGCGCTTTGGGTGGTCTACATCGTTTGGGGATCTACGTATTTAGCAATTGAATATTCAATTCGCTCGATGCCTCCACTGTTGGCGATGGGATCCAGATTCCTTGCAGCAGGACTATTGATGGGTTTCGTGCTCGCTATTAAATATGGTCTAGGGTTTTTAAAAATTACAAGAAGGCAGATTCCTTTCTTAGCTCTACTAGGTGCACTCTTGTTGGGGCTTGGTCTTGGAATGGTGACTCTGGCTCAATTCAATGATGTTCCATCCGGCATGGTTGCGTTATTGATTTCAGCTCTTCCATTTTGGATTGCCATCTTTAAAGCAATCGATGGCGCAAAAACTTCCATTTGGAGTTGGGTCGGAATCGCAATTGGATTCGTCGGTGTCGGTATTTTGTTGATTCCAGAATTGTCCAAACCGAATAATAGCGCTCATATTTTATGGATGTTTATGGTGATTCTTGGAAATCTTGGTTGGGCATTTGGAACTTATATTGCTCCGCGTCTTGATTTACCAAAGAGCACTTTGGTTGTCACTTGTTACCAAATGCTTCTTGGCGGAATCGCCATGTCACTTGCAGGGCTTGTCTTCGGTGAAAATGTCGGAGATCTTTTGGATGCAACCATTTCATCATGGTTGTGGTGGGTATTTTTAGTTTTGATTGGATCAATTGCAACCTATACCTGTTATCTCTGGCTTGTCGGTAACGCTCCGGTAGGTTTAATTGCGACTTATGCGTACGTTAATCCGGTCATCGCGGTTTCACTTGGAGTTTTATTTCTCGAAGAAAAGCTTTCAATCACTTTGCTAATTGGTGCAATCGTCGTGATTCTCGGCGTATTTCTAGTAGTTAGAGTTGAAGCGCGCTCAGTTGGAAAAGCAGAACCTAGTTTGGAAGTTGATCAGAAGTAGAAAAGTTCTCGCAGGCTATTTCCTTAAGAAGCATCCCTAGTTAGAGTTCAATAATGAAATACCAACCTTCGCGTTCGCCAATCGACAAATCTCTCACAGGTGGCAATGAGTTCTTCGAACACATGAACTCTCGTCGCAGTGTGCGTATGTTTTCGCCAGATCCTATCCCGCAAGAATTGATTGAGATTGCGGTTCGAACTGCGAATACTGCTCCAAGTGGTGCTAACCAACAACCTTGGTTCTTCTGCGCGACATCAGATCCAATATTAAAACATCGCATTCGTGAAGCAGCTGAGATTGAAGAACGTGAGAATTATGAAGGTGGTCGCATGCCACCCTCTTGGCGCAACGCTATTTCTCATCTAGGCACTAATTCAAATAAGGAATACCTCGATATCGTGCCCTGGATTGTTGTTTGTTTTGCGCAGAAATCTCAAGTTCTTCCGGACGGAACACCACAAAAGAATTATTATGTTAATGAATCTGTTGGTTTGGCCTGCGGAATGTTTATCTCAAGTCTTCACACAATGGGACTTTCAACCTTAACTCATACACCCAACCCGATGGGATTCTTGAGTGAAATCTTCGAACGCCCTGCAACTGAACGTCCTTACATTCTTTTTCCTGTTGGCTATCCCGCTGACGGTTGCACCGTGCCAGATCTAGAACGAAAAGAACTAGATAAAATCTTGAAGGTTTACTAATTTAAGATTTGATTAATCTTTCTTCAATACCGAATCGAAGAGCTCACGAAGTTCTGCGTGAACTTCTGCAGGTGCACTTCTTGGGTGGCCAGCGTTAAAGGGTGGCTTCGGGTCGTATTCCATATCCAACTGCATTTTTTCTGCAAAGGCCTGTCCGAAGATTCGCTCCGCAAGAACAAGTGACATATCGATTCCTGCGGATACACCAGCAGCAGTGATGATTTTTCCTGATTCAACAACTCGCTTATCAGTAGGTATCGCACCATAGTTTGCTAGCTCTGAATGTGAATACCAATGTGTTGTTGCGGGAACGCCTTTTAGAACACCGGCGGCGCCTAACATAAGTGCTCCTGTGCAAACTGAAATTGTCCACTCGGTTGTGGGATGAACTTTTGCAATCCAATCAATTAGTGGATCTCCAGAACGTGCCATGGTGATGGCAGGTAGCCCACCCGGAACAACCAAAATATCTACGGCCGAAACGTCAGAGATACTTTTCTGTGCTTGCATGATCGTGGCTGAACCATCACTGATTGGGCCAGCATTTAATGCCACGAAGGAAAACTCATATCCCGGAAACTGTGACAACGCGTGATACGGGCCAATGGCATCTAGGGGAGTAAATCCTGGGTATAACAACATTGCTATTTGTTTCATGGTTCAACGCTACAGTTGAACAGATTACAGAGGAGTAAATCCCCCCTGTTTATCACCCCCCTAGGCTCAAATAGCCTTTTAAAACCATCCCAAATGCATCACCCTTGTGGGGTGAATCATGAGGCTGCTAAATCACCCCTTCCTGGCTTTGCCGACGGTGTGCACAAAATTATTGAGACTGCAATCGAAAAGAATGATTTAGATTTTTTCTATCGATTGTATTTAACCAGAATGGCTGAACTATCCCTGACTGGGCAAGGAAAAGAATTTATTGAATATGCGAAAAGCTCTCTTGATGAATCAGAAAATAGTTTATTCATGACTAAGGGATTTGAAGCAATTGGTAATTTAATTGATTTAGATTTTACAAAATGCATCCTATTACTAGATGAACTTGAAGCAAGTACTCGCGAAAATGATCTGAAACCTTGGGTAGATCAAATTAGTAATTTGTGTCGGGCATACGTTAATTTTCATAATGGCGATTATGAATTATCACTAAAGCATGCCGAAATTTCGATTGCTTCACCGATTAAAAGTGGAACTTTAGACCCAATGGACAAGGGAAGATTGATTCGGCTTGTCGCGTGTATTGGTTTGGTTACCTCTGATTTCAAGAAAATTGAAAAGTGCGCAGAAGATATTTTAAGTATTGATAATCCAGATAATTTAATTGTTTTGGATCATGCAAAGTCTGCAATTAAATCTATGCAACTACTATTTCATGGTGAATATAACCAAGCGTATGAATTAGCCAAATCCACGATTGCACTAGAAGAGGCTTCTGGACGAGTTGGAATTGCTTCACCATTTGATTGCAAATTTGTTGTAATGCGATGTCTTTATGAATTCTCTATGATCAATGAAGCCCTCAATGAAATTGTTAGCCTGCGGGAGGAGGCCGAACAGAACGGCTTTAAGTTTATTGTCTTTCTGTGCGACGTTGGTGAAATTAGGATTTTGTCACGAATTCCCAACACCCAAGACAAAGTTTCTAACAAAATCAACAAATTAAGAGATCAGATTTCACTGAATCCAGAATTTAAATCACTGAGTTGGTTGGCGGATCTCTCTGAAATTTTTGTGAAAAGTCATAAGAATGATCTTGGGCGAATAGACGCTTTAATAAAGCGCAACCCTGAAAATATCTATCTGAAGAAGATAGGTAAAAGTATCTTAAAAAAGATCAAATCAGAGGATGTAAAAGTGCTTGAGGATCTTTCAGAAAACACTACTTTTGAAATCATTATGAAAAACTTGAAGTTGTCTAAACTTGAAAATAAAGGCGTCAAAAAGCAACGTGAATACTTAAGGATTGCGCTTGAAGTAGGCGAAAAGGTAGGCGCTCGAGAAATTTTTTTACGTCAGGATAATTCAACTCTTGAAGCAATCATAAATTTGTCTTCCGAGCGTGGCTCGTTGTGGTTGGAGTCATTGAGTAGATTGGCGATTGAGCGGATCAAAGAACGCAATTTGTTAGTTGAGATTAGTGGAGAACAATTGACAGCGCGTGAGATTGAGGTCTTGAAACATTTGATAACCGAAAATACCGTCTCAGAGATTGGTCAAATTTTGCACATCTCAAAAAATACGATGAAAACACACCTCCGAAACATTTATAGGAAGTTAGGTGTAGATGGCAGAGGATCAGCCGCAAAGAAGGCCAAAGAGAATCTAATAATTTAACTGGCTCGTTAGGGGTTCGAAATACTGACCCGACGTGCGCAATCCATTCTGTTCACTTGGAATTTGCTTGGAGATTCTTGAAAGAGGGGGTTTGACTGCGTAGATTCTCGTTAGTCAAATTGGCTCTTCCCAGATGGGCAAAACTATGGATATTCGTGAAATTAATGAGAAGCGTTATGAGATTGCCGCAAGCCAAACATCTTCAGTCATGCTGGTCGGACTTTTTTCAAACATTGGCATTTTTGCAATAACAGCCTTTGCCGATCTTTCCTCTGGAGCACAAACTAATTGGAAAGTCATCGTGAGCATCGTTGAACTATTTTTCTTGGTGTTTGCACTAGGCGTATTTGGCGATATAGCCGCATACGTTAAAGACATTCCTAAGAATGAAGACTCAACTTGGAATAGAAATGCCCGTAAAGCTCCGCCAGAAATTTTCATGGTAATCACAGCAATTGGAATTATTGCTTTGTGGATTTTTCAGATTAGAGCAATAGGGGCCTAGTAATTTGGTTTGAAAGGGCTGGGGCTAAACACCTCAGCCCTTTTTTATTTTGTAAGTGGGTTGTGAGGGACTCGTTATCAAACCTTCAAACCATTCCCTTTGACCCAATATGTGGATATATCCGATCTTGACTCATCTCCAATATTAGGGATAGCCAGGGACATTTCAAAGGTTTTCAAAGACCGATAAGCCATTTTGGGAGGTAAGAGCAGAATTAAATGCTCAATATCCCATTTGGCTGGATCTCCCCATTACCCTTTTAGAATGCGAATCAAGGGGAGTCTTGCCAAGGGATTTTTGATTGCCCTGGCCATTTCACTAATTCCTGTGGCAGCAATTTCAGCACAGAAAGTTAATCCAGGATCCAAATGCAAAGTGTTTATGCAAAAAGTGCCATACAAGAATAAGACATACACATGCATCAAGTTAGGCAAGAAGTTGGTTTGGAATAAAGGCGTAGAAACTGTTAAACCAGATCCCTTGCCAGTAGCAACTCCCACTCCAACTCCAACTCCCACTCCCACTCCAACTCCCACTCCAACTCCCATAGTTTTAACTTGGGGCAATATTGCGGCCAACTACGGTGAGATTTCAATAAATGTTTACAACCAAGGACAGATTCTTATAGATAGCAGTTATCAGCCAAAATATAAGTTAAATGTTTTAGTGGGGCCAAATACAAAACCCGCAATCATAAATCCTGCCGCTGCATTTGGCTTGGCATCAAATATGATGAAAAACTTTAAGCAACCCGAAGAAATTTATGCCATTTACTACAATTTCATTGATAAAGATTGGGCTAAGAAATTTTTTCAGGAAAAAGATGGAGCACCTTGGTGGAATGGGTCAATTAATTACTCATGTCCTAGTGAAAATAACTGCGAAATCGCAAGCGGTGGTAATTTAAGAAATTGGCAAGGATTTGTTCAGACTGGTGTGCCAAATAATCCTTGGTGGTCAGATCGCAGTCAATATGCAGAACAGGACATTCATGAATTTACACATGTTGTTCAGTCTTATCAACAAAAACCAACATGGGGACATTGGGTAGACGCAACTCCGGTTTGGTTTTCCGAAGGACATGCGACTCTCATGCAAAAAATTGGGGGAAATAAGACTTTAGACTCATATAAATGGAATCAAGCCAGTCAGATTAAGAAATTTCCACCTGATCAGTCATTAAAGGATTTCTCTCCTGCAAGCATTCTTCAATATTACGATCAACTCACGCCAGGAAAAAACCCTGATCTGGCAAATACCAATCCCGCCCTACATAAATATGCATATTCATTAGGTTATGCCACCGTTGAAGCTCTTGCAGCGATCGGAGGAATAGATTCTTTACTGGAACTGATAAGTCAAAATGTACCTGGAACTACCTTTAGCCAAGCATTCAAAAAGGTGTATGGCATTGAGTGGGTCGCTGCTGCACCAATCCTTGCCGAAGTAGTTTCAAAACAAAGCAGGTAGAACTTTTCGTTACTTTTCACTACGGATAGCGCTTGGATATTGGCCTTGCATCTACTTGCATAAGTGGGTTGTGAGGGACTCGAACCCCCGACCCGGTGATTAAGAGTCACCTGCTCTACCAACTGAGCTAACAACCCGAGCTCATTCAAAGGGGGAAACCTCGAACGCATCGCAGACCCTATCAGCGAGAAGGGGTGTGCGCAAAAGCCTAAAGCGCGTCGGAACTTCTAATGTTTAAGCCTGTTTAATGCTGCTTGAAACGATTATAGGAATTTACGATCTCTACTTGGGCGGCATCATGATTTACCCATTCGCCACCATGGACTTCTTTGCCTGGTTCGAGAGTTTTATAGACTTCGAAGAAGTGCTTAATTTCTTCTAGCTCGTAGTAAGGCACATCAGCTAAATCTTTGAGACCAGACTTTCGAATATCTCCAGCTGCGACACAGAGCAGTTTGTCATCGCCGCCTTTTTCATCGGTCATACGAAACATTCCGATAACGCGACAAGAAACTACGCAACCAGGGAATGTTGGTTCATCCAACATGACAAGTGCATCAAGGGGATCGCCATCATTTGAAAGTGTGTTCTTAACAAAACCATAATCATGTGGGAAACGTGTTGCAGTGAAGAGCATTCGATCTAGACGAACTTCTCCGGTTTCATGATTGATTTCATATTTGTTTCTTGAGCCGGCTGGGATTTCAATTACTACGTCGAAGACCATAGATTCCATTTCAGGTCTCCTAAAGATTGGGGTGATCGACGGGGCTCGAACCCGCGACATCTCGGACCACAACCGAGTGCTCTACCAGCTGAGCTACGACCACCATGGATGTCATAGTCTACATTCTCCAAAGGGAACTAAGACCCAGGAGTTTTAAAACCTAGGGATTTTGCGGCTTTTCGCTGGACTTTGTCGTAGGTAAGAAAATCAATGGTCTTGCTGCCAAGACTCGCAGCAGAGGCTAAGTGGATGGCATCTAAGGTCGCCAAGTTGGTGCCCTCGGATATCTCAACAGCTAAATAAGAGGTCGCCTCGTCGAATTCAATAATATTGAAGATAGCGATATCGGCCTCGAAAAGCTTTGTTGCCATGGCGAATTCAGAAGCGCTAAGGCGTTTGCGCAGGTTGATCAGGGTTTCGGTCACACCGATTTGGGAGATGTATTTATCCTGATATCTAATGATAATTTCTTCACATTGTTGAGAAAACTCTTCTTCAAGATACCTCTTTAGTAATGCGCTTGAGTCTAAATAAAGAGATGTCAAAATTTGCGCTCGCGACGAGATTCAATGAGCAATTCTGTTGTTGTAGGTCCTGCCTTGCGCGGCTTAATCCGCTTGAAATTGCCCATCGAGGCGCGAGTGGCTGGTCTTACTCGCCCTTCTGCAATGGCACGTTCTAGAAATGCAGGCCGTTTAATTTCTTCACCCTGCACCGGTGTAAGGAGACAGATTGCCTGGCCGTGATTTGTAATTGTGATCTGCTCGCCCTCGTTTGCACGTTGCAGAATTTCAGATAGCCGATTTTTTAATTCCCTGATACCAATTTCCATGTGGCCACAATATCAGAATTTGTGGCTACATTTAAAGAGCGATTTTAATTGTTGGGGATGAAGATGGCCTTGCGGTAATACTCGAGCTCTTCGATGGAATCACGGATATCTCCGAGCGCGCGATGGTTGCCGGTCTTCTTTGGGGCGGCGAAGTAAATTCGGGGATACCAACGGCGAGCTAATTCTTTGATTGATGAGACATCGATAGTGCGATAGTGAAGATAGGCATTTAGAAGTGGCATATCGCGAGCGATAAAGGCTCGGTCGGTTCCAACTGAATTTCCAGCCAGTGGGGATTTGCCAGCGCCCGATGCATATTTTTCAAGGTAAGCAATTATTTCGGCTTCGGCCTTTTCGATTTCCACGCCATTTGGGATCTCGGTGATTAGGCCAGATTCGGTATGCATATTGGTGACAAATTCATTCATACCTTTTAATTGCTCTTCGGTTGCTCGGATAACCAGGTCAACGCCCTCGCCCAAGATGTTTAGTTCGGAGTCTGTAACCAGGACTGCGATTTCGACCAATACATCTTTATTAAGGTCTAAACCCGTCATCTCGCAATCGACCCAAATCAGGTTCGGGGAATCATTCTTTGAGCTCACCGGGGGAGCCTAATCGAGATAGCGCCTTGGGCCGTAATTTCACCATTCGTTCACCTTGGGTTCACTTTCTAGCCTCGCCAACGAATTGCCTGCCCGACATAATCCCCGGGTGAGTCAAACCATTAACCCCGTAAGCACAACGCCGGAGCCACGCGTGCTTGTAACTAAGCCTCGTCGTTCAGATCAATTCTTCCGAGTGATTGTTACCAGCGGTGGAATGTCCTCCTTGTTGATCCTTGGATTAATTCTTGCATTTCTTGCTTACCGTGGATTCGAAGTATTTCGCCTCGAAGGATTCGGGTTAATAACCAGTTCGGATTGGTCAGTAGTCGAAGATGATAACGGAAGCGTTGTCTCGCAGAGTTATGGTTTGGCCGCGATGCTTGTCGGAACAGTCTTATCTGCAACTATTGGTGTCTTTATCGGAATACCAATTGCAGTGCTGAGTGCACTCTTTCTTGAATTTTATGCAGGGCGAAAAATTCGCAACTTCCTGATCGCTCTCATTGATCTTATGGCAGCGTTCCCCTCACTTCTCTTCGGCCTTTGGGGATTTTTAGTCTTAATGCCCAGCGCGGAGTATTGGGCTAAGTTGCTTCACAAGTATTTGGGATGGATTCCAATATTCGATGTTCCTGCCCCAGTCTTTACTCGTTCACCATTTATTGCGGGCGTTGTACTCGCAATCATGATTATTCCTATTTGCACCTCTATTTCACGTGAAGTCTTCTCACAAACCCCATTGGATCGAATTCAGGCCGCATACGCCTTAGGTGCAACAAGGCTTGCAATGATTCGCGCTGTTGTCATTCCTTTTGGACGTGGTGGAGTGATTGGCGGGGCGATGCTTGGTCTTGGCCGGGCTATGGGAGAAACGGTTGCCGTCTACTCGGTTCTTAACATTGTTTACCAAGTTAACTGGCAAGTGCTCTTTGGAGCAGGTGGAAATATTGCCTCGATGATCCTGCTTAAAATCGGTGAGGCCGATCGTGACGAGACCAATGCTCTTATGGCAGCTGGACTGGTGCTCTTTTTACTAACTCTCATCATTAACTTCATTGCTAACTTTCTTGTAAGCCGACTAGGAAAGACAGGTCGCTAAATGTCCAACCTTGATCAAGTCAAACCAGGGATGCCTTGGCTGCCAACTCGGAAAGAGCGAAGCCAGAAAGCATTGAGCTTTCTTCTCTCTGTCCTTGCATCGGTTGTTCTTTTATTTACAACGGGACTCAACGGGAAACTAGGTTGGGTCATTGCATTCTTCATCTCTTATGTTTCTATCTCATTTATTACCGAATATCGAAGAGCTGGAATCCCTGCCGCTCAAGATAGTTTGCTTACCAGTATTTCTCGTTTTGCCATCTTCCTAGCGATTATTCCAATCGTGAGCATCTTGGCCACAGTGATTTCAAAAGGCTGGCGCGGTCTTCACTGGGGATTATTTACACAAGACATGTCTCAAGCAACAGTCAATGACTCAATTGAAACTGGTGGAATGCTTGCAGCGATTCTTGGAACATTTATTATGGTTGGACTTGCATTAATTTTTACGCTGCCGATCTCGATTCTCACAGCGCTCTATTTAACTGAGATTAAGGGAAAATTTGCAGGGTTGATTCGCTTTCTGGTGCAGGCGATGTCTGGAGTTCCTTCAATCGTTGCAGGTCTATTTATTCTCTCCAGTATTGTCTACCCAATTACTCAGTCGTTCTCAGGGCTTATGGGAGCCTTGGCACTCTCGATTTTGATGATCCCAACAGTTGCACGCACCGCAGAGGAAGTGCTTCTCCTGATCCCAAACGATTTACGTGAAGCTGGGCTGGCGCTCGGCGCAACCCAGTGGCGAACAGTTGCAATGGTCGTGGTCCCTGCAGTTAAGAGCGGGCTCGTGACAGCGATTATTTTGGGAGTCGCCCGAATTATTGGTGAGACAGCCCCTCTAATCCTGGTCACCGGTGGCGGCGATGCGACTAATTTCAATCCAGTCTCTGGACCAATGGGTTCGATTCCCTTCTACGTTTGGAAGGCATTTCTTTTGGGCGGCTCTGAAGAGTCCAGCTATCGCACTTGGGCGGGAATCCTGGTGCTACTAGTCTGGGTTCTTATTCTCTTCATGGCAGCCCGGCTTATCTCTTCACGGACAAGGAAACGGTAGATATATATGAGCACTCACGGCGAAGTCCCACAAGAGAATTCACAACCTAAACCAGGAGATAAGATGAAAACAACGACCACACCTCATTCGTTAGCGGATTTAGCAAGCGCACGAGTAGTCAAAGCTCCAGGTACGCAGCCGATCGGTTCTGGTTTAGAGGCACGCGGTGTTCATGCATGGTTTGGCAAGAAGCATGCGCTCAAAGATGTCACCCTAGATTTTGCGGCCGGAACAGTCACAGCCCTCATCGGCCCATCAGGATGTGGAAAATCAACATTCCTTCGTACGCTTAACCGGATGCACGAATTTATTCCAACGGCCGCTCTTGCTGGTGAAGTTCTTCTTGGCGGAAAAGATATTTATGCTGCAGGAACAGATGTAACAAAGATTCGCCTTCGTATCGGAATGGTCTTTCAAAAACCAAATCCATTCCCATCAATGACTATCGGGCAGAACGTTCTTTCAGGAATTAAGTTAGCTCAGCTCAAAGTCTCAAATACCAAAGAACTAATGGAAGAGTGCCTTGTTCGCGCGGGTTTGTGGGAAGAGGTAAAGGATCGTTTGGGCGAGCATGCAAGCGCGCTCTCTGGTGGTCAACAACAGCGTCTTTGTATTGCACGCTCTCTTGCAGTGCGCCCAGAGGTGCTGTTGATGGATGAGCCTTGTTCGGCTCTTGATCCTGGCTCAACATTCCGAATCGAACAGACTATCTCAGAGCTTTCGCGGACGATGACGATTGTAATTGTTACTCACAACATGCAGCAGGCCGCTCGCGTTTCTGATTACTCCGCATTTATGCTCTCAGATGGCGGCCCCGGCGAATTGGTTGAAGTGGCACCCACAAACGAGCTCTTTTCTCGTCCTCGCGATAAGCGCACGGAGGACTATGTCACCGGCCGATTCGGTTAATAATATAACTCAACTATTTGCGAAAAGTTCAATCGTTGTTCACCAAGTCGTAGCACGTTAGACCACCTCATTAACTACTTTGAAGTTCTCACAACATGTGGGTCCCAATCTCGGGATGTAACTGAAAGGTAGAAGATGAAACTCTCAAGTAAATTTGGTGTCGTAGCAGTTGCAGTCGGCCTCATCGTGGGACTTGCACCAGCGGCACAAGCGGCAAGTCTTTCGGGCGCAGGCGCTAGCTTCCCTCAACTCCTCATCGAAGCGTGCAAGGTCCCATTCAATAAGAAAACAGGACACTCACTGACATACGGCGGCGGCGGTTCTGGAGCAGGAAAGACAGCTTCAGATAATCAGACAGGTGATGTTTGGTTCTCAGATTCTGCACACACAGCCACAACAGCGCGCCCAACTATTGTTCATATTCCAGCGGTAGCTGCACCAATCGCTATTCTTCATAATCTACCCGCGAACACCCAGCTCTACTTATCTCCAACAACAGCTGCAAAGATCTTTGCTGGCGAAATCACACGTTGGAATGATCCAGCTATTGTAAAAGATAACAATCGCAAGGTTACAGAAGTTATTTATCGCAAAAATGCTCAGGGTGACGTTGTAAAAAATAAGGCAGGACAACCAATCGTTGTTCGCAATGTAACAAGAAATGCTCGATACACACTTCCAAACCAGAAGATTACAGTGATCTTCCGCGCGGATAAGTCAGGCACTTCAAACAATTTCACTTCATGGCTCAGGGGCGTAAATCCAGCCACTTGGACAAAGTCTGCAAATGACCTCTTTTCAACCGCTTTCCCAGGCAACATCAACGCACCTGGAAACATTGGCCGCATCGTTGGTGCGAACTTCTCACAAGGAGTCTCACAATTGGCAGCGGCAACAAAATACTCAATCACTTACGCCGAAGCATCTTATGGCGCTAAGTACAACCTGAAGACTGCAGCGATTGGTAATGCTGCAGGAAACTTCATGCTTCCAACAGCAACTGCAACTGGCGCCTTCCTTGCATCATCAAAGGTTGGATCAACCGGATTCTTCACCTTTGATTATGATACAAAAGAGCCAGGTGCTTACACTCTAGGAATTATTAGCTACATGCTTGGTGATTCAGACTACAAGAATAAGGCGAACGTTCCAGCAATTAAGGAGTGGGCAAACTTCATAATCTCCCGTGAGTGCACAGATCTCGGTGCCGATGATGCCTTCATTCCAATTGAAGGTCAGTTCCGGAAGCTTGCAGAAGCTGCAATCGCTAAGTTGGGTTAAAACCTACTAATCCCGAAGATGAAAATGAACGGCCAGGCTTATCAGCCTGGCCGTTCTTCTTTCTCCTAATTTTCTTTTTAATTTCTTTCTAATTTTCTTCCTAATTTATTCCTAATTTCTTACTAGTGCATGGTTCTCCAGTGCGCGCCTGGCAGGAATCGAACCTGCGGCCTACCGCTTAGAAGGCGGTTGCTCTATCCGACTGAGCTACAGGCGCATTTGTTGAATTTCATGTGCGAGTCTACCGATTTGAACCGATAAGGTTTCGCACATGGCTGAGTTCATTTATACGATGAAAAAGGCGCGAAAAGCGCATGGTGACAAGGTAATTCTAGATGATGTGACCTTGATGTTTTTGCCGGGGGCAAAGATTGGCGTTGTTGGTCCTAACGGATCCGGTAAATCAACAGTCCTGCAAATTATGGCAGGGCTACAACAACCTTCAAATGGTGAGGCTTTCTTATCGCCGGGATACACAGTCGGAATTTTGTTACAAGAGCCACCACTTGATGAAACCAAAACAGTTTTAGAGAATGTTCAAGAGGGCGTTGCTGAAACAATTGGATTACTTGCTCGCTTCAATCAAATAAGCGATGAGATGGCCAATCCAGATGCCGACTACGACAAGTTGTTGGCCGAGATGGGAGCTCTGCAAGAACAATTGGATCACCGAAATGCTTGGGATTTAGATTCACAACTTGAGCAAGCGATGGATGCACTTCGCTGTCCACCAGGTGATGCCGATGTAACAGTTCTATCGGGCGGCGAACGTCGTCGCGTTGCACTCTGTAAATTGCTATTGCAACAACCAGATCTTCTGCTTCTAGATGAACCAACAAACCACTTGGATGCGGAATCTGTTTTATGGCTCGAACAACATCTAAGTAAATATCCTGGCACCGTTGTAGCAATTACTCACGATAGATATTTCTTGGACAATGTTGCGCAGTGGATCTTGGAACTCGATCGTGGTCGCGCCTTCCCTTATGAAGGAAACTATTCAACCTACTTGGATACCAAATCAACACGTTTAAAGATCGAAGGCCAGAAAGATGCCAAGCGTGCGAAGCGCCTGACTGAAGAGCTTGAATGGGTTCGGATGAATGCCAAGGGGCGCCAAGTTAAATCTAAGGCCCGTTTGGCACGCTATGAAGAGATGGCTTCTGAAGCTGAGAAGACTCGCAAATTAGATTTCGAAGAGATTCAAATCCCGATGGGTCCACGTCTTGGAAATGTTGTTGTTGAAGTAGAACATTTGAAGAAGGGCTTTGGAGATCGCTTACTTATTGATGATCTCTCATTTACCCTGCCACGTAACGGAATTGTTGGAGTAATCGGACCAAACGGCGCCGGTAAAACCACGCTATTCAAAACTATTTTGGGTATGGAACAACCAGATAGCGGCACTGTAAAGATTGGTGAAACTGTAAAGATTTCCTATGTAGACCAGTCTCGTGGTGGCATCGACCCAAAGAAGAGTTTGTGGGAAGTTGTTTCAGATGGTTTGGATTACATAAAAGTTGGGCAAGTAGAAATGCCATCGCGTGCATATGTTTCGGCATTTGGATTTAAAGGTCCAGATCAACAGAAAGCTGCCGGAGTTTTATCTGGTGGAGAACGAAATCGTTTGAACCTAGCACTAACTTTAAAAATGGGTGGAAATCTTTTACTTCTCGATGAGCCAACAAACGACCTTGATGTTGAAACACTTGGTTCATTAGAAAATGCGCTGCTCGAATTTCCTGGTTGCGCTGTAGTTATTTCCCACGATCGCTGGTTCTTGGACCGAGTCGCAACACATATCTTGGCTTATGAAGGCGATTCACAGTGGTTCTGGTTTGAAGGAAACTTTGAATCCTACGAAGAGAACAAAGTTGCCAGATTGGGCATAGAGGCATCTAGACCGCATCGAGTTACTTATCGGAAGCTCACTCGTTAATGCGCCACCACGGAAAAACCTATGTTCGTTGGAATGATCTAGATGCATTTGGTCATATCAATAATGCAAATTACTTAACTTTCATTCAAGAAGTTCGAGCCGATTTCACTTGGTATTCCAGAATCGCAAAAGGTTTAAAGCCAATGTTCTCGGACATGGTAGTTGCGCGTGCTGAAATTGATTATCTAGAGCCAATCACTGAAGGCGGCTTCGAAATTGATATTGCAGTCTGGGTTTCAAAAATCGGAAATTCTTCCTTCGTTCTTGATTATGAGTTAACCTCAAAAGCTGGAGTCCATGCCAAGGCCAGAACTGTTCAGGTCGCAGTTGATATGGAAACCAAGCGTTCTCGCGCAATCAATGAAGAAGAGCGCACCCTACTTTCGCAATACCTCGAGCATGAGTGAAGCTAGTTTTTATGAACGCGCTGGCGGCTCTGCAACATTTAAAGAGCTAACAAAGCGTTTTTACCAAAGGGTTTCATTAGATCCAATTTTAAAACCAATGTATCCGGAAGAAGATATGGCTGGGGCAGAGGAGCGTCTTGCACTATTTCTCGAACAATATTGGGGCGGACCTTCAACTTATTCAGAGCAACGTGGCCATCCAAGACTTCGTATGCGACATGCAGAATTCCATATCGCCACACCAGAACACGATGCTTGGCTTCAATGTATGCATGCGGCAGTAATTGATTTAGATATTGCTGAGGAACTTAAAGAAGAACTCTGGACCTATTTTCAATATGCAGCTCATTCAATGAAGAATCAGCCAGATAGTTAATTTGCCTTAGGTTGGGATTTATTACCAATTTTTAGAATTTCGCCATTACGCAGATACCAGAGCGTTCCATCTAAAGACCTAACAGTTGTTATTCGAAGTCCAACTGATTCAACAACGCCAACAACTTCCATGGTTTCAATCTGATCTCCAACACCATATTGATCTTCAACCAACATAAACATTCCAGCAAGAACGTCACGCACCAAAGTTTGGGCTCCCAGTCCGAGTGCAACACCGATAACACCAGCCGATGCAACAAGTGGGCCAAGATTAAATCCGAGCTCACTTAAAATCATGGTCAAGGTAATCAACCAGATGACAGCGTTAAGAGCAGATTTAAGAACAGAACCTGCAGTTCGTGCACGTTCGCGTTGGCGTTCCATTCCGCGTTTTGGACCAGGAACAAAATCCGCTTCAGCAATCCGATTTATTGCCCTTGCGACGGCGCGGCCACCGACCCTCTGAAAGACCAGGGCGATGACAAGGATCAAAATTATGTGGAAAGGCGCACCGATAAACCAGTCATAAATCTCTTGGGCATTATTGCTAAGGGTCATGCTCGAAGAATAAACCTTCTATTCACGAGATTCGCCATCAGAAATGCGCGATTTTTTGCCTCTCTTACGGCACTATTTACCCAACAACACGGGCCACGCGTTGGAGCAAGATCCATAAAAAGGGAGCATTTCAAGTGCCACAGACATTGGTACTGAACGCCACTTATGAGCCACTAGGTGTCGTATCAGAGAGACGAGCGTTGATCCTCGTCTTAAATCAGCGAGCCACAACTGTCGAAGAATCTGACACTGTCCTTCATTATTCTGCTGGCGAGATAACACTTCCAGCAGTTATCAAATTAGTTAAGTTTGTTCGAATTCCTTATCGCCACGCAGTTCCACTTTCGCGTCGCGCACTCTTTGCGCGTGATGGTGGGCGATGTGTTTACTGCACCGCACCTGCAACTTCGATTGATCATGTGATTCCACGCAGTCGTGGTGGTTCCCATAATTGGGAGAATGTTGTTTCAGCTTGCCACAAGTGCAATCACCAGAAAGCCGATCGCACGTTAAAAGAAATTGGTTGGAAGTTAAAGACGCTGCCACGCGAACCAGCAGGCGCTGCTTGGAGAATTCTGGGGACTGGAAAACCAGATACGAGATGGATTTCATACCTTCGTCCATTTGGTGCTGAACACGGCGTTGCCTAAGATACGCATATGCAATTTTTCACTAGCGTTCTAAATCGAGTTACCCAAGAAGATGGATCTCTTCCAGGCGAGCCTCTTGGAACATTTCTTGGAATAGTTTATTTCGTAGTAATTCCAACAGCGTTATTTGTTCTTATTTCAGTCGTAGTTGCATTTTCTACAATCGATCGCAAGAAGAAGAACAGTTCAACACTCACTCGAATTGAATAGTTTTTAAGCATCCTTAGCTTGTGCTTTAAGAGAACGAGAAAGTGCGTCACGACTCTCTGAAACTAATCTCCGAAGGCCAGCGGCTGAATCTTTGCCAGTTGTATCAAGCCAATTAATAGTCTTATCTAAAGTCGCCTGATTAGCTATGTAGGTTGGGTAACAGAGTTCTACGAATGAGCTTCCGATATCAAATGAAGCGCTATCCCACATTGTTAGAAGTGAATCGAAATAAGGATCAACATAAGCGGCCAATAAGTCGCGCTGTCCTGAACGCATAAATCCACGGTGAATTGATGCACGGATTGAACTTGTTAAATCCTCTTTAGTAATTGCTTTCCAAGCAGCAGCCTTGGCATCAGCAGTAGGGAATGCGGCAACACAAGTTGCGTGACCAAGTTGGCCGTTAATTGTGTTATCTCTTTCTAGTTCGGCATCTAGTTCTGTGCGAGTAAACAAGCCACGTTCGCAGAGCGCCAATACAAATGTCCAACGAAGATCTGCATCAACCTTAAGCCCAGCAAGTTTTCCATCTAGCAGCGCACGTAATTGTTTTCCATGTCCTTCCGTTACTGCAAGACCGGCAAAGATTCTGGCGAATTGAAGTTGGTGATCGCTCTCGGCTTTTGCTGAAGCCAGTAAGTTAGCAATTCCATCAGCAACCTTGATTCGAAGTGCATCGCGATTTGCTGGGTTTGCATAAAGTTCTACGGCAGTTGTTAATTGATTGCCAATAACTGTTACGACAGTAATGTCGCTTTCACCTGGCAGGCCAGCTAATGCGATTTCAATAAAGTCAGTCGCACTTATTTCTGCGTCACGCAACATGTCCCAAGAGATTGCCCAGCACATTGCTCGGGTCAAACCATCTGAGATATCGCCTAAGTGAGATTTTAGGGTTGCTATTGAACGCTCATCTAATCGAACCTTTGCGTAAGACAAATCGCGATCATTAATTAACAACAAGTCTGCAACTTTCTCGCCAGCTAGCTCAACAACAGTTGTGCTTGCTCCGGCAACATCTAGTTCAACAGATTTTCTTAAAACGACATCGTTGCCTTTAACATCATAAAGTCCGACGGCCAAGCGATGTGGGCGAAGTTCCTTTGATCCAGCAGGAACTAGTGGTGCTTCTTGCAGGATTTCAATCTTTGAATATTTCTCATCTGCTATTTCCAGCTTAGGACGCAAGGTGTTTACACCCGCAGTTTGCAGCCAAGTTGAAACCCAAGGCTTTAGATCGCGGCCACTTGTCGCTGTTAGTTCAACTAATAAATCATCGAGAGTTGTGTTTGCAAAGGCGTGCTTTGCAAAATACTTCTGCAGCCCTGCGATGAAGTTGTCGCGGCCGACGTGAGCCACTAATTGTTGAAGAACCGAAGCGCCTTTGGCATATGTAATTCCATCAAAATTAGCATTAACTGTTTCGATATCAATCATGTCCGAAACGATTGGGTGCGTTGAAGATAGTTGATCTTGGCGATATGCCCAGTTCTTTCGCTCTGAGTTGAAGCCAGTCCAGGCAGTGACAAAACGAGTTCCTTCAGCTGAAGCTAAGTGTGAAGACCATTCTGCAAATGATTCGTTAAGCCACAAGTCATCCCACCACTGCATAGTGACCATATTTCCAAACCACATATGTGCCATTTCGTGCAGAATGGTATTTGCGCGTGCGTCATACATGCGCTCGGTTACCTTGCTTCGAAATACAAGTAAGTTTTCCAGGAATGTTACGGCGCCTGAATTCTCCATTGCGCCCCAATTGAAATCGACCACTGCGATTTGATCATATTTCTCAAAGGGATAAGCAAGACCAAATACCTTTTCGAAATATGCAAAGCCCTGTTTTGTAACAAGAAAAATATCTTCAGGATCTAAAGATTCTGCTAAAGACTTACGGCAGTAGATTCCAAGTGGAACAGTTTTCTGACCAACGTATTCATCATGAACGTGATAATAAGGACCAGCGATTAGCGCTGTGATGTAGGTTGAAATTCTTGGAGTTGGTAGGAATTCCCAAACGTTCTTTTCGCCAGCAATTGAATTCTTAGCTTTAACTGGTGAGTTAGAAATAACTTCCCAATGCGCAGGGGCAGTTACGGTTAATTGGAAAGTTGCTTTTAAATCTGGCTGATCAAAGCATGGATACATCTTGCGGATATATGCAGTCTCACCTTGGGAATATAAATAAACTTCATTATCTGCTGGGTCCACTGAATACTGCAGGCCTTCACCAGTCTTTGAGTAATCGCCCAAGATCTCTATTACTAATTCATTCTCCGCAGCTAAACCTTTTAGGAAAACGCTTTCACCGTCGTAATCAGCAACATCAACATCCGCACCGTTTAACTTGGCAGAAATGATTTTCTTTCCAACGGCATCGATAAATGTGTCATATCCAGGCTGGTTGCAACTGAACTTAACGGTTGATGAAGTGATGAAGTTTTCTGGGCCTTGGCAGACATCGATTGTCACCACATATGAAGTGACGGCTAGATGGCTGCTACGTTCGCGTGCTTCGGCTCTTGAGATATTTAATCCAGGCATGAGCCAACCTTATCCATCCTTATCTAAGATACCCACATGAGTTCCCCGGAGAAGAGCAGCCTTTACAACTTAAGTAATAGGTCTTTTCGTCTGCGCGGAACGCGAATTACCGAAGCCCAAGCAAAGGCGACTGATTTGTTCTGGGATCAATTCGGAATAGTTCCAGACCATCCAATAGTTCCATCTGAGATATTTCCAAATAGCAAAAAGGTAATCATGGAAATCGGCACGGGCATGGGCGAGGCCACAGCCGAAATTGCTCGCAATTTTCCTGAAACCGGATTCTTTGCTCTAGAAGTTCATCGTCCCGGAATAGGTTCATTGCTTGCTCGAATAAATGAATTCGATTTGAAGAACCTGCGATTAATTAATGAAGATGCCCGCATTGTTCTAAACGAACAGATGCCAGATCAATGTCTCGATGGCGTGCATCTTTACTTCCCAGACCCTTGGCATAAGAAGAAACATTGGAAGCGCCGAATTGTTCAAGCAGATTTTGTAGATTTAATTTATCGAAAGCTAAAAACTGGTGGTTATATTCATATTGCTACTGATTGGGTTGCATACGCCCAATGGAGTGAGGAGAAATTTGGGTCAGACTCCAGATTTACTGGGGGAGTTATCCCGAAACCAGATTTTCGCCCGCTAACAAGATTTGAAGGAAAGGGCCTCGGCAAAGGCCATATCGTTACAGATCTAAAATATTTAAAGGCTTAAACCTTTCCAGTCTCTTCAAATTTAGCCATCAAATTAATTCTACGAACATGTCGCTCATCACCAGGAAATGGTGTGGCGATAAATTTATCAACAAGTTCTAAACAGAATTCTTCAGAGTGCATTCGCCCACCAATTGAAATCACATTTGCATTGTTATGTTCACGCGCAAGAACCGCAGTTTCAAGCGACCAGACCAATGCCGCACGAATTCCCTTAACTTTGTTTGCAGCCATCTGTTCGCCATTTCCAGAACCACCAAGAACTATTCCGAGCGAGCCCGGATCATTTGCAACACCCTGCGCCGCAGGAATGCAGAAAACCGGATAGTCATCTAAAGCGTCATATTCAATGGGTCCGTGGTCGATAACTTCGTGGCCATTTGCCTGCAAATGTTTAATGATTACACCTTTAAATTCCAGCCCCGCGTGATCGCTTCCAATGTGAATTCTCATTTCGCAATAATGGCAGAAAAGTCAAACGGCCCCCGCTATTTCTAGCGAGAGCCGCGTGGTTAACGTAGAGAGTTTGGATCTGATCCTTTATTTAGACAATCGATGGTCGCGCAGAAGACTTCTTCAGGCTAGATGTTGTTGTCTTTGGAGCATCGTCATTGTCTGGGCCGTGCATTTTCTTGCCCTTGCCCATTT
Source organism: Bifidobacterium breve (assembly GCA_945863115.1). Classification (GTDB taxonomy): domain Bacteria; phylum Actinomycetota; class Actinomycetes; order Nanopelagicales; family Nanopelagicaceae; genus AAA044-D11. Next base: position 117,253 of record CAMAYZ010000001.1, read on the forward strand.
TGTCCATTCCCTTAATTTTTGGAGCTGGAACAGATTCGACCTTTGCTGTTACACGAGCAGTTAAACCAGCCTTAGCGGTTGTTGCTTGTGCTGCAGTTAATTTTCCAGCAGTAACAGCTGCATCAATTTCAGTTGTTTGGAAATTAATAAGTGCAGTTATAAGTGCTGCCTTCTTGTCGCCAGCAAGTGTTGCAAGTGATTTACCAGCAACGCGTGCGGCTTGAAGATCAGCTGCAGTGATTCCGAGGGTAGAAGTTATTACTACTTCTTCCGCTGCCTTATTTTCTCCACCCATCTTGCCAAATGGCATTAATGGTCTAACAGGTGCAGCTGCAGTTAACGCTGCAGTAATTGCATCTGATTGTGCTTGTGTGAGAGTTCCCTTTGCAACTAGCCCTGAAAGGACTGTTGCAACTTGTGAAGGAACACCTTTTGTTCGTCCACTATCTGCTTGCGCAGTAGAAACTGATGTAATAGTTCCGATTGAAAGTGCTGCTGCAATTGCAGCGGCTGCGATTTTCTTATTCATAACTTCTTTGCCCCTTTTGTGTCGTAGCTACTTTCATAGCTTTCGATCTGTCCCAGCACCTGAAGTGGTTACTTCCGGATACCCGTAGATAACATCGTTAGGCTGAGGAGAATAATGAATAAACCTGAATTTTAACTGTGAATGTTGAGCGTGTGTCCATACTGTTATGCGGGGCATAAGAGGCTGCACTCACAAAAGGCCTTGTGCGGGCCAGGCTATTGGAGCACCCTTTTTATTACATCGCCCCTAAACAAGGGGAAAAGAGATTTCGGAAGGTGTGCCAGCATGTTCCCCACAAAATCTTTGAGAATTTTGGCACTATTAATAACGCCGCTCTTAATAACTGGCAATTTAACAACATCTGCCCAAGCAAATCCCGTAAAGAAATCAACAATTTCTAAAGCTGGCCGCGTAGTAACGCCTGGAATAAACACTTTGTTAAGCGGTAAAGGTGCACCAAAATCAACCAAGGGAATTGATGGCGACTTTTACATCGATACAAATAACATGAATATATATGGCCCAAAAACGAACAATAAATGGCCTGCACCTGTTCCATTAAAAGGTGCACCAGGAACGAATGGAACAAACGGAAGTAATGGAGCAACTGGTGCAACAGGTGCAAAGGGAACGTCAACAACTGGAATCGACGGCGCACCAGGTGCACCAGGTGCACCAGGTGCAACTGGCCCATCAGGTGCTCCGGGGTCAACTGGTCCTGCAGGTTCTGGTTCACCGGGTGCAGCAGGAAGTAATGGTGCAAGTGGCAGTAACGGAACAAACGGAACAAATGGAACAAATGGTTCGCCCGGATCAATTGGCGCAACTGGACCAAAAGGTGAAACCGGAACAGTCGGACTTACTGGGCCAGCGGGTTCATACTCTTCATCGATGGGGCTGCTGACATTTACAACAATGATTGGCTCTAGCTCATCCACATCAATCAAAGATTTTGGCAGTTTCGTATCTGGAAAAAATTATGTTGTTCAGTTACTTCTCCATGGCGTTGCTGATACTGGGTTGGCTAAATTAATCAAACTTGGAGTCGCTGCATCAGACTCACTTGCAATACTTACTTCGGACTATGTTGTTCAAAATGGTTATACAAGTAGAAGCGGAGCTACCGAGCAAGAGAGCAGCATTATTGCAACGGTATTGGTCAATGGAGCGAGCACCACAAATAACTTTTATTTAACGGCAACAATTACTTGCAATGAACTATCTGATTCTCCGGGACTTAGATTTACAGGTTCATTTATTGCCATGCAAGTGAGTGCGATTTCATAGTCAGTTAAGTTGAAATGATCTGGAGCGGGTGACCGGGATCGAACCGGCATGGCCAGCTTGGAAGGCTGGGGCTCTACCATTGAGCTACACCCGCAGATTTCGTGCGATACGCATGAATTGAGCGTGAACCAGCCATTATGTTACACCGCTGCGGGGATTGGCTTTGCCCACCTAATGATTTCACCCTTAAAACCCGAAACTTTTCTGGGGAAACGGTGTGTATTTGCGCGACCTACTTATAGGTAAGGGCTAACGTGCGTTTCATCTTCCTCCGGCTTGTGCGCCGTGAATGCCCACGGGGTCGCAAACACCCCCGATACCAAAATCAGAAGGGCTCAACCATGCTAGATAGTTATTTCAAAATATCTGAACGTGGCTCAACCGTAGGTCGCGAAGTTCGTGGTGGTTTCGTCACGTTCTTCACAATGGCTTACATCGTGGCACTTAACCCGTTGATCATCGGATTATCTAAAGATGCTGACGGAAAGTATCTCGGAGGTGGCGACGCTCCAAACCTTGCAGCTATTGCTGCAGCAACTGCGTTAATCGCAGGTGTTCTTACAATCCTCATGGGTGTAGTTGGAAACTTTCCACTTGCGCTCGCAACAGGTCTTGGCCTAAACACATTCGTTGCAGTGAGTATTGCATCGCAGATGTCATGGGCAGATGCAATGGGACTTGTTGTTCTAGAAGGAATCATTATTACCATTCTTGTTCTGACTGGTTTTAGAAAAGCGGTATTCGGTGCGGTTCCTGCGCAACTTAAGATCGCAATCTCAGTTGGTATCGGTCTTTTCATTGCTCTAATCGGTCTGGTTGATGCAGGCTTCGTTCGTCGCACAGGTGTTGGTCCAGTGCCAGTAACACTCGGCGATGGCGGAACTCTTGTTGGTTGGCCAATCGTTGTATTTTGTTTTGGTCTTCTATTGATGATCGGACTTATGGTCAAGAAGGTAAAGGGTGCAATTCTTATCGCAATCATCGTTTCAACTGCAGTTGCGATTGCAATTGAATCAGCCTTCAAAATTGGCCCATTGTTCGATGGCGCTACAGGAAAAACTAATCCAAAGGGCTGGAATCTAAACGTTCCTGCAATGCCTTCCGAAGTAGTTGCCACACCTGATTTTGGTCTTCTAGGACAATTCAGCCTCTTCGGTTCTTTCGAAAGAATTTCACTTGTTGCAGCAATCCTCTTTGTGTTCACACTATTGCTATCTGACTTCTTCGACACTGTCGGAACAGTTACAGCAATCGGTCACGAATCAGGATTGATCGACAGCAAGGGCGAAGTTCCAAATAACAACAAGATTCTCTTTGTTGACTCAGTGGCCGCAATGGCCGGTGGAGCTGGAAGCATCTCTTCAAATACCAGCTACATCGAATCAGCAGCAGGTGTTGGTGAAGGTGCGCGAACAGGTTTGTCATCAGTAATAACTGGTGTGCTATTCCTGTTGACCACATTCCTTGCACCACTTGTTGCAGTTATTCCTTACGAAGCAGCAACTCCTGCTCTTGTTGTCGTCGGATTCTTGATGATGTCACAGATCAAGGGCTTGGATTGGGCTGACTATGGAATCGGAATTCCTGCATTCCTAACAATTATCTTGATGCCATTTACTTACAATATTTCTGTAGGTATCGGCGCAGGATTTGTTTCACATGTTGTGATTCGTGTTATCCAAGGCCGTCGTAGCGAAGTTCATCCGCTGCTTCTCTTGGTATCTGGTCTCTTCATGGTCTACTTCTTAAGCTCACCAATTAATACTTGGATTGGCTAATTAAGTAATCGAGAAGTAAAAAAGAAAGGGCTCGGGGGAAACCTCGGGCCCTTTTTACATTCTCAGGCGGTTTCCCGTTGGTTTTGGAGAGGGAATTTAGGGCTTAGAATTCGGACTTACGCCGCGGGGCGTAGCGTAGTGGCTAGCGCGCCTGCTTTGGGAGCAGGAGACCGGAGGTTCGAATCCTCTCGCCCCGACCAGAACAATTAATTCTCATAAATAAAACTCAAGGAGCAAAGTGAAAAGCGCAGTCGAAACTCTTTCCCCAACTCGTGTAAAGCTTTCTATTGAAGTTTCTTTTGAAGAATTAGAACCACATATTTCAGGTGCCTATAAAGCTCTTGGCGAACGTATCAATATCCCAGGATTTCGTAAGGGCAAAGTTCCACAAGCGATGATCGAACAACGTGTTGGTCGCCCAGCAATTTTGGATGAAGCTATTAATTCATCTATTTCACCATTTTATGCCGCGGCACTTAAAGAGCAGAATGTTTTTGTAATCGGTCGTCCAAATATTGAAGTTACCGAATTAGTTGATCGCGAGAAGTTCTCATTCACCGCAGAAGTAGATGTGCGACCAGAATTAAAGCTGCCAGATTTTTCAAAGATTACTCTCACCGTAGAAGATGTCGTCGTCGCTGATTCAGAAGTAGAAGAGCAAGTAGATGCCCTGCGCGCACGTTTTGGAACTTTGACCACAGTTGAAAAAGCTGTCGAGAATGGTGACTTTGTCTCATTAGATTTAGTCGCAACAATTAATGGCGAAGCTGTTGAAGGTGGAACTGCTAACGATCTTTCTTATGAAGTTGGCACAAACCGCATGGTTGATGGCCTGGATGAAGCACTGATCGGTTTAAAGGCCGGGGAGTCAAAGAGATTTGAAACCAAACTTGTTGGTCAGAAGGATGATGAAAAGGGCGCAGTAGATGCAACAGTCAAAGCTGTTAAGCACCGCGATCTTCCAGAATTAAATGATGATTTTGCAAAGCTTGGATCTGAATTTGAAACGCTGGCTGAACTTCGCGCCGATATCCAAACTCGCCTAGAGCGCGTTAAGCATCTAGAGCAAGGTGCCCACGCAAGAGACCTTCTTGTCGAGAAGTTGATCGCTGACGTAGAAATCCCATTGCCAGAAAACATAATTGAAGATGAAGTAAATGATCACCTTGAAAAAGAAGGTCGCCTCGAAGATGCCGAGCACCGCAAAGAAGTGACTGAAGAAGTTTCAAAGTCGCTGACCCAAGAAATCCTCTTCGATAACATAGTTTCTGCCGAAAGCGTTTCAGTGAATGAGAATGAATTAACTGAATACCTGATCCGCGCATCCCAGCGTTATGGAATGTCACCTGAGCAATTCATGAAGGAAGTTTCAGATGCTGGCCAGATCACAACAATGGTCGCTGAAGTTTCTAGAGCCAAGGCCCTTGCAGGCGTCTTATCTCGTGTAAAGGTTGTTACAACTTCTGGCAAAGAAGTAAACCTCGAAGAGTTGGCACCAAAGCAAGCTGCTGCGCCAGCCGCCGAATAATCTGGCCTTTCTCTCAAGGCGAACACTCAAAGCCCGATTTTTGCCAATTTGCGGAAGCATTTGGCCCGAAACATTGTTAGTGTCATTGCTAGGTAAATAAGGTAGAAAAGATTAAATAAACAATCAGGAGGAAGTTGTGGAACTCAATACGCCGCGTCTTGCGGGTTCGGCACCAAGTGGTGGATTAGATGACCAGGTTTATAACCGTCTTCTAAAAGAGCGCATCATCTTCTTAGGTTCAGTAGTTGAAGATTCAATGGCCAATGCCATCTCTGCTCAGTTGCTATTACTTGCAGCTGAAGATCCAGATAAAGATATTTTCCTTTACATAAATTCACCAGGCGGTTCAATCTCTGCCGGTATGGCAATTTATGACACCATGCAATACATCAAGAATGATGTTGCAACAGTTGCAATGGGACTTGCTGCATCAATGGGTCAGTTCTTACTTTGCGCAGGTGCACCAGGCAAGCGCTACGCACTTCCACACGCAAGAATTATGATGCACCAACCTTCAGGTGGAATCGGTGGAACTGCTTCAGATATCAAGATTCAAGCCGAACAAATGTCATTTACAAAGAAGAAGATGGCAGAACTAATCTCTTTCCACACTGGACAGAAGGCTGAAACTATTGAAGCTGATTCTGATCGCGATCGCTGGTTCACGGCTGAAGACGCAAAAGAATATGGCTTCGTAGATCACGTCGTGCGTTCAGCAGGACAAGTATCTGGAAGCGGAGGAACTGCTAAATGATAAATAACCGTTACATACTTCCAACTATTGAAGAGAAGACTTCATATGGATACAAGCGTTTAGATCCATATACAAAGCTCTTCGAAGAGCGCATTATTTTCTTAGGCCAGGCGATTGATGACACCGTTGCAAACGATGTCATGGCCCAACTTTTAACTCTGGAATCTATGGATCCAGATCGCGACATCATGATGTATATAAATTCACCAGGCGGTTCTTTCACTGCTCTGACTGCAATTTATGACACGATGCAATTTGTTCGACCAGATGTAATGACAATTTGTTTGGGACAAGCAGCATCAGCTGCAGCAATCTTGCTTGCTGGCGGTGCAAAGGGAAAGCGCTACGCCCTTGAACATGCACGCATCTTGATTCACCAGCCATATAGCGAAGGTGGCGGACAGGGTTCAGATATTGAAATCCAAGCCCGCGAAATTATGCGAATGCGTGCCTTGCTAGAAGAGATGTTGGTCAAGCATTCTGTTAAGAGCGCCGAAGAAATTACAAAAGATATCGAACGCGACAAGATCCTTACCGCAGCAGAAGCTGTTGAATACGGACTTATCGACCAAGTTATGGTGAGCCGCAAGGCATCAGCAAAATAAAAATTCGCCTATAAGCGAACAGAGTTAGGCTGGGATTTGCCCGCAAGAATCGGGGCAAAGTCCTAGCCTTCTCTTATGAATACGCGCATTGGTGAATCTGGCGATCTCTTGAAATGTTCTTTCTGCGGAAAGACCCAGAAGCAAGTTAAGAAGTTAATTGCCGGTCCTGGCGTTTACATCTGCGATGAATGTATTGAACTTTGTAATGAAATTATTATTGAAGAGCTCGAAGAGACCAGCACGCTTGGACTTGCTGAACTTCCAAAGCCACAAGAGATTTATGAATTTCTAGACCAGTATGTTGTTGGCCAAGATCGCGCAAAGAAATCTTTATCGGTTGCGGTATACAACCACTACAAACGCGTGCAATCTGGTGAATCAAAGCGCGAAGAATCAATCGAATTATCTAAATCAAATATTTTAATTCTTGGACCAACAGGTTGCGGTAAAACGCTGCTTGCTCAAACGTTGGCTCGCATGCTCAATGTGCCATTTGCAATCGCAGATGCAACCGCATTAACTGAAGCGGGATACGTTGGTGAAGATGTTGAGAACATTCTGCTTAAGTTAATCCAAGCCGCTGATTACGATGTTAAAAAAGCCGAAACCGGAATTATCTATATTGATGAAATTGATAAGGTTGCACGCAAGAGCGAGAACCCATCAATTACTCGCGACGTTTCAGGTGAAGGTGTGCAGCAAGCACTTCTAAAGATTCTTGAAGGCACAACAGCTGCGGTTCCACCACAAGGTGGACGTAAGCACCCACATCAAGAATTTCTACAAATTGATACAACAAATATTCTCTTTATTGTTGGTGGCGCATTTGCTGGACTTGAGAAAATTATTGAAGGTCGCAAAGGCAAAGCTGGAGTTGGATTCAACGCAACACTTCAAAGCGCAGAAGAAAACGCGGCAAAAGATTTCTTCGGCGATGTAATGCCAGAAGATTTGCTGAAGTTTGGAATGATTCCAGAATTTATTGGTCGTCTACCAATTCTTACAAGTGTTGAAAATCTTGATCGCCCAGCACTTATGGAAATCCTTACTGAACCAAAGAATGCATTGGTAAAGCAGTATCAGAAGCTATTTGAATTAGATGATGTAGAACTTGAATTTTCACCTGATGCACTAGAAGTTGTTGCCGATCTTGCGATAAAACGCGGAACTGGTGCACGTGGACTTCGCGCGATTATGGAAGAAACTTTGCTTGGCGTTATGTATGAGATTCCATCTAAGCCAGAAGTGGCAAAGGTGATAATTACGCCACAAGTTGTTCTAAAAGAAGCGGCTCCAACATTGGTTAATCGCCCTGCAGGTGGCCCAAAGCGCCAGAGCAAGGCCGATAAGGCTGAGAAGAGTTCAGAAGAGAAGAGCGCTTAATCTAGACTCATCTCCTATGAGCGATAGCAATAAATCTAGTAAGAAAGAGTTAGCGGCAACTTTCACGCCCGCTGACATCGAAGCGCCGCTCTATCAAAAATGGTTATTGGCTGGTTACTTCACAGCAGATGCAAAATCAACAAAACCGCCATTCACAATTGTTATTCCACCACCAAATGTCACAGGTAGTTTGCACATTGGTCACGCGCTAGACCACACACTTCAAGATGTTTTAATTCGCATGAAGCGCATGAAAGGTTTTGAAGCGCTCTGGCTTCCGGGAATGGATCACGCAGGAATTGCCACTCAAAATGTTGTTGAGAAACAATTAGCTGCAAAAGGTTTATCGAGACATGATCTTGGACGCGAAGCATTTGTTGCAAAAGTTTGGGAATGGAAAGAAGAATCTGGTGGCTTAATTCTTGACCAGATGAAACGTCTTGGTGATTCTGTTGATTGGTCGCGCGAGCGATTTACGATGGATGCCGGATTGTCGAAGGCAGTCCTTGAAATCTTCAAACGTTTATATGATGCAGAATTAATTTATCGCGCAGAACGGATTATCAACTGGTGTCCACGATGTTTAACTGCGCTCTCAGATATCGAAGTAGAACATAGCGATGATTCTGGTGAATTCGTTCAAGTTCGATATGGCGATGATGAAGTTTCAATCGTAGTTGCAACCACACGTGCTGAAACAATGATGGGCGATGGTGCTGTTGCGGTTCACCCAGATGATCCAAGATATAAGGATTTAATTGGCAAGAAAGTTTTGTTGCCGTTAGTAAATCGGATGATTCCAATTATTGCGGATGAGTTAGTTGATCCAGACTTCGGAACTGGTGCAGTAAAAGTAACTGGTGCTCACGATCCAAATGACTTTGAAATGGCGATGCGTCACGGAATTGAAATGCCAATAATTATGAACGAACATGCAGTGATGGCGAATTCCGGAACCAGATTTGATGGCATGGATAGATTTGAAGCACGCAAGGAAGTTGTTGAAGAGCTTCGCAAGTTGGGTCGGATAGTTTCAGAGAAGCGTCCATATATTCACGCGGTCGGACATTGCCAACGTTGTGACACAACTGTTGAACCAAGACTTTCTAAGCAGTGGTTTGTAAAGGTTGCTCCACTTGCAAAAGCAGCAGGCGATGCAGTTCGCGATGGCAGAATTAAAATTGAACCAGAAGAATTAGCGCCAAGATATTTTGAGTGGATCGACAACATGCATGATTGGTGTATCTCTCGCCAACTATGGTGGGGACATCAGATTCCGGTTTACTACGGACCTAATGGTGAAGTTGTTGTTTGTGGACCTGATGATGTTCCGCCAGCAGGTTATGTTCAAGATCCAGATGTATTAGACACCTGGTTCTCATCTGGCTTATGGCCATTTTCAACTTTAGGTTGGCCAGATAAAAGTGATGATCTTGCAAAGTTTTTCCCAACAAGCGTGCTTGTTACCGGTTATGACATTCTCTTTTTCTGGGTTGCAAGAATGGTTCTGTTGGGGCTCTTTGTAACCGATGGCGTCGCACCGTTCGACACAATCGCGCTGCATGGTTTAGTTCGAGATCGTTTTGGAAAGAAGATGAGCAAGTCTCGTGGTAACACTGTTGACCCAATTGAGTTCATGGATAAATATGGATCAGATGCGCTGCGCTTCACGCTTGCACGTGGAGCCAATCCGGGAACAGATCAGGCAATTGCCGAGGAGTGGATCGGTGGATCTAGAAACTTTGCCACCAAACTTTGGAATGCCTCACGTTTTGCAATTATGAATGGTGCAAACGTTGATGGCGAAGTTCCGGTCTTTAATTCGCTAAATGCAATTGATCAGTGGATATTGACTCGCCTTGATGAAACTGTTGAATCGGTAGATCAGTTATTAGAGCAGTTCGAATTCGCAAAAGCCTGTGAAATTATTTATCACTTTGCTTGGGATGATTTATGCGATTGGTATCTAGAACTCTCGAAGGCGACTTTTGCGGTCGGGGGAGATAGCGCTAGTAATTCCAAACGAGTATTAGGCCAGGTTTTGGATCAACTCCTGCGTCTGATGCATCCAATGATGCCGTTTATTACTGAAGAGCTTTGGTGTTCATTTACTGGTGGGGAAACCTTAGTTACAGCAACCTGGCCAAAATCTAATCCAGAAAATCGCAGTGATGCTTCAAAGTTAATTGTCGAGCAATTACAGGACTTAACAACTGAAATTCGTAGATTTAGAAACGATCAGGGAATTAAGACTTCTGCCAAGATTGGTGCGAATTTTATTGGGCTAGATTCACTCTCCGAATATGAAGCAGCAATCCGTTTTGTTTGTCGGATTGACCCAATAACCGGAAGTTCTAGCGCTGCAATTGAAGTTGGAAAAGTAAAAGTTGAATTCGATTTAACCGGCGCAATTGATGTAGTTGCTGAGCGCGCAAGACTCACAAAAGATTTGGCAACAGCAGAGAAAGATCGCACAACTGCAAGAGTTAAATTAGAGAACGAAGGATTTATGGCTAAGGCGCCAATCGAAGTTGTTCAGGAGATTAGAGAGCGACTTACCCAAACTAGTGCAGACATTGAAAGTATTACTGCCCAACTAGCTGCGCTTCCTACTAAGTGATGGCAACACCAGAAGATTTAGAAGTCATCAAAGTTATTGAAGCCGCGCTTATGAAGCGTTGGCCCGAGAGCAAGATTGAACCTTCGCTAGATCGAATTTCAGCGCTTATCGATGCTTTAGGTTCTCCTCAACTTTCATATCCAACCGTTCATATTGGTGGAACAAATGGGAAGACCAGCACTTCACGAATGGTCGATGCGCTATTTTCTGAACTCGAATATCGCACTGGCAGGTTTACTAGCCCACATTTAGAGAGCTTCTTGGAACGGATTTCAATTAAGGGCGAATCAATTAAGCCAGCAGAATTGATTGCAACTTACAACGATATTGCGCTCTATTTAGATTTAATTGATAGCCGAAGTGATCTCCCGCTTTCATATTTTGAAGCGATAACTGCAATGGCTTTTGTTGCATTTGCTGAACATCCAGTTGATATCGGAATCATTGAAGTTGGAATGGGCGGTGACTGGGACGCAACAAATATTGTTCAGAGTGCTGTCTCAGTCTTAATGCCAATTGGTTTAGACCATATGGAGTATCTCGGTGAGACTATTGAAGAGATTGCTCGAACCAAATCAGGAATTATCAAAGCAGAATCCCATGTGGTTTTAGCAGCGCAAGAACCAGAGGTTGCACGAATTCTTTTGGAGAAAGTTGTTGAAAAATCGGCTATTCCATATCGCGAAGGAATCGAATTCGCATTAGCAAAGCGAGATATTGCAGTTGGCGGACAATTGATTTCAGTTCAAGGTATTTACGGTGAATATACTGAAATTTACCTACCACTTCATGGCGCGCATCAGGCATCGAACGCTGCGATTGCAATTGCGACAGTCGAAGCATTCGTCGGAGTTAAGTTAGATGAGGATCTCGCCAGGTCTGCTTTTGGAAAAGTTTTATCACCAGGACGTTTGGAAATCTTGCATAGAGATCCAACCGTAATTGTCGATGCCGCCCATAATCCCCATGGCGCGAGCGCTCTTGCCGAAACGCTTCGAAGCGAGTTTGATTTCGAATCCATTTTCTGTGTTCTGGGAATTCTGGGGGAGAAGGATGCAAGAGGAGTTCTGATGGCACTCGAGCCAGTTGTTGATCGGCTGGTTGTAACGAAATCAGATTCGCCTCGTGCCTTGCCGGTCTCAGAGCTATTCGAAGCGGCGGTTGCAGTATTCGGAATTGATCGAGTTTTCAAAGAGGAAGATTTAAATTCAGCAATCACTTATGCGATGGAGCAGGTAACCTTAATCAATCAGGTAAGTGAGGGCGTTAGCGCAGTTGTGATAACTGGATCTGTAGTAACCGCAGGATCAGCGAGAGTTATAGTGCGAAAGATTGGAAGAGCGGAAGAAGCATGAGAGTTTTAAGTGCATCAGTTTTAGCAATGGAAGCTTTTGTGATGGCCTTTGCAATTCTTCTGGCTATGGGCGAACACAGTGGACTCGTTTTGAGTTTGGGTGGTCTGATTGCGATTCTGCTCCTGCTAACGGCTGGCTTGATGAAAAAGAAAATTGGCTGGGTGATTGGTTCGATTTTGCAGGTCGCAATGATTTCTTATGGTTATTTCGTTTACTCGATGTATTTCATGGGAGCGCTTTTTGCTGGACTTTGGATCGCCGCCTACGTAGTAGGTCGTAAGGGTGAGGCAATCCGGGCCGAGCTCCTGCGGCAGAAACCCCTCAAATAATCACCAGAAATTCTCGGATTAAGAACTTTTGGGCGGCCGCATTAGACTAACGTCCGTGAATTCCCAAAAAATAGAACGCACCCTAATCCTGGTTAAGCCAGATGGCGTTGCTCGATCTTTAGTTGGCGAAGTTGTTGCTCGTGTTGAAAACAAGGGATACAAAATTGTCGGACTGAAAATGATGACACCTACTCGTGAAATTTTGGCAAAACATTATGCCGAGCACGAAGGTAAACCATTTTATGAACCACTTCTTGAATTCATGTTATCTGGACCAATCGTTGCAATGATTGCCGAAGGTAATCGTGTGATTGAAGGATTTAGAAAACTAGCAGGAACAACAGATCCAACAACTGCCGAACCAGGAACTATTCGTGGCGACCTCGCCCGCGATCAAGGAACAAAGGTTGTGCAAAATATTGTTCATGGTTCAGATTCGCCAGAATCTGCAGCACGTGAAATCGCAATTTTCTTCCCCGAGCTAAATTAAGTGAAAGGTCTCAAATGAGCAAAAAGAATCCAAATCGTATGTCATTTATCGGAAGAGATATGGCTGTCGACTTAGGAACCGCAAACACACTTGTATATGTTCGTGGTCGCGGAATTGTTCTAAATGAGCCAAGCGTTGTGGCTGTTAATCAAGACACTGGTGGAATCCTTGCCGTTGGTCTTGAAGCTAAGCGAATGATTGGTCGCACACCTGGAAACATTGTTGCGATTCGTCCGCTTAAAGATGGCGTGATTGCAGACTTTGATACAACAGAGCGCATGTTGCGTTACTTCATTCAAAAAGTGCACCGTCGCCGTTATTTAGCAAAGCCAAGAATTGTGGTTTGTGTTCCATCAGGTATCACTGGTGTTGAACAGCGTGCAGTTAAGGATGCTGGCTACGCAGCTGGTGCTCGTAAGGTTTACATCATCGAAGAGCCAATGGCTGCTGCGATTGGTGCGGGACTTCCAATTCACGAACCAACTGGAAACATGGTCGTTGATATTGGTGGCGGAACAACTGAAGTTGCAGTTATTTCACTAGGTGGAATTGTTACAGCGCTTTCTATCCGCGTCGGTGGAGATGAACTAGATCAATCGATTATCGATTGGGTTAAGCGCGAATATTCCCTTCTATTGGGAGAGCGCACAGCTGAAGAAATTAAGATGGCAATTGGTTCGGCTTATCAACTTCCTGGCGAACCTGATGCGGAAATTCGTGGTCGCGATCTTGCAACTGGATTGCCAAAAACAATAAGAGTTTCGGCTGAAGATATTCGCAAAGCCATGGAAGATCCAGTAAACCAGATTGTTAATGCAGTGAAGAGCACGCTCGATAAAACTCCGCCAGAACTAGCAAGTGATCTAATGGATCGCGGCATTGTTCTAACTGGTGGCGGCGCACTTCTTCGCGGTTTAGATGAAAGACTTCGCCATGAAACTGGAATGCCAGTTCATATCAGCGAGCGTCCATTACAAGCGGTTGCTGAAGGTTCTGGCAAGTGTGTTGAAGAATTCGAAGCCTTAGAAAAGGTTTTGATTTCTGAACCTCGCCGTTAAGGAGAAATTAAAGTGGCAGCTGGAGGCAATAATCGTTCCCGCCTTCTGCTGGTAATCCTTCTTGTAACTTCACTCTTCTTAATTACTTTAGATCTTCGTGGTGTAAACATCACGAAAAATTCTAGAAGTGCCACCCAAACATTTCTTGCCCCAATTCAACGCGGGGTATCCGACCTATTTTCGCCGGTAGGCAATTTCTTCTCAGATATAAAGAATTTTGGTAAAACTAAATCCGAATTAAAAGAACTTAAAGAAGAGAATGCAAAGCTACGTGAAAAAGTGATTTTCAACGATGACACTCTCGGGCAGTTGAAAAAACTGGAGAATGTTTTAGATCTTGCTGGCCGCGGAAAATATAAAGTTGTTTCAGCGCGGGTAATCGGTAAGGGAAGTTCAGCCACTTTTAGTCAGACAATTACAATTGATTCTGGCTCAAATGATGGCGTCATGAAAGACATGACTGTAATTGGAGAGCTCGGATTAGTTGGAGTAGTTAAGAGCACCACCTCAACTTCAGCAATTGTTCTACTAATGAGCGACCCAACTTTCCGAATCGGAGTGCGCATTGCACGAAGCCAGAGCATTGGTGTATTGCTTGGCGAGGGCGATAACAACTACACCCTGCAGCTTCTGGATCCATCAGGAAGCATTGAGAAAGATGATGTTCTACTCTCCCTTGGGAGTGATAACAACAAACCTTTCGTGCCTGGCGTTCCAGTTGGTTATGTGAAAACCGTAAAGAATTCACGAGCAACTCTTACCCAAGAAGCTATTGTCGCTAGTTATTCAAATCTTGGAAGTCTTGGAGTCGTATCCGTAATTATTTCAAGTGCAAATGGCGGACCTAAAGATGCTCTAATTCCAATGCCACGACCTACTCCTACAACAACAATTTATGTCACTCAGCCGCCCGCTATCGATACAGCGACCGCAACTAAGGATAAGAATTGAGCTGGAGTCGAGTCGGGTTCAGTTCGCTTTTACTCTTCTTCTTCTTCATAGTTCAAGAATCTGCAATATCTAAAATTAATTTTCCGATTTCGGGATTCTCACTTTATCTCTGCGCCGTTCTTGGTTTGATGGCTTTGGAAGATCGCTTCGGAGCAATCGCCTTTGGTTTTATTGCAGGAATTATTTTAGATTTCTCGCCATCATCAGATTCCGCATTCGGAAAGTGGGCACTAATACTTACGATTGTCGGGTATCTGTTCTCGCGAAATCGCGAAAGCATTGGTGACTTCACTGAGCGACCAATGGCATTTGTATTGTTTGTAACTGCTGGCGCAACAATTACACTTCTAATATTCCTGGTAATCGGTTTAGTTCTGGGCGAAAATAATGGCAATATTCTAAATAATTTGAAGACGGTGTTTGGTAATGGTCTCTGGACTTTATTATTCTCATCGATTTTACTTCCGATAATTGTTAAATTACGTGCCTTAACATTGACTTCAAGAGAGCGAATATGAGTCTTCGCTCAAGGCTAAATCTAGTAATTGTTCAAGCACTAATTATTTCACTCATGCTTGCGCTAGGAGGCCGGCTTTTTTATCTGCAGGTCGCTGCTGGCCTAACTTATCAAGATGCAGCTTTAAGTATCCAGAGCAGAGATGTGGTGAACCCAGCCATTCGTGGTGCAATTGTTGATAGTTCAGGTATCCCACTTGTTATGGATCGCCCAGGAATGGTTATTTCAGTTGATCGCAGCACCTTAGATAAATTGCCAGATAAGGGCGTAGTAGTTCTAGCCCGTGTTGCAAAGTTGGTTGGAAAAACTGCAAACAATGTTTATGTAATAACAAGGCTTTGTGGTGAATTACCGGCGAGTGAGAACGCTGGATGCTGGAAGGGAACCAGGTTTCAACCTATTCCAATTACAAGAACTGCTACTACTGAACAGGCTCTGAAAGTTTTAGAAAATTCTGATTTGTTCCCAGGTATTAGCGCACAATCTGTTCCGGTCCGTAGTTATCCCGGAATGGGCGGAGAGAATGGTGCTCACGTCCTTGGATATGTTGGTTCAGTAAATGAAGATGATTTAGCAGATTCAGATAAGAATTATTTCCGCGAAGAAACCATCGGTAAAGACGGTTTAGAACTTCAATATGACGATTATTTAAGAGGTAAAGCTGGGATTAAAACTGTAATCGTTGACCGGAAAGAATCTGTGACTAAACAATCAGTTAGCACTCAACCAGTTGCCGGATTTAATTTGGTAACAAATCTTGACGTTAGATTGCAAGCGGCCACAGAAAAAGCTTTGAAGGCTGCGGTGTTAAGAGCAAAGTCAGCTGGCGGACGAGCAGATGGTGGCGCTGCGATTGTTATGGATGTAAACAGCGGAAAAATTTTGGCACTTGCTTCTTATCCAACTTATGATCCAAATATCTGGCAAATTGGTTTAACCCAGAAGCAGGCCAATGATTTATTTAGTGAGAATTCTGGCGTTCCTGCATTAAATCGCCCGCTTCAAGGAATGTATGCACCTGCATCTACCTTCAAATCAGTTTCTGTTGTTGCAGCAATGAACGCTGGATACGACATGAATGCGAGTTATAAATGTCCCTCTAAAGTGCTGATTGGTAATCGAGAATTCGCAAACTTTGAAAGTAAGTCACAAGGAACAATCAGCATGAAGCGAGCAATTGCAGTTTCTTGCGACACTATTTGGTATCAAATTGCATATGACGAATGGGTCCGCGATGGTGGGCTATTTCCTAAATCTGGATTGAATGACTATTTCTTCACTGCTGCTCGAGGTTTTGGGTTAGGAAAAACAACTGGAATTGATCTTCCAAGTGAGGCATCAGGTCGACTTCCTGATCGCGCTTGGAAAGAGCGGGTATATAAAGAGAATAAGGATTTTTACTGCAACTTTAAAACTCGGGCTAAGAAATCAGATCTAACTCCATTCTTAATAGAAGTGGCCCGCGAAAATTGCTTAGATGGAAATATGCTCAGAGCGGGAGATGCGGTTAACTTCTCAATCGGACAAGGCGATACTTTGATGACACCAATCCAAATGGCCCAGCTTTATGGTGCCATTGCTAACGGTGGCATGATGTATAAACCACAAGTTGCCAGAGCAATTATTAAACCTAATGGTCAGGTCGTAAAAGAATTTACGCCAGAAGTTATTGCTACCAATGTTCTATCTAAGAAATCAAGTAAATTTCTACGTGAAGCGTTGCGAGCTGTAGTTACTGAAGGAACCGGTGCTGGTGCATTCTCCGGTTTTCCAGTTTCGATAGCAGGCAAGACTGGAACCGCTGAAGATAAAGGTAGAAATCAAGATGGATCTGCGAAAGCAGATACCGCATGGTTCGCCTCTTTTGCTCCGGCAGAAAAACCACAATATGCAGTTGTAATGGTTGTCAGCCAGGGCGGTTTTGGTGGATCAATTTCTGCGGTTGGCGTCAAGGATATTTACACTTCGCTCTTTGGAGTATCCGGTGGAAAAGTTGATCCAGCAAAAGAAATATTTCCTAATGGCGTTCCAAGTCAATTGCCTAAAGTCGATCCAAAGAACGCTAAATTGGTGAAACCATGAGCATCTATTCAAATCACAGAAGACGCGATCGGTTCCGAGAGAATTTCGGGCAGTTTGACCGGATTTTAACTTTCTCAGTTGCGGCACTTTTAATTATCGGAACCCTTCTGGTTTATGCAGCGACAAGAAATTGGTTTGCCGCGCAAGGGCTTGATCCGGAATATTACTTAAAGCGCCATGTAGTGAATATTTTAATTGGTGGCTTACTTGCATATGGCACCACACTTATTGATTACCGATTATTGCGTGCATACACCCCGATAGTTTGGGGGCTTGCGGTTATTGGATTAATAATTGTTCAGATTCCTGGATTAGGAAGTGAAATTAACGGTGCCCAAGCTTGGATTTCTTTTCCAGGTGGTTTCCAAATTCAACCTGCTGAGTTAGCAAAGATTGCAATCATCGTTGGGATTTCTATGATCTTGGCAGAAAAGCGCGACACAGATGCAAATCCAACTGACCAAGATGTTCTTAAAGCACTTGCAATCGCTGCAGTTCCTATCCTATTAATCTTGATACAGCCCGATCTTGGAACTGTCGTAATTATTAGTGCGGCTGTTGTTGCCATTATTGGAACATCTGGTGCACCAACAAGGTGGGTAGTTGGATTGCTGCTACTTGCAGTCGTTGGTGGATTTACCGCTGTTAAAGCTGGAATTGTTGATGATTATCAAGTGGCAAGACTTCAATCATTTGTAGATCCATCTGCAGATCCACAATCAACGGGATATCAACTTCGCCAATCAAGAATCACAATTGGTTCTGGTGGAATTATTGGTAAAGGTTTATTCGATGGCCCTCAAACAAATGGCCGATTTGTTCCAGAACAACAGACCGACTTTATATTTACAGTGGCAGGTGAAGAGTTAGGCTTCTTAGGAAGTGGCTTGATTTTGCTCCTCTTTACGATTTTCTTTATG
The DNA here is from genome assembly GCA_945863115.1 of Bifidobacterium breve. Classification (GTDB taxonomy): domain Bacteria; phylum Actinomycetota; class Actinomycetes; order Nanopelagicales; family Nanopelagicaceae; genus AAA044-D11. The sequence goes on from CAMAYZ010000001.1 coordinate 135,439, forward strand.
CGGGCATTCACAATTGCGAAACGAACGAATGATTTATTTGGGCGCTTAGTTTGTGTTGGCGTAATTGCGTGGTTTGCATTTCAGACATTCGAAAACATTGGTATGACAATGGGCTTGGTCCCGATGACCGGTGTGCCATTGCCTTTTATGTCCTATGGCGGCTCGAGCATGTTCGCGAATTTGATCGGTTTAGGCTTGATTCAGAACGTCCACTTACGTACTAGATAGGTAAATCCCGCATAAGCGGGGGCGAAGTTGGTCTTTCGCCAGATTTTAGGGGATACTTTCACTTAGCATTTCGCGCTCCGAGCGGCCTCAAAGAACTTGAAGGCCTTAATTACTCGAGGTAGCAGCAGATGCAAAAGCTTTCAAAAGGAAGTTTTACCAAGAATTAGTATTTAGATGAGGATTTAACGTTATGGCTATAGTGCCAAAAGGTGCGCGCAAGCGTGCAACTAAGAAATCTGCGGCTAAAGCTGCAGCAAATACTGAAAATAAAAATGAAGCAGAATCAACGCAAGTTACTGAAGTAGCAGAAGTAAAAGCTACTAAGAAAACAAGTGCTGCAAGCATTCCAGTCCCAATGTTCCAGGCCGCACCAGAAGCTGTAGCGCCAAAGAAAGTTAAGGCGAAAGCTGAAGTTGCAGAGCCGGTTGAATCAAGTGAAGAGTCTGAAGCGGAGTCAAATTCTCGTCGCCGCCGTCGTGGTGGAAGAGGTCGCCGTCGTGGTGGCCGAGATAGCGATGACACGAATGTAGATCACGATTCCGAGACTGACGAAGAGTTAGATGCCGGAGATATTTCTGAAGCTAGCGAAGATTCACCAACAGGACCTCGTCGCCGCCGCCGCCGTCGCGCAAAGGGCGATGGTGTAACTCCAGGTGAAACTATTGAAGAAGATGGCGTAATAACTGTTGTAAAGGTAAGAGAACCCCGTGAACCTAGAGAACGCAAGGTTCGTGATGATCAAGGAACTCGTTCGGATCGACCAGATCGTGGTGGTCGCAACCGTAACCGCAATGATCGTGGCAACCGTAACCGCAATGATCGTGAGCCAAGAGATTTCGTTCGCCGTCGCGGAACCGTAATTACTGAATCCGAATATTTAGCTCGTCGCGAAAATGTTGATCGCCAGATGTTGGTTCGCCAAGCCGGAGATCGCACCCAGATTGCAGTCCTTGAAGACAAAATCATGGTCGAGCATTATGTAAATCGAAATAGCAATATTTCATATGTCGGAAACGTTTATCTTGGAAAAGTTCAGAACGTTCTGCCATCAATGGAAGCTGCATTCGTTGATATTGGTAAGGGACGTAACGCTGTTCTCTATGCCGGTGAAGTTAATTGGGATGCGGCCGGTTTAGCAGATGGTGCACCGCGCAAAATTGAACATGTATTGAAGACTGGCCAATCAGTTCTGGTTCAGGTAACTAAAGATCCAATTGGACAGAAGGGTGCAAGACTTACAAGTCAGATCTCACTTCCTGGTCGTGAGTAAGTTTATGTTCCAAGTGGCGAAATGAGCGGAATCAGCCGTCGTCTGCCAGATCAAGAGCGTTCACGTTTAAAAACTATTCTTAAGAATTTAATCCCAGAAGATGCTGGTGTAATTGTTCGCACCGCATCAGAAGGTGCATCTGAAGAAGAGCTCGAGCGAGATGTAATTCGCTTAAAGGCGCAATGGGAAGATATCGATAAGAAATCAAAAGAATCTGGCACAAATGCGCCAGCGCTTCTTTACTCCGAGCCAGATTTAACTGTTCGAGTAATCCGCGATATTTTCAACGAAGATTTCAATAAGTTAATTGTTCAGGGCGACCAAGCTTGGGATGACATCAATAATTACCTTGGCCACATTGCACCAGAACTAACTGCAAAGATCGAAAAGTGGACCGGAACTCGCGACCTCTTTGTTGAGAATCGCATCGAAGAACAACTCGCTAAGGCCTTTGACCGTAAGGTTTATCTGCCTTCAGGTGGATCTCTGGTTATCGACCGCACTGAAGCGATGATTGTTATCGACGTTAACACCGGTAAATTCATCGGTAAGGGTGGAAACCTAGAAGAAACAGTTACCAAAAATAACTTGGAAGCTGCCGAAGAAATTGCCCGCCAACTTCGCCTGCGCGATATGGGTGGAATTGTTGTTATCGACTTTATCGATATGATCCTTGAATCAAATAGAGATTTAGTTCTGCGCCGATTGATTGAATGTCTAGGACGCGATCGCACCAAGCATCAGGTTGCTGAAGTAACCTCACTTGGTCTAGTTCAAATGACACGTAAGCGTGTTGGCCAAGGATTAATCGAAGCCTTCTCTACTACTTGCGAAAGTTGTGGTGGTCGAGGAATTCATATTCATTCCGAGCCAGTAACGAAGGTTGCACTCGAAAAAGATATGGAACAACGTTATGTGCCACAGGTTCATGAAGAAGAGACCGAAGCGGTTGATTCTGTAGAAACTGAAGAAGTAGCCGAAACTGCTGAGGTCGCCGAAGTTAAGGCCCCAGCCCAGAAGCGTCGCCGTCGGGCAGTTAGTACGGGTGTGATTACGCCCGAATAGCTTCGGTTTTGGCTAGATCTAGCCAGTTTGACCTGAAGCCCAGGCTCTCCGTATCCTTACCCTCTGCCAGTTTCCTGGCTGATTAATTAAAGGTTTATCAAAAGTATTTGGAAAGGTGTCACCGTGTATGCGATTGTAAAAGCAGGCGGCCGTCAAGAGAAGGTTGCCGTTGGCGACACAGTTATTGTCGATCGTATCGATGCAAAAGCCGGTGCAGCTGTTTCATTCCCAGCGCTTCTAGTTGTTGAAGGTGCAAACATTACTTCTGACGCTAAGGCACTTGCTGGCGTAAAAGTAACTGGCGAAATTGTTGAAGAGCTAAAGGGTCCAAAGATCGACATCCTTCGTTACAAGAACAAGACTGGCTACCGCCGTCGTCAAGGTTTCCGTTCCCAACTTACGCGCGTGAAGATCACCGCGATTACGAAATAAGGCAGGCGAATAACAAATGGCAAGTAAAAAGGGAGTCTCCTCAACCCGTAACGGTCGCGATTCGAATGCTCAGTATCTTGGAATCAAGCGTTACGCAGGACAGATTGTTAAGAGCGGAGAAATCTTGGTTCGCCAACGCGGAACAGTTTTTCACCCAGGACAAAATGTAGGAATTGGTAAGGACGACACACTGTTTGCACTATCTGCAGGCGAAGTTGCTTTCGGTCGCGCTCGTGGTCGCAAAGTTGTAAATATCGTTCCCGTAGCTGTAGTCGCCTAACCCGCGGTTAATTTTTTGCGGGCCCGCGACAAGCGGGCCCGCATTTTTATTTATATTTCAAAACGAAGGGAGAAGTTAAATGGCAACATTCGTTGATCGTGTAACTCTCCATGCATCTGCTGGCAGTGGCGGAGATGGTTGCGTCTCAATTCACCGCGAAAAATTCAAACCACTTGGTGGCCCAGATGGTGGCAATGGTGGCCGCGGTGGCGATGTAATTCTGATCGTTGATCAAGACACAACAACACTTTTAGATTTTCACCATTCACCACATCGTCGCGGAACCAACGGTTCACTTGGCTATGGCGATTACTGCAATGGCAAAGAGGGCAAAGATTTAATACTTCATGTTCCAAACGGAACAGTTATTAAAGATTCAACTGGAACTGTTCTTGCAGATTTAGTTGGATTTGGAACACGTTTTATTGCTGCACAAGGTGGCAAAGGTGGACTTGGTAATGCTGGTCTAGCTTCATCAAAACGACGTGCACCTGGTTTTGCACTTAAAGGCGAGCCAGGCGAAGAGCGCACACTTACTCTTGAATTAAAGAGCGTTGCAGATATTGGTTTAATTGGTTTTCCTTCTGCTGGAAAATCTTCACTAATTGCATCAATCTCATCTGCTAAACCAAAGATTGCCGATTATCCATTTACAACTCTTGCGCCAAACCTTGGTGTTGTTCAAGCAGGTGACACTCGTTTCACGGTTGCAGATGTTCCAGGACTTATTCCTGGTGCTTCAGAAGGTAAAGGCTTAGGACTGGAATTCTTGCGTCACGTAGAACGTTGCGCAGCACTAGTTCATGTTCTTGACTGCGGAACTTTAGAAACAGATCGCGATCCTGTAAAAGATTTCGACATCATTGAAGAAGAACTTTCACATTACGGTGGTCTTTCCGAGCGTCCACGTTTGATTGCGCTAAATAAAGTTGACTTGCCAGATGGAAAAGCAATGGCCGATATGGTCCAACCAATTTTGGAAGCTCGCGGATACCAGGTCTATCAAATTTCCGCAGCATCACATATTGGATTAACTGAACTTAACTATGCAATGGCCCGCATTATTCAAGAAGCTCGTAAAGCTGAAGCACTTGTTGAGAAAGCCCGAATTGTTCTGCGTCCAGTTGCGGTTGGAAATTCTCAATTCTCAGTTACCGCTAATACCGATGGTTCCTTCACTGTTATTGGTGACAAACCAGTTCGTTGGGTTAAACAGACAGATTTCGGCAATGCTGAAGCAATTGGTTATTTAGCAGATCGACTTGCAACACTAGGTGTGGAAAAAGAACTATTTAAAAAAGGCGCTAAAGCGAAAGATGAAGTTCGAATTGGTGAAGGCGATAACGCAGTCATCTTTGATTGGGAACCTTCAATCGAAGCAGGCGCTGAATTACTTGCAGGTCCTCGTGGTGGGGATCTTCGTTTGGAATCTCCATGGGCCGGGCGCTACATCGAAGATTTAGTTGATGATCAATTAAGTGAAGATGAAATTGCTATGCAATGGGAATACAACACTGAGAATCCAAAAGATCCACGGGTAGTTGTGGAAGCAATTTCCGAGGAAAAGTAATGACCGCTAAACGCATAATTATCAAAGTTGGTTCTTCGACTTTAACCGGTGATGCTGGAACTTCATTAAATGGCAGCGCAGTAACAAAGCTAGTTGATGTTGTCGCGGATTTAAAAGGTAAAGGCAAAGAGGTAATTATTGTTACGTCTGCAGCAATTTCTGCCGGTATGGCGCCACTTGGATTAACCGAACGTCCAACTGATCTTGCTACCCAACAAGCATCTGCATCTGTTGGCCAAGGTCTATTAATTGCTAAATACAGCGCCGAATTTACTCGCCACAAGATTGTTGCTTCACAGGTTCTTGTAACTGGAGATGATTTATCACGTGACTTACACAAAGAGAATGTGAAGCGCACATTAAATCGTCTACTTGAACTTGGCGTCGTCCCAATTATCAACGAGAACGATTCGGTCGGAACCGAGGAAATTCGCTTAGGTGATAACGATCGACTAGCAGCACTTGTTCTTCAATTAATCGGAGCAGATTTACTAGTCCTAGTTTCAGATATTGATGCACTTTATGATGCGCCACCTTCTCAAGCTGGTGCGAACCGAATTGCAAAAGTTACAAATTTTGCAGACTTGGCTGAAATCGAAATTGGCGGCGTAGGTTCTTCAGGCGTTGGCAGTGGGGGAATGGTCACAAAGATTCAAGCTGCTGAAATTGCTACATCAAGTGGTGCCAGAATGCTGCTTACAGATTTAGCACATCTGGGCGATGCACTTTCTGGCAAAGATGTGGGAACGCTCTTTACCTCTAATTAAGTTTGTTAGATACTTCCCGCAAAACCTTGGCTGTCGCTACAGTCTCATCTTGTCCCGTTGGGTTATCTGAAAGCTTCACAATTACGGTTCGGGTTTTTGGATTCATAAAAATGTATTGACCATGCAATCCTTCGGCTTGGGCAATTCCTGGGAAGGGATGCCAGACAAATGCACCGTATCCCCAATTGTGATCAAGCTTTGTCACAGGTGTGGTCATTCGCTTTAACCAAACAGGATCAATAATTTGTTTTGCGCCAGCTTGGCCACCATTAATTACAGCTAGACCAACTCGGGCATAATCTCGTGCAGTTGCATTGAAGCAACAGAAAGTTTTTTCAATCCCACCAACGCGATCAACATTCCAAGTTGCTGGATACTTTGCACCTATTGGCTTCCAGACATTTTCACTGAAGTAATCTGCAATTCTTTCGCCAGTTATTGCTTTAATGATCATTCCAATCATCATGGTATCAACGCTGCGATATTCCGACTTAGAACCAGGGTCAAAGGCCATCTTGCGATTATTTTTCATAAACCAATCGATATCGGTGGTGGCATACATCTGGGCAATTGCTACGCCCCAACCTGCCGGCCCAGTTGGATAATTATCTGAAACCCCAACACCACTCTGCATATCAAGAAGTGTTTTTACGGTAACTCGGTCGAATGAAGTTCCATTCTTAAGCTCTGGGAAATATTTAACAAAAGTATCGCTCTCTTTTAACTTACCTTGAGCAATCAATTGACCAGCAATAATTGAGGTCATTGTTTTCGCTACAGAGTAAGAAGGAAGTTGTGAAGATTCGCTAAAGCCGGTTTTGTAATACTCGTATGTGATTACGCCATTTCTTACTAATAAAAAAGCATTGGTGTTTGTGCGATCTAAGAAATCTTGCCATTTGATTTGCTTGCCCTTCCAGGCAATAGTGTCCGGAGTTGCTTCGGTGCTTGTAGGCCAATCAATTGGATTATCTGAGGGATCAATTGTGTGCCAAGGCATCAAGGTTGGTGTTTTTGAAGCAGGCGCTAAGCCGAGTTTTATTGTGGCAATTGGATTTGGATAATGAACAAATCTCAGAAAGCCAGTAAGGAGAACGGCCAAAGCAATTAGAACAATGACTGTATTTCGTAGCACTCGCAATAAACGTCTCATGAGAGAAGGGTAGGAGGCTCTAGGCTAGGAACATGGAAGCCACTGCGATGATTGCCGAATTAGCTGACAAAGCTCGGTTGGCTGCGCGCACGCTAATTGCTGCAAGTGATGGCGATAGAGTGGAAGCACTTAATCGAATTGCCGAAGAGTTAAGTGCAAGCGAAATAGAAATTTTGGCTGCTAATGCCGAAGATATGGATAGCGCAATTAAAGATGGCATGGCCGAATCTATGCAGGATCGACTTTTACTAACAGCGCAACGCGTTGCCGGGATGGCAGATGGCGCAAGACAGGTTTCAAAGATTCCAAGTCCACTTGGGAAAACCCTTCGCGAGAGCACACTCGAAAATGGTTTACATCTAAAGCAGGTCACTGTTCCATTTGGTGTTGTTGGAATGGTTTATGAAGCAAGGCCCAACGTAACTGTTGATGCCGCAGTAATTTTGTTGATGTCCGGAAATGCCGCACTCCTACGTGGATCTTCAAGTGCAGCGAACAGCAATCAAGTTTTAGTAACTGTTATGCGCCGGGCTTTAGCAAAGACAAATATTTCACCAGATGTAATCCAGCTTGTTCCATCTAACGATCGATCTACAGTTGCAGCTCTGCTGCATGCTCGTGGCAAAGTTGATCTGGTCATTCCACGGGGGAGCGCGGCCCTTATTCGCACCGTCGTAGATGATTCAACTGTTCCAACAATCGAAACTGGTGCTGGTGTTTGCCATGTTTATGTTGATAGCGAAGCGGATTTAGCTAAAGCACTTCCAATCGTTATGAATTCAAAGACGCATCGACCAAGTGTCTGTAATGCGGCTGAAACGCTTTTAGTTCACGAAAGTGTTGCGGGGGAATTTTTGCCAAAGGCACTTGCGGCATTACGTGGGGCAAAAGTTAAGTTAAATGTTGACGCCACGGTAGCAAAAATTGCACAAGCAAATAACATTGATATCAGCATTGCTAACGAGGCAAACTGGTCAACCGAATACAACGCGCTCGAAATGAATGTTGCGATAGTCCCAAATTTACTTGCGGCATCAGACCATATTGCCAAATATGGAACAAAACATACTGAGGCAATCGTTACTGAGTCCGAGGCAAATGCAGCAAAATTTATTGCGTTAAGCGATTGTGCTGCTGTGATGGTTAATGCGTCAACAAGATTTACTGATGGCGAGCAGATGGGCTTTGGTGCAGAGATTGGGATCTCAAATCAGAAGCTGCATGCCCGTGGTCCAATGGGGTTAGAGCAAATGACCACTACAACTTGGATTGTCACTGGCACTGGCCAGATTCGCGCATAATTTCAATTTATTAGTAGGCACTGGCTCGCGATAAGGTTCGACTATGGCCGCAATTTCTCGCGATGATGTCGCACACCTAGCAAAGCTGGCCCGGATTGAAATGACGCCCGCCGAGTTAGATCACATGGCTAGCGAATTAGAACAAATCCTCGGCGCAGTAAAGCGCGTTCAAGAAGTTGCAACTTCAGATATCGCGCCAACTTCACATCCACTTTCGATGTCAAATGTTTTCCGTGATGACGTTGTAAAACCAAGTCTTACAAATGATGAAGCCCTTTCCGGTGCTCCTGCGCAGGCTGAAGACCGCTTTAAAGTTCCACAAATCCTTGGTGAAGAATGACAAACATTCACTCAACCGCAGCTGAAATGGCTAGCGCTCTTGCAGCAAAAGAGATTTCTTCGGTAGAACTTACCCAACAACATTTAGATCGAATCGCTGCGGTCGACGGCAAGATTCATGCATTCCTACATATCGATAGTGCTGGCGCATTAGAACAAGCGGGCGCAATAGATAAGAAGCGAGCAAGCGGCGAGAAACTTTCACCATTAGCAGGAGTTCCAATTGCAGTTAAGGATATTTTGGCGCAAAAGGGAATACCAACAACAGCTGGCTCAAAAATTCTTGAAGGTTGGCGCCCACCATATGACTCAACAGTTGTTGCGAAGTTAAAAGCAGCTGGTGTTGTAATTCTTGGAAAGACAAATATGGATGAATTTGCAATGGGTTCATCAACTGAAAATTCCGCTTATGGCACAACGCAGAATCCTTGGGACTTAACCAGAACACCTGGTGGTTCAAGTGGCGGATCTGCAGCAGCAGTTGCCGCATTTGAAGCGCCACTTGCAATTGGAACTGACACTGGTGGATCAATTCGCCAACCTGCAGCACTAACTGGAATTGTCGGAGTTAAACCAACTTATGGCGCAGTTTCTCGTTATGGCGTCGTTGCATACTCATCGAGCCTTGATCAAGTCGGTCCATTTGCACGAACAGTTTTAGATACCGCACTTTTGCATGAAGCAATTGCCGGACATGATGAACGCGATTCAACAAGTATCAACGCACCTGTTCCACAAATTGTTGCAGCAGCAAAACGCCTTGATGTTAAGGGAATGAAGATCGGTGTAATTAAAGAGTTAAGCGGGTCTGGTTTCCAAGCCGGAGTAAGTGCTCGTATTGCTGAATCAATTGAGTTATTAGTTGCTGCCGGCGCAGAAATTGTTGAAGTATCTTGCCCTAACTTTGAATACGCACTCGCTGCTTATTACTTAATCGCGCCATCAGAAGCATCTTCTAACTTAGCCCGTTTCGATTCCATGCGTTACGGCTTACGAGTCGGCGATGATGGAAGTAAAGGTGCGGAAGAAGTTATGAGCGCTACCCGCGAAGCTGGTTTTGGTAAGGAAGTTAAGCGTCGAATCATCCTTGGAACATATGCACTTTCATCTGGTTATTACGATGCATATTACGGTTCAGCCCAGAAGGTTCGCACTTTAGTAAAACAAGATTTTGATAACGCATTCGCTAAAGCAGATGTATTGATTTCACCAGTAACCCCAACAACAGCATTTAAAATCGGGGAGAAGAGCAACGATCCAGTTGCTATGTATTTAAGTGACATCGCAACAATTCCAGTAAACATGGCTGGCATTGGCGGCATGAGTCTTCCGGTTGGCCTTGCAGATGAAGATGGCCTTCCAGTTGGTCTTCAAATCATGGCACCAGTAATGCAAGACGATCGTTTTTATCGTGTTGGTGGAACACTTGAAGCTGCTCTACTTTCTAAGTGGGGCAAACCAATTCTTTCTAACGCTCCAGATTTAGCGGGTCAAAAATGACACTTGACTATAAAGGCGCGACTGAAAAATACGAGCCAACACTTGGCTTAGAAGTTCACGTTGAATTAAATACAAATTCAAAGATGTTCTGCTCTTGCGCAACTGAGTTTGGTGCATCACCGAACACTCAGACCTGCCCAGTTTGTTTAGGACTTCCAGGGGCGCTTCCAGTTGTAAATGGAAAAGCAATTGAAAGCACCATCTTGATTGGTCTAGCTCTTAACTGTTCAATCGCACCATATAGTCGCTTTGCCCGAAAGAATTATTTCTACCCAGATATGCCAAAGAACTTTCAGACCTCACAATATGACGAACCAATCTGCGTTGATGGCTATTTAGATGTTGAGATTGAAACTGATGATGGCCCAAAAACTTTCCGAGTAGATATTGAACGTGTGCACATGGAGGAAGACACAGGTAAATCACTTCACGTTGGTGGTTCAACTGGTCGAATTCATGGCGCCGAGTATTCGCTACTTGATTACAACCGCGCTGGAATTCCATTGGTTGAAATTGTTACCAGAATTATTCCGGGCACCGGAAAATATGCACCGCAAGTTGCACGCGCATATGTAACTCAACTTCGCGACATTCTTCGTTCACTTGGAGTCAGTGATGTAAAGATGGAACAGGGTTCACTTCGTTGCGATGCCAACGTCTCACTTGCCCCAATCGGTAGTGGATTACTTGGAACCCGTAGCGAAACTAAGAACGTTAACTCGCTACGTTCGGTTGAACGTGCACTTACTGGAGAAATTGAACGTCAAGCAAACCGACTTGAAGCAGGCGAACGCATAATTCAAGAGACCCGTCACTTCTTAGAAGAGAGTGGATTAACTCGTCCAGGTCGCTCGAAAGAACAGGCCGAGGATTATCGTTATTTCCCAGAACCAGATTTAGTTCCAGTAACTCCAGATGCAAAATGGATTGAAGAACTCCGGGCCAAGTTGCCTGAGAATCCAGCTGATCGACGTAAGCGTTTGCAGAAAGAATGGAACGTCCCGGATTCCGAAATGAATTCATTAATTAATGCTGAACTTGTTGATGTAGTGGAAGAGACCATAAAACTTGGTGCCGAACCAACTCGTGCGCGCACCTGGTGGCTTGGTGAAATTTCACGTCTTGCAAATGAGAAAGAAGTTGCTCCAACATCACTAATTACAACAGCATTTGTTGCCGAAATTATTGCCCTAATCACAAGCGGAGATCTAACAGATAAGTTAGCTCGTCAGGTTGTCGAGGGTGTTGTAAATGGTGAAGGTTCACCGAAAGATGTAATTGAAAAGCGTGGCCTAAAAGTTGTATCTGATGATTCAGCACTTATGGTTGCAATCGAAGCAGCAATCGCGGCTCAACCAGATACTGCTGAACGTATCCGTGGTGGCAATATTCCGGCAGCAGGTGCACTAATTGGTGCGGTAATGAAAGCAACTGGTGGCCAAGCCGACGCCGCAAAGGTTCGCGAACTATTATTAAGACATCTAGGGCAGGGACAGGAAACCAGATGAGCAACAACATGAAGCCACGTTCAGGTTTAGTTACTGATGGAATCGAGCGAGCACCAGCCCGCGGAATGTTGCGCGCAGTTGGAATGAAAGATGAAGATTTTGCAAAGCCACAAATTGGTATCGCATCATCATGGAATGAAATTACTCCTTGCAATCTCTCATTAGATCGCTTAGCTAAAGCATCAAAAAAAGGTGTTATCGAAGCCGGTGGTTTTCCAATGCAATTCGGAACTATTTCAGTTTCAGATGGAATTTCAATGGGTCACGAAGGAATGCACTTCTCGTTGGTATCTCGCGAAGTAATCGCAGATTCAGTTGAAACTGTAATGCAGGCCGAACGTTTAGATGGAATGGTTACTTTCGCTGGTTGCGATAAATCACTTCCGGGAATGATGATGGCAGCAGCACGTATTGATGTTGCTTCAGTATTTGTTTATGCCGGAACAACTTTGGCTGGTTCTGTCGATGGTAAAGATGTAACAATCATCGATGCATTTGAAGCCGTAGGTGCATGCGCACGTGGACTAATTTCCGAGGAGCAAGTGGATAAAATTGAACGCGCAATCTGTCCTGGTGAAGGTGCATGTGGCGGAATGTTTACCGCAAACACTATGGCGGCAATTGGCGAAGCGCTTGGCCTCTCACTTCCAGGTTCCGCGTCTCCAGCAGCAGTAGATCGTCGCCGTGATGATTATGCAATTAAATCTGGCGCCGCAGTTGTTGAATTAATTCGCAAGGGAATTACAACTCGCCAAATCTTGACCAAGAAAGCCTTCGAAAATGCGATAACAATTCTTATGGCGCTTGGTGGTTCTACAAATGCCGTTCTGCACTTACTCGCAATCGCAAATGAAGCTGAAGTTGATTTAACAATGGAAGATTTCCATCGTATTGGTTCAAAGGTTCCGCTACTTGGTGACTTAAAGCCATTTGGAAAATATGTAATGACCGATATTGATCGTGTTGGCGGAATTCCAGTAGTTCTTCGTGCGCTTCTCGATGCTGGCTTATTGCATGGTGAGTGTTTAACCGTAACCGGTAAGACTATGGCTGAAAATCTTGCCGATTTAACTCCACTGGATCCAGATGGCGAAGTTCTTCATGCTATTAAATCTCCAGTTTCAACCGCTGTTGGAATCACAATTCTTGGTGGTTCACTCGCACCTGAGGGCGCAGTCTGCAAAACTGCTGGCATCGGTGTTGAAAAATTTGAAGGACCAGCGCGAGTTTTCGAACGCGAACAATCAGCAATGGAAGCGTTACAAGATGGAACTATTAAAGCTGGAGATGTAGTTGTAATTCGTTACGAAGGTCCAAAGGGTGGACCAGGAATGCGCGAGATGTTAATGATTACTGGCGCAATTAAAGGTGCAGGACTCGGAAAAACAACTCTGCTGTTAACTGATGGCCGATTTAGTGGTGGCAGTACTGGATTGTGTGTAGGACATGTTTCACCAGAAGCCGTAGATGGCGGACCGATTGCTTTTGTTAAAGATGGTGATCTAATTCGCATTGACACTATTGCTCGAACACTTGATTTGTTAGTTGATGAAGCCGAGTTAGTTGAACGCCGTAAGAATTTCAAGCCGGTCCCACATAAATATAAGCGCGGGGTATTGGCCAAATATTCGAAGGTCGTGGGGTCGGCATCGAAGGGTGCGGTCTGCGGGTAAGACTTGCTAATGAGGCCAATTAAATAGTGAGATTTCCTAGTCAGGGGTTGACCAAATGAGCGTGACGGGGGAGAATTCATTCATGATTTCAGTCGTGGTAATTGGTGAGCGCGCGCTCTAGTTAATAACTAGTCCGTGTGCTGCCCCTCAGTGGAAACTGAGGGGTTTCGCATTTACCGAGAGATTAACCAGCAACTATTTAATTGAGAAGGGAGATGAACATGAGTGAATCAATAAAGATGACGGGGGCAAGCGCGCTTGTTAAAGCGTTAGAAGCTTCTGGCGTTGATGTCATGTTCGGAATCCCAGGCGGTGCAATTCTGCCGGCTTACGATCCAATTTTTGATAGCAAAATTCGCCACATCTTAGTTCGACACGAACAAGGTGCTGGACACGCAGCAACTGGTTATGCGCAAGCAACTGGCCGAACTGGAGTTTGTATTGCAACTTCTGGCCCAGGCGCAACTAACTTGGTTACACCACTTGCAGATGCGCAAATGGATTCGGTTCCAATGGTTGCAATCACTGGTCAAGTTGCATCAGGTGCAATCGGAACTGATGCCTTCCAAGAAGCAGATATTCGCGGCATAACAATGCCAATTACAAAACATTCATTCCTTGTTACTAAACCAGAAGATATCGCGCGCAGCGTTGCTGAAGCGTTTCATATCGCAAGCACTGGTCGCCCGGGCGCTGTTCTAGTTGATATCGCTAAAGATGCTCTGCAGATGCAGACTGAATTTAATTTTCCTAAAAACATTGATCTTGGCGGATACAAGCCAAAGTTAGAAGCGGCACCTGAAGCAATTCGCGATGCAGCTGCGCTGATTGCACAGTCAAAGGCGCCAGTTCTTTATGTTGGTGGCGGCGCAATTAAAGCTGAGGCGCACAGAGAACTTTTGAAACTTGCGGAGTTAACTGGTGCACCTGTTGTAACAACACTTATGGCACGTGGTGCTTTCCCAGATTCTCATCCACAACATCTTGGTATGCCAGGTATGCATGGAACTGTTGCCGCAGTAACAGCGCTTCAAAAGGCTGACTTGCTAATAACACTAGGTGCGCGTTTTGATGATCGCGTTACTGGAAAACTTTCTACATTTGCACCGGGTGCAAAGATTATTCACGCAGATATTGATCCTGCCGAAATCGGAAAGAATCGCCGCGCTGATGTTGCACTTATTGGTGATTTGAAATTAACTATTGATGCACTTATTCCTGCACTCAAGAGCGAGTTTAAGAAGAATCAACCAGATATTTCAGCATGGTTAACACAGGCATATGGTTGGCGTAAGCGCTTCCCATTGGGTTACGACCACCCAACTGACGGCAGCGTTTCACCACAATATGTAATTGAACGAATTGGAAAAATGTCTGGACCGGATGCAATTTATGTTGCAGGAGTTGGTCAGCACCAGATGTGGGCCTCACAATTTATTTCATACGAGAAGCCACGCACTTGGTTGAACTCTGGCGGTCTTGGAACGATGGGTTACGCAGTTCCTGCTGCGATGGGCGCAAAAGTTGGCGCACCGGATACAACAGTTTGGGCAATTGATGGCGATGGTTGTTTCCAGATGACAAACCAGGAATTAGTAACATGCGCGCTAAATAATATTCCAATCAAAGTCGCAGTTATAAATAACGAAAGTTTGGGAATGGTTCGCCAATGGCAGACCCTGTTCTATAACGAGCGTTATTCAAATACTGAACTTCATTCAAAGCGGATTCCAGATTTTGCAAAGCTTGCAGATGCGATGGGTTGCGTCGGGTTAACTTGTGATTCAACCAAGGATGTCGACAAGATTATTGCTCAAGCAATGGAGATCAACGATCGTCCAGTTGTTGTTGACTTCAGCGTTCACCGCGACGCAATGGTCTGGCCGATGGTTGCTGCCGGAACTTCTAACGATGACATTGTTAATGCGCGCTCACTTGCGCCAATCTGGGATTCACAGGAGCTCTAAATGACACAATCACATCCAGATGCACCTTCATCTTCAGTTTCATTTTCAAAGACTCGCACCCTCTCTGTCCTAGTAGAGAACAGTCCTGGAGTTCTGGCTCGAGTATCTTCACTATTTTCACGTCGCGGTTACAACATCGATTCACTTGCGGTTGGTCCTACTGAGAATCCAAATTTTTCTAGGATGACAATTGTTATCAATGTTGAAGATCATGCGCTTGAACAAGTAATTGCGCAATTAGATAAGTTAATTAACGTAATCAGCATTACAGAATTAGATCCGGTTATTTCAGTTCAACGCGAGCTATTACTTGTGAAAGTTTCAACTGATGAAAAGACTCGTTCTCAAGTTCTTGAAACCGTTCAACTTTTCCGAGCCAAGGTTGTCGATGTTGCACAAGATGCCGTCACAATTGAGGCCACCGGAAATACTGAGAAGATTTCGGCCCTGCTTCGGGTCTTAGAGCCTTATGGCATCTTGGAACTCATCCAATCAGGCTTAGTTGCGATGTCTCGAGGCTTAAAACCGGGCTCGATTTCAGAGGATAAGAAATAAAAAATAGGATTACCCCAGTAATCAACTAACAGGAAGAGGAAGGTCATAAAAGTGGCAACCCAGTATCACGACGAAGATGCCGATCTAGCAATTATTCAATCTAAGAAGGTTGCAGTAATTGGATACGGCTCACAAGGACATGCACACGCACTTTCACTTCGCGATAGCGGAGTAGATGTTCGAGTTGGTTTAGCTGAAGGTTCAAAGTCTCGCGCGAAAGCAGAATCAGAAGGACTTCGTGTTCTATCTGTTGCAGACGCAGTTAAAGAGGCAGATGTAATTATGTTGCTTGCACCAGATCACGTGCAACGTCACATCTACAACGATTCAATCAAGCCAAATATCAAACCAGGTTCTGCACTTTTCTTCGGCCACGGTTTTAACATTCGTTTTGGTTACATCAAGCCAGAAGCAAATATCGATGTTGCAATGGTTGCACCAAAGGGTCCAGGCCACTTAGTACGTCGTGAGTACACAGCAGGTCGTGGAGTTCCAGTTTTGGTTGCAGTCGAACAAGATTCAACAGGCAATGCCTGGCCAATAACACTTTCATATGCGAAAGCAATCGGCGGACTTCGTGCTGGTGGAATCCTCACAACATTTACTGAAGAGTGCGAAACCGATCTATTCGGCGAGCAAGCAGTTCTCTGCGGTGGCGCTTCACAACTAGTTCAATATGGTTTTGAAACTCTTATCGAAGCTGGATACCAACCAGAAGTTGCATACTTTGAATGTCTGCACGAACTCAAGTTGATTGTTGACTTGATGTACGAAGGCGGTATCGCAAAGCAACGTTGGTCAGTTTCTGACACTGCCGAATATGGCGACTATGTTTCAGGTCCACGCGTTATTGATGCCAGCGTTAAGGCAAACATGAAGGCAGTTCTTGCTGATGTTCAAAATGGAACATTTGCTAAGCGTTTCATTGATGATCAAGATGCTGGTGCACCAGAATTTAAGGCACTTCGCGCAAAGGGTGAAGCCCATCCAATCGAATCTGTTGGCCGTGAACTTCGCAAGATGATGTCATGGGTTAAGGGCGACAACAAAGATGATTACAAGGAAGGTGCTGCTGCGCGTGGCTAAACCTGTTGTTTTAATTGCAGAAGAACTTAGTCCGGCAACGTTAGAAGCGTTGGGTCCAGACTTTGAAGTACGCAACTGCGATGGTGCAGACCGCGGGCAATTACTTGCCGCACTTGCTGCCGGAGTAGATGCCGTATTAATTCGATCTGCAACCAAGATGGATGCTGAAGCAATCGCTGCAGCAAAAGGTTTAAAAGTAATTGCACGTGCCGGAGTTGGGCTAGATAACGTTGATATTCCTGCAGCTACTGCTGCCGGTGTCATGGTTGTTAATGCACCGACATCAAATATTGTGAGCGCCGCTGAATTAGCAATCTCATTGTTAATGGCATCTGCTCGTTTTATTTCTCCAGCACATGCTGCGCTTCGCAACGGTAAATGGGCACGTTCGAAATACACCGGTGCCGAGTTATTTGAAAAAACTCTTGGAATTGTTGGCTTTGGTCGCATTGGTCAATTAGTCGCATCTCGTATGCAGGCATTTGGAATGGATGTAGTTGCCTACGATCCATATCTGCAACCAGCCCGTGCTGCCCAACTTGGTGTTCGACTTGTTGAATTAGATGAACTACTTAAGATCTCTGATTTCATCACAATCCATCTTCCAAAGACTAAAGAGACTGCTAATTTGATTGGCGTTGAAGCGCTAAAGAAAGTTAAGCCAGCAGTTCGTATCATAAATGCCGCACGTGGTGGCGTTTTAGATGAAGCAGCGCTTTATGACGCACTTAAAGAGGGAAGAGTTGCAGGTGCCGGTCTCGATGTTTATGTGACCGAACCATGCACCGATTCACCACTATTTACTTTGGATAACGTTGTAGCAACACCACACCTTGGTGCATCTACTGATGAAGCTCAAGAGCGTGCAGGTATTGCAGTTGCAGTTTCAGTTCGTAAAGCGCTTTCTGGCGAATTAGTTCCAGACGCTGTAAATGTTAAGGGTGGCGCAATCCATCAAGATATTCGTCCAAGTTTGCCACTCGTCGAAAAGATGGCACAGATTGCAACAGCAATCGCAGGCGAACTACCTGTTTCAATGGAAGTTCAAGTTCGCGGAGATATTGCTGGACATGATTCTTCTGTTCTTGCTACGAGTGCACTTAAAGGCGCACTAATTGCTACTGGCGCTGAAGATGTCACTTACGTAAACACCCCAGCACTTGCTGAAGCACGTGGAATGACTTCAACTGTTAACACCGACCCAGAAAGTCCAGAATACCGCAGCATGATTTCACTTCATGCCGCGCTAAATGATGGCCGCAGTGTTGTAGTAAGCGGAACACTTATGGGAATTCGTAAAGTTGAAAAAATCATAGCTATCGATGAATTTGATTTAGATCTTGCCCCAACTGAGAACCTATTGTTCTTGCGTTACACCGATCGTCCAGGAATTGTTGGAATAGTTGGTAACGCTTTAGGAAAGGCAAATATCAATATTGCTGGCATGCAGGTTGCTCGTGATAACGCAGGTGGGGAAGCGCTAATGGCTCTAACTGTCGATTCTGGAATCACTGCAAATATTTTGGCTGACCTTAAAAAAGAAACTGGTGCGAAGTTAGTTCACACAGTTAATTTGGTTGGATAAAAATAGCCATGAAGACTTTTAATTTAGCCGTAATCGCTGGCGATGGCATTGGTCCTGAAGTTGTGGCCGAAGGGCTAAAAGTCCTTGATGTTGTCTCAGCGAATTATGGAGTTGAGTTTAAGAAGACCAATTACGAACTTGGCGCAAGTTACTGGCACAAGACTGGTGAAGTTCTTCCAGATTCAGTGATGGCAGATCTTGCGAAGGCAGATGTAATTCTTTTGGGCGCTGTTGGCGATCCAACAGTTCCAAGTGGTGTTCTAGAGCGAGGCTTATTATTAAAACTTCGTTTCGCTTTTGATCACTATATAAATCTTCGCCCAGCAAAATTACATCCTGGTGTGAAATCACCACTTGTTAATTCTGATTCAATTGATTTCGTTGTTGTTCGTGAAGGAACCGAAGGCCCATATGTTGGAGCTGGCGGAGTTCTTGCCTACGGAACCAAAGATGAGATTGCAACTGAAGAGAGCTTAAATACTCGACGCGGCGCCGAACGGGTAATCCGCGATGCATTTGCTCGCGCGCAAGCCCGTCCTCGCAAGAAGTTAACTCTGGTTCATAAGAACAATGTTTTAACTCGTGCTGGCGGTCTCTGGACTCGCACCTTTAATGAAGTGGCAAAAGAGTTCCCAGATATCACTACAGATTATTTACATGTCGATGCTGCATCAATGTTCTTTGTTACCAACCCAGAACGCTTTGATGTTGTCGTAACCGACAATCTCTTTGGCGATATCTTGACTGATATTGCTGCAGCAATCTGCGGTGGAATTGGACTTGCTGCCTCTGGCAATATAAATCCAACCGGCGAATTTCCTTCTATGTTTGAACCGGTTCACGGTTCAGCCCCAGATATTGCTGGTAAATCAATCGCTGATCCAACTGCAACTGTCATGTCGGTTGCAATGATGCTTTCTCATCTTGGTTTAACTGATGCTGCTGCTGATATCGAGCGCGCAGTTGCAGCAGACTTACTAACTCGCGGTGATGCAAAGCGCAGCACGGTTGAAGTTGGCAATGCACTTGCTGCCGGAGCCTCTGGTGCAAAATGAAAATAAACTTAAACCCTAATCCAAATCCAGTTCCGGATGCCGAGCGCGATGAGAAAATTGCTGCTGGTGGATTCGGTAAGTATTACACCGACAACATGGTGACAATTGATTGGAACGAGACTGAAGGCTGGAGCGATGCCCAGTTAAACGCTTACGGCCCAATAACTTTAGATCCAGCAACTGCAGTTTTTCATTATGGTCAAGAAATCTTCGAAGGCATGAAGGCATATTCTCAACCTGATGGCAGCATTTCATTATTCCGCCCAGATGCGAATGCCCGCAGATTTGCTAGAAGCGCTGCACGTTTAGCTCTTCCAGAACTTACCGTTGAAGAATTTATTGAAACAATCACAACTTTGGTTAAGCAAGATCGTAAGTGGGTGCCGATGAAAGTTGGCGAATCCCTTTACATCCGTCCATTTATGTTTGCAACTGAAGTTGGTCTCGGAGTTCGCCCTTCCAATCGCGCTAAATATGTTCTCATCGCAACACCAGCCGGTGCCTATTTCAATGCTGCAAATGCCGTAACTGTTTGGATTTCAACTGAGTATGTGCGGGCTGCAATTGGTGGAACTGGCGAAGCAAAATGCGGTGGAAATTATGCAGCTTCACTTGTTGCCCAGAAGCAAGCTGCGACTAAGGGTTGCGATCAAGTTGTTTGGTTAGATGCAGTTGAACGCAAGTGGGTTGAAGAGATGGGCGGAATGAATCTTTACTTCGTTAAGGGTTCTGGAAAAGACGCCACTGTCATCACTCCAAAGTTGACCGGCACCTTGCTTCCTGGAATCACTCGCGATTCGATCCTTACTGTTGCAAAAGATTTAGGTTACAAAGTTGAAGAAGTCATGCTTTCAATCGATGACTGGCGCGATGGCGTAGCTAGTGGTGAGATCACAGAAATATTTGCTTGTGGAACTGCAGCTGTAGTTAGCGCAGTGGGAGCTGCAAAGAGTGAATTCGGAACTTGGACAACTGGCGACGGAAAGCCTGGCCCAATAACAATGCAGATTCGTGAAACTTTGCTCGGAATCCAACATGGAACTATCGAAGATAAACATGGTTGGAACGTGAAGGTCTGTTAAATGAATGACAACTTTCACATATATGACACCACTCTTAGAGACGGTGCCCAACAAGAGGGATTAAACCTTTCAGTTCATGACAAATTGGCGATTGCACGCCATTTAGATGATTTAGGTGTTGGCTTTATCGAAGGTGGTTGGCCTGGTGCAAATCCAAAAGACACTGAATTCTTCAAACGCGCGCAGACTGAATTAAAACTTAAGAATGCAACTTTTATGGCATTCGGTGCAACACGCAGACCAAATGTTAAAGCGGCAGATGATGTTCTACTTCGCGCACTTCAAGATTCTGGCGCAGCCGGTGTAACTCTTGTTGCAAAGAGCCATGATCGACATGTTGATCTCGCTTTGAAAACTAATTTAGATGAGAACTTAGCAATGATTAAAGAATCAATTGAATTCCTGCGCGCAGGTGGCCAACGAGTATTTTTGGATGCCGAACACTTCTTCGATGGCTATAAATCGAATAAGGCATATGCACTTGAAGTCGTTCGAGTTTCTGCTGAAGCTGGCGCAGATGTGATTGCGCTTTGTGACACCAATGGTGGAATGTTGCCGGACGAGCTTTCACAAGTTGTCCATGAAGTATTAACCGCATCAAATGCTCGTCTTGGAATCCATTGCCATAACGACACAGGATGCGCAGTTGCAAACTCACTTGCTGCAATTGCTGCCGGAGTTACACATGTTCAAGGAACTCTAAATGGATATGGTGAGCGAACCGGTAATGCTGATCTTGTAAGCATCATCGCAAACCTTGAATTGAAGAAGAAGCAGAAGGTGCTTCCAGAAGGCGCGCTTCGCGAAGCCTTTAGAATTTCACATGCAGTTGCAGAAGTTACAAATGTTGCACCAAGTGCGCGCCAACCTTATGTCGGCGTATCTGCATTTGCCCACAAGGCCGGTCTTCATGCAAGTGCAATCAAGGTTGATCCTGCGATGTATCAACATGAAGAACCTTCAAGCGTCGGAAATGATCGCCGCATGTTGGTTTCTGAAATGGCAGGCCGTGCATCAATCGAATTAAAGTCTGAAGAACTTGGTATCGCAATCGGCAACGATAAGGAAGTAGTTGGCCGAGTTGTTGAACGCGTAAAAGAGATGGAATCACGCGGTTACACATTTGAAGCTGCAGATGCCTCTTTTGAATTACTACTTCGTGAAGAGATTGATGGAAAGCGTGCCACTTTCTTTAAGGTTGAAAAGTGGGACACAACAGTTAGCCGCGATGCTGACAACAAAGTCACTTCAAAAGCTTCTCTAGTTATCTCTGCCGGTGGAAACCAGATTGAATCTCAAGGATCTGGAAATGGTCCGGTTAATGCAATTGATACTGCACTTCGTTCTGGCTTACTTAAGTTCTATCCCGAATTAGAAAAACTAGAGCTAACCGATTACAAGGTTCGTATTCTTGAAGGTCGTCTCGGAACTGGTGCAATCACTCGCGTATTAGTTGAAACCACTGATGGCACAACCGAGTGGAGCACTATCGGAGTTCATGAGAATGTTATTGCGGCATCAGTCATGGCTCTCGAAGATGCAGTCACATTCGGATTACTACTTCAGGGAAGAAAACCCGAGTAACCTTCAAGCATGAGTGCCGAGCTAGTTGCTAAATACGAAGAGCACTTGGCGTTGGTTCGAAACCTGGCGGATAATTCAATCCGCGGATATGTAAGTGATCTTGAATCCTTCTTAGCGCATATCGCCAAACTTGGAATTACTGAATTCTCAGAGCTACAAATTTCACATATTCGATCGTGGCTTGCCAACTTACAATCAACTGGATTATCTCGAGCAACACTTGCTCGACGAATAGTTTCCATCCGAGCCTTTACCTATTGGGCTGCCAGTCAAGGTTGGATTCCATCCGATATCGGATCAGATCTAGCAATTCCAAAGGCCCACAAGACTTTGCCTGAAGTATTGAATCATTCCCAAACCCAAATAGTTTTAGATGCAATTGTTGCTAAGGCCGGGGAAGATCCAACTCCTATTAATATTCGTGATTTAGCAATGGTTGAAGTCCTATATGCAACCGGAATTCGAGTCTCCGAAATCTGTGGCTTAAATCTTCGTGATATCGATTGGGAACGAAATACGTTATTGGTTTTAGGTAAAGGCGATAAAGAACGAGTAGTGCCAATTGGTCTACCCGCACTTGCTGCAGTAAAGAATTGGTTAAGCACTGGCAGAAGTGAATTCGCTAATGCAAATTCGGATGATGCAGTTTTTCTTGGTTCTCGCGGAAAGCGAATTGATCAACGCACAGTTCGGGAAGTTGTTTATGATGCAATGGAAGCAATCGGTTCTCATATGAGCCCTCACGGACTTCGTCATACAGCTGCGACGCATCTACTTGAAGGGGGAGCCGACCTGCGAACCGTTCAGGAGATTTTGGGGCATTCATCCTTGGCCACAACCCAGATCTACACTCACGTTTCGCCTGAACGCCTCAAAACTGCATACGAGCAAGCACATCCTCGGGCGTAATTAGCACCCCTTGGCATCCTTTAGGATTAGCCCAGCACAAATCGCAAGATCTGTGACTTCACGTGTCTTATTAGTTGAAGCTTTTAGTTAAAACTAATTAACCATTTCGGTCCGTTGAAAAACGGTCGGTGTTAAGACACTAGGGACCAAACAAATTGTTAGGTCATCAACCGAGTGCATTTTGCTAATAGCAATCTGCAAAAAAGGAGTGTGCCGCCATGGCGGTTGTAACAATGCGAGAACTTCTCGACAGCGGAGTCCACTTCGGACACCAAACTCGTCGATGGAATCCAAAGATGAAGCGCTACATATTTGCTGAGCGCAACGGTATTTACATCATCGACATCCAACAATCACTTGCACTAATTGATAGTGCTTACGAATTCATTAAGGACACCGTTGCAAAAGGCGGACATATCCTTTTCGTAGGAACCAAGAAGCAAGCACATGAGCCAATCAAAGCTCAATCTGCTCGCGTGCAAATGCCTTACGTTACAGAGCGCTGGCTCGGTGGAATGCTTACAAACTTCCCAACTGTATACAAGCGTATTCAACGTCTTAAGGAACTTGAACTCCTTGAGAATTCAAATGACCAACTTTTAACAAAGAAGGAACTTCTAGTTCTTCGTCGCGAACGCGAGAAGCTAACTAAGAACCTTGAAGGTATCCGTAACATGACTAAATTGCCTAGCGCAATTTGGGTTGTTGATACCAAGAAAGAACACCTAGCTGTTGCTGAAGCACACAAGCTTGGTATTCCAGTTGTAGCAATCTTGGATACAAACTGCGATCCAGATGAAGTTGACTACAAGATTCCTGGTAACGATGATGCGATTCGTTCAATCGCACTTCTAACTCGAGTTATTACTGATGCTGCTGTTGCTGGTCTTGCTGCTCGTTCAGCAAATGCCGCAGCTGCTGCAGATAAGGCAGCTCCAGTTGCTAAAGAAGCAGAACCACTTGCTGATTGGGAGAAAGAACTAATCACAACTGCAGAAACCCCAGCAACTACCGAAGTAACAGGAGAATAATTAAATTGGCTTACACAGCAGAAGATGTAAAGAGATTACGCGAAGCAACTGCAGCCGGAATGCTTGATTGCAAGAAGGCGCTAGATGAAGCAAATGGCGATTACGACAAGGCTGTTGAGATCATCCGCGTTAAAGGACAAAAAGGCGTAACAAAGCGTGAAGGCCGCACAACATCAAATGGTTTGGTGCTTGCAAAAGCTGAAGGAGACGTTGGCGTAATGCTCGAACTAAACTGCGAAACAGACTTCGTAGCAAAGGGCGATCGTTTTCAAGAACTCGCAAACGAACTTCTTACCCACTTGCTTTCAAGCAAGCTTGGCGAGATTGCAGAGTTCAGTGCGTCAAAGATGGCAAACGGCAAAACAGTTCAGGAAACTATTGACCTAGGCAATGCAACTCTTGGCGAGAAGATTGAACTTCGTCGCGTTGCAGTTCTGCAAGGCTCACCAGTATCGCTTTACCTGCACCGCACAAGCCCGGATTTGCCACCACAAGTTGGAGTTTTAGTTCAACTTGCTAAGGATGCAGCCGAAGCCGGAAAAGATATTGCTCAACATATTGCAGCGTTCGCGCCACAATTTGTTCGTCGCGAAGATATTCCTGCCGAAAGCATTGCAACCGAACGTCGCATTGCTGAAGAGACTGCCCGCGCAGAGGGTAAGCCAGAAGCTTCAATTTCAAAGATTGTCGAAGGTCGCATAACTGGCTTCGTAAAGGAAGTTAGCTTGCTAGAGCAGTCTTTCGCTAAAGATGCGAAGAAAACCGTTCAACAAATTGCGGATGAGGCAAAGACAGCCGTGTCGGCATTTCACCGATTCCGAGTTGGACAGTAATCTCGCTTACTAGTCCACAGTAATTAGTAGTAGATAAGGAGCACTTAAATATGGCCCGCAAAGGTTATAAGAGAGTGCTCCTTAAACTTTCCGGCGAAGTGTTTGGCGGCGAGAAAGGCATCGGTGTTGATCCCGATGTAGTTCATGATGTTGCATCACAAATCGCAGAAGTAGTTCGCGGCGGAACCCAGATCGGAATTGTGGTTGGCGGCGGTAATTATTTCCGCGGAGCTGAACTGCAACAACGCGGCATGGATCGCGCTCGCGCCGACTATATGGGAATGCTCGGAACAGTTATGAATTGTTTAGCACTTCAAGACTTTTTAGAAAAAGAGGGTATTGATACCCGCGTTCAAACCGCAATAACAATGGGCCAAGTTGCCGAGCCATATATTCCACGTCGCGCAATCCGACATTTAGAAAAAGGCCGCGTTGTAATTTTTGGAGCTGGCGCAGGAATGCCATTCTTCACAACAGATACCGTTGCTGCCCAGCGCGCACTCGAAGTTTCAGCCGAAGCACTTCTTCTAGCAAAGAGTGGTGTTGATGGTGTTTATTCTGCAGATCCAAAGAAGGATCCATCAGCAGTTAAATATCAGACCGTAAGTTTTGATGATGTTCTATCTAAATCTCTTGCAGTTGCAGATGCCGCAGCCTTTAGCTTGTGCCGAGAAAATAACCTTCCAATTGTTGTTTTCGATTTGAAGAGCAAGGGCAATATCGCACGAGCAGTTCGTGGCGATAGCGTCGGAACTTTAGTTTCTTAGGGTTTTAAAAGGAGATAATTATGAGCGATATTTCAACATCATTAAGCGATGCAACTTCAAAGATGAATAAAGCGGTTGAAGTTGCTAAAGAAGATTTTGGTGCAATCCGCACAGGTCGCGCTCATCCTGCAATGTTTGCCAAAATTGTTGTTGATTACTACGGCACCATGACTCCGTTGTCACAACTTGCATCATTTCAAGTTCCAGAACCACGCATGGCCGTTGTTTCACCATTTGATAAAGGTGCATCTGCAGCTATTGAAAAAGCGATTCGCGAATCAGATCTAGGAGTTAATCCAGCATCTGATGGTGGCGTTATTCGCGTTAATTTTCCACAACTTACTGAAGAGCGCCGCAAGGATTACATCAAGGTAGCGCGCACAAAGGCGGAAGAATCTCGAGTTTCAATTCGCAATATTCGCCGCACTGCAAAAGAAGCGATGGAGAAGTTAGAGAAGGATGGCCTAGCTGGGAAAGATGATGTTGCCCGCGGTGAGAAAGATTTAGAGAAAATAACTTCAGATCATGTTCTAAAAATTGATGAACTTTTGAAACACAAGGAAGCCGAACTTCTCGAAGTTTAAATTATGGATGACTTTCATTCGCTAAATGAGGCGATAAACGCGAAAGCTGGGCGAAAGCTCGGTCCATCTATTTTGGTCTCACTCGCAATCCTTGCGGTAGTTTTCTTAACTATTTCATTTGCACCACCGCTATTTGCAATTTTTGCTTGGATTGCAATCTTGCTTGCTGGCCGTGAATTAACAAAGGCATATAGAGCTGGTGGAATTGATCTGCCAGATAACGCTATTTCAATTGCGATTACGCTCTTACTTGCTGCTGCTTGGTTTGGTCGAGTCTCAGGATTAGCAGTTGCGATTGCGATTGCAATTCCATGTGTTCTGGTTTACATGCTTCTACGAGATCCAAAGGATTTCGTTCGTAAATCAACTGCTGCAGCCTTTGCTATTTTCTATCTGGCATTTCTCGGTGGTTTCATTCTGCTTCTTGCGCACGACAAAGATGGCTTAGCTCGCATTTTTACTTTGGTAGTTCTAGTGAGTTGCAACGATACCTTTGCTTATCTATTTGGAGTGCTGATTGGAAAACATCCTTTGGCGCCACAGATAAGCCCAAAGAAAACTTGGGAAGGTTTAGTTGGTTCAATAATCGCAACAACAATTGGGTCAGCGCTGGTTTTCCAATACGCACTCGGTCACACTTGGTGGATTGGTGCCGGTATCGGCTTAGTCGCTGTTGTTACCGCAACTTGCGGCGATCTAATTGAATCAGCGGTAAAACGCGATCTTTCAATCAAAGATATGGGAACAATCCTGCCTGGGCATGGCGGCATTCTTGATCGCATTGACTCGGTTTTATTTACTGGCCCAGCGGTCTGGTTCGCTCTCGAGTTTATTAAGCACTTCAACTTATGAGCGAGATAAAGTTAGTTTTCGACGAACCGAAGCAACGCGTTAAACCACCACAACATTTCTCGGATCTAGATCCAGAAGCTCGTAAGGCGAGAGCTGTTGAATTAGGAATTCCAGCATTTCGCGCCAATCAGATGGCAGTTCATTTCTTTACTCATTTCAACGATGAAACCGAAACCTGGACCGATATTCCAAAGGATTTACGCGAAACTTTAGCTAAAGAATTTGTTCCAAAGTTAATTACTTTGGTTCGCTCGGTTACCACCGATAGCGGTAAAACTCGTAAAGATTTATGGCGGCTACACGATGGCGTATTGGTTGAGAGCGTTCTAATGCGTTACACCGATCGCACAACAGTTTGTATTTCATCGCAGGCAGGTTGTGGAATGAATTGTCCATTCTGTGCCACCGGCCAAGCTGGCTTAACTCGCAATTTAACTGCTGGTGAAATCACAGCTCAAGTAGTTGCAGCCGCACGAATCTGCGCAGCAGGCGAACTACCTGGTGGCGAAACTCGACTCTCAAACGTTGTGTTTATGGGTATGGGCGAGCCGATGGCCAACTACAACTCAGTAATGCGTTCGATTCGAAATATAACAACAGCTCAACCTGATGGTCTAGGAATTAGCGCTCGTTCGGTAACACTTTCAACCGTTGGTTTAGTAAATGGAATTGAAAAACTCTGTGAAGAAGGAATTCCAGTAACTCTGGCAGTTTCTCTACACACTCCAGATGATGAATTGCGCGACACCTTGGTTCCGATAAATTCCCGTTGGAAAGTTCGCGAAGTTTTAGCGGCAGCTGATAAATACGAAGCAAAGACCGGTCGCCGTTATTCAATTGAATATGCACTAATTCGAGATATCAATGATCAGGCATGGCGCGCAGATTTATTGGGACGCCTTCTCAAGAATAGAAATGCACATGTGAATTTAATTCCGCTAAACCCAACACCTGGATCTAAGTGGACCGCCTCAAGGCCGGAGGACGAAGCCGAATTCGTTCGAGTCCTAGAAGGTTACAAAGTTGCAGTTACCGTTCGAGACACGAGAGGCCGAGAAATTGACGGCGCATGTGGTCAATTGGCCGCGTCCGAGATAATCTCTGAGGATGAAAAAGCTAAATAACTTTATTGATGGAAAATCCCTGCCAGCAAAGTCTGGTGCTACAAGTGAAATTATTAATCCAGCAACAGGAACTGCATATGCAACTGCTCCAGTTTCAGGCGCAGCAGATGTTGACAGCGCATTAAGCGCCGCAAGTAAAGCATTTATTGAATGGCGCGAAACAACGCCAGCCGAACGTCAACGTGCACTTAATAAGATTGCAGATGCACTTGAAGCTAGAAGTGATGAATTAATTGCGATTGAAGTAGAGAACACCGGTAAGCCAATCTCTTTAACTACATCCGAAGAAGTTCCGCCCATGTTGGATCAGATTCGATTCTTCGCCGGTGCTGCCCGAAATCTTGAAGGCAAATCTGCTGGTGAATATATGCGCGGAATGACCTCATTCATTCGCCGCGAACCAATCGGTGTTTGTGCACAAGTGACCCCGTGGAATTATCCAATGATGATGGCGGTCTGGAAGTGGGCGCCAGCAATTGCTGCAGGAAATACGGTTGTTCTAAAGCCAAGTGATACAACTCCAGCATCAACAGTATTCATGGCAGAAGTAATGTCTGAATTTTTACCTAACGGTGTCTTCAATGTTATCTGCGGAGATCGTGAAACTGGTCGCGCACTTGTTGAACATAAAACACCTGCGATGGTTTCGATTACTGGTTCAGTTCGCGCAGGTATTGAAGTTGCAAAATCTGCAGCAACAGAGCTAAAGCGGGTCCACCTTGAACTTGGTGGCAAAGCGCCAGTTGTTGTCTTTGATGATGCAAATCTTGAAACTGCAGCTGAAAATATTGCAATCACTGGGTTCTTTAATGCTGGCCAAGATTGCACAGCAGCAACTCGAGTAATTGTTCAAGAGAACGTATATGACAAGTTTGTTGAACTGTTAGCCGCGCAAGCAAAGAACAACATTGCAACTGGAAGCCCAGACGAAGATGTGCTTTATGGCGCACTTAACAACGCTGATCAATTAGCAAGAGTTTCTGGATTTGTAGATCGCACACCTGCGCACGCAAAGATCGTCGCTGGTGGCAAGAAGATTGATCGGCCAGGTTATTTCTTTGCTCCAACGGTTATCGCTGGTCTACATCAAGATGACGAGATGATTCAGAATGAAATCTTTGGACCAGTCATCACAGTTCAAAAATTCAAGGATGAAGCTGAAGCAGTTGTTATGGCCAATGGCGTTGCATATGGTCTAGCGTCGAGTGTTTGGACAAGTAATCACGGTCGTGCGATGCGAATGGCGAAGGCCTTTGACTTCGGTTGCGTCTGGATCAATACCCATATTCCAATTGTCGCTGAGATGCCTCACGGTGGGTTCAAGCGCTCTGGCTACGGCAAGGATCTCTCAAGCTATGGCTTCGAGGATTACACCCGCATCAAGCACGTGATGACAAATCTGAACGCCTAAATTTCTCAGAAAATTTGCCGCCTCTGGGTTGCAATTTCGTAACTTCGTGGGGCTACACTTTCCCCATTCACCTCCCTTGCTCATAGCGAGCCAGGCCTAAGTCGAAAGTGGTGCCATGACAACAAATAACTCCCACGAAGATGCTCAATCAATTTTCAAAGATATTGTTTCAACAAAAATATCTAGACGTGGGGTATTTGCAGGTATCGGAGGACTTGGCGCGGCAGCGCTTCTAGCTTCATGTGGTTCAGATGGTGGCAGTGGTTCAGCAGCAGGTGGCGAAGCTCTTCGTTGGGGTAACTGGCCGCTTTATTTAGATTTTGATGAAGATACAAAGAAGTACCCAACACTCGAAGCCTTCATTAAGCAAACCGGAATTGAAACAAAGTATTTCGAAGATTACAACGACAACGATGAATTCTTTGGAAAAGTTCAAGCACAATTAAAACTTAAGAAAGATATTGGCTATGACGTTGTTACACCAACTGACTGGATGGCAGCACGTTGGATCCGTCTTGGTTATACCCAAAAATTTGATGGCGGAAACATTCCAAATGCGTCAAATATTCTAGATACATTGGCAAGTCCATCATTCGATCCAAAGCGTGAACAAACCCTGCCATGGCAAGGAATTATGTCTGGCTTTGGTTGGAATGTTGAGAAGAATCCAAAGGGAATTCGCACACTTGAAGATCTCTTTGCTCCACAAAATAAGGGAAAGATTGTTGTCCTCTCAGAACTGCGCGACACCATCGGTGTAATTCTTCTTGCGCAAGGCGTAGATGTCACAAAAGTAACTGAAGATCAATATATGAATGCAGTCGACTTCATGGCTAAGAAGATTTCTGATGGCTGGATTCGTGGCGTAAAGGGCAACGAATATGCTGAAGATTTAACTTCTGGCGATGCAACTGCAGTAATTGGTTGGTCTGGCGATATGTTCATCCTGGCTTCAGAGAATGAAGGAAAGTTTGACTTCGCAATTCCAGAATCTGGCGGAACAATTTCAAGTGATAACTTTGTAATTCCTTACACAGTAGGAGCTGATGCAAAGGCTAATGCTGAGAAGCTGATTAACTATTATTACGATCCAGCAGTAGCAGCTGAAGTTGCGGCATACGTAAATTATGTTTGCCCAGTCAAGGGTGCTCAAGCTGAGATGGAAAAAATTGATCCAGATCTAGCAGCAAGCGAATACATCTTCCCAACTGAGAAGACAATGGCTAAATTAAATGTATTCCGTGCACTAACAACCGAAGAAGAAACTTCTTGGACTGAAGCTTTCCAAAAGGCTGCAGGAAACTAAGTGGTAAAAGCCTCAATTGAAGCGCGAGGCGATCTTCGACTAACAAGGCTCACTAAGACTTACGGTGATTTCACGGCGGTTGATGATCTTTCGCTGACAATTCCTAAAGGGTCTTTCTTTGCACTCCTAGGTCCTTCGGGTTGTGGCAAGACAACAACACTTCGGATGATTGCTGGCTTAGAAGAGCCGACTGCCGGAAGTATTCACTTGGGCGAAACAGATATCACCACAACGAAGCCATACCAACGTCCAATCAACACGGTTTTTCAGAACTATGCGCTCTTTCCGCATTTAACAATCTTTGAAAACATTGCATTTGGCCTGCGTCGTCGCGGCAAGAGCGATGTGAAAGAAGCGGTAGAAAAAGTTCTAAATTTGGTGGAACTTCCACACTTGGCACAACGTAAGCCAACCCAACTATCTGGTGGCCAACAACAACGTATTGCTCTAGCTCGTGCAATCGTTAATCGCCCAGCTCTCCTTCTGCTTGATGAACCACTCGGGGCACTTGATTTAAAGCTTCGTCGCCAAATGCAGATAGAGCTGAAGTGGATTCAGAAAGAAGTTGGCCTCACTTTCGTGCACGTTACTCACGATCAAGAAGAAGCTATGACTATGGCCGACACGATTGCGGTAATGAATGAAGGTCAGATTGAACAAATGGGCTCACCTGCAGATTTATATGACAACCCAGAGACTGCATATGTTGCAAACTTTCTTGGGCAATCAAATCTAATTAAAGGAACAATTTCGGGAAATGATGGAGATTCTCAAATAGTTGATCTATATGGGCAGAAAATCTCATTACCAAAGAGCCGTTCTCATGCTGTTGATAATTCAACTTACGCTGGTATCCGACCAGAGAAATTTAGAATCTCATTGCTCGAAACTCCAGTAAAGGGAAATGTTTTATCTGGTGGCAAAATCGAAGACGTTTCTTACATTGGTGTATCTACTCAGTATCAAGTTGAGATGCCATGGGGACAAGAGCTAATGGTCTTCGAGCAGAATGATGATGGAGTTGCACCATTTAAAAAAGGTGATGCTGTAAATATTTCGTGGGAGCCAACTTTCACTTTTGGCTTGCGTGGCGATGAAGATGCGACTGCTGGCTCAGAGGTAGCGCCAGAAGTATTAGACGAAGAATAAAGATTTAATAATGAGAAAGATCCGCACACCCTATTTACTTCTTCTCCCTGGGTTCGCTTTTCTATTTACTTTTTTTATTCTTCCTATAATTAACTTGGCTCAAACTTCTACCCAGACAAGTATCGCTGGTGGAGATACTGGTCAATATGAGCAGACGCTTCGCTTCGCAAATTATTTTGATGCTTTTATTGAGAATAAGGAGCAGTTTGGACGTTCATTTTTATACGCGACACTCGCAACAGTTTTAGCCCTCGCTATTGCTTACCCTCTGGCATATGCGATCGCATTTAAATCTGGAAAATATAAGAATGTTTTATTAGTGCTTGTTGTTGCTCCATTCTTTACATCCTTCTTGCTTAGAACAATTGCTTGGAAGCAAATTTTGGGAGAAGAAGGATTCGTAGTTCCAACTCTGAGAACCTTTGGAATCATTAGCGAGAGCACAACGCTAACTTCTACCTCTTTTGCTGTCGTCATGGGCATGACCTACAACTTCCTTCCATTCATGACGCTGCCACTTTTTGCTTCAATTGACCGAATTGATCCAAGAACACTTGAGGCGTCAGGTGACTTATATGCAAATGGCATCACTACTTTCAGAAAAGTAACTCTGCCACTTTCGATGCCAGGTGTTGTAGCAGGAACACTTCTCACCTTTATTCCAGCTGCTGGTGATTATGTAAACGCAGCAATTCTTGGAAGCCCAAATACCAAGATGCTAGGCAACGTTATTGAATCCCGTTATTTCAAAGTTGTTGATTATCCAACTGCGGCCGCACTCTCGTTTACTTTGATGGCAGCTATTTTGATTCTAGTAACCCTCTACATCCGCAAAGCCGGAACTGAGGAGTTGGTATGAGCCAGAAAATTAAAGATGCAACTATTCCAACAATTCCACTTGGTGCGCGAATTCAACGCTGGGTTGGCCGTAACTTAATTAAAATCTATGCATTTATTGCATTCACCTATCTATTTATTCCAGTTGCTTACACATTCGCCTTCTCATTTAATGACTCTGGAAAGAGCAATTTAATTTGGAAGGGCTTCACATTAGATAATTGGAAAAATCCTTGCGGCGCCCCAGAAGTTTGCAACGCTCTTGGTAATTCAATAAAGATCGGCCTACTTGCCACCATCTTTTCGACGATTCTTGGAACCATGATTGCATTCGCTATTGGACGCCATAAGTTCAAGGGACGATCAACTTCGAATCTGCTCATCTTCCTTCCAATGGCGACCCCGGAAATTGTTTTGGGCGCTTCACTACTTTCTTTATTCTTAGTATTCAAAATTAATCCAGGCTTCTGGCCGACTGTAATTGCGCATATAGTTTTCTGCATTTCATTCGTTGTGGTTACGGTAAAAGCCCGAATCGCAAGTCTTGATCCAAGACTTGAACAAGCAGCGATGGATCTTTATGCAAACGAATTTCAAACTTTCAGACGAGTAACACTCCCATTGGTTGCTCCTGGGATTGCAGGCGCAGCGCTTCTGGCCTTTAGTCTCTCATTTGATGATTTTATTATTACTAACTTTAATTCTGGAACTCTGACAACATTTCCTAAATTTATTTATGTATCTGCCGCACGGGGAATTCCCGCACAGGCGAATGTAATTGGATCAGCAATGTTCTTCTTGGCTCTTGCAATTGTTATCGTGGGGCAACTAGTAAACCGACGCAGGGTGCGCTAAACTTCCAACGTTTCCATGGTGAACAACAGAGTTATTAGTAGCTCTGCGTCATGGGGTAGGACTCCGGAGGACCCGGGCCAACTTTAAGTTGTGATTGAAGGGGTGATCCCGGTTTAGGCCGGATTACGCGATGTCAGACATCGACTCTTCGTATTTAAAACAGCTCTCACACATGCAACCACAGTTGTATTGGCTGGACGCTGACCCATTAGAACCAGAACCACATGCGACGCTAATTGGCGATACAACAACCGATCTCTGCATTGTTGGTGCGGGCTATACCGGTTTATGGACTGCGCTTCTTGCTAAAGAGAAGAACCCAGAA
Organism: Bifidobacterium breve; assembly: GCA_945863115.1. GTDB lineage: Bacteria > Actinomycetota > Actinomycetes > Nanopelagicales > Nanopelagicaceae > AAA044-D11. The sequence goes on from CAMAYZ010000001.1 coordinate 169,422, forward strand.
CGTAATGTAATCATCATCGAACAGTTAGAAACTGGTGCTGGCGCATCCGGTCGCAATGGTGGTTTCTGCAGTTATTCCTTAACGCATGGATTCATGAATGGTTATAGTCGATTTAAAGATGAGATGGCAATTATTGAACGCTTAGGCCGGGAAAATTTAGAAGCAATTGAAGCGACAATAAAGAAGTATGGAATTGATTGCCAGTTCGAGTTAACTGGTGAGATTAGCGTTGCAAATGAAGAGTGGCAGATGGAAGATTTGATTGAAATCGCTAACCTACGTAACTCCTTTGGCGATAGCGTTCAAATTCTAAGTAAAGAAGAGATGCAGGCCCGTGTTCATTCTCCGATTTCCGTTGGTGGTTTATGGGATCCAGATGGCACTGCACTTATTGATCCTGCTCGACTGGTCTGGGGTTTAGAGCAAGCCTGCATCAAGAGTGGTGTAGTTATTTATGAGAACACCAGTGCGCTCTGGCTCGAGCGAGCAAGTAAAGGAATTATTGTTCACACGCCTTATGGAACGGTCTATGCCCAAAAAGTTGCACTAGCAACCAATATTTATCGCTCACTAATTAGACGCGCAAAGAAATATGTTGTCCCAGTTTATGATTTCCAATTAGTTACCGAGCCACTTACGCCAGAGCAAATGGCGTCAATTGGCTGGAAAAATCGCGAAGGTTTATCTGAAGCTGGAAATCAATTCCACTATTACCGATTAACAAAAGATAATGAGATTTTGTGGGGTGGTTATGACGCCATTTATAATTTCCGAGGCAAAGTTAGACATGAGTATGAAACAAGTGCTGAAACCTATGCCCATCTAGCGCAAGCGTTCTTAGAAACCTTCCCACAATTAAAGGGAATCAAATTTACTCATGGCTGGGGTGGCGCAATTGATACCTGCTCTCGTTTTACCCAATTCTGGGGTAAGGCCTATCGCGGCAAAGTTGCTTACGTAATGGGATATACCGGACTTGGTGTCGGAGCTTCAAGATTTGGTGCTCAAGTAATGTTAGATCTTTTAGATGGCGAAGATAACGAACGCACCAGATTAAGTATGGTGAAAAAGAAACCCCTGCCATTCCCGCCAGAACCATTCAAATTTATTTTTATTCGACTAACCCAGTGGTCACTAAATAAATCAGATCAGAATCAGGGTAAGCGCAACCTATGGCTTAAATTCTTGGATTTCTTCGGACTTGGATTTGATTCGTAATTTAAAGGGAAGCGAAAGCCTCATCAATAATTTCAAGAGCTTCTTTCAATAAATGCTCAGGCATTACCAATGGTGGAAGAAAACGAATAACGTTGGAATAAGTTCCTGCACTAAGAATTAATACGCCCTTCTGCTGGCAATATTTAATAACAGCACTCATGGCCTCATTGTTTGGTTCGATGGTTCCGGGCTTTACCAATTCAATAGCTTGCATGGCACCCGCTCCACGAACTTCACCAATAACAGAATATTTCTTTGCCATGGCTTCAAGTGCGTCGACCATAATCTTGCCAATTACATTTGCACGTTCAACTAACTTCTCTTCCTCAATCGTTGCAATCGCACCTAAAGCAGCAGCACATGCAACTGGGTTTCCACCGAAAGTTCCGCCGAGTCCACTTGCATGAACTGAATCTAGGATTTCAGCGCGGCCAGTAACACCAGCTAGTGGAAAACCGCCTGCGATTCCTTTTGCAGTAGTGATCAAATCAGCATCAACGTTCTCGTGTTCAACAGCGAACATCTTTCCGGTACGACCAAAACCAGTTTGAACTTCGTCTGCAACAAAGACAATGCCATTTGCTTTAGCAAAATTAGCTAGTCCAGGAAGGAAGCCTTTAGGTGGAACAATAAAGCCACCTTCTCCTTGAATTGGTTCAATGACAATTGCCGCAACATTCTTGGCGCCAATTTCCTTCTCGATTTTATGTGTAACTTCGTCAAGAGTCTGTGCTGCGCAGTTAGCAGCATCGCCATTAAATCTAAATGGGTAGGCCATTGGCATCCGGTAAATCTCACTAGCAAATGGTCCGAAGCCCTCTTTGTATGGCATGTTTTTTGCAGTCATAGCCATCGTTAAATTAGTGCGACCGTGATATCCGTGTTCAAAGACCACTACGGCCTGACGCTTCGTGTATGCGCGGGCAATTTTGATTGCATTTTCAACTGCTTCAGCACCAGAATTCAACAGAACTGATTTCTTCTTATGAGTTCCTGGAGTCAATCTGTTTAGAGCTTCACAAACTTCGATGTAACCAAGATATGGCGCGACCATGAAGCACGTGTGAGTAAATGCCTTAACTTGATTAATTACATTTTCAACTACGCGATCTGCGCTATTTCCAACATTTACAACAGCGATGCCAGCACCCATGTCAATAATGGAATTACCATCAACATCAACAATTACACCGCCTCCAGCTTTTTCGACAACAACTGGAATAGCCATTCCAAGTGATGCTGATACCGCTTCATTGCGTCGTTTGATAATCTCCTGAGATTTTGGCCCTGGGATTGCTGTTAATAGGCGACGTTCTTGCGGAATATTTGGGCCGGTAGTCATAGACGCAGTCTATCTGAGGCTAAAGTTTTACCAATTCTTAATTAGAATGGGGGAGTGCCCAATCAAATCGAACTAGTGATCCTTGGTTCAACCGGATCCATCGGGGTTCAGGCACTTGAAATAGTTGAAGCCAATCCAGATAAATTCCGAGTTATCGCACTAGCGGCCGGATCTTCTAACTTACAACTATTGGCCGATCAGGCAAAGCGCTTTAGCGTTCCAGTCGTTGGAACTACTGGTGACCGAGACACGCTTACTCGGATGCTCGGTAATACTCAGGTGATTGATGGCGCAAAGAGTGCATCCGATATTGCAGCAATTGCATGTGACATTGTTTTAAATGGGATTTCTGGTTCTATCGGACTTGGTCCAACTCTCGCTGCACTTTCGGTGGGAAATAAAGTTGCACTTGCAAATAAAGAATCACTTGTTGCAGGTGGCGATTTAGTAATGGCATTTGGAAGAGATCGCATAATTCCGGTCGACTCTGAACATTCAGCTTTGTATCAATGTTTCTTAAGTGGGAAAGCTGCTGAAGTTAAGCAAGTTATTTTGACGGCAAGCGGTGGCCCATTTAGAGATCGGATTGATTTTACAGACATAACAGTTGCTGATGCGCTTAATCATCCGACCTGGTCGATGGGGCCGGTTGTAACAATTAACTCGGCAACCTTAATGAATAAAGGGTTAGAAATAATTGAAGCCCACTATTTATTTGATCTTCCATATTCAAAAATCTCAGCGGTTATCCATCCTCAATCTGTGGTTCATTCAATGGTTGAATTTATTGATGGCTCAACAATCGCACAAGCAAGTCCACCAAGTATGAAGGGACCGATTGCTTACGCAATTTCAGGAGCGAATCGAATTGCGAAAGCAACTGCGCCAGTTGACTGGAACACCAAGCAGAGTTGGGAGTTCATGCCAATTGATGGTGAGAAATTCCCAGCGGTCGAACTCGCTCGCAGATGCGGCGAACTTGGCGGCGGTTTACCAGCAATCTTTAATGCGGCAAATGAAGTGGCAGTAGATGCATTCATAAATGGGCTAATTCCATTTACGAAAATTGTTGATGTGGTCGACGCGACAGTTCAAAAATTGGGCGGGAATTCACCGATAACAATAGGATCGCTTTCTGATGTCAGTGCCATCGAGGATGATGCAAGAGTTCTAGCCAATCAATTAGTTCAGGAGCGCAAGTGAATTTTCCAGGTCTAGGTATTCTCGGGGTTTTAGCCTTCGTGGTTGCACTTTTATTCTCAGTTATGGTTCACGAAGCTGGCCACTATTTAACCGCGAAAAAATTTCATATGCGCGTTACCGAATTCTTTCTAGGATTTGGAACAAGGTTATGGTCTTTTCAACGAGGCGAAACCGAATTTGGAATCAAGGCAATTCCTGCTGGTGGCTACTGTCGAATCTCAGGTATGTCGGTAAATGAAGAGCTACCTGAAAGCGAAAAGCACCGGGCATTTTATTTAGCATCAGTTCCAAAGCGGCTAATAGTCCTCGGAGCTGGATCATTTCTACATTTCGTATTGGGCTTTTTAATATTGGTGATTCTGCTTGCAGGTGTGGGCGTTACTGCTGTTACTAAAACTATCGGTGAAGTAGTTCCATGTGTTTCAAACTCTGCAAGCGGGGTTTCAGACTCTGAGTGCACATCAACTTCAATTCCATCTCCGGCAAAAGCATCGGGTTTATTAGCGGGCGATGAGATTATTGCTATTAATGGCGAAGAGTCCGATAACTGGGTTGACTATATAAAGATTATTAGAGAATCAGCGCGCAAGGAGATTACGGTTACGATCGAACGTAATGGTGAGCGATTGTTAATCCCAATTACTCCGGCTTCTCGCATGCTAGATGGCAAAGAGATTGGCTATCTTGGAATCATAAATAAATTAGGGAACAAGAAAGAGAACCCAATAAAGGCAGTTTCGAGTAGCGTGCGAATTATGGGAGATTTGTTACAGAACAGTGTCACCTCTCTATTCGCACTTCCTACAAAAATTCCAGCACTTGTTCGTCAGACTTTTGGAAATGAAGAGCGAGATCCGCAAGGATTAGTTGGGGTAGTGGGAGTTGCTCGTGTTAGTGCTCAGACCGCTAGTGAACCGAGCTTAGAATCCCGTGAAAAAGTTGCAACCTTCTTAATCATTATTGCCAGCCTCAATATCTTTGTCGGTGTTTTCAATCTTCTTCCATTATTGCCGCTCGATGGTGGACATATGGCAGTTGCAATAGTTGATGGCGTCCGTAGATTTAATGCAAAGCGAAGGAAACTCAGCCCACCTCCCGCCATTGATGTTGAGAAATTGCTTCCGCTCACCCTCGCGGTATTTGCGCTCTTAGCGGTGCTCTCACTTCTTCTCCTCACAGCTGATATTTTCAATCCAATAAACATCTACCAATAATCTAGGATGTATCCATGGTTAATCTAGGAATGCCAAGCACGCCACCTCCAACGCTGGCACCTCGACGTAAGAGTAAGCAACTTAAAGTTGGAAGCGTCTTAGTTGGCGGAGATGCACCTGTAAGTGTGCAATCAATGTGCACAACACTTACCTCAGATGTGAATGCGACTCTCCAACAAATTGCGGAATTAACTGCATCTGGTTGCCAAATAGTTCGAGTTGCAGTCCCTAGCCAAGATGATGCCGATGCACTTTCTCAGATTGCAAAGAAATCTCAGATTCCAGTTATTGCTGATATTCACTTTCAACCAAAATATATCTTTGCCGCGATTGATGCTGGCTGCGCCGCAGTTCGAGTAAATCCTGGAAACATTAAGCAATTTGATGACAAAGTAAAAGAAGTTGCTAAAGCTGCCGGAGATGCCGGAATTCCAATTCGAATTGGCGTAAATGCTGGATCACTTGATCCACGACTTCTCGCTAAGTATGGAAAAGCAACTCCGGAAGCACTTGCCGAATCTGCACTCTGGGAAGCATCACTATTTGAAGAGCATGGATTTAGCGACATAAAAATTTCAGTGAAGCATCACGATCCAGTAACAATGGTTCAGGCCTATCGTTTGCTTGCAAGCAAATGCGATTACCCATTGCACCTTGGCGTTACCGAAGCTGGTCCAATTTTTCAGGGAACAATTAAATCTGCGACCGCATTTGGAATTCTTCTTGCTGAAGGAATCGGCGACACAATTCGAGTCTCACTTTCTGCGCCACCGGTCGAAGAAGTTAAAGTTGGAATTTCGATTTTAGAATCACTTAACTTGCGTCAACGTAAATTAGAGATTGTCTCCTGTCCATCATGTGGACGCGCTCAGGTTGATGTTTATACCTTGGCCGAAAAAGTTCAAGCAGGACTTCAAGGAATGACCGTCCCACTTCGCGTCGCAGTTATGGGTTGTGTTGTTAACGGTCCAGGCGAAGCTCGAGAAGCAGATCTTGGGGTCGCATCTGGAAATGGCAAAGGCCAGATATTTGTGAAGGGCCAAGTTATTAAAACAGTTCCAGAGAGCCAGATTGTTGAAACTCTCATCGAGGAAGCAATGCGATTGGCTGAAGAAATGGAAGCTGCTGGCGTTGAAAGTGGAGCACCAACCGTAACTGCTAAATAAATTCGGTAGGGTAGCCCTATGTTGAAAATGTCTACCTTACTTCTGCGCACTCTTCGCGATGATCCAGCAGATGCCGAGGTAGCAAGCCACCGGTTATTAGTCCGGGCTGGATATGTCCGCCGAATTGCTGCTGGTGTTTATTCTTGGTTGCCACTTGGTTATTTAACTTTCCGAAACATTGAACGCGTAGTCCGCGAAGAGATGGATGCCGCTGGTTTTCAAGAAGTTCATTTTCCAGCGCTCTTGCCACGCGAACCATATGAGAAGACAAATCGTTGGGATGAATACGGCTCTGATTTATTTAGATTGCAAGATCGCCGCGGTAATGATTATCTCCTAGGACCAACTCACGAAGAGATGTTTACTCTGATGGTTAAGGGTGAATATTCATCATATAAAGACTTGCCACTTTCGATTTATCAAATCCAAACTAAGTTCCGCGATGAAACTAGACCTCGCAGTGGAATTATCCGGGGCCGCGAATTTGTTATGAAGGATTCGTATTCGTTCGATATCGATGATGCTGGCTTATTAGCTTCATATAACAAACATCGCGATGCTTACATTAAAACTTTCGATCGCCTTGGCCTTAAATACAACATAGTTTCAGCGGTATCTGGCGCGATGGGTGGATCTGGTTCAGAGGAATTTCTAGCGCCATGTGAAACTGGTGAAGACACATATGTTCTCTGCAACAAGTGTGGCTATGCCGCAAATGTCGAAGCCATGGTTACAAAGGCTCAGGCATATTCTGGAAGCGCACCTGCCGCAATTGAAGAATTCGATTCACCAAATACGCCAACTATCGATTCACTTGTTGAGCTGCTTAACGGAAAATTCGGACCCGGACATAAGGCATCCGATACTCTCAAGAATGTTCTTTTGATGGCAGATGAAAAACCAATTTCGGTTCTGGTTCCAGGAGATCGTGAAGTTGATCTAAAAAGGCTGCAAGCAAATCTTCCAGGCGTCCAAGAACTTCGATTATTTGAAGATGCAGATTTTGCAAAGTTCCCTGCGCTAGTTAAGGGATATGTCGGACCGCAAGATGCGTTAAAAATCGGTGTAGCTCTTTACGCAGACCCAAGAATTGTTCCTGGTTCACATTGGATTACCGGAGCAAACAAGAAAGATACACATGCGCGCTTTGTAACTAATGGTCGCGACTTTCAAGTTGAAAAGTATCTTGAGGCAGCAGAGGTTCGTGCAGGAGATTTGTGCCCAAAGTGTGAAACTCCAGTTGTTATCGATCGGGCAATTGAAATTGGCCACATCTTCCAACTCGGTCGCAAATATGCACAGGCACTTGATTTAACCGTTCTAGATCAAAATGGAAAATCACAAGTTGTCACAATGGGTTCATATGGAATCGGTGTTTCACGCGCTGTTGCCGCAATAGCAGAACAGACACATGATGAAATCGGTTTGAATTGGCCACGTGAAATTGCGCCGGCAGATATTCATATCGTTGCTACTGGCAAGGAAGCTGAAGTATTTAGGGCAGCGCTAACTTTGGCCGAAGATCTTGAAGAGAAGGGATTGCGGGTGATGTTTGATGATCGCCCGGATGCAAGTGCTGGCGTTAAGTTTAAAGATGCAGAATTAATCGGTATCCCATTTATCGTGATTGTGGGCAAGGCACTTTCTGAAGGTAAAGTTGAATTTCGAGTCCGCAGAACCGGGGAAAAATCGGAAATTGAATTATTGAAAGCGGTCACGGAGATAACTTCAAGAGTTTTAAATTCTTAGTTAAATGGGAGTTGAAACCGCAGTATTTCTAATTATTGCTGCTGGTTTTGCTGGCTTTGTAGATGCGGTAGCTGGCGGCGGGGGATTGATTCAGCTTCCTGCGCTTTTAATCGGAATCGCGGAGAAACCGATTCCGATGATTCTTGGAACAAATAAAGTTATCTCTATCTTCGGAACGACTACTGCGGCTGCAAATTACTTTAGAAGTGTAAAGCCAGATCTAAAACTAACTTCCTATATGGCGATTCCAGCCTTTATTGGTTCGGCTTTTGGGGCAAAACTTGCTAGTTCTTTCCCAACTTCGGTTTTTCGCCCGCTAATAATTGTGCTTTTAATCAGCGTCGCTATCTACACCTGGCGTAAGCCAGAACTCGGGATTAGCGAGAAGCTTAAGTTCAGCGAACGCAGAAGACATCAGATTGTTGTAGTCCTGGGTTTCATAATTGGTTTCTATGATGGCATTTTCGGCCCAGGAACCGGAACCTTCCTAGTCTTCTTACTTGTTGGCCTAGTTGGTTATGCATTCTTAAAAGCTTCAGCAACCGCGAAATTTATAAATATTGCCACGAATCTGGGCGCAATAATCTCATTTCAACTGACCGGCCATATTTGGTGGAAGTTAGGGCTGGCACTTGCCATCGCAAATGTTTGTGGTGCAATCATTGGATCAAGGCTAGCCATTCGTGGTGGTTCACCGCTGGTTCGCAAAGTTTTCTTAGTAGTGACGACAATTCTGATTGCAAAAGTGGGTTATGATTGGCTTGCTAAATAAAACTTAATATCGAGAAGGGCTTTTGAACATGCCATTGAACGAAGTAATAAGCGCCGCTATTAGGCCAATAATTGAAGGCTCTGGAAATTACTTAGAAGAGCTAACAATTACAAGTGCCGGCAAGGTAAAAATTCTCACAGTCATTGTCGATAGTGACACCCACTTAAATTTAGATCAAATAACTGCTGTGACAAAGGAAATATCAGAAGTCGTTGAAGGCTTAGCCGAACTCGGTGAAAGCGCCTTCACTCTTGAAGTTACATCACCTGGAATCGATCGACCACTAACAAAGCCACGTCACTGGCGCAAGAATTTTGATCGCCTGGTAAAAATTAATATGACAAGCGGCAAAGATATTGAAGGTCGAATCGGGGAGGCCACGGAAACAACGGTCTTAGTCGGCGAGCAAAAAGTATCCTTCGAAGATATCAAGCGCGCAGTTTTAGAAATTGAATTCAAATGAGCGTAGATGTCGCAGCGCTAATCGCGCTAACAATTGAGAAAGAAATTCCGCTAGAAAAAATGATTAGCGCAATTGAAAATGCGGTAACTGAAACCTACTTAGCCTTAGAGGATGCGAAACCCCAAGGCCGAGCTGTTCTAAACCGAGTCGACGGCGAGATTCTGATTCATGTTCCGCAATTTGATGATGAGGGTATTTATACTGAAACTGTTACCCATATGCCAGAGGGTTTCGAACAAGTCATTCAATCGATTACTCGCAAAGAAATTAAGCAGCGTATGCGTGCTGCGAAAGATGCGGATGTAGTTGAAGAATTTTCCGCAAGTGTTGGCGACGTTCTTTCCGGCGTAATCCAACAAGGGCGCGATGCGACACTTGTCTACGTAGATTTAGGCAGAGTCGAAGGAAAAATTCCACCAAATGAACAAGTTCCAACTGAAAGCTATGTTCACGGTCAGCGAATAAAGTGTTTTGTTGTTGATGTCAAGCAAGGGTTAAAAGGACCAGAAGTTACGCTTTCAAGAACACATCCACTATTGGTTAAATCGCTATTCACATTAGAAGTTCCAGAATTAAAGGACCGGATTGTTGAAATTGTCGGCGTATCTCGCGAACCAGGTTTTCGAAGCAAGGTTTCGGTTCGCTCACATCGCGTAGGAGTAAGCCCTAAGGGCGCACTTATTGGTCCAGTTGGGGCTCGAGCAAAAGCTGTGATGGATGAATTGAATGGCGAGAAGATTGACATCGTTGACTACTCAGAAAATCCTGCTGTTTATGTTGCAAACGCCTTAGCTCCTGCGAAGGTAACAAGTTGCGAAGTTGTAGATCTAGAAAGCAAATCTGCAAAAGTTATTGTTCCGGATTATCAACTCTCTCTTGCGATTGGTAAAGATGGACAGAATGCCCGGCTTGCTGCCCGGTTAACTGGCTGGCGAATCGATATTCATCCAGATAACCCAGTCGAGCGAATTGAAAAGCCAAAGCCAGTATCAGTCGAGATGCCTGATGAGGCTGAGGATGCGGGTGAATTTCCCGCTTAGATTGTGAACATCCCAATATCGCGGGTAAGGTTTGCCCCTGATAGTTTATAAATGCGAGGGATAAGAGATGCCGATTCCGATTCGGAGCTGCATAGCTTGTCGCAAGCGAGAGAACTACAGTGAACTACTTCGGGTAGTTCGGATCGGAAATCAGGTTCTGCCTGATGAAGATCACCGCAAATTTGGTCGCGGTGCTTGGCTACATCGAAACTGTTTCGATTTGGCAAAGGAGCGCAGATCATTTCAACGGGCCTTTAGAACAGATGAAAGTCTTTCTACGGAAGCGTTGGAGAAGTTTTTAATTAACTAGTTTTAAAAATATAAGGAGCGAAAGCTATGTCAGGTAAGACAAACCCAAATTGGGAAATCAAGTAACCATGAGCACCGCGCGCTCATGATTAAGGCATTAATTTAGGCTCCAATTAAGACGTGGGGCCAAGACAGGAAGGCAACTGTGGCAAAGGTCCGCGTTTACGAATTAGCAAAAGATTTAGGTTTAGAGAGCAAAGAGCTCCTCG
>CAMAYZ010000002.1 GCA_945863115.1 Bifidobacterium breve
TCCAAGCCGAGAGCACTCTTGGGTTAACGGATTCACTTACCGCTTATGCAGCGATAGCGAAATCAGTGCGATTTGCATCTGCACTTATGTGTTGCACGGGTTTCATGGTTTACGAGATCATCCCGGCTTCCTCGGCCCGCTTCACCTGAATCAACCGCTAAAGTCGAGACCGTTCACCCCCATGATGGTTGTGGAACATGAAGCTATTACTTTTCTATATTTAGTTTTTTCCAATCCAGATGAAAATCTCGATAGAGAAAAGCATCGGAAGGATAATTGTAAGGCGTGACTCTGTTTAAAGATAATTGCCGCTTAAAACTAGGATTTACCTGAAGACCGTCTCGAAAGTTCACGGCTAATTTCGCGATTAGCCTGCTTTTCCATAAGTGTCGCCCGCTTATCGTGTGCCTTTTTACCTTTGGCAAGGGCTAATTCAATTTTTGCGATTCCATCCTTGAAATAAATAGAAAGTGGCACAAGTGTGAGACCGCCTTGTTTTGTATCGGCAGTCAATCTTTCAATCTCCTTCTTGTGAAGAAGCAATTTACGTTCTCGTCTTGGTGTGTGATTGTTCCAAGTTCCTTCGGTGTATTCCGGAATATGAACGCCACTTAACCAAAGTTCACCATTGTTAACCATCGCAAAACCATCAACAAGTGAAGCCCTACCGGCCCGAAGTGATTTAACTTCAGTTCCGCTAAGAACTATCCCGCACTCAAAAACTTCCTCAATGAAGTAGTCATGGCGAGCACTCTTGTTCTGCGCAACTAACTTCTTGCCTAGTTCTTTAACCATTTCGACCACCTCATTTCCTTATCATTAATCAAATATTTCAAAATGGATTGATTTGCATTGCTAAGGATACGCGCAAAACATGGCCAACCCTGACTTAATAGGGCGCCTTACTTCTTTATTGGGTTGTGTTATTCGTTGCCGATCGCGGATAACCCGCTGAGGACAAGCAGGGCCTTTTCAATTACTTGATTATCAGGAACGAGAAGATCGGGTGCAATTCCATCTTGATCAATAATTCGACCATTCGGTGTTCGGTATTTTCCAATAGTGATTTCAAGTTTAGAGCCATCTACCAAATCAATTATTTCTTGAACCGTTCCCTTGCCGTAACTTTTCTCACCAAGAATTACTGCACGATTGCGGTCTTAAAGTGCTCCAGCAATTACTTCAGCTGCACTTGCTGTGGACCGGTTAATTAAAACTGTCATCGGGGCAGAATCAAGCTTCTTATTAGTTGATTCCAGAATTACTTCTGAATCATTTTTTCTAGAGTAGGAAACTACTGTGCCTTGTGAAAGGAATTGGGAGGCAATATCAACTGCAACGCTAAGCAATCCGCCAGGGTTATCCCGCAGATCTAAAACAATTCCATTTGTGTGTGGGAATTTTGCCAACGCAATAGCGACATCACTTGATACCTGGCTTGAGATTGAGGAGATCTGAATATAAACAATCTTGCTTGCTAATTGATAGGCAACAACATCACCATTCAAAATTGATGCGCGAGTAATTTCAAGTCTGATTGGATCTTGATTACGCTCTAGGCCAATTTGCAGTTTTGTATTTGGTGCGCCTCTAAGTGCCGCGATTGCCGTAGCAACCGAAGCTCCTTCTATCCCAACACCATTTATGTCAATTAGCGAATCTAAAACTTTGATTCCTGCTTTTGCTGCTGGTGAATTTACTTGAACACTCGCTACTTCTAAAACACCAGATTTATTCTTTCGAAGCCAGATACCAATACCGCTGTATCGCCCATCAAGTGTTTGAGTTAAATTCTGAACGCTCTCTTGCGGAAAGTAGTTTGCCCACTGATCACCGGAAGCTTTTAGCACCGCTTCGATGGCAGCACGTTCCAACGTATCTCGTTTTAAAGGTGTTGGATTCTTTGTTAATATTTTTGAAATTGATTGCTCAACTGGTGATTTATTTCTCGATTGACCAACGTAATCTCCAAGGGCAAAAGCCAAAATGATTGCAAAAGAAGCAATCGCTGCTGTTGCGCTAAATCCCGCGCTTCGAACACGCGAAACAATTGATTGCCATGGGGAAAGCATCCGTGAATTCTCCTAGCAAAGCCTGAAATTGGCAAAGATAGCGAGAGTTATGCGTAGTTAGACCTTAAGGTATTTACGCAAAGTGGCGATTGAAGCCACTGTTGAAACCACAAATCCTGTAATCAAAAGAATTCCCGAAGCAACCCAAACATCGGACCAGGTAAAGAATTTTGTGAAACTCAGAAGCGGCGCAATTCTTGAATCAACTAGCAATTTAAATCCTGCTAACAAGCCTGTTGAAAATACCCAACCGACAAGGGCAGAGAATATTCCTTCGAGCAAAAATGGTAATTGGATCGAGAACGAGGATGCGCCAACTAGTTTCATTACACCGGTTTCACGACGTCGATTGAAGGCAGCAATTCGAAGAGTGTTACTAATAAGCAGGGCGGCAGTCAAAATACTTGCAAGACCAATTGCTAATGCACCGTCGCGGAGAACAGATAATAGTTTGAAGAATTTTTCTAAAATACTTCGTTGATCTTGAACTGAATCAATACCTGGTCTTCCGGCAAATGCACTTTGCATAACTGCAAACTTTGTTGGATCTTTTAACTTAACCCGATAAGACTCTGGTAATTGATCTTGGGTTACATTCTGCGCGATTGCAGATCCTTTAAATCTTTCTTGGAAGAGCACATACGCTTGAGATTGAGATTCGTAGTAAACAATATCTACAACTGGAAGTGCTTCGATATCAAGCTTGATTTGATCCCGTTGTTCTTGTGAGACCGGACCACTTGCGCAAGAAGGTGATTCAGAAAGTGAGCCACATAGAAATACTGAAACTTCGATCTTGTCGTACCAATAATCTTTCATTACCTTAACTTGCGAATTAGCAAGAAGACCAATACCTAGAAGTGATAGAGAGATTGCAACAGTAATTACCACTGCGAATGTCATAGTTAAATTACGGCGAAGACCAATTCTTACTTCACTAAATAGAAATCCGGCTCTCATGCTCTGCCCCTATCCCGCGTATCCATATACGCCACGAACCTGATCACGAATAACTTGTCCACCTTCGAGCTCAATAACGCGTTTGCGCATTGAATCTACAATCTTTGAATCATGGGTTGCCATAACAACAGTTGTTCCTTCGCGATTAATCCGATCAAGTAATTTCATAATTCCAACACTTGTGGCGGGATCCAAGTTTCCAGTTGGTTCATCAGCAATCAAAATTGCTGGCTGGCTGACATAAGCTCTTGCAATAGCAACACGTTGCTGCTCGCCACCTGAAAGTTCGGAAGGCTTGCGATCAGCTTTTTCTTCAAGTCCAACTAGTTCTAGCACTTCAGGAATTTCTCTATTAATTTCTTTCTGTGAATAGCCAAGCACATGCAGAGTGAAAGCAACGTTCTCTGTGACAGTTTTATTTGGCAGTAACCGGAAATCTTGAAATACGGTTCCAACTTGTCTGCGAAGTTCTGGAATCTTGTGGGCCGACAACGTATTCAAATCTTTTCCGGCAACGATTATTTGGCCAGATGTTGGGCGTTCTTCTCTAAGAACTAAGCGTAGGAAGGTTGATTTTCCAGAACCAGAGAGCCCAACTAAGAAAACGAATTCGCCTTTTTGAATATCAATATTCACAGAATCAAGCGCAGCACGATCTTGCTTTGGATAAATCTTCGAAACGTTTTCAAAACGAATCATTAGCGCCTCCTTATTACTTCCAACTCAAAACAAATTCTTGTTTGGTTCCTCAGGTAAGTGCGATGACGCACTTTGCCTACATGGGAAGTTTAGGCAGGAATCGCCGTTCAGGCCCGGAAATACGCGCGAAAAAGGCTGAGAGATTTCTTCTGATTACGCGTAAATCGGTGTGATATTTATTTAGTTCCTATTATTTTCTAGGGTTTCAAAGATCCAGCACTAATCCGTGCTTTTCCGCCATTTAATTCCAGCTTCGATAAAGCCATCGATTTCGCCATCTAAGACTGCTGATGGATTTCCAACTTCGAAATCTGTTCGCAAATCTTTAACCATTTGATAAGGAGCCAGAACATAAGAACGCATTTGATTTCCCCAAGAACCAGAGTTATCGCCTTTAAGTGCATCTAATCTTGCACGCTCTTCTTGGCGACGTCGATCTAATAACTTGGATTGGAGAACTGCCATTGCTGTTGCCTTATTTTGAATTTGTGAGCGTTCGTTCTGGCATGAAACAACAATTCCGGTGGGCAGGTGAGTTATTCGAACTGCTGAGTCAGTTGTGTTAACGCCTTGTCCACCAGGGCCTGAAGAGCGATAAACATCGACTCTAAGTTCTTTTTCATCGATAACAATGTGATCGCTCTGTTCAACAACAGGAACAACTTCTACCCCAGCAAATGATGTGTGGCGGCGAGATTGGGAATCAAATGGCGAAATGCGAACTAAGCGGTGCGTTCCTTGTTCTACTGAAAGTGTTCCATAAGCATAAGGTGCATAAACTCTAAATGTTGTTGATTTAATTCCGGCTTCTTCAGCGTAAGACGTTTCAAGAACATCAACTTTAAAGTTATGGCGCTCGCAATATCTTAAATACATACGCATCAACATTTGTGCCCAGTCTGCAGCTTCAACGCCACCTGCTTCAGAGCGAATAGTTATAAGACAATCGCGATCATCGTATTCGCCACTTAAAAGAGTTTGAACTTCTAATTCACGAATCGCGCGAGTTACATCATCTAGCTCATTTCCAGCATCAGCAATTGCACTGGCATCTTTTTCACCTTGGGCAAGTTCTAGGAGTAGAGGAATATCTTCTAATCTGCGTCGAATTGTGTTTGATTTATTCAATGTTGCTTGAACTCTAGAAAGTTTACTTGTGACGACTTGAGCTTTCTCCGGATCATCCCAAAGATTTGGTTCGCTAGCTTCTGCTTCCAGCGTTTTAAAATCAGCTTCTAGTTTTGGCAGATTCAAAACCTGTTCAATCGCTGAAAGGGTTACGCGTAAAGCGTTAACCTCTTCCAGATATTCACGGGCTGCCATGGGTTAAGCGTAATGGCTAGTAATGGCAAGTAATGTTTCTCCAGGCATCTCAGGTGTTGTCAGAGAGCTCTGAGGTGGCACCAATTACTGCATCGATGGTGATATGGCCATTATTCATGTTTGAAAGAATTGGAAAATTTACAAGTGCTTGAATTTTCGCTCTAATACCCGCAGTTATTTGATCACCTGAACAGCTCCAACCAGAGACAACTATTTCGTTATTTCGCAGATTTCTCAGGGTTAATTCCGAATTAAATTTAATCTCTGCTAGAGCACAATCAATTGGTACTCTGCCGTTTGTTGCATTCAAGCCCGCTACATCAGAATAATATAGATTTTCGTTTAAAGAATGTGACGCAACTAGAATTGCATCTTCTCCGATTTGGATTAGTTCACGTTTGGCAAGATAGGAATCAGTTACGTCAATTATCCCTATAGAAAGTATGAAGACAAGCAGAAAAAGACTAGTAATCAGAACTGAAATAGATCCTTCTTCACCGTGCGCCAGCACCTTAAATCGCATAAATACTCTAAATCGTATTTCAGGCATCAGCTGCTACGCCATGCATCAACCGTTTGAATAGCGGTCGCACTTGCAGAAGTTCCAGAAAAAATTGACGTCAGGTTAACTGTTACGGATACTTTTCCGGTAGGAGTTAAGCATGGGCTAAGAGAGCAGTAAATTTCAATCTTAGGATTTGGATCAATTCTATTTGTAGCAAAACTTTTAGTCATAAACACTTCTTTGACGGCCAAAATTCTAGCTCCAGTAAATTCCTGACTTGGGCTCGTCACATAGGCTCGTGCTATCTGCCGGGCAAAATTTCGTGCTTCATATTGGATTTGAGCACTCTGGTTTATGGACGTTAAATAGATTATCAGGGGCACGAATAGCGGTAGCGCATAGATTACAAACTCAATTATCGCGCTTCCCTCTTCCCCTCTAAGCAATTTACTTAATTTGTTAGTTTTCATCTATTGCAATTCCTTTTACTAAAAATTGATCCTGAAGAATTAACAATGGGGTTAGCTTTGCAACTGCTACTTTCTTGCTTCCTACAATAATTTCGCCACCGCCGGGCAGTGATAATCGTTCTATTTCTAGCCCTGGAAATTGATCGCTTGAAATTAATGAATTTGATCCGAGCAATGCCTCCCGGCTTACGTTTCCCTGTATTTCATTAACCGCGATGCCTCTTCCAAGAACGGAGGCCGCGATTTGAAGAACGCTTAGAAAAAGCAGAATTGTAGGAATCAGAACTAAGGCGCTCTCCACAGTTCCTGCTTGGGATTGTGGTGATGCGAAAAACCGAATCGCCTTCTTCGCGAGCTTGCTCGTGATTTGCTTCGCGAGATTTGCCTTCTCCGTTGTAATCAGTTTCAAAATTAACGAATGCTATTCATGTTATCAAGTGAGTTTTTTAGAATACTTGAGAGCCGAGGTTGTGCGACGGTCCAAATTCCAGTAACTAATCCAGTGGTCATTAGAACTACTAAAACCCAACCTGGAACATCTCCACGCTCAGACTTTGCAGCAATCGCAAAATCGTTCTGTATTTTCCTTAGGCCGGCAGGCGTTTTCAAGATAGACCTATGGAGAGTATTTCTCGTAGCAAATACTAATTTGGTAGATATTGTGTTTAAAAGTAAAACACATACATCATTTAAAACAGTTAGTTTTAGGCCCAATACTCTTGCTAAAATTCTGATGCTTGATTGCCATGGATTTGATACCTTAATATTGCCAGTGTCTTCAAAATTGTCGGTTAACATATTTTCTATTTTCATATTGCTCCAATTGATTTATTGAATCATTTAAAATGATCCTGCTTTTATTGAGTTGCACTAGTTTTCTTTGTTGCTTGGGTTTCCTGCTCCAGGATCGAAGGCGATGTGAATAGATATCTACTTGTTGATAACTGATTGCTGATTGCTACATCACGCTTTGCCCTAGCGATACATATGAAGGCCAAAGCGCAAACAGAACTGATATTGGAAGAATTAGGAAAATCACCGGAATCATTAAAGAAATTTCAGCTTTACCTGCTGCGGCCAAAAGGGAGGCATGTTGTCCGGCTCTTACCTCTTCAACTTGCCTATTTAGAACATCAGATAATGAGGAACCGCGCTCTATTGCCAAAATTATCGTGTCGCAAAACCGCCGAATAGTAGGAGAACTAACCCGCGCTCCTAAAAATTCTAAGGATTGGGAGAGACTTTTTCCGTTCTTAAGGTCCATAAGTGCGCCAGCAAATTCTCTAGCCATTTCGCCACTCGCTCGCTCTGATACTCGTAACATCGCAGTTGAAGGACTCTCGCCAGCTGAGACTAGAACTGCAAATAGTTCCACAACCGAAGGGAACTCTGCTTCAGCCGTTTCAGAACGTTTCTTTTGGAGTCTGGAAGTTAATCCTTTTTCCCAATATCGAAAAATCGCTAATGAAATGACTAACAAGAAAATTGTCACAAAAGAAGCTCCTATTAAAAAGAGAATTCCGATTGCAAATCCAAATGAGATATATAGGACGCTATTTCTTTTATTAGTTTTATCAGTAATGATTTTTTCACTCGCATTTTGGAATAGCAAGAAATCGTCATGAAAACCTTTTAATGGATCTCTGTTCTCATTAAGTAGAAGGTAGGTCGCATATGCAATTACTGGGGACATTAGCAATAAAGAAAGCGAGAATATGCTCATGAGAAAATCCGTGGAGTTTCACTAAGCTTGCCAACTTTTTCCATCCAAAAATATGCAACAACTGTTAAGACTGCCCCAGTGATTAGAATTGCGAAACCGGGACCACTTGTATAGGCACGTAAAGTATTAGGTTGAGCTGCTAGCAATAACAATAGAATCCAAGGAGCTATTGCAGCTAGCGCCGCAGAATTTTTAACCCAACTGTGTTTGGCCTGGATTTCTGCCCGCAGTGCCAAGTCTCTACGAATAAAATTAGAGAGAGTTCTTAGGGTTAGCGACGTGTCTCTACTTCCTGAGACTCGAGCAAAATCTAGAACTTCACATACTTGATCAGTGGTCCCATCATTAAAGGTTTGTTTAAGTTCTTTTAACGCATAACCAAAATCCATGCCACTACGCAAATTCTCGGAAAAAATCACGAATATGGAGCGAGATTTGACCGGTCCTCTACTTCCGAGTGCAACTATTGTCTCTGCTAAAGATAATCCTGACTGCAATCCAGAAATTATGTGATCCAATATCTCTGGCCATAAATGTTGTAAGCGCGCTCTTTCTAATGCCTCTTTCCGCCTAATGATTACAACAGGAATAGCTGTGGTAATTACTGCAAACGGGATACCGATTAATGGAGAAGTCGTGATGAGGGTCGCGACTAGAAATCCTGCGAATGAACTCCCCAAGTAGATCAGAATTTTTCTTACTTCCATTGTTCTGCTGATTCTGGAATTCCGAAAATATGATTCGGATCAATTAATCCCTTTTCATAGGTTAGATCTCCGAGCCCGGAATACCTATAAAGCATCTCTGTTTCTACTCGGTCTAATTCAATTCGTCCCGTTACATGCGCAACTTCCATAATCCGACGCACACCGTCGGGCGCAATAGAAAGATGTATGACCAGATCGATAGCAGCGGCAACTACAGGCGCTATGAATTTATGGGAAATATTCTCGCCAGCTAGCAATGGCAGAGTTTGAAGTTTGCTTATGGCATCTTTTGCGGAATTAGCATGAATCGTTGCCATACCTGGCAGCCCAGAGTTAAGTGCAATAAGTAAATCTAGCGATTCAGCTTCTCGGATTTCACCTACAACTATTTGAGAGGGGCGCATTCGCAGCGCTTCTTTAATCAATTTACGAAGAGGCACTTCTCCCTCTCCTTGCAAATTTGCTGGCTTTGTTTGTAACGCAACACAATCTGGCAATCGTGGCCTTAATTCAAAAACTTCTTCAATTGTTATGACCCGGCTTTTAAGTGGCACCGCGCTCACTAATGCATTTAGTAACGTTGTTTTACCAGCTTGCGTCGAACCGCTTACTAAAATATTCAATCCAGCTTCAACGCAGGTTATTAGAAATTGGCAAACTTCATCGGACATCACATTTAGCTTTGCTAATTCTTCCAATGATTTTCCACGAATTAAATGTTTGCGAATATTTACAGCCCAATATTGCGCAGTTATTTCTGGAATAGCCACATGCAATCTACTTCCATCAGGAAGTCTTGCGTCAACGAATGGGTGGGACAGATCAAGGCGGCGACCACCCCACATCAATAATCTTTCGACGAGATTTCTGACCTCATCAAATGTCAGAGTTAAATTAGTTAATTCACTAATACCGCGCCTAGCTACAAAAATACGATTGGGAGAATTAATCCAAACTTCCTCTATTTCTGGATCTTCCATCAAGTGTTGCAAAGGACCAAAGGTTTCAAAAGTATTTGGAGATTCATTAGATTTTGAAGGCACTAGGGCATCAAAATGTATTAAAAAGGGTTGCTTTAGTTCTTATCAACAAATTTTTGTTAATCCAGTAGATATCTATCTGGGCGTTGATTATTGATTACTTTCTGCGACTACTTAACTATTTCGAGGCTTTTCCAACTGACTCAAAGAAAAATTGAGTGTCAACTACCTTAATCCAATTGTTTATATCGCAATTCCTTGCCCATTCACTGAAGGTGAATTCAATTCGTGAGTCACCACTTAAATTCTTTAATCTTTCTGTAATTTTTACATCGATTCTATTGGCGGCTTTCGTAGCTTCTTCTAAGTTTCCTTGAATGCAGAGCCAGAAGCCATTTTCAGCAAGACGTGAATAAAAATCACCACCTCGCATATTTGATTTTATGCAGTTACTTGTAATTGACAAATCTTTTTCAAATTCCAAATTACTTTGATCGGAGTATTTCGGGAGAGTAATCTTTAGCTTTTTAGCATCTCTATATTTTGGCAGAAGCTTCATAGTCACAATTGAAATCGTCTGCGAGTTACGTTGGGATTGAGAAATTTCTCTAGCTAAGTTATCAAAAAATGTTTTAGGAGCTGGGGCACCTGTCAGCGAATCTGAAACTCCATTATTAGAGAATTCGATGGCCCTTGGGAGACTATTGCCATTCATAGTTTTCATGTCCGCTCCCATGTCAGCAACTGTTAAATACAGAGTAGCTGTTGTTGAAACTATCGCTACAATTTGTCGCGACTAACTTGTTCGTTAATGCCAGGTTTATGGTTATGTAACCTTTAAGGAGCCCAGATGAAGATCACCGATTCTTTCTATGAGAATTCTAGAAAGGCCGCGGTCTGGCTGCTGCGCATTGAATCGTTGATTTTGGTTGGCCTAGTTCTTTACTTGCTGCTGGCATCTGTCTTTTCAACTGCAACTTGGCCATCTGCCTTGATTGGTGAAATTGTCTTTGGCCTCATTGGTGCCACTGGCCTCTTTTTTGCATCAATGGGATTTGCTCGCAAGCGTTCATATGGAAGGGCGCCTGCAGTTCTAGCAAATGCAATTGCCGTTGGGGTTTCTTACTACATGATCACTGGTGGTTTGTTAGCTGTTGGAATTCCACTTGCCTTACTTGGTGCAGCCACATTCATTGCAGCGCTCTTTGGTTATCACGAATAACTTTATAAATATTGCTAAACAGCTACCAAGGAATAACTTCCTGATCTTCCCAGAATAATCCGGTTAAATCTTTACCGGCTTCAAACTCTCTTGTTGCTAACCAGATTGCAGTTGCTGCACCTTCTTCTGCGGATCTTGGTGCATCAGGACCGCCCATATCTGTTCTGCTGTGATTAGGGCAGATTGCATCGACTAAGAATCCGCGAGCGCCTTGACCAGTTTCGTGTGAAAGATTTCTTACTAACGCATTAACTCCCGATTTGCTGATTCGATATGGTGCAAGTCCTCCGGTATTTCCAGGACCAGACATTCGACCCAAGCAAGCCGAAAAAATAATTACCCGACCATTGCGAGCTTCGGCCATTGATGGGGCCAGAGTGTTTACTGCAATAAATGTTGAATCTAAATTAATTGCCATTACCCGGCGCCACTCTTCTGTTGTGGTGCGCAGAGTTTTCGACATCTTTTCACTCATTACGCCATGGGCTAATACTAAAATCGAAGGTGTTCCATATTTCTCGCGAATCTCTTCAAATTTAGTTTGAGTTGCTGCAAGATCTTCGAAATCAACAGTTTCAAATTCGAAGTTATTTTCTGCCGCACTTTTTGCTGCGCGCTCTGGATCTTTACTTAGGATTAAGACGCGATTGCCCGCAGCCTTAAGGGCCTTTGCCACAACAAATCCCAGGCCACGCGATCCACCGGTAACAACTGCAAAACCCATGACCGAACTCTGCCGAATTTTGAAAGAGATTGCCTCCTGAATATCGTGAGATGGGCAGATTCTTGCTGGGATATCGAAGGGATATCTCAGGTATTAGGAGGAATGCCGAGGGAACACCTAGGGAATACCTAGGGAATATCGAAGGAATATCGAAGGGATATGGCGCGTGAAGCGGGATGTGAGCAATCTAATTATTGTCATTTCTCGATATATGCCAGAGAAAATAGTGCCCTGCCCTTGGCCTCTATTAGACTTAAGCGAGACTTAAATTAAATTTAGGAGCATCGAAAGTGTCGGCAACTGGATCTAATACACCCGCTAATCATTTTGGTGGATCTTTTGGGCCAAATGAATGGCTTGTCGATGAAATGTTCGAAAAATACTTAGCTGATCCAAGTTCAGTAGATACAGCTTGGGCAGAATTTTTTGCAGATTACAAACCAAATGCGAATGGCACTGGCACTGGCAATGGCAATGGCACTGGCAAAGTAATTCCAACTTTGGATAATGCGCCAAAGGGTGGAACTCCTCCGCTTCCTAAAAAAATTGTGGATCCATCTGCGCTACAAATTCCGGTGGCCGCGACACAAGTTTCTGCTGCGCCAGTTGCGCAAGCAACACAGGTTGCACCCGTTGCGCAAGCAACACCTGTTGCTCAAGTTGCGCCAGTTAAATCTGCAACTCCTGCGGATCCAATTAAGAAACCAATTCCGACTTTAGTAAGTCCCGGTGCATCAACTCTCGAACCAATTCGCGGCGTAAGCGCTCGCGTTGTTCAGAGTATGGAAGCTTCGCTATCGGTTCCAACAGCAACCAGTGTTCGTGCAATACCTGCAAAATTAATGATTGATAATCGCACAGTTATAAATAATCACTTAAGACGTAGTCGCGGTGGAAAAGTTTCATTTACTCACTTAATTGGTTACGCAATGATTTGCGCAATTCGTCAGATGCCGGAAATGAATGCCTTCTTCGGCGAATTAGATGGTAAGCCTGCGGTTGGAAAGCCAGAACATATAAATCTTGGAATTGCGATTGACTTGGCAAAGCCAGATGGTTCGCGACAATTGTTGGTTCCTTCTATTAAGGGTTGTGAAGAACTTGATTTCGCACAGTTCTGGGCTTCATATGAAGAGACCGTTCGCAAAGCCCGCGGTGGTTCGCTAACTGTTGAAGATTTTGCTGGAACAACTGTTTCACTAACAAACCCAGGCACTATTGGCACTGTTCATTCAGTTCCACGTTTAGTGCAAGGTCAGGGCTTAATTCTTGGCGTTGGCGCAATGGATTACCCAGCAGAGTTTCATGGCGCGAATGAAGATACTTTGGCTGAATTAGCAATCAGCAAAATCGTAACTTTAACTAGCACCTACGATCACCGAATCATTCAAGGCGCCCAATCAGGAGATTTCTTAAAGCGAATTCATGAATTATTGCTCGGCGAAAACGGTTTCTATGATGAGATCTTCGCAGCGCTTCGAATCCCATACGTTCCAATTCGCTGGGTTGTCGATATGCGCTTTAGCAAGGAAGATCAAGTTGGTAAGACAGCTCGCGTTCAAGAGCTAATTAATGCTTACCGCACAACTGGTCACTTGATGGCAGACATTGATCCACTTAAATATATTCAGCGTTCACACCCAGATTTAGATGTCGTTACTCATGGACTTTCACTCTGGGATCTAGATCGCGAATTTGCAACAGGTGGCTTCGGTGGCAAGCCAGTAATGAAACTGCGCAAGATTTTGGGAACACTACGTGATTCATATTGCCGCACCATCGGTGTTGAATATATGTATATCGAAAACCCATTAGAGCGGGCTTGGATTCAAGAATATGTTGAAGTTGGATACCCAAGAACTCCACGCGAAGAACAACTAAGAATTTTGCGAAAATTAAATAGCGCAGAAGCATTTGAAGCTTTCTTGCAGACAAAATACGTTGGGCAGAAGCGCTTCTCACTTGAAGGTGGCGAAACTTTAATACCGCTACTTGATGCAATTATTTCGTCAGCCGCAGATCGTGGTTTAGATGAAGTTTGCGTTGGAATGCCACACCGCGGTCGTTTGAATGTTCTTGCAAATATCGGTGGCAAGTCATATGGCCAAATCTTCCAGGAGTTCGAAGGACATTACGCCGAGAATCAGGTTCACGGTTCGGGCGATGTTAAGTATCACCTTGGAACTGCGGGAACTTTTACTGCCGAATCAGGTGCAACAACCAAGATTTATCTCGCAGCAAACCCATCACACCTAGAGGCCGTAAACCCAGTATTAGAAGGTATTACGCGCGCCAAGCAAGACAAGCTAAATGTGAAAGACATCTATAGCGTTCTACCAATCTTGATGCACGGCGACGCGGCATTTGCTGGTCAAGGCGTGGTTTCTGAAACACTAAGCCTTTCACAACTAAAGGGCTATCGCGTTGGTGGAACGATTCACGTTGTTGTAAATAACCAAGTTGGTTTCACAACTTCACCACATGCAGCGCGTTCATCAACTTACTCAACAGATATTGCAAAGATGATTCAAGCACCGGTCTTCCATGTGAATGCAGATGATCCAGAGAGCGTAGTTCGAGTTGCACGAATCGCATTCGAATATCGCCAAGCATTTAATAAAGATGTTGTAATCGACATGGTTTGCTACCGACGCCGCGGTCACAACGAAGGTGACGAACCAAGTTTCACACAGCCATTGATGTATAAATTGATTGAAGCAAAGCGTTCAACTCGAAAGCTTTACACAGAAGCGCTAATTGGTCGCGGTGATATCACTGTCGAAGAGGCCGAAGAAGTATTGCAAGATTATCAATCACAACTTGATGCAGTTTATAACGCAGTTCATAATATTGAACCTGAACATGATGCCAACATTGTTGTTCCTGTTGCGCCCGCACCAGAAACCGTTGATACCTCAGTTGATGAAGCAACGCTTCGAAAGATTGTTGCAACCCAGAACGCAATTCCAGATGGATTTACTCCACACGTAAAGCTTGCGCCACAACTTGCAAAGCGCGTTGAGATGCTAGATGAAGGAACTGTTGACTGGTCAACTGGTGAATTACTAGCGATGGGTTCTTTGTTATTAGAAGGTCACCCAATTCGACTTGCCGGACAGGATGTAAAGCGCGGAACTTTCAGCAATCGTCATGCAGTTGTAGTTGATCAAAACAACGGTTCGGATTGGACTCCACTTCGTTCCCTAATCTCAGATGAGAATCAATTCTTCGTCTTTGATTCGCTGCTTTCGGAATATGCCGCAATGGGATTTGAATATGGCTATTCAGTAGAGCGCGAGAATGCCCTTGTAATGTGGGAAGCGCAATTTGGAGACTTTGCTAATGGCGCCCAAACAATTATTGATGAATTTATCTCTTCAGCGCTGCAAAAGTGGGGCGAGCGTTCTTCACTAGTTCTATTACTTCCACACGGTTATGAAGGCCAAGGCCCAGATCATTCATCTGGTCGAATCGAACGCTATCTCGCACTTTGCGCAGAATTAAATATGACTGTTGCACAACCTTCATCACCAGCTTCATATTTCCACTTACTACGTTGGCACATGAAGAATCCAGCGCGACGCCCGCTAATTGTTTTTGAACCAAAATCAATGTTGCGTCTAAAAGCCGCTGCATCTGGACTACAAGATTTCACAACTGGAACATTTAGACCGCTGATTGATGATCCAACAGTTGTTAATGCAACCCGCGTTATCTTCTGTTCTGGAAAGGTTTATCACGACCTAGTTGCCGAGCGCGCAAAGTTAGGCGAAAGCTCAACTGCAATAATTCGACTAGAACAACTTTATCCATTCCCTGCTAAAGAATTTGCTGAAGTTGCAGCTAAACATCCAAATGCGAATTTACTTTGGGTTCAAGATGAACCAGCAAACCAAGGTCCATGGCCATTTGTTGCACTTACAACAAGTGAATTCCTTGAAGGTCGAACACTTCGTCGAGTTTCTCGTCGCGCCACTGCAAGTCCAGCAACAGGTTCGCATCATCTGCATGAAGAAGAGCAGAAGGCGCTGTTGATGGAAGCCTTCTCGCGCTAACTCTTTTTATAACGAAAGATAAGTTTTCCTAAAACTTCATTTGCGTCAAGTGCGCCCCAACTTCTCGAATCAGTTGAATTTGCTTTGTTATCGCCTTCGACCCAAAACTTTGTTTCATTAGATTCATCAACCCTGATTACGCGCTTCACCTGTAAGAAGTCTGTGCCAACTTGGGATTGGCGCTGAATCAAAACGACTTTGCCAACCAATTTGCCAACCAATTTGCCAACCAATTTGCCGGACTTGGACTTTGCTGGGAGCAACCGGAAAAGTAGCCAGTCTCCGTCGTTGTAGTTGGGCGACATCGAATCCCCGCGGACCTCTACCGCCTTGAATTTCGCAACGCTAAAATGCAAGCTACTCATAGGCGTAGTAGTGTCGCACCATAAATCCGGTAAATCCAGATGGACCCATTATCAAGATAGGAAATGGAAGCTATGAACTTAGTATCAAAAAACTTAAAGAATATTTTCAAGCCAGAAGCGATTGCGCATGCACATTGCGATCTACCTTGCGGTGTTTATGACCCTGCTCAAGCCAAGATCGAAGCACTTTCAGTTAAGGCAACAATGGAGAAGTATGCGGCTTCATCAGATGCAGATTTCAAATCTCGCGCAGTAGCAATTAAAGAAGAGCGCTCAGAATTGGTAAAGCACCACCTCTGGGTTCTATGGACTGACTACTTCAAGCCAAATCACTTTGAGGCTTACCCACAACTTCATGTCCTATTTAATGAAGCAACCAAGCTTGCTGGTGCAGGTGGAACTAAGGGTTCAAATGATGTTGCAGTAGCTGAAAAGTTAATTGGCAAGATTGATGAAATTGCAGAAATCTTCTGGGCAACTAAGAAGTAATTTCTTTTAAACCTAGTAATTAATAAATGAGCTCGCCTTCGGGCGGGCTCATTTTTTTGTTGCTAGATTGCTTCTCGCGATATGGATTCCGCTGCAATCCGCGCCGCAAATGAAACTCGATCTACTATTTTTCTATCGATAATTCCAGATGCAATCAGTCGTGTCCCTTGATGGACTTCAATGCTGAATTTACAGATTGAACCTTCAATTTCAACACAAGTTGCATTTGCTCGAATTTCAATCCCAACTCCAACTGATGCATGCGAAGTGACTGCAAAATTCGAAGTGATTGATGTTTCACCTGGATCTAAATGTTCGGCCAAAGCTGCGGTGCAAGCACCTTCAAAAATATTTATCAGGGTTGGCGTTGCCAAGATTGGTAAATCATTTAGCGCTTGAGCCACCGATGTATCTGCAGGACGAACCGTAAGCGAGGCCATTCCAATGGCGCCAAATACTGCTTCCGAATTCATAACCGCTAACTTAGTGGGAAATCTCTTCTAATCTCGTGAGTAGTTTCAATTTCGATGTGTGTCTCGCCATTTATTGTGGTTTCGGTGCGACGGTATTCGGTAATAACTTGAGTCGGGCTAAACATTTGTGAAGCAAGTAGTGCGGTCTGTTGCGCGATTCGAATCTGTAAATCCTCTGGCGCTTGCTCGCAGCATTCATCTGACAACAAAGATTTCATTCGAGTCAACACTTGGCGCTCGTGCTCCATCTCGGTCAGACATTGCAAACAAACTTCAAAGTGGCTCTGGAAATTTTGGACTTGGATTGCATCGTGAATCTCGTTATCTATAAAGAGAATCAAGGCATGCATTACTTCATTACATTCCATCTGATCCTCCAAACCCACGATTTTTTGCGTAATCCGCAAGAAGGACGCGCAATAATTTGCGGCCGCGATGAAGTCGCGACATAACGGTTCCGGCAGGAATTCCTAAAATGTCAGCTACCTCTTTATAGGAATAACCTTCAACATCAGCATAGAAAACAGCGAGGCGAAACTCTTCTGGAATCTCGTGAAGTGCGCGCTTTACATCGCCGTCAGGTAAATTTTCTAGAACTTCATCTTCAGCAGATTTTCCTTGATCGCTAGTATGGCTTGCCGAAGCAGCTAGTTGCCAATCTTCGATTTCGCCATCGGAGATTAGAGGTCGACGTTGATCTTTGCGATATGTGTTGATGAAAGTTGTTGTAAGAATTCGATACAACCAAGCCTTTAAATTTGTTCCCGGCTCGAATTGATGAAATGAAGTGAAAGCTTTTGCATAAGTATCTTGAACTAAATCTTGGGCATTATGTGGATCTTTTGTGTAGCGAAGGGCAGCGGCATACAACTGATTTGTATATTGCATTGCATCGCGCTCGAATCTTGCGGTGCGCTCGACAATAGTCTCCGTGGCCAGAAGTTGGGCCGGAGTTTTAATCTCTAATTCCGAGTTCATCGGGAATAAGGCTACTGCCAAGAGCTGTCACCCTTCTTCTTAAATAAAACCATTAAACGGTAGAACTCTGGAGAACCTAGATTTATTCCCATTAACTTGTTCCGAACTAGAAAAGGGTATTGGGCTCGCTCACATCGATCTCAGAAATTAACTCGGCCCCGTTGTTTCGGGTGGCATTTACCTTGGTTGAAACTGGGTGCGCCCGCAAGCCGGTTGCCGGATCGGAAAGCTCCATAAGTTTGCGAATCTCTTCGACCTCATTTAACTTCGGATCTAGCCAGGCATCCCAGCGATCAGTTGGCAGAAATGTTGGCATGCGATTGTGAATTGTTGCTAAGAAATCTACGGCTGGTCTTGTAATGATTGAAGCGCTTTCAAATGTTTCACCACTTGGATCTATCCAGCGATCAAAGATTCCAGCGAAAGCTAGCGACTTTCCTTCTGTTTCAGATTGGATAAAGAATGGTTGTTTGCTCTCATACTTTCCAAGTTCGGTTGCCCATTCGTAATAACCAGAAGCTGGAATCAAACAACGGCGAGATTTAAATGCGCTGCGAAATGTTGGCTTCTCGTGAACACTTTCACTTCGAGCATTAATTGCTTGTGATTGCGAGCGAACCGCTTCACTTCGATCCTTGCTCCAAGGTGCGATCATTCCCCAAGAAAGCGTTGCTAATTCCGGATGATTATTACTTGCATTATTTCTAATTACATAGATTTCGCGGGTTGGTGCAATATTCCAATCTGCAGGAAGTGCTGCTGGAATCCGATTAGTTGTGATTTCAAATTCTTCAATTAACTCGCCAGCAGATTTTACGAGGGCATATCTTCCGCACATAACGGCAAGAATACCTGCTGAGGTAGGCTTGCGCGGTGAGCGAAAAAATTGGATCTAGCGCCAAAGATTTATGGCGTGCGCCGTTTCGCGGCAATAATCCAATCACCGCTTCAATAACTATTCCGGGTTCAAAATCCGCAACAAATCGTGCACTTATTCTGGCTGCTCTTGCAAAAACTCCATCAACTCTGCGCAAGCCGCTGCATTCTCGCGATAGTGCGCTGATGATTGCTGGACTCAAAGCAATTGGTTGTGACATCGCCCAGGAATCAAATCGCGACTTAAAAGTTACTCCAGCAAAATTCTTTGGTCCAGCAAGTGTTGATGTTGGAAATGCCGGAACCGTTATGCGTTTCTTGCCACCGGTTGCTGCACTTGCTAATGGCTTAATTCATTTCGATGGCGATGCCAGATCGCACGAGCGACCAGTTGGTCCAGTAATTAGCGCACTCGAAGAACTTGGTGTGACGATTGAACATGGAAATAGATATTCATTACCGTTAACTATTAATGGAAGTGGCCAAATAAAAGGTGGAGATTTAGAAATTGATGCTTCAGCTTCTAGCCAATTTATTTCTGCGCTGCTTCTTATCGGTCCTGCGACGCAAATTGGAATAACGATAAAAGATATTGGGGTCTCACTGCCATCATTGCCGCACATTGAAATGACGATAGAGATGCTAAAGAAATTTGGTGCCAGAGTTGAGAGCAAAATAACTGCAGATGGCAGACGAGAATGGCGAGTAGAGCCAGGTGAATTAATTGGCCAAGATTTAATTATCGAGCCAGATCTATCAAATGCTGCACCATTTATGGCAGCGGCAATGATTTCGGGTGGCGAAGTTGTAATTGCAGATTGGCCTAAGAGCACAGCGCAACCGGGTGATCAATTGCGAAAAATCTTCACAGAGATGGGCGCGAGAATTGAGTTTGTTGGAAGTGGCTTAAAAATATCTGGAACCGGAAAAATCCTCGGTATCGATATTGATTTACATGATGTTGGTGAATTAACTCCTTCGATTGCTGCTGTTGCAGCCCTTGCTGATTCGCCATCTTCGTTACGTGGAATTGGCCATCTTCGTCTTCATGAGACTGATCGACTAGCGGCACTTGCCACCGAATTAAATGCACTTGGTGGCGACGTTGATGAAGAAGAGGCTGCGCTTCATATCTCCCCCGCACCATTGCATAGCGGAATTTTCCATACTTATGATGATCACCGACTTGCAACAGCTGGCGCAATGATTGGTCTTGCAATCGATGGCATTCAAGTTGAAAACATTGCAACAACACAGAAAACACTTCCAGATTTTCCTGGAACCTGGCATGCCATGCTGGATTCTAAAAGTTTAGGGTCGCTTTAATGGTTGAACCACGTAACTTCAGCGAGTTTGATGAAGATGACGTTCGTTCCAGACCGGCGAGAAGCACTAGACCACGCACGAAAGATCGGCCAGATTATTCGAAAGCAGCAACAGCTTTTGTGGTTGCAGTTGATCGTGGGCGCGTGACTTGTTTGCTCGAATCGGCAACAGAATTGAATTCGGATGGACTTATAACAGCGATGAAATCTCGTGAGATCGGGAAAACGTCTGTCGTAGTTGGTGACACGGTTGGGTTGGTTGGTGACATCACTGGCGGCGAAGGAACTCTGGCTCGAATTGTTACGGTAACTGAACGTAAAAATGCTCTGACTCGCACTGTCGATGATGATGCTGAAATTGAACGCATGATTGTTGCAAATGTTGATCAGATGGCAATAGTTATTGCATCAGAGAATCCAGAACCTCGTCATGGGTTCGTTGACCGAGCCCTAGTAGTTGCTTTTGACCAAGGTATAACTCCAATAATCATTATGACTAAGTGCGATTTATCTGATGGTCGCGAATTCTTAGAAGCCTATAAAGATCTGGACATTAGAATTATTAAAACCCAAGTTAAGAAACAGAAAGGCAGCGAGCTCGATGAAATTCGAGAGATACTGACTGGAAAGATTACGGTTCTACTCGGCCATTCCGGTGTTGGAAAATCAACGCTTGTAAATGCTTTAGTAGAAAGCGCTGATCGCGCCACTGGTTCGGTAAATGATGCGACCGGTCGTGGCCGCCACACTTCTTCATCAGCAATTGCACTCGAATTAAATCCAGGTTGGATTATTGATACTCCCGGAGTCCGATCATTCGGTGTTGCTCATGTTGATAGCAAACGCGTAATTTCTGCGTTCGGTGAATTTAGTGAGGCTATTGAACATTGCCCAAAGAATTGTTCACATAACGAGGAGAGTTGCGCGCTAAACTCTTGGAACTTAGATGATGTAAGTAAATCAAGGCTAGAGAGTTTGCGTCGCCTACTTAAAGCCTAGGCCCGTGGCAGAAGTGGTGGAGTAGGATTCCCGCATGTCTTTGCGCGCTCATGATTTGAAATCTGATTTAGTCCTTGCAATTCGTCTTGCAGATATTGCTGATGAGATTTCATTAAAGCGCTACCAAGCACTGGATTTAGTAGTTGAAACTAAACCTGACTTATCCCCTGTGACGGATGCAGATAAAGCAGTTGAAAGCGCAATTAGAAACGAGATTTCAAAAGTTCGGGCTGATGATTTAGTTGTCGGTGAAGAATTTGGGAGTCCAGATTCGCTCGCTGGAAAGTATTACTGGGTAATTGATCCGATTGATGGAACTAAGAATTATTTACGTGGTGTTCCAACTTGGGCCACTCTTATTGGACTTATTGACCCTACCGGTGAAGTAGTTGTCGGAGTTGTAAGTGCGCCAGCGTTAGCAAGACGTTGGTGGGCAGCAAAAGATTTAGGCGCAAAGACCCAGTTTAAATCTGGCGTTGGCATTGGTGAAATTTCTGAACTTAAGGTTTCGAAGGTTTCAAAACTTAATGATGCATCGATCTCATATTCTGACCTTGTTGGTTGGGGCAGTCGCAAAGATAAATTTGTTGCGCTGCAAGAGAAGGTTTGGCGAACCCGTGGGCATGGCGATTTCTGGTCACATATGTTGGTCGCAGAAGGCGCAGTTGATATCGCTGTCGAACCATCACTCTCGCTCTGGGATATGGCGGCGCTCGATGTAATTGTTCGCGAAGCTGGCGGAAAATTTACAAATCTTGATGGCAAAGATGGACCACATGGGGCAAGTGCAATTTCAAGTAATGGTCTGCTTCACGATGCATTCATCGGGGAAATAAAGTAAATGAGCGATTTCCAAATAGCCAACGTTGAATTAACTGCTTCCCAAGTTCAGCAAACCTTATTTGTTCTACTTGGCTTTGCCGTATTTGTTCTAATCGTCTTAATAATTAATTATTTATCAAAGAAACGTAATCCAAGCGTTGGCAAGAAATCAGCTAAGAAAGAGCCACAATACGAAGAGATTTTTGAAGTTGAGAATGAACTCTTCGAATCTAATCCTTATAAAAATGATCCTGATAGTTTCTTGGAACATTCAGCTCTGCGAACTGTTTCGTTGACTTTAATTATTGGGCTGCGCGAACATTTAGCGAAAATGGCAGAGAATCCATCTGACCAACATAAAGCGATATTGGCTGTTGCTAAATTTTTGGAAGCAATAGATTCGGAGGGCAAAAAAGTTACGCCAATTGCCTTTACGCAGTGGAATCAATCTGCGATTCAAGGAGTTGCGGCTCGAATTATTCTCAATGGAAAATCTAGAACCGCGCTATTTGGGCCCAGTGTTGCAATGGCAAAGGCGACCGCTAAATTCCCAAGTGAAATATCTGCACAAGTAGAGAGTGCACATGCCGCTGGCCAAAGTGTTTTTGTTTTAGCTATTGATGGTCTGGCCTACGGTGTGTTCTCCGTAAGCCATCGACTGGTATTGATTGGTAGCGGGGACAGGATTTGAACCTATGACCTCTGGGTTATGAGCCCAGCGAGCTACCGAGCTGCTCCACCCCGCGTCGGTTCGGCAATCTTATGCCGAAAGGTTTAATTACCCAAATTACTTTTAGGTAATTACTTTTGTGCAGAGATTGCAGCAGCAATTGCTGCTTTCAAGCGATCCTGCGCCTTGCCATATGCAGTGAAATCGCCTCGTTTAAGAGCTGCTTGTGAATCTGCCAGCGCTGCTTGTGCGCTTGCAAGTGCAGACTTTAATGAACTGCTAACAGTTGTTGTGGTTCCATCTGAATTTGATTGTGAAGTGTTATTCAAAACAGTTCCAGAGTTTCCACCAAATACTTGATCTAGCGCACCCTTTAGTGTGTTATCAAATCCGATTACATCACCGAATGAGACGAGAACTTTCTGTAACAGTGGATACGCAGAATTGTTTGCAGTTGCGCGAACATAAACCGGTTGCACATAAAGCAATCCACCACCGACTGGAAGTGTTAGAAGGTTTCCAAGAACTACATCAGAGCCACCTTGGCGAAGTAATGAAAGTGCTTGAGCAACCTCTGGTTTTGCTTCAAAGTTAGATGCAACTTGTGAAGGACCAGAAATATTTGTTGAACGTGGGAGTTGTAGCACTGAGATTTTTCCGTAATCCGGACCGTTATCAGAATTTACAACTGCGAATGAAGTTAAGTTCTGACGATTTCCACGTGGAACAAATGAAGTCGTAAGTGAGAAAGCGGCTTTCTCTTGACCAGGTAATTTAAGAGTCATGTAATAAGGCGGTTGAACTCCAGCATTTGCGCCCAATGAAGATGGGTCAGTAGGAACACGCCAGAAATCTTGCCCACCATAAAAGGCGTCGGCAGTTTTAACGTGATACGTGCTCAATACATCGCGTTGAACGCCGAATAAATCTTCTGGGTAGCGAATGTGTTCAAGCAGAGACTTCGACATCCCGCTCTTTGGTGTCACAGTTCCTGGGAAAGACTTGCTCCAAGTCGCAAGGATTGGATCCTTGGTGTCCCACTGATAAAGCTTTACGGTGCCGTCATATGCATCAACCGTTGCCTTAACTGAGTTTCGCATATAGCTGATATTTCTACTTGCTAAAGCAGCAACCGCTGTTGTGTTTGTAGTGATGGAGTTTGTTGTTGCGGTAGCTAGGTTCGTCTTCTTTGAATATGGGTAACCATTGCTAGTTGTATATCCATCAACTATCCACAAAATACGACCATCAATTACTGCTGGATAAATATTTCCGTCAAGTGTCAACCATGGCGCAACTTTTGCAACGCGCTCACTTGGGTTTCGGTTGAAAAGAATTTTAGAATCTGAGTTAATCAAGTTTGAAAGAACAATACGCTGTTCTTGATATTTAATCGCAAAGAGCAAACGAGTAAATAGGGATCCCATTGGGACGCCACCTTTACCGGTGTATGTGTAGTTTTTCTGACCATTCGCAGATTTGTCATCTGGATAATCAAGCTCGGTTGCATCTCCACCTTTAGCTCCACCAATGATTGAATAATCTGGAACGTTCTCGCCAAAGTAAATTCGTGGTTGGAATTCACCAAGACCAGATGTAGGTGGAATATCGCCAACGCTAAATGTTGGTTTTCCATCTGCGTCAATTGTGTTTCCGAGAGCAGATACAAAGCCAAAGCCGTGGGTATAAACCAAGTGGTCGTTAATCCAATTTCGAGCCGGATTGCCTTCAATATTTAGCTCGCGGACTGCAACAACTGAATCTCGCTTCGCACCGTTAATTGTGTAACGATCGACATCTAGTGAATCAGCAAAGCTGTAATAAGGCTTTATCTGTTGTAGCTGACGAAATGTTGCTGGAACAACACTTGGGTCTAAGAGTCGAATGTTTGAAATCGTAGCTTCATCATTTTTTAACTGCCCCGCTGACGTTTCAATCGTTGCTTGATAATCACTTACGTTGACATCACTCAATCCATAAGCAGCACGAGTTGCTTCAATATTGCGCTGAATATATGGCGCTTCCTTTGAAGATTCACTTGGTTTTACTTGGAATTGTTGAATCGCGGCTGGATATACGCCAGCGATTAGAACTGAAGAAATTACCAAAAGACTTACGCCGGCTGCAGGTAGAACCCAAGAGCGACGGATGATATTTGCGAAGAAGAGAAGAGCACAGATTAGAGAAATTCCAGCCAAGATCGCTTTCGCAGGCAGAAGTGCATTCACATCTGTGTAAGAAAGACCGGTGATAAGTCTTCCCTCTTTTAGTGCAAGGGCGTAGCGATCAAACCAATATGCAACGGCCTTGATCAAAACTAAAATTCCAAGCAATACTGAAAGTTGAACCCGAGCTGCAACTGTTGTCTTATCTTCGGCAACTTGCAATCTGATTCCGCTGTAGAGGTAATGAACCGCAGCACTGGCAATAATTGTTAAAACTAAGGTTGAAATTGCCCAAGCAATAAGTGCTTCGTAAAATGGTAACCTAAATACGAAGAATGAAATATCTAAACCAAATTGTGAATCCTTAACACCGAAGCTAGTTGCATTTCTAAATTGCAGCCATTTTTCCCAGAGCGCAATTCCTGAAGTTCCGGAGAAATAGAAGAAGCCAAGTGCAATTGCAAGCAAGACCCAGCGACGAATTGGTTCTAGTTGTCCGCGATATCTCTCTAAATTATCTGCCTCGATTGAAACCGGCGCATAAAGTGGGCGGCTTCGATAAGCCAAGTAAACGTTTGTTGTTATGAAAAGTGAAGTTATGAGTCCGAAGAAAACAAAGAGCGAGGCCTTGGTTACAAGAACGGTGCTCCAGACGGTTTGAAAATCAACAGAGCGAAACCAGAGTAAGTCAGCGTAGAAACCACTTAGACCGACGAGGACTGATCCAAGAATTACCAGAGCAATTGCAGTGAGAGCAAGAGGTCCCGGACGCTTTGGTCGCATTGGATTTTGGGGTCTTGAAGAACCAGAGAATGGATTGCCAGGAAATTGAAATGAACTCATGTCCATACTCTACCTAGTGCGAAATATCGGGCAAACCCACTTTTACAAATGTTTCGAAAATCAGGCGGGACATTTCAAACTTTGAGCGATTTTTGGGTCAATTAATCCGTGAAACGCTTCACTCAGGTTGTTTACCGCGATTACCTGCAATTCATTCCCAGCAAACGTTATATCTTGGCAATTGGCTTTTGGAATAACCGCAATCGTTGCACCAGCATCCCTCGCGGCAACCAACTTTTGATCGATTCCCCCAATGCTTCCGACTCGGCCATTTTCGTTTATGGAGCCAGTAACGGCAATGCTTCTTCCAGAAATTAATTCGGGATTCGAAAGCTTAGAAATAAGAGCGAGTGAAAAGGCGAGGCCCGCACTTGGCCCACCAACTCGTTTCATGACAAATTTAATATCCGAGACTTTCCAATTTAGTGGTTTATCTGGCTGCATGCTTTTGAGAAAATTTGCGGCAGCAATTGCAGCTGCCTCCTCTGATTTAAGCATTTCTTTCTTGCCTTGTGCATTCGCAGATTTAGTTGTTTCGCCTTCTTCATAAACAACTTCACTTGGCAGCACAACCGATTCGCCATTTATCCACGCCTCTAAAATCATGATTCCTGGCGGCCTGGTATCTGGATTAGAAACATAAACTGAGAGCGAATAAAGCTTTCCAGTCGGAGAAGATATTTGATCGCTATTTACATCGCCACTGATTTTGATGCTTTTGCCCAAGAGGTTTGTAACTGGGCCCGGTGAGATAATCGCAAAGGGCATCGGAGCAATTAGCGCAAAGAGAAATACCAGTGAGAGAAAAAGGAGAGATGGTTTTGAAAGGTATTTAGGTATTGGGTGTGGTGTCATCACGAAAACTGTCTTGGAAACTTTGGAATTTAGTTACCGAACGGTTCGTCTCGTTTGCATATTTATCTTTGAATTTTGCGACCCAAGTGACATAAATGATTGCGCCTAGGACTGCAAAGAAGGGCACCAGCCACCAGATAAGTGCGGCAAATGCGGAGCTGCTAGTAGCTGCTGCCGCGTAAATCTCCTGCACTTGTTTTACCCCCAGATTTTACGTCGATAACTGCTGCATTGAAAAGGCTACTTTAACAACTTACTCCGACAATTTCGCTATTTGGGCCTACGGGCCAGCTTGCGCTTATCAGGAAAAATTAAGCAAAATTCCACAATGTTTCTACGATAATTCCGAGTAATCGGGAAGAAACTTTAACTAGCCTTGGTTACCTTAGATGCTAATTAAAAGTTTTGGATTACGAGTGATTACGAGTGAATTGACAGGAAGGAGAGAAATTGACTAACAACTTCGGTTTTGGGCCATCAGATCCTGATGATCCTAATAATCCCAATGATTCGAATTCAAATGAAAATAACCTTCCGGATTTCAACGAGCTCTTTGCTCAGTTATCAAGCTTTGGTTTAAATCCACAAACTCTTTTTGCGGCGGCAAATAGCGCTGGTTCTGTTGGTCCACTAATTTCACCAGATGTTCTGCGAGATGTTGCTCGTAAATTTATTTCAAGTCAGGGCGACCGCCCAGTCGGTTCGCAGGATGTTACAGATTCTCAAGTTGCTTTAGATATTGCAAATACCTGGCTAGATGATGCAACAAATTTTCCGGCACTTTCAAGATCAAATCTTCCAGCATGGAGTCGACGTGATTGGTTGGATTCATCAGTTGCTAATTGGGCGAAGATGATTGAACCGCTTGCTGATGGAATGGCGAACGCCCTAACAAATGTTTTGAAGCACGAGAACGGAGTAGATGCCGAACAAGGGCTAGCAGCCGTTGCCCCAATCATGCGGGCATTTATGGGTTCACTAATCGCCAACCAGCTTGGAACTTCAGTTGGGCAATTAGCGGTATCAATTACCGGCGCTAATGACGTTGCGATTCCACTCTTTGGAGCCAGTGAAGCCAGATTGATTCCAGAGAATGTAAGCAAATGGGCGCAGGGGTTAGATATCCCAATCGATGAAGTGCGTATTTTTCTAGCGGTCCGCGAAGCCGCAGCATCACGGTTATTTTCACATTCCCCTTGGTTATCTGAATATATCCAAGCTGCAATTACTGCTTATGGCGCTGGCATAAAGATTGATATTGATTCAATTCAAGAACAGGCAGAGCGTGCTTTAGAAACCGGTGAATTAGATATAAATAATCCAGAATCAATTTCGGTTGCAATTTCTTCCGGGTTGTTTAAGCCAGAGCAGAGTCCTTCACAAGATGCAGCACTTGAAAAGTTAGAGATGATTTTGGCTCTCATCGAAGGTTGGATTGATTATGTTGCAACAAAAGCTGTTGGAGATCGACTTCCTTCGTATCCCGCACTTAGTGAAACTTTGCGTCGAGGCCGAGCAACAAAATCACCTACTCAACAATTATTTGCAACCCTGCTTGGCTTAGAAGTTTCACCAAGAAAAATGCGTGAATGTTCGCACTTCTGGTTTGAAGTTGAGAGTGAGATTGGGCTAGCCGGACGAGATCAACGCTGGGAAGATCCTGCGCTCCTGCCGAGATCCGAAGATCTTGCAGATGTAACTAAATTCCTGAGTAGCACCATCGTTCCGGATGATCTCTCCGGGCTGCTTTAACCAAACCAGAAAAAGCCAGAAAAAAGCGAAGTCCCCGGGCGCACAATTCTTTGTTTGCCTTCCCCTTGCAAACAATGAACGGTTATCCGAGAACTTCGTGCCTGAAACTTAAAGTAATTAGTAGCCATAATCAACTTGTTATGGCTTAGCAACGCCAAGTATTTACGCCAATTTCTAAAGTGATTCTTGAGGGTTTGGGCTAATTGAGAATTAAACAATTTAATTTTGCTAATTCCTGAAGAATTTTGATAATTCCTGACGAAATATTGAAAAAGATAGCTCTTTAATTAAAGTAACTCGAGAGATTATGCGGTGGCTGTTGATAAACTTGTGCATAAGCAGTTGATAACTCTATGAGTTCTGGGGATAACGGAGGCGGGCCAACTATGGCAGATATTCCGGACTCTGAAGCAGGCCAGAGGAATACCGAAAGTAATAATTTTGCAGGGTCCGTGGAAAACTTTATTCAAGGTGAAATTTTTGCCGATATCTTCCCCAATATGCCTGCTCTCAAGACTAAGAAATCTCTCAAAAAAGAACATGAAGAATTACTTTCAAGGCTTCCCGAATTTAGGGTGATAAGAAGTTCAAGGCGGAAGCGAACACTTCATGCCTATCGCCAAAATGGTGTGATTGAAATCCATATTCCTGATCGATTGAGTCGGCGCCAAGAGTTTGAAGTGATTCCAGAGATGATTGATCTGGTCTTGAAGCGAGAGAATCGACTGCGCAAGAGCGACAACGCCTTGTTGGAGTTAAGTGATTTGCTTTTGGCCGAGTTCTTGCCAGAATTTAATGAGCGACCGATTTCAGTTACCTGGCGCGTAATGCGCGAGCGCTGGGGTTCGTGCACAACAGTTGATAAAACGATTCGAATTTCCGAACGACTAAACACTGCGCCCGACTATGCACTTCGTTATGTCTTATTTCATGAATTGATTCATCTTCGGATTGCCGGACATGGAGATGACTTCCATGAGCTACTTGCCAGATATCCAGATAAAGATCGGGCTGAGGCCTTTTTGGAGGGATATGAGGCTGGATCTGCTGGTTCACCCGAGGAAATACTGGAGTTACCCACAATTTAGGCTTGAAATCCCTGTTTGTGAGCGTGTTCGGGGGTATGGTGAGCGCATACGCACGCAGGGTTTGGGATGTCCCCGAGCTTTTGAGAGTGCGGCGATTGGAGGGTCATAATGGCTGAAGAATATAAGGGTGAGGCCTACTGCGTTAAGTGCAAAGAGAAGCGTGCTTTTGAAGGCCACGTTAAAGTCTCTGAGTCTGGTCGTCGTATGGCGCAAGGCATCTGCCCAGTATGCGGAACAAAAGTTAACCGTATCCTTGGTAAGGCTTAATTCACTAAGGTTTAGATAACACCAAATAATTTAAACGCCCCTGCGCGAAAGTGTGGGGGCGTTTTCTATGCCACGTGTCTCAATGCCACGTATCTCAATGCCACGTATCTCAATGCGATAAGCCCGGCGCTACTGACAGGTGAAATTTTAGGACTGTCTCCACATAGTAAGTCCGAGCAAAAGCGCTGCAATCTCAAGTGCTAAATACTCGCGGGCATGGACTCAAAATTTCCCACATTGCGGCCCGGAGTAAATTTCTTCAAAATAGCTGGCCAGAGCTGTAGTGACATTTACGTCGGATTTAGTAACCGTGGGATTGAGTTGAAATTCGAAATTGCCGAACAGCTCTTGCGGTTATTTGATGGGAGCAGATCTCTAGCGAATATAACTTCGATAATTGAAGCCGACCAAGTCCAGGCTACTAAATCATCGAAGGTTTGTGAAAATCAGATCTCCCAAATATTACAAATATTGCAAATATTAAGTGAAGAGCGATTAATTGAATTTCGAACCTCGCCACTACCCAACCAATTACCTAAAAAGGAATTGCCTGCGGCTAACTTAGTTAATTCTCTTAATCGGATGCGGGCCGAAGAAAATCTATATAGCTGGCATCCACAAGCAGATACTGGAATAAGTGCAGAAACTTTAATTGGCAAGCGTCGCAATTTTTCAATAATGATTTATGGCCGAAATCGTTTAGCGCTCTCGCTATTCGCAGTCTTGCAAGCAAGTGGCTTTACCCAAGTCAAACTAACCGATCGAACTAATTCGGCTGGCAACGATTCCATTGCTCAAATAGAGCCGTCGGACGTATGTGGGCTCGCGATACGTGGAAGTGATGTTGGGCTTCGAAAACCCTTGGTTCTCGCTGACTTAGCGCGAAATTCTCAATTATTTCCCACAGGAGATTTGGCACTTCCAGCATTCCCGGTTATCCCGGATTTAATTATTTCAACGCAATCGGTCCCCCAAGAAACGATGCAAAACTGGTTGAGCGAAAATATTGTGCACCTACCTATTTCAAATCTAATTGAAAACAAAATTGTTATTGGCCCAATTGTTATCCCTGGAAAAACTCCCTGCCTTAATTGCTTGAACCTCTGGCGCGCTGAGCGATTTCCACATCACAATTCATTTGAAATTTTAGTGGCGCTAGATTGCGGCGAGGGCAAAGGTTTAGAACTTCCTTCGGCCCAGGTTGCGCTCTTGACGGGTTTGATAACTACGCAAGTAATTCAATATTGCTCCTTGCTAGATTCTGAAGAAACTCAGGTTTCTAAAAATTTGATAAAGCTCGTTGGTGCCACCTTGGCCATAAATCTCTTTGATCCACTTGGCTCAATCTCTTCGGAAGATGAAACCTTAGGATATAGATACTGGCAACCACATATTTCTTGTGGCTGCCAGCGTCTTATCTGATTAGCTAGCTAGTTGAATAAGTCGTGGTCGACCTGCAGTTCGCTTTGCTTGGATGACCTTGCCATCTTCAAACAATTCACCGCCCCAAATTCCACATGGCTCGGCACGAGATAAAGCGCCTTCTAGGCACTTTGCTCGCATCGGACATTCACCACAGAGCGCCTTGGCATACGAAATTTCGGCTTGGCTTTCTGCGAAGAAGGTCTCTGGATCTGCCTGATGGCAGGGAAGCTTCGTTGCGCTATCTGCGAAAGCAGTTACGCCAATCTTTGCATCTGGGCCTTCGGCCCATCCTGGTACTAATAGTTCGCTGAAGAGAACAGTCACTGTTCTCACCTCCGTTTTTTCTAGTTTGGCTTTCTCTTGTTTGGGTTAGGTTGGTTGGTTGGGTTATCCGGATGGATAAATTCCTTGGGCTTCTGGCGGCTGGTAGAAAAGCAAAAGGGCCGCGAATCCTTTGAAAGGATTTGCGGCCCTGGGGCTTTTGACTATCGGTTAGCCGATAGAGCTCCAGGATCCGCGCTTTGCATAGGCTGCATAGGTAGCAGCGAAGGCAAAATGCTTATGTGTTGATGGCTTATTTGTCGCTGATGCCACAACAAAAGACGCAGCCGAATTACGGCGTGCGCTCGAAGTTAGTGCGAGTTGTAGTGACATGTAGAGAAGGGTAACTCACGCCACATCGATGGCGCAAGTTGATTAATTGAGGTTGATTATCTCGAGGCGATTAGAGAATGCCGCTGAGAAACGGGCTGGGGCTTCCGGAATAGGAAAGATGCAATTCGCTCTTTGCGCGAGTGAGGCCCACGTAGAAAAGCCTGCGCTCCTCTTCAATGTCGTTGCCCATCGGCAATATTCCATCGCTGACCCCAGCCAAGAAAACATGGTCCCATTCCAGGCCTTTTGCAGCGTGCAAAGTTGAGAGCACCACGCCAGGCAGCGATGGCGGATTGTTCTGCTCGGCTCGATCTTCCAGTTCGCGCAGGTAAGTTCGCAGCGTTATTGCGCTCCCCGCCGAAGCCGCATCCTCTTGCATGGTTTTTGCCAAAGCTAAAAATGCGTGGACATAATCGGTGTCACCAAATGGGCGCAAAACTGCAACTAAATCGTCATACCAATTTCCACCTTCAGTTGGCAGAACTGATGCACTTCTAATTACTCGCATTGCATCTCTAACATCTACCCGCTCGAAGAACTTTTCTGAACTTTTTATTTGCGACTCGATTCCAGCGCTTCGAAGTTCGCGTTCGAAGATATCTAATTGCGCATTAGTTCTTGTAAGGATTGCGACTTCAACATGTTCGCCAGCTTTAGCACGGAGCTCTGCAATCTTTTTCGCAATGAAATTTGCTTCACCCGCATTTGATTCAAATTTTGCAATCTCTGGTTTAGCACCGTGTTCATTCATCGATGCAAGTTCGTGGCCGTGCTCGCC
Organism: Bifidobacterium breve; assembly: GCA_945863115.1. Classification (GTDB taxonomy): domain Bacteria; phylum Actinomycetota; class Actinomycetes; order Nanopelagicales; family Nanopelagicaceae; genus AAA044-D11. Next base: position 32,265 of record CAMAYZ010000002.1, read on the forward strand.
GATCATTCCGCCTTGACGCAAGATTGCATTTGCAGTTCCAATGATTTCTGGGGTCGAGCGGTAGCCGCGGGATAATCTAATTACTTGAGCGGTTGGAAAGCGCTTTGTGAAGCCCAGGAGAAACGATGAGCTTGCGCCGGCAAATGAGTAAATAGTCTGGGCCGCATCTCCAACTACACAAATGTCATCACGGTTACCAAGCCATAAATTCAATAATCGTTGCTGCAGTGGTGAAACATCTTGATATTCATCAACGGTGAAATAACGATATTGATCACGGACCCGTTCGCGAACATCGCGATCTTCCTCCAACATTCCAACGGTCAATAAGAGAACATCTTCGAAATCAATTGCGCGCTCTTGTTGTTTCAAAGTTTCATAGGATTGGTAAACCTTGGAGATATCTTCAAAATTTGCTTTGTCAGGTTTGTTATTTGGAATTCGAAGTGTCCGCCCCGCACCAAGCGCCGATTCAACATATTCATCTGGTGAAATCTCTAAGACCTTTGCCCATTCAATTTCGCTGGCAATCTCCCGCAACGTTGATGTTTGCGGAGTCAACGAGGAATCTGTGCGATTTAACGCTTCGGCAATAGCACCAGATTTCATAGTTAGTAGCGATGGGAAAGAGCCACCAAAGGCATAGGGCCAGAAATACATTAATTGCTTAATTGCAGCAGAGTGAAATGTTCGAGCACTCGCATTTGGAATTCCAAGACCGCGCAATCTTGCTCGCATCTCACCTGCTGCACGTGCAGTGAAAGTTAGTGCAAGAGTTTTACTTGAATCAGTAACACCTATTGCAATTGCATATGCGATTCGATGTGTGATTACACGAGTCTTTCCAGTTCCTGCGCCAGCAATTACGCAAACTGGACCACGGACTGCAGTAACAACTTCTCGCTGCTCAGGATCTAGGGCTTCAAGTATCTGATCAACGCTGGCTGCCGGCATTTACTTGCCTAACAAATCACGAACATCTGCGCCGTTTTTCTCATACCAAAACTCAATCATCTTGCGAGCAACGCTCATACTCGGTGGCAAGGTAAGAGATTTATCCGCAATTTCCGCACGCATTTGCTCTCGCGTCAGCCAACGGATTTCTTCTATCTCTTCGCCATCAGCTTTTGCTTCATCCGGATTGGTTGCTAAAGCCGAAAATGAAATCATGATTGATGCTGGAAATGGCCAAGGTTGAGATCCCAGATAAGTAATTGAATCTGCACGAATAGCCGACTCTTCAAAGACTTCGCGCAAAACTGTCTGTTCGAAAGATTCACCAGGTTCAACGAAGCCGGCAAAACAAGAGAAGCGTTTTTCTGGCCAGATTTTCTGGCGACCAAGTAAAACGCGATCATTTTCATCTTTTACTAAAACAATTACTGCGCCATCTGTTCTTGGATAATGTTCAGACCCATCTGATGAACATTTACGAAGTGATCCACCATTTGCACTTAACGTTGGCGCGCCGCATCTAGAACAGAACTGATGCGAGTGATGCCAATTAGCAATCGCCTGCGTATGAATAGCAAGACCCATTTCAAGTTGCGATAAGAAATCACCGAGGGTTCTAAGGGTTTGATAATTTTCTAGGGTCTCAAAACTTTCAAAATCTGCTGCATCACTGCACCATGCAAAATATGAAATCCCTTTATCTATTCCAAGAAATAACTCTTCGCCATGTGCAAATTTTTCATCTGTGCGAAGTTGGGCGATTTGATCTGCGCTCTGAAAATCCAATTCATGACTTGGTTTGACTCGAAATTTTCCGGAAGCGAAGTGCAGAATCCGTGCACTCTTCCAAAGCTTTGCCAATTCATCTGGCTTAAGTCGAAGCTCACCAGAGCGATCAACTGCCTCGCTGGCCAATGGGAGCTTCAAAACATTCACCCGCAGACCCTACTAGGGCAGGCAAATCGGGGCGAGAAATGCTTTTGGAATGCTTATAAGGTGCGCAAATGCGAATAACTTCCTGGAACTTGCTACATGGTCAAGGGGCTGCAAATTTTCGGGCTATCGCAAATACCTTAGATGTTGGTAATTCTGATTTTGTTATTGGTGTTCAAGAAGTAGATGCCTATCAAGATCGATCAGATCAAGTTTTTCAAGTCTCAGAATTGGCAAGTGAATTAGGCGCAAAGTATTTCGCTTTTGTGCGCTGTGTTATTGGGACCCCAGGATTTAAGTGGCGCAGGGTAAGAAAAGATGAGGCCGTTCTGATTACCAATTCTGGATCAACTAATTCCGGTGAAGCTGGTGGGAACTCTGATAATCCGCCTTCCTATGGGATTGGCCTCATTACAAATATTCCAGTTACAAAATGGGGGGTTCTAGCACTTGGTAAATCTGTAATTGGCCTGCCTCTTGTTTTTCCCAGCGGTGAAGCAGATTCCGACATAAAACCAAAATTGCGGTTTATTTATGTTAAGGATGAACCAAGATATGCGGTTGCAGCACAATTAGAAAATGGTTATACCGTTGTGAATATGCATCTCTCTTTTGTTCCTTTTGTAAATCTTTTCCAGTTGTGGCGAGTTAAGCGTTGGTTAGCAAAAATGCCAGGAAAACATATTTTGCTCGGAGACTTTAATTTGCCATTTGATTTGCCAGTTAAGTTCTCTAAGTGGAAGTCTCTGGTTTCGATGGCGAGTTATCCAACTTGGCAACCTAAGATTCAGTTTGATTACATTCTTAGCGATAACTTTGGAGCGGATAAATCAAGTCAAGAATCAATTCGGCCAATATTTTTACGAAGTGATATCAGTGATCACTTGCCAGTAACTATCGAAATTAACTGATCTTCATTTAGTAAGTCAGCTGGGCGCACCGTTTCATTTGAGCCAACATAATGAAATGCGGCACTGATGTTCTCAATCTTGATTCCAAATAATTTTGAGTAAGCCAAGCGATACATCGCTAATTGAATAGCTGCGGCTGCTAAGTCAGCTCCGCTCTTGGTTTTACCAGTCTTCCAATCAACTACTTCGTAGCGCCCATCCTTCTCATAGACCGCATCAATACGGCCACGGAGCAGAACGCCACCCAGAACAGTTTCAAATGGCACTTCAATTCCACCGGGGGCCGGATCGCGTTTAGCCCAATCACTTTCAAGCCATTTAGCTTTCAAATCTTCGAATGGAATTTCATCCGCATCCGCTTGTGCCTTATCTGTTCCATAAAGATCATCATCATCCAAAACTTGTGGATCTTTGTATTGCGCTTCAATCCAGAGATGGAAGGCCGTTCCTCGTCTTGCATATTTATCAATGTGATTAGGCATTGGACGTCGAATATTTAAGGCCAGTGCATCTGGGTCTTCGGCGAGGTTCACTAAAGTCGAAACTGACATCCGAGTCGGAAGCTTCACTTGTAAGCCGGCTGCGCGTTCGCCTACTTCAATAATTAGAGCAATTGCATCGTTAGCTAAACTAATTTCTTCAGGCGTTTTTGCCGCATCAAGTAATTCCTGGGGTGATGCAAATGCTGAAGTTTTTAAAACAAAATCTATGGATTCGCGAACCAGATCGGAGCGAGCAGATTTGACGGGCCAAGTTCCAGTTCTAGGTTTTGTCCGGGTCGGATTCTCCGAAGTTGGTTTTTCCATTTCAAAGATTTTATTCTTGGAATTAACTGAATCCACGACTGATTCAACTAAGTTATAAAGTGAGCTGGCATCGACACTCTCTAAGCCATTTCCGAACCAAGAAGCAGTAGCTAATAAATTAATTTTCGCACGGGTAAATGCAACATAAGCCAGGCGCCACTCTTCCTCTTCGCGTCGCTTCTTCCATGATTCTTTAACAACATCAAGTGCCTTGCGAACTTCCACATGCTTTGGCGAATTTGAAGGAAATACAAAGTCATCAAATTGTGAGGCATCGCCGCGAAGTGAAATAGGTAGCGCGGCTGAATTTGAAGTCCAGAGATCTAAACCCTTGCCCGAACTTGGGAAGTTCTCGCTCACCAGACCAGGCACGGCAACAAAATCCCATTCCGAACCCTTTGCTGCATGAATTGTAAGAATCTGAACTGCATGCTTATTAGCGGCAACTGATACTGGTTTTAGGCCACCCTCTTCTGAATCAGCAATTTTTAGCCATTCCAAGAAGGTGGAAATTGTTCCACCATTTCGGGAAAACTTTGCGGCTTCATCTAAAAATGCATCTAGATGCTTTCTGCCTTGAGCAAAGCCATCGCGAACCATAACTTCAGTATCCAAAAATAGGAAGCGCTCAGCTTCCATGATTGCATCAGTAATTGATCCAGTTAAATATCTTCGTAATTCCCGTACTTCTTTAGAGAATTTCAATAACCTTTCATAGCCAATTTCCGAGAAGTTTTCCTTTGGCGCTTTTTCAAATACTTCAAGTGCCTCAATCGCACTTCCCATCGCAAATTCTTCGGCTTCCATTACATCAGCATTTGGCGTCTCCATAATCTTGCCAACAGTTTTGCTAAGTGACTGATCAAAGTTTGCGATTAGAGATCTAGAGAATTTTCCTAGAGCTGATAAATCTTTTGGTCCAATCGCAAGCCTTGGGCCAGTCAATAGGCGCATCAACGAACTTCCGTTGTCTGGAAAAGTTAATACCCGAAGTAAAGCCAGAATGTCAGCAACTTCTGGAACATGAATCAAGCCACCAAGTCCCACAACTTCTACTGGAATATTTCTTGCTCGAAGAGCCTGTTCAATCTCACTTATGTATTTGCGAGAACGAACCAGGATTGCGAATGTTTGTGGTGATTCAGCATCTGCCAACCGCTCAGGAGCAAACCAATGTTTCTCAAAATGTTCAGCTATGCCATTAGCTTCCATTGCAAGAGTTTCATATTGCCCACACAGCAAGTCGCCCCGACCGGCACCTTCTCGAAGTTTTAACCGCTTAACACTTGCAGCTTTGCCACCTCTTGCAACAATTAATTCACCAATTTTATCGACAGTCTGATTTGCGATTTCTAAGATATTTTCATCATTACGCCAAGTTGTGAGCAAGTTATGTTCAATACATTTACTTGAAGAATTCCCGACAAAGTGCCTACCGAAAGTATCGAGAGTCTGCGCGCTAGCGCTACGCCACCCGTAAATCGCTTGGTTTGGGTCCCCTACGGCGGTGACCGCATGGCCATTTCCGAAGAGAGCAGATAGGAATTTAACTTGGCTTACGGATGTATCTTGATACTCATCTAATAGAACAATCTTAAATTTTGCGCGTTCAGCATCGATTATCTCTTGACCGAATTCACCATTCACAAGTTTCGCTACAAGTGACATCTGATCATTAAACGTTAACAAGCCGCGCTCAAAGCGATATCTCTCATATTCATCAACCATCGGTAGAATTGCTAAACGCTCCTTAAGCGATGACTGCAAGTCGCGAACTGGGTCATTTGATTGGCTATCTGAAATCGTTGCAAACTTATCAAGTATTGATTCACAGAATTCCCGAACTTCGGCCGTTGTCTTTCCATGTTCACCAAGTGCTGCAGAAAGTGACATAACTTTATCTACGATTGTTTTTGCAGAGTGCGAGATATCGCTGCCATTTGTGGCTTCACTCGCAAAATTATTTACAATGTTGTTTGCAATCTGCCAAGCCGCAGCCTCGCCAATTGGATCAGAAGATGCATCGACTCCGATACGGATTGCGTGTTCTGATAAAACTCGTCCAGCATAGGAATGATAAGTAGAAACCGTAACCGCAATATCAATCTCATTTTTACTTATGGGATCTTTTGGAAGCAGGCCAATGGTGCGAAGTTGACGCAAGCGCTTACGAACTCTTGATGAAAGTTCACCAGCAGCTTTTCTGGTGAAAGTTAGTCCGAGTATTTCTTCAGGTTTTACAATTCCATTTGCAACTAACCAGAGAACGCGCGCACTCATGGTCTCGGTCTTTCCAGAACCAGCACCTGCGATTACAACTGTTGGCCCAAGATGTAGAGATTCGATAATTGGAATCTGCTCATCACTTGGTCCCTTAAATTTTGGATCAATCGTGCGAAGTGCATTACCGATATCTTTCGCGGAATATTTGATTAACTCTTTGTTTATGGAATTGCTCATTTATCAATCACCGTCCGCCCTTGTGGCTGAATGGGGCAAAGTCCTTTAACGGCGCACATTCGGCAGCGATCATTGACGGTTGCGGTGAATTCATTGGCCGACATTGCATCTGCGGCCGCGATTACTTCAGCTTTAATTGTTTCGTGCTCTTTAACAAGTTGTGGTTTCGCCGCAGCCGATTTTCCATCTGTTCCCAAGAATAATAATTCGGCGCCAGCACTCTCTGTGCCTGGTGATTCACCACTAAAAGCTTCTTCATAAACTGCAAGTTGATATCCGGCTAACTGCTTATGATCTTCGGCTTTCTTCTTCGAAATATCTGGAGCGCCAGTCTTCAAATCTACGATGTAGACCCGACCTTCGCTATCTACTTCAACACGGTCAACACTGCCGTTGAAAAGCGCCCGACCAATCACTTTTTCAAATTCGGCTTCAACCGCAAATAAGGTGCGCTTAGATTTATTATCTGAATGCCACTTATAGAATTTTTCTAACTTTTCTAGGGCGAGGCTAAATTGGTAATCCCGAACCCAACCTTTATTGCCATCAATTAACTGCCAGCCATTTTCTAGACGAGTAGCAAGTTCGTCAAAAGTTAGCCCTGGTTCGCCTTTCAACATTGCGGCTAATGAGTGGATTGCAATTCCAAGAAGTTGCGCGGTGGAATCACCATCACGCCCACCACTCTTTTCAATAAACCATTTAAGGCCGCACTCTGAAAAAGATTGTAAGTTGCTTGGTGATACTGATACCTGGGCATCAGGAGGAAGAATTGGTTCAGTCGTGCTTAGTTGCAATCCACCTAACCAATTTTCAACTTTAGCGCTCTGAATTTCTCTAGCAGCCAAAGTTTGCAATAACTTGGCCGAGAACTCACTATTTTTTGAATCAGAGGCTTCAAGATTTTGACGCAACGTTGAAACCAAAGCCTGCGGTGTTAGTGATCTTGGAAGATCAACTACATCTGCTTCGATTGAAGAAATTCCGTGGACTGCTTCGTATATCTCTTCGAAGTATTGTGAAGGTTCCGAATCATCTTCTTTGGAATACGCCGTAATAACTAAAGCTGCTTTCGCCCTGGAAATAGCCACTTTTAAGAGTCGGCGTTCATCTTCAACCAGTGCATTTGCGGCACTTACTTCAATTTCACGGCGGGCGGTTGCTTGAGTGCGTTCTGATTCAACAAGTCGCTCGCTACCAAGAAGTGAGCCGCGGGCCTTTAGATTTGGCCAGATTTCTTCTTGCAAACCAGTGATTGCAACTAAATCCCATTCCAATCCCTTTGCGCTGTGCACAGTCATAACACTTACGACTTCACCACGTTGACCGCGGGCCGCAATTGCATCGCTCTGAATTGATTCACTAAGAATTTGATCTAAGAATAATTGTGGATCTGAACCAGGCATACGTTCGGCAAATCGTCGTGCTGATTCAAACAAAGTTGTTACGGCATCTAAATCTCGATCTGCTGCAGCCCCACGCATTCCCCCTTTTAGGGCGCGGGCACGCCAGGTATTTGCAAGTGAGTCACCTTCATAATTCTTTGCAGTGCTCCATATAGCCCAAATTAAATCTGCAATATCAACTTTGCTTGCGCTCTTAGAGTTCATGCGAACAACTTTGCGAGCCTCGGCAATTACATCAGCGATTCGTTTCAATGAGAGGAGTTGTTCCCATGGCAGTGGCGCATCATTATTATCAATAATTTCTAAAATTATTTGGGTAGAAGATTTTGCATCATCGCCGGGCTCGCGCAGTTTTCCAATATCGATTCGCATCTGTCGAAGTGATAGCGCATCTGATCCACCAAACTCTGAAAACAATAGCTCTTCAACTAAATCCCAATTGCTGGGAACTAATTTGATTTTCCCAAGTGCAATCTGAGCAATTGTTAAAATCGGTTTAATCGCCGGATTTTCACCAAGTGCCTGGGAATCCGAATCAATTTGGATTGGAATGTTGTTTAGAGCAAATGCTCTTGATATTGCTGAAATTCCGGCACCCGGTGAACGCAAAATAACTGCCATTTGTGACCAGGCAATTCCATCCCGCAAATGCGCGGTTCTAAAGGCGTGGGCTATGTAATTAGCGCAATCGGATTGGCTAGCAAGCTTTGCTACGTCGATTTTGCCAACGTTGACACTAGAAGTAGCGTCTTTCGCACCTTCTAGCGCTTTGCCCGGGTTTCTAAATTTTGCAGAGATGGCATTACTTAATTCGGTAATCGCAGCAGGTGTTCGAATCGCAGTGGTTAATTCTAGAGTTTCAAAGTTGTTATTTGCGGCATATTTCCGAACGCCTTCTGGGTCCGCACCTCTAAATTGGCCAATCGCGGATTGTGGATCGGCGAACAAAATTACTCGATCACTTGCCAGCAAATCTAGAAGTTCGCGCTGAGAATTATCGCTCTCCTGAAACTCATCAATAACAATTACTTTAAATTTATTCTGGAAGGATTCCCGAATCTTCGCCTTTTTATTTAGATCCGAAATCGCCTGCGATATAATGGAACTTGAGTCAATTCGCTTCGCAGCCCCTGAAATAAAGCCATAACGGATTCCAAGAATCTCGTCATAAATTTTCCAGAAATTTGCTGCTGGTTCCCACCATGGCTCGTTTAATAAATGACCTCTTTCAATCAACTTCTTATAAGTAAAATTTCGCTCACTTGCACGAAGGATTAAATCGCGAAGTTCCCTTGCAAAACCCTTGGTTGAAAGTGCTGGTTCTAAAACCTTTGGCCATTTAACTTGTGGTGAATGTTCTGGATTCGCAAGAAGTTCGCGGATAAATGAATCTTGCTCGGCACCAGAGATTAAAACGTATTTAGGATCATCGGCATCGATTTGGGTATTGATAATTGAAAATGCAAGAGAGTGAAATGTTCGAACAATTGGTTCAAAGGCATTCGCACCAGATTGAATAACTATCTGGTCGCGAAGTTCTGATGCCCGTTCGCGGCCGTAGGTTAAAACCAAAATAGAATTTGGATCGATACCAGATTTAATCTGTGACACTACGGTTTCAATTAAAGTTGAAGTTTTGCCAGTCCCTGGACCACCAAAAACAATTAACCGCGGGGCAGCAGAATCAATTACTAATTTCTGTTCAGCCGTTGCTACAAAGTTCGAGGGTTCGACGACAGGACGAAGCAGCTCTATCTTGCTTGTGCTTCTTTCACTTCGCACTTTTTGCTCAAATCGGGCCATGGGGCTATCTAACCCAAGGCCGCCGACAAATCCGGGTTATTCGGCGTTCAGGTTAACTTTTTTAGCGCGACCGACGTTACGGGCTCGCTCGTTCTGATCAAGAATTGTCTTGCGGACGCGGACGTGTTTTGGAGTTACCTCAACACATTCGTCTTCACGACAGAACTCGAGAGCTTGCTCAAGGTTTAACAATCTTGGCGGAATAATTCGGTTTGCATCATCTGCACCTGAAGAACGCATATTTGTTAGCTTCTTTTCGCGAACAATATTTACATCCATATCTTCAGTTCGAGAATTCTCGCCAACAATCATTCCTTCATAAACTTCGGTTCCAACTTCAAGGAAAATAACGCCGCGCTCTTGCACGCCATCAACTGCGTATGCAGTAACTGTTCCGCGTCGGTCAGCAACAAGTGAACCGCTTAGACGGGTGCGAATTTCACCGTTCCAGTTTTCGTAACCATCGAATACGTGGTGGAGTAAACCAGTTCCACGAGTTTCAGTTAAGAATTCAGTACGGAAACCTATTAGGCCACGTGATGGGACTTTGTAATCCATGCGGATCCATCCAGTTCCGTGGTTAACCATTTGTTCCATACGGCCCTTGCGAAGCGCCATAAGTTGAGTAACAACTCCAAGATAATCATCTGGAATATCAATGCTCAAACGTTCCATTGGTTCTTGAAGTTTTCCATCAACAGTCTTCACAACTACTTGTGGCTTTCCAACAGTTAATTCGAAACCTTCACGACGCATGATTTCAACAAGCACTGCAAGTTGTAATTCACCACGGCCTTGAACTTCCCAAGTATCTGGGCGTTCGGTATTTAGAACACGAAGTGAAACGTTACCGATTAGCTCGGCATCAAGACGGTTCTTTACTTGGCGAGCAGTTAGAAGCTTTCCTTCTTGTCCTGCAATAGGCGAGGTATTGATACCAATTGTCATCGAAATTGATGGCTCATCAACGATGATTAAAGGCAGCGCGTGTGGCTTTTCAAGATCGGCCAAGGTTTCGCCCAAGGTAATGGTTTCAATTCCGGCAATCGCCACAATGTCACCAGGACCAGCTTCTTGCGCAGGAACACGTTCTAAACCATCGGTTATAAGCAGTTCTGAAATTTTTACTCGCTCACTAGTTCCGTCGGTCTTCATCCACATTACGTTCTCGCCTTTTTTAATTACACCTTCGCGAATTCGGCAAAGTGCAAGACGACCAAGATAAGGAGATGAGTCAAGGTTTGTAACGTGTGCTTGTAGTGGTGCACCTTCGTGATAAACCGGAGCCGGAATCGTATTGAAGATAACTTCGAATAACGCATCCAAGTTTTCGCGATCAGGCATCACGCCGTTTTCAGGGCGATTCATTGATGCACGACCAGCTTTTGCTGATGCATAAACAACTGGAAATTCAATTTGATCATCGTTTGCATCAAGATCCATGAACAGGCCGTAAGCCTCGTCAACAACTTCTGGAATACGTGAATCGGGACGATCGACTTTGTTGATTACCAAAATTACTGGAAGGTTTTTCTCAAGTGCTTTACGGAGCACGAAACGGGTTTGTGGAAGTGGTCCTTCAGATGCATCGACGAGAAGAATTACACCGTCAACCATTTCTAGTCCACGTTCTACTTCACCACCGAAATCTGCGTGACCTGGGGTGTCAATAATGTTTACAGTCTGGGCGCCGCGGCGAATTGAAGTGTTCTTCGCGAGAATTGTGATTCCCTTTTCGCGTTCAAGATCCATCGAGTCCATAACACGGTCGCGGTTCTCGCCCTCTTTCTGGTGCTCGGAAAATGCACCGGATTGAGTCAACATCGCATCGACCAATGTGGTCTTGCCATGGTCTACGTGAGCAATGATTGCAACGTTACGAAGTTCATCGCGCTTCTTGAGTTCGCCAGTTATATATGGGCTTTTCTCGTATCTTATTTTTGTCATTAGTTATTAAACCTAAATTCCACTACATCGCCATCGGACATTACATATTCCTTGCCTTCCATCCGGACCTTACCGCGGGCCTTGGCTTCCGCCATGGAACCTGCATCTACTAAATCGTTAAATGCAACGATTTCGGCCTTAATGAAACCTTTTTGGAAATCGGTGTGAATTACACCGGCTGCGACTGGCGCAGTATCTCCCTTATGAATTGTCCAAGCGCGTGTTTCTTTTGGACCCGCAGTTAAATAAGTTTGCAAACCTAAAGTGTTAAATCCGATTCGTGCAAGAGTTGAAAGTCCTGGCTCTTCTAATCCAATTGCACCTAATAATTCCATTGCATCTGCATCATCGAGTTCAGCAAGTTCGGCCTCAGTCTTTGCATCTAAGAAAATTGCTTCAGATGGCGCAACCATTGCCGCTAATTTCTTGCGAAGTTCGGCATCAGAAAGTTCTGCCGCATCAACATTGAAAACGTATAAGAATGGCTTGGCAGTCATAAGATGCAGATCAGCAATTAAAGTTAAATCAACCTTCGAGCCGTAAAGTAATTTTCCAGAGTTTAAAACTTCTTGGGCTTCTTTTACCGCTTCAAGAATTGGCGCAACTTCTTTCTTAATGCGCACTTCTTTCTCTAAACGAGGCAGCGCCTTTTCAATTGTCTGTAAATCTGCAAGGCCAAGTTCGGTATTGATAACTTCAATGTCAGAGGCTGGATCAACAAATGCTGCGGCACGTTCACCTTCGCGCATTACATTTTCGTCATTGAAAACTCGGATGACCTGACAGATTGCATCGGTTTCGCGGATGTTTGCTAAGAATTTATTTCCAAGTCCGGCACCTTCAGATGCACCCTTAACGATTCCGGCGATGTCTACGAATGAGACAACAGCTGGCAAAATCTTTTCAGAGGTAAAAATCTCGGCAAGCTTTGGAAGCCGGGCATCTGGAACGCCAACCATTCCAACATTGGGTTCGATTGTGGCGAAGGGGTAATTTGCGGCTAGAACGTTGTTCTTGGTCAGAGCGTTAAAAAGGGTCGATTTGCCCACATTTGGCAGTCCGACGATTCCGATAGAGAGGCTCACAAGGAGTAGAGCCTACGGGGGTTTGTCAGTGCTTCCTGCCACGATACGGGCATGGATGTAATTTTGGGCGTAATAATCGGGCTGGCTGTTGGCATTCTCATTGGATTTCTCGTAAAAAGTGGCAGATCTAATTCTGATTCTACCGATAATCCACTTATCAAAGATCTCAAAGAGCAGTTAGATCGCGAGAAGAATTCAACTGCTGCAGCAACGAAATTAACTGATGAATTAGAGACCATGAAAAAGACCGTTGAGAAATTAACTGAAGCTGCCGGAGCAGCAGATTTACGTCGTGTCCGTGCAGAAACTGAGATTACTGAACAAGTTAAATCCATGGCAAGTCATAATGAGAATTTAGTTAAGCAGACTCGTGCAATTGCTGGGGCGCTCGCAAGTTCGCAGACCCGTGGAAAATTTGGTGAAGCTCATCTAGAGAAATTATTAGAGAGCGCTGGCCTAATTGAGAACGAACATTTCACTAGACAATCAGCTTCTGAAAAAATTGGTGACTCTGGTGCAATCCCGGATGTAACAATAAATATGCCTGGTGGCAGCGTTATTTATATTGACTCAAAGTTTCCATTCCAAAGATTCTATGAAGCATTTGAAACTGAAGATGATGTGCTCCGCAAGCAATTGCTGGTTGAACATTCAAAGGATTTGCTTGCACATATCCAAGCTCTCTCGAAACGAAATTATGCCGATCGTGGGCCATCTCCGGATTTTGTAATTCTTTACGCACCGATTGACGCCATCTTTATTGAGGCCGTCAAAGCAATCCCAGATTTCCTAGAAACTTCATTTCGCCTCGGTGTAACAATTGCAACACCAACTTCAATGATGGCCCTACTTCGCACAGTAGGTTATTTGTTTAGTCGAAACCGGGTTGCGGCAAATGCCGAAGAAATTCAAACTTTGGCAGTTAAATTCTTGCGAGATGTCTCTTCGCTCCACGACAAGATTGTCACGGTTGGCGATCGTTTGAAGAGCACTCTCAAGGCTTACAACGAAATGATTCCAACTGCCGAAACCACAGTTCTAAGTGCGGCGAAGAAGATGAAGTCTCTCGATGTTTCCGGAAAGCCGCTTAAAGCTTTTCCAGAAGTATCCGAAAATTTGCGAATCCTCGAGAGTAAATTAGCCTTAGATGCCCCAGAAGATTTTATTGAAGTTGAAGAGATTTCAGATGAGGATGACGAGAAATGAGTAACGCTAAATGAGCAATACGATGGATGCAGTTAGATCTAAGGCAGTCAAAGGTCCCGGGTTAAAGGTCCCTGGCGTAGTTATTCTGCAGTTTCTACTTATCTTTATCTTTGAAGCGTTGGAATACACATTTACAAAAGTTGGTTTCTTTACCGGCCTAGCAATTTTGGTCTCATTTCTTGGCGGTCTTTACTTAGGACGCCCAGGAACATCATTTACCAATGCGGTTAATCCACCGATAGCTTTCTTGATTTCCACGCTATTTATAATCGCAACAATTGGTGGAACCGGTTTTTCATTTGGGAAAATTGGCCTGGAACTAATTACTACGCTCTCTTCAGTTGCGCCATGGCTAATTACTGGAGCAGTAATTGCTTGGGCCGCGCACTTCGCACTTTTGCGCAAACATTCACGTAAGTAAAACAAACTTTAAAGCTTTCCAGCCGCCTTTAAATCTTTGCGAAGCTCTGGTGGCACTGAGAACAGTAAGTGCTCTTCCATCGCCGTAACAGTTTCAACATCGCCGTAACCGCGTCTAGCCAAATCTTTAAGTAAATCTGTTACCAAAATTTCTGGAACTGAAGCACCGCTGGAAACTCCAATAACTTCAACGCCTTCAAACCACTCATCTTGGGCTTCAGCTGCGAAGTCAATTAGATAAGCCGCCTTGGCTCCGTATTCGAGGGCAACCTCAACTAAGCGAACTGAGTTCGATGAGTTCTTTGAACCAACTACCAGAACTAAATCGGCTTTGGGAGCAATCTCTTTTATAGCAACTTGGCGGTTCTGGGTTGCGTAGCAAATGTCATCACTTGGTGGATCAATCAAATTTGGAAAGCGCTTCTTTAGCGCCGCGACAGTTGTCAGAGTTTCATCAACACTTAAAGTTGTTTGTGATAGCCAGGCAACTTTATTTTCATCTGGAACCTTTATATCTGCGATGCCATCTACGCCATCGACCAAAATAATGTGATCTGGTGCTTCGCCAGCGGTGCCCTCAACCTCTTCATGGCCTTCGTGGCCAATTAACAAAATAGTTAAATCTTCAGCAGCAAAGCGCTTAACTTCATGGTGAACTTTTGTAACAAGCGGACAGGTTGCATCAATAGTTTTTAGGTTGCGAGATGCGGCACTTGCATGAACTGCGGGCGATACGCCATGTGCCGAGAAAATAACGGTCTGACCCTCTGGGACTTCATCATTTTCAGAGACAAATATTGCGCCACGAGCCTCAAGTGTGGCCACCACATGTTTGTTGTGGACGATTTCTTTACGAACATAAACCGGTGCACCATAAAGATCTAAAGCTTTTTCGACCGTTACAACTGCGCGGTCAACCCCAGCGCAATAGCCACGAGGCGCGGCTAATAAAACCCGCTTATTTCCCAAAGTCCCTAAAGTCATTTGCGAAGTCTAATTGGTATCCCGATTAGTATCGACCCGTGTCGGACCTTTCTAATCAACTAGAGCAACTAGGGCAGCCAGAGAAACCATTTACCGTTCGCGCTATTTCCGAACGGATTGGAACCATCATTGATGGCTTGAGCGAGGTTTGGATAGAGGGCGAGCTATCTGAGATAAATGTAAGACCTGGATCACCGACAATCTTTATGCGGCTTCGCGATACCAGTGCAGATATGAGTATCTCGGTCCGCTGCTTTAAAAATGTTTTTGATTCGATTGCGCCACTTGAAACTAATGCCCGTGTTGTTATTCGCTCGAAGCCAACTTGGTGGACTAAGAATGGTTCACTCTCGTTTAATATTTCCGAGATTCGCCAGGTCGGCGTTGGCGAATTAATGGCCCGACTTGAAGCGTTAAAGAATTTATTAGCGGCAGAGGGTCTCTTCGATTTGGAACGGAAGAAAGCTTTGCCCTTCCTGCCAAATGTTGTTGGATTAATCTGTGGTCGAAATAGCGACGCTGGAAAAGATGTAGTTGAAAATGCCAAGCGACGTTGGCCAAGTGTTAAGTTTGAAATTCGTGAAGTTGCAGTTGCAAATGCTGCAGCCGTCTCTGAAGTAAGTGCAGCGCTGGCCGAACTAGAAGCTAATCCAGATGTTGATGTAATTATTATTACCAGAGGTGGTGGCTCCTTCGAGGACTTACTTCCATTCTCTGATGAATCCTTACTTCGCTTAGTCGCAGATTGTAAAACTCCAATCATTAGCGCAATTGGCCATGAGAAAGATTCACCGCTTCTCGATCTGGTTGCAGATTGGCGAGCATCAACACCTACAGATGCCGGAAAGCGAGTAGTTCCGGATATGGACGAGGAGCTTGCAAATATTGCGAATCTGCAAGATCGCACAAATCGCTATCTGCAAAACTTGATAACTTTTGAAATCTCAAAGATCAAAGGCTTTATGGATCGCCAGATAATGCGTGAACCAATTACTATCGTTAACGTCCAGCTCGAAATAATTAAAGGTTTGATTGCCAGATCTCACAGGAGCATGAGCAGTGCAGTTGCAATCGCGGCTGAAGAAATCAGCGGCCTGCGAACTCAAGTGCGCACCCTCTCGCCACAAGCCACTTTGGATCGCGGCTATTCGGTCGTGCAGAAATCTGATGGGTCAGTTCTTCGCAAAGCGAGCGAGGTTAAGTCCGGGGAAAAACTTCGATTGCGTTTGGCGCAAGGCGAAGTTGGCGCAATTACGGAGTAGATTACGAATATGGCCGCCACAAAACCTTCTGAGAAAGACCCAGCTAAATTAAGTTACGAAGAAGCTCGTGATGAATTGGCAAAGGTAGTTTCAACACTGGAATCTGGTCAGGCCACACTTGAACAATCGTTAGCCCTCTGGGAGCGCGGCGAGGAACTTGCAAAGATTTGTCAGCAATGGCTTGATGGTGCAAAAGCAAAATTAGCAAAAGCAAAACCAGAGTCGGATAAGTAAATGCCAGAGTTTAATTACAGCGATCTCTTGCCAATAGGGCCCGATAAAACTGAGTATCGCCTCGTTACGACTGAAGGTGTTTCAACATTTACCGCTGAAGGAATGGAATTTCTCAAGGTCACACCAGAAGCGCTAGAAAAGTTAACTGCTGAAGCGATTCACGATATAAATCATTATTTACGTGAAGATCATTTAATCCAACTCGCTTCAATTTTGAAGGATTCAGAAGCTTCGCCAAATGATCGCTTTGTTGCGCTCGATCTTTTAAAGAATGCAAACATTTCTGCTGGTGGAGTTCTGCCAATGTGTCAGGACACCGGCACTGCGTTAATTATGGGAAAGAAGGGGCAGCGTGTTCTGACTTCCAAGAACGATGCCGAATCAATTTCGCAAGGTGTTTATGATGCTTACACTTCACTAAATCTTCGTTATTCCCAGCTCGCTCCTGTTACTACCTGGGAAGAGAAAAACACTGGAAACAATCTGCCAGCCCAAGTTGAAATTTATTCAGATACTGAGCATGCTGATGAATATAACTTCCTATTTATTGCAAAGGGCGGCGGCAGCGCAAACAAGTCATTCCTTTATCAAGAGACCAAAGCAGTTTTAAATCCCGCATCATTCATGAGTTGGTTAGATGAAAAATTGCGCTCACTCGGAACTGCAGCTTGCCCGCCGTATCACTTGGCAATTGTCATCGGTGGAACTAGCGCCGAACACACAGTTAAAACTGCAAAACTTGCCAGCACGCATTACCTAGATGAATTACCTAGAAGCGGCGATGCTAAAACCGGACATGGCTTCCGTGACGTTGAATTAGAAGCGAAAGTATTAGAACTAACTAGAACACTTGGTATCGGAGCCCAATTCGGAGGCAAGTATTTCTGTCACGATGTCCGTGTTGTTCGCTTGCCTCGTCATGGCGCATCACTTCCGATTGCGATTGCAGTTTCATGTTCGGCAGATCGCCAAGCAAAGGCGAAGATCACTAAAGAAGGCGTATTCCTTGAAGTTTTAGAGCGCGACCCAGCCCATTTCTTGCCAGATACAACTGATGAACATCTCGATGAGAATGTAGTGAAGATTGATTTAAACCAACCTATGGCTGAGGTCTTGAAAACACTTTCAAAATATCCAATCAAAACTCGGCTGTCGCTAAATGGAACCCTGATTGTTGCTCGTGATTTAGCCCATGCCAAAATTAAAGAGTTAATTGATTCCGGAAAAGAGCTTCCACAGTATTTTAAGGATCACGCTGTTTACTATGCGGGGCCCGCAAAGACGCCTGAAGGTTATGCATCCGGGTCATTTGGTCCAACAACTGCAGGTCGGATGGATTCATATGTGGATCAATTCCAAAAAGCTGGCGGTTCAATGATTATGTTGGCGAAGGGAAATCGTTCTAAAGCGGTAACCGATGCCTGTAAAAATCATGGCGGCTTCTACCTTGGTTCGATTGGTGGACCAGCGGCCCGACTTGCGCAAGATTGCATCATAAAAGTTGAAACTTTGGATTATCCCGAATTAGGAATGGAAGCTATCTGGAAGATCGAAGTTAAGGACTTTCCGGCATTCATTGTTGTTGACGATAAAGGAAATGATTTTTTTGCTGAGACCTCTAAGCCGATAACTATCGGGAAAAGAATTTAGTACCAGTTAGAACGCTTCTTCTTCCAAAGTGCATTACATGGGGTGTCGTATCTGGCCTTGATATATGAAAGTCCCCATTTAATCTGGGTGACTGGGTTGGTCCGCCAATCGGTAGAAATGATCTCCATCTTTATCGCCGGCAGGGCTTGAGGAATTCCATGGGCGCCACTTCGGTAATTATGGGCCTGGTAATTCCAATGGCTCTCGCCATTCCAAAGGTCGGTAAGGCATTGGACTTGCCTCTTCTTATCCCACTTTGGATACTTCTCTTCAATAATCGCCTTGGCCACACTTTGTGCGCCTTTTGGTTTCTTGGCAATCTCGACCTGGCGGGCAGCCAGAGAAACTAAGGCAATCGCATTTGCATCGACCGAAGCAACGCCACTCAAATCTAAAGTAATTCCATTTTCAGTTTCCGTCGGGTTCTCTGGGGCGACAGTCAGGGCTGGCAAGTTGTTAGGCACCGAGACGAATTGGTCAAAATTTCCTTGGGCATAGGTCGTATCGACACTGCCAATGAAGACAATAAAGAAAGCGGCGCTAAGAACCAGCTTCGTCGATCTAAAAATCTTGTTCATCTCACCCTTCCTCTCTAACCTTTTGCGAAAATTCCAGACAAGCGACATCCGCCCAAAATGGGCTAATGACTTGGGGGAAGGACAAAACCTTCGCATCCGAGGCGGCCATGGGCAAATTTAAAGGCGTGTGAGTCGCAAAAAAGATAATAATCACAGGAAAGTGGGTATCTAAAAGTGCAGGTCAGATACCGCAATGTCCGATTTGACCGATTTGACCGATACTGGGTTTTACTGGCTGAAGTTGACTGGTTCTTCCAACATTTCGGTTACTAGAGCTGCAATTGG
Organism: Bifidobacterium breve; assembly: GCA_945863115.1. Lineage (GTDB taxonomy): Bacteria > Actinomycetota > Actinomycetes > Nanopelagicales > Nanopelagicaceae > AAA044-D11. The sequence goes on from CAMAYZ010000002.1 coordinate 51,189, forward strand.
CGAACGCTCTGACCTGGTCAAAGTGATGTGGGCGAAGAGTGGATGTCCTTTTAGGGACTCAACCACGGCGACGACACCGTCATGACGGCCGACTCGCAGGTTATCTCGCTGAGCAACGTCGTGAGTCAGGATCACTCTCGAGTTCTGTCCGATTCTAGAGAGCACCGTTAGCAAAACTCCGCGTTCAAGTGACTGGGCTTCATCAACAATGACATAAGAATCGTGGAGCGAGCGCCCGCGGATGTGAGTCAGGGGCAGAACTTCGATAAGTCCGCGATCAATAATCTCATCGATGACTTGCTGACTAACCAACGCACCCAAAGTATCAAAGACGGCCTGGGCCCAAGGCGACATCTTCTCGTTCTCGCTCCCCGGAAGGTAACCAAGTTCCTGGCCACCAACTGCATAGAGCGGCCGGAAGATTACAACTTTTTTGTGGTGACGCTTTTCTAGAACTGCCTCTAACCCGGCGCTCAGTGCAAGTGCGCTCTTTCCGGTTCCGGCCCGGCCGCCTAGAGAGACGATGCCAACTTCATTATCCAAAAGTAAATCCAAGGCGACTCGTTGTTCGGCGCTTCGACCGTGAAGGCCAAATGCGGTGCGATCGCCACGAACTAATTGAAGCTGTTTGTCTGGCATAACTCGGGCTAGGGCGCTTCCCTTATCCGAGTGCAGAACGATTCCGGTGTGGCATGGATGGATCTTGCCTAATTCATCGGCAACCCTGCCGCTTTCATATAAAGCATCAATTACATTTCCGCCAACGGTTGCCTCAACCATTCCGGTCCAGCCACTAGTCAATGCAAGTTCGGCGCGATACTCCTCGGATTTAACTCCGACCGAAGAAGCCTTAACGCGAAGCGGTAAATCCTTGGTTACTAGAACTACATCTCTGGATTCAGCCATCATGTTTCTGGCTATTGAAAGAATTCTTGAATCATTTGAGCCATCGCGCAAGAATCCAGATGGCAGAGATGAGGAATCAGAGTGGTTTAGCTCAACCCGAAGTGTTCCGCCTTCAGTATTTAACTTAATATCTTCATCAAGTCGGCCATGTTCAATTCGCAGGTCATCAAGGGTGCGAAGCGCGGCCCGGGCAAAATAGCCAAGTTCGGGATGATCGCGTTTGGTTTCAAGTTCACCAATTACTGTGATTGGAATAATGACTTCATGTTCGGCAAATCTTGTTAGTGCCACTGGATCCGCTAGCAAAACGCTGGTATCTAGAACATAGGTCATTCTTTTGGCCAATTGGCACTCGCATTCTTTTTTAGTTTTATCTTGGCGGTTATTCCTGATGTCTAACCTGGTGGATAAAAGGTAAAACCAATATGAGAGCCAAGCCCTCCGACACGCTTATTTCAATAGTAAATTTATAACTAACTTTTAAACTAATTCTTACTTGTATTCGTTACTTGCCGAAGCGCCGGTTGCGTTGTGAATATGCCCGAATTGCCCGCAAGAAATCAACCCTTCGAAAGTCCGGCCAATAGGCTTCACAGAAATAGAACTCAGAATGCGCGCTCTGCCAGAGTAAGAAGCCACCGAGGCGTTGCTCCCCTGAAGTTCGGATAACTAAATCCGGATCTGGGAGGCCAGCGGTATAGAGGTGGCGACCAATTTCATCAACGCTGATTAAGCCAGCGATTTCAGCGGCATTCTTATCAGCATTTGCTGGTGCAGTAATTATTGATTTAACTGCGTCCGCAATTTCGCTGCGTCCGCCATATCCAATTGCCACATTGATTAAGACGCCCTTAATTCCCTTGGTCTTGCTGGCCACATCATTTAATTGATCAACCATTTTTTTTGGCAGCAGCTCCATGGATCCAACTGGTCGGATCTCCCAACGTCTGCGACTTGCTAAATCATTAACGGTATCCGAGATGATTTCGAGCAGCGGCTCAAGTTCGGCAGGTGGCCTAGATAGATTCTGATTTGATAGCAGCCAGATTGTTAAGACTTCAACCTTAGATTCTTCACACCAATCTAGTAAATCAATTATCTTTTCCGCCCCCGCTTTATGTCCGCGAGCTGTTGAAGTATCTCCATCAGCGGCTGGATTTGCCTTTGACCATCTGCGATTTCCATCGAGAATTACTCCGACGTGGTGTGGGGTCTGACTGAAATCTAAATTTGCAAATATCCGGCGCTCATAGAGCGGATACAAAATCGATTTGATTGCCGGCTTTAGATAGGACTTCATTACTTAAGTAAATTGAATTCTCGAAGGGCTCGGCGTTCGGCAACAAAGGATGCAACTGGCAGCGTTCCGGCAAGGATTAATAGGACCGTGCTTTTAAATGATTTGCCAGCTTTTAAGCAGTAATGGAATGCCGCAAAAACATAAATTGGATAAGTAAATCCATGAAGCAGAGAGATCCAACTTACATATTCATATGCATCTTTGAAGATCAGATAATGAATTGGAATGCTTACGAACCAGAGTAATAACGACATAACACCTGCGTAAATGGCCATAATTCGAAAGCGGATCATCGCTCCGTTAAGTGCAGCTTGGCGTGGATTCAATTCATTCATGCTTTAACTTTACCGCCACTTCATTATAAAAAGGCGCAAACAATACGAGTATGGCCATAAGCCACCAGACGAAGACGTACGAGATGTGTTGCCAATAATAACCCGGCACTTTTGATTTAAGTTGTGGCGCCGGAATTCGAGTTGTCAGTATTTCTTGACCAAGGCTTGTCTCTTCAGCTGTTGCTACGACATAACCATCAAATAGCGAGAGCGAAGTTTCTCCGACAATTAGCGCTGGATCAATTCTCGAAATCTCGCCTTCTCTGGCTTTTGCTGAATCTGAAGTTTGTCTTGGATAAAGCCGACCATCTATTTTTACTTTTCCAATGATCTCTTGATTCTCTAAACTCTCAACTCCGCGCACAACTAAAATTCCGCGTTTGCCAGAAAGTTCGAGCAATCTAACTTCTAAATCCGCAATTGATTTCTTGCCATCTGTTAACAACCCTTGATCTGGCGCAATAAATATCTCACGATAATTTCCACTAAATTCTACGAGACGATTTATTGCACTCGGTTCTAAGTTTGAAGTTGCCGATGCGATACTTTCTAAATCAACCCGCGGAATATCAGGAACAAATCGCTTAGCAACTTTGACATCATGTGCTCGATCTAATTGCCAATTGCCTAATCCGATAAATGTTACTGAAAGAATTATTGCCACAATAAGTTGGGCGATGAATCCTTTACTTCTCTTCATTACGGTCTAATAATTTTTTGTTTCGGCGGTAAAAACTCCACAAAAGCAGAGAGACAGCAGAAACCAGGAAAATCATAGTTAGTGAGCCTGCTACTCCCACGTCAATCGTTGTTCTACCGTTCATATGCAGATTGTAATGAGATTACGTAGACTTGCACCCATGACCGAGCCGATTGAAAACGACCCATATCTGAGAGCAAGATATGGGATTTCTAAGGCCAGATTTTCTAGATTTCCTACGTGGCTAATTACCGCAATCCTAATTTCCGTAATTGGCGGCGGTTGGTTGTTATGGACGGCAAACCATTACACCTATCCAGAGATCAAATCGACTCTGATTTCATTTCGTGAAGTTGATGCCAAGAATATTGAAATTCGATATTCGATAAAAATCAAAAATCCGAATTCACAAGTCATCTGCCGTCTGGCTGCGCGAGATTACGAGTTAAACATTGTTGGCCAGATAGATGACGAAATCCCGCTCGGCACAAAAAGTGCCACAAGAATTGTTCAAATTCCTACTCGATTAGCAGCTGTTAACGCTCAGATAGAATCTTGCTCAACTCTTTAGGGCAACTCCCTAAATCAAAATTGCCTGTAAACTTCTCGTCTTATGGCTATCGAACCTACTCAAACCTGGCTTACCCAAGAAGCTGCTGACCGCCTTGCTGCGGAATTAGCAGAACTTGAGGGACCTCGTCGCGCAGATATTGTGAAGAAGATTGAAGCTGCCCGCGCTGAAGGCGACTTGAAAGAGAACGGTGGTTATCACGCCGCAAAAGATGAGCAGGGCAAGACTGAAGCCAGAATTCGCCAACTAAAACACATGCTAGAAAATGCACATATCGGAAATCCACCAGCTGGTGAATCCGGTTTTGTTGGTCTTGGAATGTTAGTCACTGTTGATATTGCTGGCGATGAAATGAAATTCCTTCTTGGATCACGCGAAATTGCAAGTGGCGATGTCGATGTTTACAGCGAAAAATCACCGCTTGGTGCCGCAGTTCTAGGTGCAAAAATCGGTGACACCGTTACATACACCGCGCCAAATGGTCGTGAAATTAGCGTTGCAGTTCTAGAAGCTCAGAACTTCTTCTAAGCATTTCTGCTATTTAGGTTACTTACTCACCCTTACATACTTGCGCACGCTTATTGGTGCGAAGATTGCAACAAGTAAAATCATGTAAATAAGTGACATCAGAATTGGATTCTGGCTTGGCCAAGAGTTAGCAGTTGCACCAAAGATATTCTCGGTGCCAAATAGTTCACGGCAAGCAGCAACCATCGTAGATACCGGATTCCATTCGGCAAAATACTGCAAAACCTTTGGCATTCCAGTTGTTGGTGCAAAGGCATTAGATAAGAACGTAAGTGGAAATACCGTCATGAAAACTAAGTTCTGAGCTACCCGCTCTTCGCGGACAGATAAGCCAATTAAAACCCCGATCCATGACATGGAATAACCAAATGCCAACAAGAATAAGAAGCCAAGAAAAATCTTTACCGGTCCGCTACTTGGCCGCCAACCAACTAGAAAACCAACAAGTCCCATAACAACCAGTGTTACAACGTTCTGCAAGGTATCGCCAACAGTGCGCCCAATAACAACTGCAGATCTTGATATCGGCAGTGATCTAAAGCGATCAATCAAACCCTTCTGCATATCGGCAGCAAGTCCAACTGCGGTGGCAGCTAGCGTGAATGCAACGGTTTGCACAAAGATGCCAGGCATCAATAGTTGAACATATCCCCCATCAACACCGGAATCGATTGCGCCACCAAAAACGTAGCGGAATAGCAGAACAAACATCGCTGGCTGAATCGTTGCAAAAATTAAGACTTCAGGAATCCGGATCATCTGAAGTAATTGACGTTTAGTTATTACTAAGAAATCACTTACGCTTTGCAGCATTTTTTCCTCCCACAACTTCTTCAGAAATTACCTCGGCAACATGGCCGGTCAAAGATATAAATACATCGTCTAGTGACGGCCGCTTCAATCCGATATCTAGTGGATGAATTTTGGCATCATCCAGTAAGCGAAGCACTTGAATTAGCGAAGCACTTCCATTGCTTACCGGCGCAGATATTCTGCGGATTCCAGAATCAACTGTTGGTGTTGTCCCAGATACTAGTTCCACCAATTTTGTTGCAGCAGCAATCTGATCAACTTCAACTGTAATTTCTAAACGTTCGCCGCCTACCTGATTCTTTAATTCATCGGCCGTGCCTCGAGCAATCACTTTTCCAGTATCAATTACCGCAATCGAATCTGCAAGGTGATCAGCTTCCTCTAAATACTGTGTTGTTAAAAGCAGTGTCACGCCACCTTTAACAAGTTCGTCAATTACATCCCACATCTCCATACGACCACGTGGATCTAGCCCAGTTGTTGGCTCATCTAGGAATAACACCTTTGGTTTAACAATCAAAGAAGCTGCTAAATCCAAACGTCTGCGCATGCCTCCGGAGTAAGTTCTAATCGGGCGCTTTGCAGCATCAGTAAGTGAGAATTTTTCAAGTAACTCTTCAGCTCGTTTTTTCGATGCGGCAGAATTCAAATGATACAAACGCCCAAACATAGTTAAGTTATCCCAACCTGTTAGCGTTTCATCAAGCGCTGCATATTGACCAGATAATCCAATTATTTTTCGAACTTCATCCGGATGTTTTAAAACATCAATTCCTGCGACAGTTGCACTTCCGCTATCTGGTGTTAATAGCGTTGCAAGAACGCGAACTGTTGTTGTTTTTCCAGCACCATTTGGACCAAGTAGGCCAAGAACTGTTCCTTCTTCTACTTCAAGGCTTAGACCATCAAGAGCTTTTACTGCGCCCTTGTCATACGTTTTGACCAATTCCTGAGCGATGATCGACTTCATAGCCTCACCTTATTGCTTGATTGCTTGTGTCGCATAGTAAACTCACAATTATGTCCAACAAAATCCCCAAAAATAATTCTCAGAATAATAATGTAGCCCCGAAAAGCCTCACCCATAAAGAGATTATGTTCGTTTTAAGCGGACTCATGGTTGGCCTGCTTCTTGCAGCACTTGATCAGACAATCGTTTCAACTGCACTTAAAAGTATTGTCGAAGATTTTGATGGTCTTACTCACTACACCTGGGTTGTTACTGCCTATCTTCTAACCTCAACCGCATCGACTCCGCTTTACGGAAAAATATCTGACCTTTATGGTCGCCGCCCGGTTTTCCAATTCGCAATCATTACCTTTTTAATTGGTTCATTCGCTGCAGGTGCTTCAACCAGCATGGAACAACTCATTGCTTTTCGCGCTGTTCAAGGACTTGGTGCTGGTGGCTTAATGTCACTTACCTTCGTAATTATTGGAGACATTGTTTCTCCACGCGAACGTGGAAAGTATCAAGGCTACTTCGGTGGTGTTTGGGGACTTGCATCTGTTGCTGGCCCACTTCTAGGTGGTTATTTCTCAGACCATGCCCAGATTCTTGGTGTTACCGGTTGGCGTTGGATTTTTTATATAAATCTGCCATTCGGAATCGCTGCTCTGATCATCACATCAATCTCCTTGCACATTCCAAAAGTAAAACGTGAACACAGTATTGATTACTTAGGTGCCTTACTTCTGGTCTCTGGAGTATCCGCGCTACTGCTTGGAATTTCAGTTTATGGTCCACAAGATGGTTGGCAAACCTCTAAAACTCTCATCACACTTGTTGGTGCACTAGCTTTGATTCTTCTATTTATTTTCCAAGAGAGCCGAGCAAAAGAACCAATTCTTCCGCTCGCACTCTTCAAGAATCACACTTTCTCAGTTACTTCATTTATGGCATTTATTATCGGTGCCGGAATGTTTGGCGCAATCATTATGTTGCCGCTCTACCTTCAGATAGTAAAAGGTGACTCCGCAACTTCAGCAGGTCTGAAGTTAATTCCATTCATGATCGGAATCGTTACGATGTCAATCGTAAGTGGAAAATTAATTACTAAGCACGGTCACTACAAACGCTTTCCAATAATCGGACTTGCTCTTATGACTGTTGGACTTGCCATGCTTTCAACGCTGACTGAAACCACAGCTTTTTGGAAGTTAGCAATCTATGCAATTTTAGTTGGTGCCGGACTTGGCTTATCAATGCAGACCATAGTTATTGCTTTACAAAATTCCGTTGAATTTAGAGACTTGGGAGTTGCAACAAGTGCGAACACCTTCTTTAGATCAATTGGTGCAACTATGGGAGTTGCGTTATTTGGAACGGTTTACGCCAGCCGATTGGCGCATAATTTGCCAATAGAAATTGAGAAAGTAAGAGCAAGTAATCCAGCAGCTTTAGTTGGTGCCACACCTGAAAAATTTGAAGCTCTAAAGGAAAATACTGCGGTGCTTCAATCCTTCACTCCAGAACTACAAGCTGGCATTGTTCACGCCTTTGTAAATTCATTCCATGTTGTGTTCTTAACAGCGGTCCCAATAACCATTATTGGATTCTTTGTCGCATTCATACTCCGGGAAACTCCACTTCGCACAGGTGCTGGACACCAAGCGGCTAAAGAAGAAGCAGCGGGCGAAGCACTTGGCTAAAAAGAAAAAGGAGAGCGTTCTACCAAGAGAGGTTTATGTTCTCTCTTCAGTAGCATTCTTTGTTGCACTTGGCTACGGAATGGTTATTCCAGCAATTCCGCTCTTTGCTAAATCTTTTCAAGTAAACAATGCACAAATTGGTGCGATCATTTCAGCGTTCGCTCTTGCGAGATTTGCCATGGGACTTCCTGCTGGAAAGTTAATTGATATTTTCGGAGAACGTCGTATTCAAACAACCGGCCTAGTTCTCGTTGCGGTTTCATCATTTGCATCCGGACTTGCTACAACCTATTGGCAATTACTTATTTTCCGCGCTCTTGGTGGAATTGGTTCAGTTATGTTCTCAGTATCAGCTAGTTCGTTATTGATGAGATCGGTTGATGACAGCATCAGAGGCCGGGCACAATCAACATATAACGGTGGATTTCTAATTGGTGCAGTTGCTGGCCCAGCTTTTGGTGGCCTTCTCTCAGTAATCTCACTCCGAGTCCCATTCTTTGTTTATGCATTCACCTTAGTCATTGGTGCCTTCGTTACATCCTTCTTCTTATCTGAGAAGCGTCTCGGTAAATCGATTAAGAATATTCAAGATCCTGAGGATCGAATTCTTATCAAAGATGCGCTTAAGAGTTATCCATTTTTGGCAGCGATGTCGATTTCATTCTTAGCAAACTGGGTTCTCTTTGGAATGCGAAATACAATTTTGCCACTTTTCGCCGAAGAAAAACTTGGCGCTTCAAATTCAACAATTGGACTTGGTTTTACGGTTGCCGCAATCGTTCAAGGAATTGCACTGGTTTATGTTGGAAAAATTGCAGATTTTCGTGGTCGTAAATTTGCACTAATGCTTGGCTCGTTTGCAATTCTCTCTGGCATTGCCACAGTAATTGTTTCTTCTAACTGGTGGTATTACTTCCTTGCAATGGCTCTCTTTGGAATCGGTGGTGCATTCGAGAGCACATCGGCTTCGTCAATAGTCGGAGATTTATTTGGCGGTAAAGGTGGCCGCATTATTGCGTTATTCCAAATGGCTGGAGACTTTGGACTCATCATCAGCCCGGTATTACTTGGTTGGTTGGTCGATGCGCATTCATATCGCACAGCATTTATAGCAACAGCAGCAGTGTTTTCATTAACACTGCTGCTGTCAGCAAAGATGCCCGAGACTAGAAAGTTAAATCAAGAAGCGACTAGAAAGCTAAATGAGGAAATCTAGCCTTTATTAGTCACGACGAAGTATTGAGATCAAACGCAATACTTCAAGATATAACCAGATAACGGTAACCATGAGCGCAAAACCTGCACGCCATGATTGTTCTTGTGGTGCGCCACTAGCAATCATCTTTTCGATCTGATCGAAATCTAGAACGAGGAAGAATGTTGCAAGCAATACACCAGCAACTGCAAGCAGTGGACCGAATCCAGATAGACCATAAAGTCCCATTCCATTACCAAGTCCGAAGAATGATCCAATCAAAGATCCAACTGCAAGAATTAAGTAGCCAAAGAATGCAGCCATCATTACGCGAGTAAACTTAGGTGTTACGCGAACACGCTTGCTCTTGTATGCCCAAAGAACTCCGGCAATTGCAGCCATTGTTGCAACAAGTGCTTGACCAACAATTCCGTCATAAGCAGCTTCATACATCTGGCTAAGTGTTCCGAGTGCCAAACCTTGAAGAGCTGCGTAAGTGATTGTTAAACCTGGCTTAACTTTCTGCGAAAATGAAAGATACAAACCAAGTCCCATTGCGCCAAGGAAACCAATTAGAAGTGCGCCGCCACCAAGTTTCAGCGTCCATGCGAGGCTACCAACGCCTACTAACACGGCAAATAGAAGTGCGGTGCGAGCAACAACATCATCAATTGTCATACGTCCTGTGCGAATTGAAGAGGCAGCAGGTGAGTTGTAAAGATCATTTAATTCTTCTGTTGATGGTGCAACTGCGGTTCCGCCACGATTTTCGAGAGCGGCATATCCGCGTTTGAAAACTGGGTTCGAACTTTGCATTATTTCTCCTGTTTGCTAGTTGGGTAATTTGGTATCGCCGGCATTTCTCTCAAAATACCTGCATTAAGGATAAACATAATTTAGGCCTTTGGTATTCCAAGCCCTAAAAATGTTGCGAAACTCCGCGCTCACAAACTGAAAGATTGCTTAAAATAAGCTTCGGAGGGTTTAGTTTGACCCAACTATGAACCTAGAAGGCCAAGCCTGGACCGGTCGAACTCGGGCGCATTAATTCCTAGTTAAGTAGCCCCAAGCCAAGGAAGCTGCGATGGCAACCCAAATTTGATACGGGACAAGTAGAAGTCCCATTATCAGCGAAGCCTTGAAAGTCAGATAAAGAACGGGAATAGTAAAAAGCGTTGTTAACACCAATGCGATTGTGGCCAGTGTGAAATTATGAGGAACATAGAACTGATAAGCCCAAGTAAGTGCTGCGGCAATACTTAGCCCAAAGAAAACCAGCCAGGTTATATTCTGTAATCGAGTTAAAGACTTTGATACTTGATATGAAGCAACACCTAAAACAATAAAGTTATAAGGCCAAATAATTCCAATAAAAGCGCTCGGTGGCTGCCACGGTGGTCTATTAAGAGTTGAATACCAACCAGGTGAAGAAGAAACCCAAATTCCTGAACCAAAGGCATAGATAAAAACAAAGAGAATTCCTATGGCCGCTGTGATCAATTTAAAATCCACGACAGGACTTTAGCGAAGAATGCGAATGTGTATTTAATTTTGGTGCCCCCGGTCGGACTCGAACCGACACTGGAAGGATTTTAAGTCCTCTGTCTCTGCCATTGGACTACGGGGGCCAATTAGGAAAGCGTCAGTCTAGTGCCCAAGCCATTCCATCCAAAATATCGGATTCTGATGCAACAAATTCGGTGGCACCTGTCGCCAGCATTACCCGGGCTAATACAAGTGATCCTGCTGCAATAACATCGACTCGACCTGGATGCATGTATCCAAGGGCTGCAATTTCTTCGCGTGACATAAGTGAAAACTTTTGGGCAATTTCAAAAACTTTTGCTGTTGGGATTCTTGATAAATGAATTGAGTGGCGGTCATATTCGTTAAGGCCAAGTGCCGCTGCTGCAACAGTTGTTGCGGTGCCTGCTACTGCAATTAAAGTTTTGGCTTCTTTAATTGGAACTATGTAAGCCGCTTCGGCAATTGCATCATCAATATCTTGAATCGCTCTCTGAACGGCTAATGGATCTTGTGGGGCCTTATTTAAGTGGCGCTCGGACATACGGACACAACCAATGTTTACAGACTTTGCATATTGAACTTCTGTTGTGCCGAGAACAAATTCGGTAGATCCGCCACCGATATCAACAACAAGATATGGGGATTCGGTGTGGACTAAAGCTTTTGTGGCTCCGATAAAAGATAGTTCTGCTTCTTCGGTCCCGGGAATTACTTCAGGTTCGATACCAAGAATCTCACGCACACCATCAATAAATAAATCGCGGTTGCTTGCATCTCTTGTTGCGGATGTTGCACAGAAGCGAATCTTTTCGACACCTTTGCTTGCAATGATTTCAGCATATTTTCTTGTTGCAGCGAGCGTGCGTTCAATTGCTTCAGGATCAAATTTTCCAGTTGCATCAACACCTTGGCCAAGGCGAACGATTTCCATTTCACGAGTAATTTCTTGAAAGTTATCGCCAGTGATGTTGGCGATTAAAAGGCGGATGGAATTTGTTCCACAATCAATTGCTGCTACGCGACTCATTTGTTTTCCTCTGTAGTTGCTTCACATGGATCACTTAGCCACCATTTTGGTAGCGCAGCTAAAGCTTCATCGCCAAGCGGATTTACTCCAGGACCAGCACTAAGTGAATGAGCCACGAGTGAGTGCAAACATTTAACTCGATCTGGCATACCACCTGCGGTAATTCCTTTTACTTCTGGAACATCTATTCCTAATTCATTTCGCGCTGTTTGGTATTGCTCGTGTGCACTTTGATATGCGGTGGCTAAATCTTTATCTGTGCCCAGGCGTTCCTGCATTTCAGCCATCATGCCCGTTGTTTCTAGAGTTGAAATCGCACCAGTCAACCGCGGGCAGGTTGCATAATAAAAAGTTGGAAATGGTGTGCCATCTGAAAGTCTTGGTGGTGTCGCAACAACTGCTGGTTTTCCGCAAGGACAGCGATAAGCAATTGCGTGCACATCTCTTGGTGTGCGCCCGAGTTGAACTTGGATTACATCTAGATCTTCTTGCGTTGCCTTTTCGCTCATTTATTCACATTCGTTGTTGTGATTGATGCGATTAATCGACCATACCAAGGAAGACCATTTGGAATAAGCGTTGAAATTGGAGCGGCTGGGCCATCTGCCTCTTCATCGCTTTTTGGTGCATCAAGAACTATGTATTGGCGTTCGCCAGGAAAAACGAAGTGCAATCTTTGGCGGGCTTGCGTTGCTACATATTCTGGATCGTTCCATTTAGCTAATTCTTCACGAGCTTTTTCTAACTCGTTGTTGCTGTCATTTACCTGGGCGCGCAGTGCATTAATTTGCGCGCGTTGTGCGAAGTAATGCTGAAGGGGTGGGGCAAGAGTTATGGCAAAAATAAATGCAACAGTTACGACCGCTAACCAGCGGGCTGAAGTGTTACTTTTCTTGGCCATTTAGAACTTGATTAGCCCTTGAAGCGAGGAAATGCTTCGCGACCGGCATAAAGCGCAGAATCACTTAGCTCTTCTTCGATGCGTAGAAGTTGGTTGTATTTTGCAACTCGCTCACTACGTGCAGGTGCACCAGTTTTAATCTGACCACACTCGAGTGCGACAGCTAAATCAGCAATTGTTGTGTCTTCAGTTTCGCCAGAACGGTGGCTCATCATTGAACGGTATCCACTGCGATGTGCAAGTGAGACCGCGTCAATTGTTTCGGTAAGAGTTCCGATCTGGTTTACCTTAACTAGAAGTGCATTTGCAGTTCCAAGGCCAATTCCCTTAGCAAGGCGTTCTGGGTTTGTAACGAATAGATCGTCTCCGACAATCTGAATCTTTGAACCAAGTTGCGCAGTCATCTTTGCCCAACCATCCCAGTCATCTTCATCAAGTGGGTCTTCAATTGAAACAATTGGATATGAAGCAACTAAATCAGCGTAATAAGCAATCATTTCATCTGCTGAGCGCTTGTTTCCTTCGAAAGAATACTTTCCATCTTTATGGAATTCGGTTGCTGCAACATCCATTGCAAGTGCAATGTCTTTGCCTGGCTTAAAGCCAGCTGCTGTTACTGCTTCAAGAATTAGATCGAGGGCTGCGCGGTTTGAATCAAGGTTTGGTGCGAAGCCACCTTCGTCGCCAATACTTGTTGCAAGACCACGTTGTTTCAATACTGATTTAAGGCTGTGATAAATCTCGGCACCCCAGCGAAGTGATTCGCTAAATGATTCGGCACCAATTGGGGCAACCATAAATTCTTGAATATCAACATTGGTATCTGCGTGAGCGCCACCGTTAAGAATGTTCATCATTGGAACTGGAAGTGTGTGTGCTGTTGGTCCACCTATGTAGCGGAAGAAAGATAAGTCAGCAGATTCTGCGGATGCACGTGCAACTGCAAGTGAAACACCTAGGATTGAATTTGCACCGAGGCGGCTCTTATTCTTTGTGCCATCAAGTGCAATCATCTCTTCATCAATTAGACGTTGGTCTTGTGCGTCATAACCAGAAACAGCTGGTGCGATTTCATCATTAACAAATTCAACGGCCTTTAAAACACCTTTACCGAGATAGCGCTTTCCACCATCGCGAAGTTCAGCAGCTTCAAATGCACCAGTAGATGCGCCACTTGGAACTGCAGCGCGAGCACTTGAACCATCTTCGAGAACAACTTCAACTTCAACTGTTGGATTTCCGCGAGAATCTAAAATTTCGCGGGCGTGGACTGCTTCGATAAGTGCCATGGTGCTCCTCTATTTTTGTGCTAATTCTAACTTGTTATTACTTGCTACTTTGCTTCATATTTCTTGATTTGCTCGATGTAACCCTTGATTGCCGAGCGCAGCGCAGCTTCTGGATCGATATCTAGCGCAAGTGCCTGGTCAAGAATTCCGAGAAGCGCTTGACCTAATTCTTTTTCAGTAGTTCCAGCCGATAATTTGAGTGGATGCTCGATTGCAATTTGATGGCCATATTTCTGAGCCCGGTAAATCAATTTAGTTGCAAGTGCCAATGCCGGTTGCCCAAGTGGAACGCCTTCGGTTGCTGAGGTGCGTCCCTTTTCTGCTGCCTTCTGGGCTTCCCAATTCTCTAAAACTTCTGCGCTGCCCGAAACTTTAGTATCAGAGAAAACATGTGGATGCCTGCGCACTAATTTTTCAGCAACAGTTTTTGCCACATCTTCAACGCTAAATGGATCAGTTGGATGCTCTTCGGCCATTCGTGCGTGGAAAAAAACTTGAAGCAATACATCGCCAAGTTCTTCCCGCATTGCGGCGCGATCATTCTCTTCAACCGCTTCGATAAATTCGTAGGACTCTTCCAATAAATATTTCAGAAGCGATTCATGGCTCTGCTCAGCATCCCAAGGGCAGCCCCCTGGTGATCGAAGTTGATTCATTACTTCACGTAAAGCCTCAAGCTGTGAAGTTGAATCAGGCATATCGGTTACTTCTTAACTGTTGCGTTATCTTCAATTGGCCCGACGTTGCCGGTCGCATAATCCCAAACACCGTAACGAGGATTGATTTCGACTTTCTGCTCCTTGGCCATTCCAATAATTAGTTTCTGAATACCGCTGCCATCAGTGCTTGTGTCGCCATTTGCTACGAGAGCTTCTCCTAATTTTTCAGCAAGAATTACAGTGCGGATGTAACGTTCAAAATCTCTTGGTGCAATCTGGGCTCCGACAAGTGAGAATGCCAGGCGGTCTTCGCCACCAATCTGCGAAATAATATCGGCACGACGTGTTGCTATTTCAGCGCCAGTTACCTTAACTTTAATTCGTTCTGCAATTTCATCAAATAAAACTGAGATGATGTGGAATCTAACTGCATTTATATTTAGCTCTTCGCCAGTAGCTAAAGTCAGCCCTGTTGTCTCGACTTTATTTCGCTCTTTAATTACTTCACTTACTGTTCCTTGCACGGTTGAAAGTGGAATCTCGGTCTTACCAACAGTTGCTGCTGAATTTGAACTTGAACATCCAGTTACTAGTAGAAGTAATCCGGCACCAAGCACTGCAACTATCTTCTTAACGTTATTCACGAAATCCCCGTTCAAGTATTTTTAATTAAGCTTCTTAACTGGTGCAACGATTGAGGTTAGAACTTCGATCGTCCAAGGCAGAGCTGAAGTATCCCCTATCTCCCCACCAGCTATCCAATTTGGGGTGCTCGTTCGCGCAACTAATACGCTTGAAGTGGCCACTTTCACGATTGAGCCAGGATAAATCCGGTTTAATCTCATGACTGCCGAATCGGGCAGAGTCAATGGGGCCAATCGCAAAAACTTACCTTGAAGAACAACTTCGGTTAAACCAAAACTTTTGGCCATGGTTCGCAGATGTGCAACTGCCATTAAATTCATCGCATCTTCGGGCAGTGGTCCGAAACGATCAATAAGTTCAGCTTGAATTGCATCTAGATCTCCAGGGTTTTGCGCATCTGCCATTCTGCGATAAATATCAAGACGCAATCTTTCGGAAGCTAAATATTCGACTGGAATGTGCGCAGTAACGGGAAGTTCAACCTTGCACTCTTTAAATTTACCTTCATCTTCACTTGTTGGAACAAATCCAGTTTTATACTCTTCAACGGCTTCTCCCACCATGCGCATATATAAGTCAAATCCGACTTCAGCAATGTGGCCAGATTGTTCGCCACCTAATAAATTACCAGCACCACGAATCTCTAAATCTTTAAGTGCAACCTGCATGCCCGAACCTAGATCGGTATTTGTAGCAATAGTTGTGAGTCGATCATGTGCAACTTCAGTGAGTGGTTTATCTGCGTTGTATAGGAAGTAGGCATATGCACGTTCGCGGGATCGGCCAACGCGTCCTCGAAGTTGATGTAATTGTGAGAGACCAAAAGTATCGGCGCGATCAACAATTAAAGTATTTGCATTTGGAATATCAATTCCGCTTTCAATAATTGTTGTGCAAACCAAGATATCGAAATCACGTTCCCAGAATCCTAAAATTGCATCTTCTAATTCCCGCTCGCCCATCTGGCCATGAGCAACTCGAATCCGAGCTTCTGGAACTAATTTTCTAAGACGTTCGATAACGCCATCAATACTTTCGACTCGATTATGAATATAGAAAATTTGACCATCACGCAATAGTTCACGGTGAATTGCAGCGGTAACTTGCTTGTCATCATATGGACCAACATATGTAAGAACTGGATGACGTTCTTCAGGCGGCGTAGTTATGTTCGACATTTCACGGATCCCGGTAATTGCCATTTCGAGTGTTCTTGGAATCGGAGTCGCAGACATCGAAAGCACATCAACGTTGGTGCGGGTCTTCTTTAACTCTTCTTTATGTTCAACACCAAAACGTTGCTCTTCATCAACAATTACAAGCCCTAAATCTCGGAACTCAACATCTTTCGAAAGCAAGCGGTGGGTTCCGATAACTACATCGATTGAACCAGTTTTAATTCCCTCAAGAATTTCTCTTCCCTCTTTAGGCGTATTGAATCGAGATAACCCAGCAACTTTTACTGGAAAACCGGTGTATCGATTATTGAATGTTGTTAGGTGTTGTTGAACTAAGAGCGTTGTTGGAACCAATACTGCAACTTGTTTTCCATCTTGAACTGCTTTAAATGCTGCGCGAATTGCAATTTCAGTTTTCCCATAACCAACATCGCCACAAACAATGCGATCCATCGGATGTGATTTTTCCATGTCAGCTTTAACTTCTTCAATTGTTGCAAGTTGATCTGTAGTTTCAACATAAGAGAACGCTGATTCAAGTTCGCCCTGCCAAGCAGTGTCCGGTGAGAATGCATATCCCGGCGCGCTCATTCGTGCGGCATAGAGTTGAATCAATTCAGCTGCGATCTGTTTAACTGCCTTACGAGCGCGACGCTTTGTGTTCTGCCAATCCGAACCACCGATGCGATTTACTGATGGGGCTTCACCACCCACATATCTAGTTATCTGCTCGAGAGTATCGGTTGGGACAAATAATCTATCTGCCGGTTGGCCACGTTTAGATGCAGCGTATTCAATTACTAAATATTCGCGAGATACACCGGCAACAGTTCGGTTTACTAACTCTAGATATTTTCCAACTCCGTGTTGCTCGTGCACAACGTAATCGCCTGGACGCAATTCAATCGGATCAATTGCCTTCTTCCGCCTTGACGGCATTCGAGCCTGATCTTTACTTGATGTGCGCTGCCCAGAAATATCTTTCTCGGTTATCAGAGCAAACTTAATGCTGTGATTTATAAATCCATGTTCAATTGAACTTGTAACTACTTGAACAGCTTCCAATTCAGATTCTCGGAAGAGGGCTTGATAGCGCTCGAGAATTCCGACTCCACTTGCACTGAAAATTATTTGATAGCCGTCGGCTAACCAATTTGTAATATCTGCGATGGCACTTTCTAACTTCCCACCATAGATAGGAATCGCTAAATATTGCGCAAATGCACCTGCATCGGCTAAATCATCAGGATTTTGAGTGTAAGGATTTAGCGACCACAAACTTAAATCAGCTTCGGTTATTTTCTCTAGCACTTCATCAAATGTGGAATATCCGCCGCTTGTAATTACTCCAGTTAAATCAATTGGTGCATTGGTTCCAAATGCCGCGTTGGACCAAGACGCTTCGAGAAATTCTTGATTAGTGGCTACTAAATCTGCAGCACGAGATTTGATTCGGGGTTGATCAATAATCACAACTTGGAAATTGTCTGGCAAGAATTCAATTAGATTTTTAAAACTAGGCTTTAGTAGCGCAGCGATAGATTCCATACCTTCAACACAAATGCCTTCACTTATCTTGCCTGCCATTTCAGTAAGTTGTGGAAATTCTGCTGAAAGATAACGTGCTTTTTCTTTTACATCTTCAGAGATCAATAGTTCTCGTCCTGGATAAATAATCACTTCACTTTTTATAGCTGCATACGTCCGTTGATCAGAAACTTGAAAATACTGAATATCTTCGATTGCATCGCCAAAGAAATCTAAGCGGATTGGATGTTCGTGATCTGACGGAAATAAATCTAAAATTCCACCTCGAACTGCAAAGTCGCCGCGCTTTTCCACGAGGTCGGTTCTTGTAAAGCCAAAGTAAGAAAGTCTTTCAATAAGTTTGGCCATCGATACTTCTTTGTTCAGAGCTAAAGTGATTAGTTCTTCATCTAAAATGTCGCTAACGATTGGCTGCAGTGCGCCACGAATTGAAGTGATAACAACTTTAGGTGGTTTAGAAGAATTAATTTGGTGCAAACCTTTTATTCGCGTTGTTACGGTGTCACTTTTTGGACTTAATCGCTCATGCGGAAGAGTTTCCCAAGCTGGAAAATCAATTACGTAATCACCGATTAGCGAACGAATTTCATCGCTAAGTTCATCTGCGATTCGAGTTGAAGGTGCAATAACTAGGAGCGGTGCATTTGTGCTCAAGTTTGCAAGCACATAAGAACGTAGCGAATTTATGCAGACGAGTTCACCACCAGCGAGAGGTGTGTTTATTGGCAGATCTGGAAAAGTAGATAGAAGTGTCAATTAATCTCCTCCCAGAACAACGCCAAAAGCCCCACATCCAATCTGGATGGGGGTGAATGGGGAAATTGTATTCAATGAATTAATTCGTTTCGACCAGGCCGCAATACCTGTAATGATTAGCCAGTGAGCGAGCAGACAACACAATTTCAGGCAGATGATGCCGGGCTTCGTGCTGATGTTCGCCGATTAACTGAATTATTAGGTGAATCGCTGGTTCGCCAAGAGGGCTCACAGCTAGTCGATTTAGTTGAGAAGGTTCGCAAGGCTGTTCGCGAAGGTGGCGGCGAAGAAATCTTGGAAAATATTTCGGTTGATGAGAGCGTGCAACTGGTTCGGGCATTTAGTAACTATTTCAATTTAGCAAACGTTGCAGAACAAGTGCACAGAGCACGGGTTCTTGCAGATGAACGCAATAGCGGTGGTTCTTGGTTAACCAGAGCCGTTGATCGCATAATTGCAGTTCAAGCCGATACTAAAGAATTTACGAATAAAGATATTCAAGGCTGGATTGATAATTTCTCAGTCCGTCCAGTATTTACTGCGCATCCAACTGAAGCTGCCCGCCGTTCAGTATTGAGCAAGATGAATTCAATTGCAGAACTGTTAGATCAGCCGGCAAGTGCAAGACGTGATCGCAGACTTTCTGAAACTATAGATCTGCTCTGGGAAACTGATGAACTTAGATTGGGACGTCCAGAACCGCTAGATGAAGCGACGAATGCACTTTATTATCTTGATGATTTATTTAGATTAACGATTCCTGAAGTATTAGATGATTTTGCTCATGAGCTAAAGCGTCTTGGTGTAACAGTTTCGCCAACCTCTCGCCCGCTAAGTTTTGGAACTTGGATTGGTGGCGATCGTGATGGAAACCCAAACATCACGGCAAGTGTTACAACCGCGGCAATTACACTTCAAACCGGTCACTTTATTCGTGCGCTATCTGCATCACTTGATCAACTTCGCCAGGCACTTTCGGTATCGACTCGGATTTCTGGAACAACTCCTGATTTAGATGCATCGGTTGCAAAAGATCTTGAATTACTACCAGAGATTGAAGAGCGCTTTCGTAGATTAAATATTGAAGAGCCATATCGCTTGAAAGCAACTGCGATTCGTCATCGTTTGATTCTGACTCAACGCCGACATGCAGTTGGTGGCCCGCATGTTGCAGGGCGAGATTATGAGAGCACTGCGCAATTATTGGCTGACTTAAACCTGATGCGCGATTCACTCCTGTCACATCGCGGAGAATTAATTGCGACTGGTTTACTTGAGCGAATAATTCGCACGGTATCTAGTTTTGGTTTGACCCACGCAACAATGGATATTCGCGAACATTCTGATGCCCATCACCACGCACTTGCTCAAATAGAGAGTGTGGGACTGGAGAATTTACAGAACTTAGATGAAGCTGCCCGAAAAACGGTAGATACCTTCATCGCGATTCGGGATCTGATTGCAAAATTTGGTCCAGAGGTAATTGAGACTTACATAATCTCTATGACCAAATCCCATAAGGATGTTTTAGCAGCTGTTGAACTATCACGAATTACTGGTCTCTTTGGCAAAGTTGGTTTTGCTCCACTTCTGGAAACTGTTGCTGAACTGCAAGCTGCTGACGTAATTTTAGATAATTTGTTAAGCGATAAGAGTTATCGTGAACTCGTTACCATGCGCGCAAATGTGCAAGAAGTAATGCTTGGATATTCAGATTCAAATAAAGATGCCGGTATTGCAACTTCACAATGGGAGATCCATAAAGCCCAACGAAAGTTGCGCGACGTTGCAATTAAGCATGGCGTAACACTTCGGTTATTCCATGGTCGTGGTGGATCAGTCGGTCGCGGTGGTGGCCCAACTTATGATGCGTTAATTGCATTGCCGTGGGGATCTATCGATGGCCAGATAAAGATGACGGAGCAAGGCGAAGTTATAAGTGACAAGTATGCGCTTCCTTCATTGGCCCGCGAAAACGTTGAACTTGCACTTGCCGCAGCTTTGGAGGCAACTGTTTTGAATCGTGGACCACGACAGAGTCCGCAAGCTCTTGCAAACTGGGGTTCCTGCATGGATGTAGTCAGTGAGAGTGCATTTAAAACTTATCGAAAGTTAATTGATCACCCAGAATTGCCAGCTTATTTTTACGCATCAACTCCGGTGGAACAACTTGGCGAAATGTTCTTAGGTTCAAGACCTTCACGCAGACCTGATGCGGCAAGTGGTTTATCTTCGCTGCGTGCGATTCCTTGGGTTTTTGGTTGGACGCAATCACGACAGATTGTTCCTGGTTGGTTTGGAGTTGGCTCTGGATTAAAGGCTGCACGTGAAAGCGGTAAGTCAGAAGTGCTTGCAGAGATGTTAAAAGATTGGCACTTCTTCCGGACATTCATTAGCAATGTCGAAATGACGCTCGCTAAAACAGATTTAGTGATGGCCCGCAAATATGTTAAAACTTTAGTTGATCCATCTCTGCATCATTTCTTAGACACTATCGAAGCTGAATTTGAATTAACAAAGGCTGAAATACTTCTTTTAACTGCCAAGCAAGATTTACTTGGCGATCAACCAATTCTTGCTCGCACGCTGCAAGTTCGCGATGCTTATTTGGCGCCGCTGCACCTGCTGCAAATTACCTTGCTCCATAAAGTTCGAGGCGATGAGAACATTGATCCACTAATTCGTAGGGCGCTGCTTTTAACAATAAACGGTGTTGCTGCCGGCTTACGTAATACTGGCTGATTTACTTATTAAATTCCTGCTGGGCGTAGTCCAAACCTTTTTCAATTAACCGCTCAATAGCTAGCGCGCCCCGAGCAATAAAATCACCAAGCTCTTTCTTCTCTGGCTGACTAAATGGTTTCAACACATAATCCGCTGGATCAATAGGTGCCTGGGGTCTTCCAATACCCATTCGAAGTCGGAAGTAATCTGGAGATGCAAAGTTAGTGGTTAGAGACTTCAAACCATTGTGGCCATTATCGCCGCCACCTTGTTTGATCCGAATTGTGTTGAAATCAATATCTAATTCATCATGAATAACAATTAAATTCGCTGGCGAAACTTTATAAAAATCAGCAAGTGCTTTAGTAGGAACGCCACTCTCATTCATGTAACCAAGAGTTTTTGCTAAGACAACTGCTTTTCCAGCAACTCGAATATCTGCAATCTGGGTCTTAGATTTATGATTTGAAAATTTAACGTCAGAGGCCAGATAGTCGATAACCATCTGGCCTATGTTGTGACGAGTAGATCCATATTGATCGCCCGGATTTCCTAGTCCGAGAACTAACCAGCGATCGCTATTCATGCGTTGGTTTTGCTAATTACTCTTTTGCGGCTTCAGCAGCAGGTGCAGCAGCACCATCTGCAGGTGCAGCAGCTTCAGCAACCGGAACTTCTTCAACAATTGTTGAACGTTCTGAAAGGTGAATAACTGGCATGTTTGGCTCTGAAATAAGTGTTACACCAGCAGGTAGAACAACATCTGATGCGTAACGTGATTGGCCAGCCATCAGGCCATCCATATTCAATTCTAGGAATTGTGGAATAGATGTTGCTTCAGCTTCAACTTCAACTGTGTTATGCATGTGCTCAAGAATTCCATCAACATCGTGCTTACCTGTTGTGTGAACTGGAACTTCAACTTTAACGCGTTCGCCGCGACGAACGATAACTAAGTCGATGTGAGCAAGAATGCCAGTTAGCGGATTACGAGTAACAGACTTTGGAAGTGTTAGCTCGGTCTTTCCATCAAATGTCACATCAAGAAGAACGTTTGCACTCTTAAGTGCTGCGCCAAGTTCGCGAAGTGGAAGTGCAACATGTTGTGGAGTTTCACCATGACCGTAAATTACGGCTGGAACATTTCCAGCACGACGATCGCGACGTGATGCGCCTTTACCGAATTCGGTGCGCTTTGTTGCATTAATTGAAATCTCAGCCATTTGCTTCTCTCTCTATTTAAATCGTCTATGTAGCAACGTCCGAGGAGAGCCAAGCCGTCGATTACGGATTTTTAAATCCCTCGCCGGAACGAGTGGCTAGGTTATCTAATCTCTTCTGAAATGTGAAATCGTTATTTGTAGCGCTTAGGAGTGACCGTCGAAGAGGCTCGTGACTGAGCCATCTTCAAAGACCTCGCGGATTGCGCGGGCCAGAAGTGGGGCGATCGGCAGGACCGTTAAATTATCGAAGCGTGAATCTTCTGGGATTGGCAAAGTGTCGGTTACGACAACTTCGCTGACATTGGAAGCCTTCAAGCGTTCTACTGCAGGCCCAGAAAATACTGCGTGCGTCGCTGCGATGATTACATCCTTAGCGCCCTCGGCATAAAGTGCATCAACAGCTTTGGTGATTGTTCCCGCGGTATCGATCATGTCATCGATAACTACGCAGGTTTGACCCTTTACATCACCAACAACTTTGCCGGTTGATGATTCATTTGGAATACGTGGGTCACGCATTTTATGAATGAAAGCGATTGGGCAACCACCGAGTAAATCTGACCAGCGCTCGGCTACACGAACTCGACCTGAGTCTGGTGAAACTATCGTTAACTTGGTGCGATCAACTTTGCTTCCAACATAATTTGTAAGCAGTGGAAGTGCGAAGAGGTGATCTACTGGACCATCGAAGAATCCTTGAATTTGTGAGGTGTGAAGATCTACAACCATTAAGCGATCTGCACCAGCTGTTTTAAATAAATCTGCCATAAGTCTTGCTGAAATTGGTTCGCGACCGCGGTGCTTTTTATCTTGACGGGCATAACCATAGAACGGTGCAACAACAGTAATTCGTTTTGCAGATGCGCGCTTAAGGGCATCGACCATAATTAATTGCTCCATGATTTGCTTATTAACCGGAGCGCAGTGCGATTGAATTACGAAGGCATCACTTCCGCGAACACTCTCTTCGAAGCGAACAAATATTTCACCATTTGCAAAGTCATATGCAGATGTTGGTGTGATTGGAATACCAAGTTCGGCGGCGACACCTTCAGCTAACTCTGGATATCCACGACCAGTAAAAATTCTTAGTCGTTTCTCCGAAGTGAGGCGAAGTTCGCTCATCTCTTAGCTCCCTTATTCCGAGGTTTCTGTAGCACCTGCAGCTTTTGCTGCCTGTGCGGATTTGGTTCCGGATCTCTTGCGAAGCACCCAACCAAGAATATTACGTTGTTTAGATCTGGCAACACCCATGGCTCCTGCAGGAACATCATCAGTAATTACTGACCCAGCCGCAGTGTATGCGCCATCCCCGATTGAAACTGGCGCAACTAACATGGTGTCGCTTCCGATTCGAACTTCATCGCCAATTACTGTCTTATGTTTTTCAACACCATCGTAATTTACGAAGACTGTGGCCGCTCCAATATTTGTTCCGGAACCAATCTGCGCATCTCCAACATATGAAAGATGCGGAACTTTTGTTCCTTCGCCAATAGTGGAATTCTTAATCTCGACATAGGCGCCAGCCTTAGCGCCGGCTCCGAGTTCGGTTCCCGCACGCAGGTATGAATATGGGCCAACTTTAGCGCCGGAACCAATTTCACAATCAACACAATTTGATTCAATTACAGAAGCACCAGCTTCAACTTTTACATTCATTAAAGTTGTGCGCGGACCGATAATTGCTTTAGCGCCAACTGTTGTGGTTCCCGCAAGCCAGCTCTCTGGGAAAATAGTTGCATCGGCTGCAATCTTTACGCCGGCATCAATCCAAGTCGTGGTTGGGTCAATTACTTCAACGCCATTTAACATATGGTCGTAATTGATTCGATCGCGCATAATCGCGGCGCAATCTGCAAGTTGTGAGCGATCATTGATTCCTAAAGTTTCGCTGTAATCATTTGAAAGTATTGCCGCTGCCTTGCCGCCAGTTGCTTTGATATCAGCAATTACATCGGTTAAATAAAGTTCGCCTTGTGAATTATTGCTCTTTAACTTCGCAACACTTGCACGTAGGGCATCAATATCAAATAGGTAAACCCCAGTATTTATCTCATCAATCAATTTAATTTCTTCAGAGGCATCGCGCTCTTCAACGATGGCAACAATTTCACCAGCTTCATTACGTAAAATTCGGCCATATCCAGTTGGATCTGGAAATTCCGCAGTAAGAACTGAAACCACGTTTTTTGCTTCTTTATGGGCGGCAATAAATTCGGCAAGGGTTTCGCTGCGAAGAAGTGGAGTATCGCCAGCGGTAATTAACACGGTTCCACTGACCTTCAAATCAGCGAGCGCCAATTTAACTGCGTGGCCAGTTCCATTTCGTTCAGCTTGAAAAACCGAGATCGAATTTGGAGCGACTTGCTTGATGTGTGGTTCGACAGCTTCGCGACCTGCGCCAACTACTACGCGCAATTGTGCAGGATTTAGTTTTGTTACTTGAGATAAGACGTGCTCAATAATTGTTTTACCAGCAATGAAATGTAAGACCTTTGGAGTTTGAGACTTCATGCGAGTTCCCTCGCCAGCTGCTAAAACAATTGCTACATCTAAATTTGCAGAAGAGTTGACTGACTTGTTCAAGTCCAACTCCTTCCGGTCCGGATTAAGGTGGCTCCGCCACCAGGTATCGATCCTGGACCCTGGGCTTCAAAGGCCCATGTGCTAGCCACTACACAATGGCGGAACCTGAATTCTCCCCTATAACTATCGATACCACCAAACTTCAATCGTTTTATACCGTTTCTATAACCCGTGCCCCATGAACCGGCCCACTCGCCCGCACCACTCCAGCCACAACTCCACTGGAACTTAGCGCAACTGTTAAATCCATTGATTTCTCTTCATCCTCAACTAAGAATGCAACTGTCGGCCCAGAACCAGAAACGATGCTGCCCAGTGCGCCGTAATCGCGACCAACATCTAAAACTAAACGAAGTGCTGGACGCAATGAACATGCAGCTGCTTGTAAATCATTTGAAAGCGCAAGTCCTAAGGCAGTTGGATCACCTGCGCGAAGTGCCTGCATCATCGAATCGCTAACTTGTGGACTTGCAATATCTAATCCTTCGCGAAGTCGATCACATTCTTGATAAACCGCTGGTGTTGAAAGTCCTTGACCAGAAAGCGCCAATACCCAGTGATAATTTCCACGACTTAGCGCTGGCGTTAATTGATCTCCGCGACCGCGACCAATTGCAATTCCACCAGAAATTCCAAAAGGAACATCACTTCCAAGTTGTGCCGCCATTGCTTCCATTTCATCTCGCGACAATCCAATTTCAAAGAGCGCGTCCATGGCAACAATCACACCTGCAGCATCAGCGCTGCCGCCAGCCATTCCACCTGCTACCGGAATCTCTTTCTTCAAGTGAATTGCTAAATCAGTTGCGAGGTCATATTTATCTGCCATCAACTTTGCTGCGCGAACTGCAAGATTCTCATCGTTTGCTGGAACGCCATTTGATGTTGCACCAGAAAGTGTTAGTGAAATTCCAGAGTTTTCAGGTGCATGTTTAAGTGTCACATCATCGAAAAGTGAGATTGCTTGGAAGACCGTCGTAACTTCGTGGAAGCCGTCAGCGCCCAAAGGTCCTACAGCCAACTGTAAATTTATTTTGGCCGGGACTCGGACAACAACGCCACGGGTGATCATTTAGAAAGCGTAATCGCAATCTTTATAAAATCCGATAATTCCAGAGCCTCACCGCGAATTGTTGGATCGATGCCACTAGCTTCAATTATCGAACTTGCTGCTGCGCTGCCGCCACACATATCGCTAAGTGCAGCCCGCATCATCTTTCGTCGCTGGGCAAATGCCGCATCAATTATTTTGAAGACCACTTTACGCAGAGCCTCATCCCCAGCACTTTCATGGCGAACAAAGCGAACCAATGAGGAATCTACATTTGGCACTGGCCAGAAAATTGAACGACTTACAGTTCCTGCCGAAGATAAATCCGCCCACCAGGTGGCCTTAACTGAAGGGCTGCCATAAGTTTTGCTATTTGGTTTTGCAACCAGGCGATCAGCAACTTCACTCTGCACCATTACAACTCCAGATCGAAGAGTTGGAAATAGCTCTAGAAATCGAAGTAATACTGGAACTGAAACATTGTATGGAAGATTCGCAACCAGAACTGTTGGTTGTATTGGAAGAGTAGAAATTCCCATGGCATCCTGATTAATTATTGTTAACTTGCTTGCATCAAAACCATGGCGCTTAGCAGTTTCTGGAAGTTCTGCGGCCAAGCGATCATCTATTTCAATTGCAATTACTTCTTTTGCAGATTCCAACATCGCAAGAGTAAGGGAACCCAATCCCGGTCCAATTTCCAGTGCAACATCTTCTGGCCCAACATCTGCGTTCTTAACTATCTTGCGACAAGTATTTGCATCGACGACAAAGTTTTGCCCAAGTTTTTTAGTTGGGCGGACCCCGATTCGTTCCGCAATCTCCCGAATTTCAGCGGCGCCAAGTAGGTTACTCATTTAGGCGAATGATCCAAATAAACGTTCACAATTATTTGAAATCGCAGTTGCAAGTTCATCAAGATCATCGCCACGTTCATCGGCCATAAATCTTAAAATTGTGGGGATTTGTGCAGGTGTATTCAATGATCCACGATATGGCATTGGTGCTAAAAATGGTGAGTCAGTTTCAACTAGAAGCTGGTCAATCGGCACAAGTTTTACCGCTTCACGAAGCGCTGGTGCATTCTTAAAAGTAAGAGTTCCAGCAAATGAAAGTATGTAGCCCTTTTCAATACATTCTCGGGCCATCTCAGCATCACCGGAATAGCAGTGAAAAATAACCTTTTCAGGTGCACCCTCTTCGATTAATACATCGAGAACTGCGCGATGCGCATCTCGATCATGAATTACTAGTGCCTTGTTTACTCTTTTCGCTAAATCGATATGGCGCCGAAATGAATATTTCTGACGCTCTTGCAGCGCTGGTTCAGTTCGGAAAAAATCTAAGCCGGTCTCACCAATTGCACGCACTCGTGGATGGGTTGAGAGTTCTTCAATTTTTGCAAGATCTGCCTCTAAATCTTCAACCACCGGTGCTTCATTTGGATGCAGTGCAACTGCAGCCAGAATATTTGGCCAATGCTCGGCAAGCTTTACTCCCCATTCAGATTGTTCTGCTGAATACCCAACTTGAACAATGCGATCAATTCCTACACTTTTCGCATCGGCTAAAACTTTTCCAATTTCTGGTGCATCTGGTGCTGAATTAGTAATTATTTCAATATGAGCATGCGCATCAACACAGTTAACATTTAGTGGTTCTGGAAGTGGTGCTGGTTGGCGATCAAGGTCGCGATTGTGCCTATCTGCCACTTGCTATTCCAATCTTGGGAATAAGACTGCGCCTTTTGTGACTTTGCAGCCCGGTGGCAAAACTCCCCAAGTTGAAACTTCCGAAATCTTTTGTTCGCCAATATTGCCAAGAGTTTCCTGCGCTCCAATTGATTCCCAGAGGGTTTGTGTTGTTGCCGGCATAACTGGATGAAGTAAAACTGCAAGTGCGCGGATTGCATCAGCAGTGTTGTATAAAACTTCATTTAATTCTGCAGTGCGACTCTCATCTTTAGCGATAGCCCACGGTTCTTTAATTGTTACATAACCATTTACGCGCTTACAGAATTCCATAATCGCATTGATTCCGCCTTGGAAATCCAGAGCAACCATTGCCTTATCTGCAGCAGCAACAGTTGTTTCCAACATCGCGGCTAACTCCGCATCCTTTGCTACCGCTGGAATAACGCCTTCACAATACTTTTCAATCATTGCAATTAAACGCGAAGCTAAATTACCAAAATCATTTGCGAGTTCGCTGGTGTATCTAGCTGACATATCTTCCCAAGAGAAAGAGCCATCAGTGCCAAATGGAATTGCACGTAAGAAGTAATATCTAAATGCATCGACGCCGAAGTGATCAGTGATGTCACTTGGAGCAATACCGGTCAACTTAGATTTACTCATCTTCTCGCCACCGACTAATAACCAACCGTGTGCAAAAACTTTCTTAGGAATGGCAACGTTCGCAGCCATCAACATTGCTGGCCAAATCACGGCATGGAAGCGCAAAATATCTTTTCCAACCAAGTGCACATCTGCTGGCCAAGTCTTTGCAAACTTCTTGCCACCTTCTGAATTTGGATCATCGCCAAGTCCAACAGCGGTTGCATAATTTAGAAGTGCATCAAACCAAACATAAATAACTTGATCGGTATCCCAAGGCACGGGAATTCCCCAATCGAATGTTGATCTAGAGATGGAGAGATCGCGGACACCGCTCTCTAGGAATGCAATAACTTCATTACGTGCACTGGCAGGTTCGCAAGCTTCTGGATTGTTTTTGTAGTGCTCAAGTAATTGCGGGACAAATGCGGATAGCTTAAAGAACCAGTTATCTTCGGAGAGCATTTCTACTGGCTTGCCATGAATCTTGCACTTTCCATCATCTAGGTCGCCAGGTAATTTAAATTCTTCACAACCAATGCAGTACGGGCCTTCAAATTTGCCAGCGTAGATATAACCGTTATCTTTTAGAAGGGTCATAAACCTTTGAACGCGTTCTTCGTGACGTGGTTCGGTGGTGCGAATAAAATCATCATTCGCAATATTTAGTGCGCTCCAGTTTGGTTTCCAAGCTTCTTCAACTAAGCGATCGCACCAATCTTGCGGCTTAACGTTATTTGCTGCGGCGGTATTCATAACCTTCTCGCCATGTTCATCTGTTCCAGTTAAGAACCAGACACTTTCTCCGCGTTGGCGATGCCATCTTGTTAATACGTCACCAGCAACATTTGTGTATGCATGCCCGATATGTGGCGCATCATTTACATAATAAATTGGCGTCGTTAAGTAGAAGGATTTTTCGGCGCTCATGGCGTTAGCCTATCTTGAGATTTGTGCGTAACCATTGCGTCAAAGACTTCGCGTTTAGCAGTCCCGGTAATTCTTGCCACTTCTGTGATGGCTTCCTTTCGGGTAATTCCAGCAGCTTCTTGCTTCAATACTTCTGCAATCAAATCAGCTGCAGTAAATTGCCGCGAATCTGGATCAAAGCCAGCAATTACCAAAGTTATCTCGCCTAATATTTCAGAAGAAGCTGCCCAATTATGAAGGGTCTCAAGATTGCCACGAATTACCTCTTCGTAGGTCTTTGTCATCTCCCGGCAGATTGCACCAAGACGATTTGGTCCAAATACCGCAACAGCGTCGGCCAAACTTTCTAATAAGCGATGCGGTGCTTCAAACATAATTATGGTTCGGGTCTCATTAGCAAGATTTTCAAACCAACTCTTACGGGCACCTCCGGTTCGAGGTGCGAATCCTTCAAAGCAGAATCGATCACTTGGTAGGCCAGAAAGCAGCAGCGCAGTTGTAACCGCACTTGGTCCTGGTAAAACTTTAATCTTTATATTTTTTTCAACCGCTGCCCGTGCTAATCGATAACCCGGATCGCTAATTCCTGGCATCCCGGCATCAGTTACAACAAGTAAATCGGAACCACTTTCTAAAATTTTAACTAGTTCGTCAAGGCGTTCGATTTCATTGCCTTCAAAGAAGGAAATAATCTTCGCTGAATATGTAATTCCTAAATCTGAACAGAGCCTAGAAAATTTTCTAGAATCCTCAGCTGCAATAAATTTGGCACTAATTATTGCCTCGCGCAGGTTGGTAGAGGCATCAGCAGGATTGCCTAATGGAATCGCAGCAAGAATTAGCATTGGGTAATTCTCGCAGGCTTTAGGCTTCACTTATGACAACCCCATTGCGGATATCGCGAGATTGGGTCTACGCCTTGGGGTTTGGCGCCTTAGGACTAATCCTTAGATTGTGGAATCTTGATAGCCCTAGGGGCAAAATCTTTGACGAGATTTATTATGCGACTAACGCGCAATCACTCTTACAAAATGGCGTTGAAATCGATTCGAAGAGTGGCCTTGCACAATTCATCGTGCATCCGCCAACCGGTAAGTGGCTCATAGCAATTGGTATCAAGCTATTTGGTTATAACGAATTTGGTTGGCGCTTTGCTGCTGCGATTGTGGGATCTATTTCGATTATTTCAATGTATTTCACCGCAAAGAAATTATTCAATAATCGATTACTCAGTATTCTAGCCGCATCACTAATCTCTATGGATGGGCTGCATTTAGTTCATTCCCGAATTGCCCTTCTAGATATCTTCTTACTTTTCTTTATTCAAATTGCAGTTCTAGCTTTTCTGCACAATAAATATTGGATAAGCGCACTAACTCTTGCCCTTGCCTGCTCAGTAAAGTGGAGTGGTCTCTATGTTCTAATTGCACTTGCGCTCTACGTTCTGGTTACGGATTTTCGTAGGCACCGATATTTAGGAGCAGATCATCCAATTCGGGATCTGTTACGGAAAAATCTATTGTTTAGATTTCTGCAATTTGGAATCTTTCCAGTTCTCATCTATATCGGATCTTGGTTTAGTTGGTTTGCAACGAACAAGGGTTGGGACCGTAATTTTTCATCTAACCCATTATTTTCGCTCTGGCATTACCATTCCGAAATTCTCAACTTCCATACAAAGTTAAATGATTCACATCCATATTCCGCTAATCCTTGGAGTTGGTTGATTCAAGGAAGACCTACATCTTTCTTCTATGAAACTCCGAAGAATTGTGGTGGAACAAGTTGTTCACAAGAAATCTTGGCGATCGGAACACCAATTCTCTGGTGGGCTGCAACTCTGGCTTTGCTAGTAACAATTGGATTTTGGGTTAGTAAGCGCGATAAGCAAGCCGAAATTTTGTTAGTTGTAATTGGTGCAAGCTATTTACCATGGTTTGCGATTCAAGATCGAACCATGTTTAGCTTCTACACAATCGCCTTCGAACCATTTATTCTGCTTACTTTGGTCTATCTTCTTAGTAAAGTTGTTAAAAATCAGCGAAAGATTGCAACCGTATTCGCTTCGATTGTTCTTATTAATTTCCTGTATTTTCTTCCAATATTCTTGGGCCTTGTAATCACTTATAACTCTTGGCGCGACCGAATGTGGTTGCCTTCTTGGATCTAACTTAGCTACTCGTTTACTGCGCCGTATTTCTCGTTGGCCGCATTCTCGGCAAGCTCTTGATCAAAGAGTTCATCTCGCGTCGGAAGTAATTCGGATTCGGCACTCGCCTGCTGAGCGGCAATCCAAGCACCAGGAATTGTTAAATCAATTATCCGGTTAGAGGGAATCGCTTTTGGTGCGGTCGCATAAGTTGGTTTTGGAACGCTTGTTGGTTGCCACGCTGTTCCATCTTTTGGAATAACAACAACGCCTGCTGTGTCAATGCGTTCAATTAGCGGGATCCAATGTTCTTTATTTTCAGTAGCGAAATCTACTTTTGAAGAGAAAGTTACTCTCTCAATTGGTTCTGTAATAACCGATGCTGAAGATATTTTTTCAAATGCTTTTATTCGTCGTGCTTTAAGTTGTGCAGCAACAACTTGGCGCCGGACATGAATTACATAAATTGCTAGTGCAGTTGTTGGAATTAAAAGCACTGATGTAGAAATTATTCCAACTGTGGAAAGTGCGCCAATTGAAACTAGCAAAAATGTTAGCGCCCCAAAAATAATTCTGCGATTTGCAATTTGATTCTGTTTCTTAAAATTATCACTTTCATTTACAACCGAAGCCGAACCAGTTTCGCCAACTACTCGCATTGCACTCTTGTATCTTTCAGCAGATTTTCCTGAAGCTACATCGTGGCTGATCATCCATTTTGGTAAGAAATAGGCCGCCCACATCCCAAGGATGATTAGGTAGATAAAACCGGACGCCATGGAGTAGAACGATAATTCTAAGCGGGGTAAATCTTTGGGATTTAGGCGGTATGTCTATATTAAAAGGTCTTACTTAATTCTTGGATTTTCTTTTATATAAGTTAGATGATCGCGCCAAGCACCTGCAATATGTAAATACCTAGGACGTATTCCTTCAAAGATATAGCCGCATTTTTCAGCTACCCGCTTAGAAGCATCGTTTTCTGGCCTCAAGTTAATTTCAATCCGATGAAGCGCTAAATCTTCTAAGCCAAATTTGGTCAATAATGAAACTGCCCGCGATGTGTATCCCTTATTGGCATATCTTTGATCAATCCAATAACCAATATGGCCACCACGCATGGCTCCAAAGACGATGCCACCTAAAGTTATTTGACCGATAAAAATTTCGCTCCCATTCGCCTTTAACCAAATTCCAAGTGAGATTGATCGAAGGGCCTGACCATCTCGGCGATACGACTGAACCATTCCAAAGAATGTGGGCAAAGCAAGATGGGAATCTATTTCTGGCCTAGTGGCCTCCCATGGTGTTAACCACTCTCGATTTTTTGCTCTTGATAAGTCCCAAGCTTTTTTATCCCTAAAGCGAAGTGGTCGTAAAAATAATTCGTTATCGTAAAGTTTAATCGGCCAGGTTGAATTTGTGGCCAACTTAGTTTGAGCTCCGATCAAGAACCATTACATCAACAACTTCGCCGGCTTTAAACCCACCTGAGTTTTCCGGAACAATGATGAAAGAATTTGCATCTGAGAGCGAAAGCAAATCACTCTGTCCTTCTAACGGGGTTGCGATTACGCCATTTTCGGATGACAAGAGCGCACGGATAAATCCACTCTCACCCGGCGTTGCGGTAATCGAACTCTTTAGCTTCGCTTTCAGTTGATTACGGAAAATATTTGGTGCGCCTGCCATTTTGCGAATCATCGGACGAACGAAAATTTCGGCAGCGATACCTGCTACGACTGGATCTCCAGGTATCGTAATAACTGGAGTCTTGTCGGGGCCGATTAAGCCAAAGTTGTGAAGTCCACTCTCACTCATTTTTGGTCGGACAGTAGTTATCTCACCAAGTTCTTTTAACACTGCAGTGATTAATTCAAAAGATTCATCATGTCGCTCACCACTGATAACAATTAAATCAGCGCGCACTAGCTGGTCTTCAATAACTTCTCTTAACTGTTCGTGGTTCTCTGGAATTGTATGAACTCGATAACCATTTGCGCCAGCTTCTCGAACTGCTGTAGTCAACATCCAAGAATTTGTTTCGAACTCATCTTCAGAATCAGCAAGTGGTTGGCCTGGCTCAACTAAATCATCGCCAGCAGAAATAACTACAACTCTTGGGTGTGGAAGTGTTGGTAAACGATCTAAGCCAATAGATGCTGCTAAACCAATTTGGGTAGATCTAATTCTTGAGCCACCTCGTAAAACTAAGCGTTCGCCAGCAAAAATGTCGTTCGCAAGAGTTGCACCATGAGCATCGAGCAGCGGCATATCAAATGGTGAAAGCGGCGAAGCAATATCTAGAAGATTGGCTAGGAGCTCTTCGACGCTCGGCTGTTGTTCCATGACTAAACCTTACTTCTTAAATAGAGTATTTCCGTGGATATAACGAATTCTAAAAAGCAGGAACTTCGAAAGCGATTTCGTGCTGAACGTTCGCTCCGGGACTTAACTGAGTCATGGACTCACATAATTAAGTCCGAAGAGTTTCAAAGCGCAAAAACAATTGCGAGTTACATCTCATATGGTGATGAACCAGCAACCAAAGAATTAAATGAGGAAATACTTAGAAATAATAAGAAATTGGTCTTGCCAAGGATGTTAAAGGATAAGAACCTTGAATGGATTATTTGGAACGGTGATCAGTCAAAGCTCGTCAAAGCCGGAAAGATTCTTGAACCAGTTGGTAAAGCAATTGAAAGTGATGAAATAGATATTGTGATTGTGCCTACGCTTCACGCTACTCGCGAGGGACATCGGTTAGGCCAAGGTGGTGGGTCTTATGATCGTGCACTAGCAAATATTTCCGCTTGGCGAATTGGTCTTATTTATTCTGGTGAGTTAACGGTTGAACCAGTTCCAGTTGAAGCGCACGACATCAAATTAAGCGCTGTGGCAACGCCAGATTTAATCGTTCGATTCTCTAATTAAGTTCATCAAGGTGGCGCGCCATAACAACTCGCTGCACTTGATTTGTTCCCTCATAAATCTGAGTTAATTTCGCATCGCGCATCATTCGCTCTACCGGATAATCTGAAACGTAACCATATCCACCTAATACTTGAACTGCATCTGTCGTAACTTTCATCGCTACATCAGTCGCAAAGCACTTTGCCGCAGCCGAGAAGAAGGTTAAATCCTTTTCGCCGCGTTCACTTTTTACAGCAGCGGCATATGTGAGTGATCTAGCAGCGGCAATATTCATGGCCATATCAGCCAACATAAATTGAACACCTTGGAAATCGAAAATCTCTTTACCGAATTGCTTACGTTCATGTGAATACTTGGTTGCTACTTCAAAAGCACCTTGCGCTATTCCAAGTGCTTGGGCTGCAATCGTAATTCTGGTGTGATCCAGTGTCTGCATGGCAAGTGCAAAACCAGAACCGATTTGGCCTAATCGTCGGTCGTCAGAAATTTTCACGCTATCAAAATAAACTTCGCGGGTTGGCGATCCACGAAAACCCATCTTCTTTTCATGAGCGCCGAATGAAACTCCGGCATCACTCTTTTCGATTACGAAAGCGGTAATGCCTTTCGCTCCAAGAGTCGAATCAGTCTGAGCCAACACAGTATAAAAATCAGAGAACCCAGCATTTGAAATCCATTTTTTACTTCCGCTAATTATCCAATCATCGCCACTTTTTACGGCTTTGGTTTTCATTGCAGCGGCATCGGATCCTGCTTCAGATTCGGAGAGGCAATACGAGAAACCTTTGCCCTCTGCAAGCTGAGTTAAATACTTCTCTTTCAACTCATCGCTTCCGGCGAGAATTATTGGGAGTGAACCTAATTTATTTACAGCTGGAATAAGGGATGAAGATCCACAAACTCTGGCAACTTCTTCAATAATAATTACAGTTGCTAAGGCATCTGCTCCTTGGCCACCATATTTCGAATCCACATGTGCAGCGGCAAGATCTGCGGCTTGCAGTGCTTCAAAAGCTTCTTGTGGAAAGCGCGATTCTTCATCTACTGCTTTCGCGAATGGTGCAATTTTCTTAGTCGCTAGCGCACGCACACTTTCTCGCAGTGCTTCATATTCTTCGTCAATCAGCGCTTCCATAGGTTAATTAACTCAACTTTCTTTGGTTTCGTCTAGTCGAGATAAGCCAGCTAAATATTTATTGTATTTTGCTAAATCGTCATCTTCGCCCATGGCCGCTGCCCGATCTTCAGCCCGATCTATGCGTCTAGTTTCCTTTTTATCATCGCGCACCCATTGAATAAATGTTGCAATCAGCGCAATCAGAATTGGAATTTCTCCCATTGCCCAACCAACAGCTCCACCTGCACTTTGGTCCGCTAATAAATCTGTCGCCCAAGGTCGCTCCAAGCTAAGGAAGTAGCCGCCATCTAGAAGTGTTGTCGCTGATAACAAAGCAATCGAGAAGAAGGCGTGAATGCTCATTGCAGCAAATAAAATGATGATGCGGACAATATAAGGAACTCGTTTTGGTGATGGATCAATTCCTACGATTACATGGAAGAAGAGAGTTCCGGCAAGCAGGAAATGGATATTCATAAAGAGATGTCCTTGGTGGCTTTGCATTAAATCGCCGAAGAGCGGTGTCATATAGAGCAAGAAGAGCGATCCATCAAAGATTGCTAGTGCTACAACTGGATTTGAAATAACTCGAAAATACTTTGAATGCAATAGCGCAATCAAATTTCCGCGAATACCACGTTCGTCAGGGGTTCGCCCGATTGGAAGTGTTCGAAGCGCAAGTGTTATCGGTGCACTTAGAACAAATCCAATTGGTGCAACCATTCCTAGAATCATGTGAGCGACCATGTGATAGGAGAAAGCAAAGTGCGCATATGCACCTAGCCCTCCACTAGTTGCAAAATCTGTAGCTGCAATTGCAAGTGCAAATGCAATGGTTCGTCCAACTGGCCACTTATCGCCACGCTTAGCAAGAATTACTACACCTCTTATATAGAGCGCGGTAATGAAAATTAGAATTCCTAGAAATGCTCCATCTGGAACATATGTCCACAACAAATTTTTGAACGTTGGAGCAGGAAGCATTGGGCTTCCAGCAATTATTTCGGCAATACCAATATTTCTCACATTTTTTGGAACCGGTGGCGCACTCGAACTAAGCCAGGAGCCAACGCTGATTGCTGCAATCATCACAATTACTTCAACAATCAATAGCTGATAAACCTGCCTGGAGCCCTCTAATTTTTTCATAATATATTTACGATGGATAGCACCGATAAAGATAAGGATTGCACTCAATACAATTTTGTAGATTACTAAATTTCCATATTGCGAATTCCAGGCCTCGCGAAAATTGAGCCGAGTCCAAGCATTCATCGATCCGCTGAGACAAACAGCAATTGCTGACCAGAGCGCAAGTGTGCTAAATCTTGGAATAGCAAAAATACGTTCTGATTTGTTAATTAAGATCAACGAAATGATTCCGCCAACCCAGAGAGAAATTCCAATTACGTGGATTAAGAGCGATCCGATAGCTAAGCCGTGATTTCCTGAATTGCTTGAATGGCTCTGGAAGACGGGTGCAAGAACTCCAATGAAAGTTATTCCGAGAATGAAAAATGAACCTGTAGTTCTCGAAATTCTTGGAATAAGTATCAGAACAATTGCAGCGGCTGCAATGTTTATTCCAAAGCTTTTTCCCAGGGCGGTTTGAGTTACAAATGATCTTACGACTGTTAAATCAAAGGCTTCTGAA
This sequence comes from Bifidobacterium breve, assembly GCA_945863115.1. Taxonomy (GTDB): domain Bacteria; phylum Actinomycetota; class Actinomycetes; order Nanopelagicales; family Nanopelagicaceae; genus AAA044-D11. The sequence goes on from CAMAYZ010000002.1 coordinate 88,426, forward strand.
ATCGGAATAGATAGCAAATTTGCTAGTTCAACAAATAAAAAACCGAGGCTAGAGATAAGCCATAACGCGGCCGGGATTATTGCAAGATTGCGAATGCGGATTGCCTCCGGCAATAGCTTCGAGTGCTCTTCCCGAATTAAGAAAGCAATTGCAATAAGTAAACCGATTAGGGTTGTTGCTGAAAGAATTTGTAGAGTATCGGTTAAAAAGTGCATAACTTAAATACGGTTATTTGCGCTTAGTTTTAGGTGAACGTTTTACTCCGCCAAATGTTTGCTTTGCATACCAAACCAAAAATATGAAAACAAAGGCCGCGATTACCAAAAGCGTGTAAACAAAAGCATTTGATCCACTATTTAAATTCTGATTTTCTAGAGTTGTTTCTGCAGAAGTTTGAGTTGGTGTCGGTGTTGGGCTTCCAACACTTGATGGCGCATTAAATAAAAATGTATATGATCCAGTAAGTGGGTCTTCGGTATCTGAAAGAAGTGTGTAGTTCACGGTGTAGACACCAGTCGTTACTAACTCAGTTAAACCTACTTCAGCGGTATTGCCATTAATTGTTATTGAACCGTCATCAACTGCAACACCATTTGGATTGTTAACAACAATTAAACTTCCTTGTTCCGAAAGCGCAGCGGCAGTTGAAATTGCAATCGAATTCGGAGAAGTTGTGAGAACTGACCCAGCTTGAGGAACCGAAGCGGTGATGCTATTTGCGAAGGCGGGAGCCACAAAGATTGAAAGGAGAACAATTGTTCCTGAGATTGTGCTTCGAAATACTCTGCCGACCTTCATGATTTCCTCTCAAATTGATTCCCGATTAGATGTAATTCTCTCACTTCTTTACAATACTCACCATGCCTACTTATGAATATGCCTGCACCAAGTGCGGCCACCAATTCGAGGCATTTCAATCATTTAGCGATGAAGCTCTAACCGAATGCCCAGAATGCAAAGGCGAAGTGCAGAAGGTTTATTCGAATGTCGGAGTGGTCTTTAAAGGTTCTGGTTTCTATAAAACTGATTCGAGAACTTCTAAGCCAACAACAACTCCAGCGGCACCGACACCACCACCGGCCCCAAAAAATGATTAGCCATGATGGGGTGGGCGATCGCCCTCAATTTCAGCATCGCGTTTTGAATCATCATCTTCGCGCGGATCAATTTCATCTTGTGTTATTTTTGGCAAGATTTTCGGATCACTCATAAGTAAATACTAATCATCTAATCAACTAACAGAGAGAATAGAAGTCATGTTTGAGAAGCTGGGTCGCACATTATTCAGACGCCGTAAGGCTGTATTGGCAGGATTTATTGTTGCCACTATCGCAGCAGGTGTAATCGGTTCACTTGTATTTGCCCGACTTGAAGGTGGCGGATATTCAGATCCCAACAGTGATTCATATAAAGCTGTAAATTATTTAACAGATACTTTTAAGGTAAAAGATCCCGCAATTATTTTTATCATCGATGCTGGCAAGAGCGTTGCAGACCCTGCGGTTGCCGCTGAAGTTGCACCAATTGAAGCGGAACTGCGCAATCGGCCAGGAGTTGAAACTACGCTTTCATATTGGAGCTCTGGGGGTGCGAAACAATTAGTAAGCGAAGATGGAAATGCCGCTTACCTATTCATATACGGCACTGAAGCGGATCTCACTAGCTTAGATAAATTAGCATCTGAATTGCAGAAAAAATATGATGGTGAAGTTGGAAACTTAAGAATTTATGTTGGTGGCTTCTCCACTTTTAATAATGCAATCAACGAAAGAATTTCAAGTGATTTAAAGTTCGCGGAAGCTATTTCAATCCCACTTACCTTTCTCTTTCTTCTCTTTGTCTTTGGCGGTCTAATTGCATCTGCTATGCCAGTCGTTGTTGCCGTTAGCGCAATTCTTGGTGCATTTGTAATTCTCTATCTAATCAGCCTTGCCACGGGAGTAAGTATCTTCGCCCTTAATTTGATAACGGGCTTAGGTATGGGTCTTGGTATCGACTACTCGCTCTTGATGGTTAACCGCTTCCGCGAAGAACTTCATTCCGGAAAAAGCGTTGAAGAATCAGTTGCGCAGACCGTTAAAACTGCTGGTCGAACTGTTTTCTTCTCAGGCATCACAGTAATGATCAGCCTGGCATCCCTGATGTTCTTCCCACAAATGTTCTTAAAGTCATTTGGTTATGGCGGAGTTGCAGTCGTAGCAATTGCAATCCTTGGTGCACTGATTCCACTTCCAGCAATCTTGGCGCTACTTGGAACTAAGATCGATAAATTTGTTGTGCGCAAGAGTGCAATTACTCCTAAGGAAGATGGTCGTTGGGCACATACCGCTCGTTTTGTAATGAAGCGGCCAGTAGCAGTAGTTTTCCTATCGCTACTAATTCTAGGAACTATTGCTTCACCGATTAAAGATATAGTCTTCTCGCAAGTTGATACTCGTGTTCTACCAGCATCTGACAAGGCAGCGATTGCGGCTCAAGTTGGTTTAGAAAAATTCCCTGGCGAGCAAGCAAATCCAATTGAAATAGTAATTCCAAATGGAACATCGAAGATGGTTGCCATAAATAGCTTTGTAAGCGAACTCGCAAACATCCCGGGTGTAATGAATATCGGTGCTCCCGAAACTGTCGGCACGGATGTTCGCATAGCTGCAATTCACAGTATGGGTGCGCGCACTCCTGCAGCAGAGAAAATGATTACTGAAATTCGTGCACTAAATGTTCCGGAAGGAACTTTGGTTGGCGGTGTCGCTGCTGATTATGCTGACAGCCAAATAGGTATAGCTAAGACATTGCCTATCGCACTTGGTTGGATCGCCGTCGGAACACTGATTCTTCTCTTTATGTTTACTGGATCAATCATTCTTCCAATCAAAGCCGTGATTCTGAACTTGCTCTCACTATCTGCAACTTTGGGTGCAATGACTTGGATCTTTATCGGTGGTAATTTAACTTGGCTAGTTGGTTCATTTACTAATACTGGAAGTATCGATACCTCTATCGTTATCTTGATTGCAGTAGTCGCATTCGGTTTATCGATGGATTACGAAGTATTTTTACTCTCACGAATTAAAGAAGAGCATGATGCCGGTCATTCAAATATTGAATCCGTAGCACTTGGGCTTCAAAAATCTGCCCGAATAATTACTGCAGCCGCGGTAATCCTTTCAGTGGTATTTGCGATCTTTATGACAAGCGGTGTTACATCAATTAAGACCATGGGATTCGGTGTCGCCTTTGCGATTCTTCTCGATGCGACCTTGGTTCGAGCCTTGCTTGTTCCAGCACTTATGCGCTTATTCGGTGAACGTAACTGGTGGGCTCCTAAAGCGTTAAAGAGATTCACAATTAGCCATTAAACTTCTGCAATGGATTTGATAGTAACCCTGCAATGCAAGGACCAGCCAGGCATCGTGCATGCGATGACCACTGCGGTTCTTGCTGCGCGAGGAAACATAATTGAGAATCAACAGTTCACAGATCCCACAACCCAAGATTTTGTTATGCGCACCCGGTTTGAAAGTGAAATCGAATTAGCAAAGGTCCGCGAAATTCTAGAGAGCGGTCTAGGTCAATTTAAGCCAAAACTTTCACTGCGTTCGGTTGCAAAGCAGAAGAAGGCGTTAATCCTTGTTACAAAAGAATCACACTGTCTTCGCGATCTGCTTTATCTTCAAGAACTGGGCGAGCTTCCAATTGAAATTCCAGCAGTTGTTTCTAATCACAGTGAATTGAAAACTTTAGTTGAATCACATGGCATTAAATTTATTGACCAGAGCAAATTAGACAAGTCAGCAGCAGAAGCAGAGATTGCAAAGCTAGTTACCGAACTTGAAATTGATCTCGTAGTTTTGGCCCGTTATATGCAGATTCTTACCAGAGAATTCTGCGAAAGAATGAGCGGTCGAATCATCAACATCCACCACTCGTTCTTGCCAGGATTTAAAGGTGCCAAGCCTTACCACCAGGCACATGCACGTGGTGTAAAAATAATTGGCGCAACTGCCCACTTTGTAACACCTGATTTAGATGAGGGCCCAATTATTGATCAAGATGTTGCGCATGTAACTCATGCTTCAACTCCTGAAGATTTAATTGCAACTGGTCGCGATATCGAACGTCGAGTCTTATCTCGCGCAGTTCGCGATTTCGCCGAAGATAGAATCTTTATCGTTGGCGATAAAACAGTTGTATTTCATAATTAATATTTCTCTGGTGTCCTAGGCGGGAGTTGAACCTGCGACCTACCGCTTAGGAGGCGGTTGCTCTATCCACTGAGCTACTAGGACCTGATTAATTCATTAATTAATTAGTTGGACTTTTATCGAAAGTAAGTTTACTTAACTTTAACGGGGTTTGCCTATCGCTTACCTGCTGGGCTAGGCTGGTAAAAATAAACAAATACTCGTTTGGAGTTGGTTTTAATGAAGGCCCTAGTTTTAGGCGCCGGTGGAGTTGGTCGAGCAATAGCGAATATTGCTTCACGTCGTTCATTCATTACAGAACTAGTAATCGCAGATCGTAATTTATCTCGCGCTGAAGATGCCGTAAATCGCTTGAAGGATCCCCGCTTTTCCGCCGCACAAGTAAATGCAGCAGAACTCGAAGATATTCGCGAATTAATTCGTAAAGCAAACCCAGATATTGTCATCAACGCAGTTGATCCGCGTTTTGTGATGCCGATATTTCTTGCCTGTGAAATTGAAAATAGGAATTATCTGGATATGGCGATGTCACTTTCTCGTCCGCATCCACATTATCCATATACCGAAACCGGTGTGAAATGTGGCGATGAGCAATTTGCACGTGACTGGAATTGGAGCGAACGCGGAATTTATGCCTTAATCGGTATGGGCGTTGAACCTGGTCTAAGTGATGTCTTTGCAAAGTATGCAAGTGATGAATTGTTTTCACGTATCGATTCAATAACTGTTTTAGATGGATCAAACTTAGTTGTCGCTGGTTCAGAATTTGCGCCATCATTTTCAATTTGGACAACAATCGAAGAGTGTTTGAATCCGCCACTTGTTTGGGAAGATGGCCGTGGTTGGTATACAACCGAACCATTCTCGGAACTTGAAGTCTTTGATTTTCCTGATGGAATCGGGCCGGTTGAATGCGTGAATGTTGAGCACGAAGAAGTTGTCTTAATTCCGCAGAAGATCGAAGCTAAGAAAGTTAACTTCAAATATGGTCTTGGTGCGCAATTTATTTCAATCCTAAAAACCATTCATATGCTTGGTATGGATCGCACCGAGACTGTTGATGTCCAAGGAATTCAAGTTTCACCTCGCGATCTCTTAGCTGCTTCACTTCCTGATCCAGCAACACTTGGTTCAAGAATGACTGGAAAAACTTGTGCCGGTTGCCTTGTTAAAGGTTTAGATAAAAGTGGTGAACCAAAAGCTGTTTATCTCTATAACGTAATTGATAACGCCTGGTCAATGGAAAATTATGGTGATCAAGCTGTTGTTTGGCAGACCGCGATAAATCCAGTTATTGCAATGGAACTTATTCATGAAGGAGTCTGGAAACCAGAACCTGGAGTGAATGGTCCAGAATGGTTTGATTCAAAGCCATTCCTTGCAAAGCTTGAAGAGTATGGAACTTCATGGCACATCAGGGACGAATCAACAGCTGGGATAGTAAAGTAATTAAATGAGCACTGCGCTAGTAACGGGAGCCACCGCAGGTATTGGTGAATCCTTTACTAGATTGCTCGCGGCAAATGGTTATGACTTAGTTCTTGTGGCTCGCGATAAAAAGCGGCTACAACAACGGGCAACTTCTCTTTCAAAAAAATATAAAATCGATGTTGAAGTATTGCAGGCCGATCTCTCAGTTCCTGCGCAATTAGCCAGAGTTGAAAAGCGCCTTTCCAATCCAAAGAAACCTATTGAAGTATTGATTAATAATGCTGGCTTCGGAATAAAAGATAGCTTTTTAAAGAGCGACATTAAAGCAGAGCTTGAGCTAATTGATGTGTTGGCCAGAGCCCCGATGCAATTGATGCATGCGGTCTTACCTCAAATGCTGAGCCGTAATTCTGGAACGATAATTAATGTTTCAAGTGTTGCCAGTTTTATTGCAGGCGGAACATACAGCGCGGCAAAGTCTTATCTAACGGTTCACACCGAATCGCTTAACTCGGAACTTTCAAAGACCAACATCAATATTTCTGCACTCTGTCCTGGTTTTACACGTACTGAATTTCATCAACGCGGAAAGATGAAAATGACAGGGCTGCCTAATTTCATGTGGTTGGATGCGGATCGAGTTGTCAGTGATTCTTGGCGAGCAGCGCTTAAAGGTAAGGCGATTTGTATTCCTGGGTGGCAATATAAAATTTTAAGCTCAATCGCAAGATTTGGGCCGAGACCCTTGGTTCGCAAGCTTGGAATCAAGGTCCGAGCGCGGCAACGTTAAATCAATCAAATATTCACAGTAATTTCACCGGCACAAAGAGATTTTCTCCCCGATATCTAGCAATCGAAAAGATAGAATCTCCTCATTGAAGTCACATAAATTTGTGGCTGTTGGGTAAATTTTGTGGAGGTTAATGTGTCAAAGAAATTTTCAACGATATCTATCGCATTGCTAATAGTCGCGGGATCGATTGTTGGTGTCTCAAGTGCATCCGCAGCCACTGCTTACAAAGCGTGCAAGCCGGCAAATGCAAAGGCCACAATCGGAAAAATTTCATTTACCTGCACCAAGAACCCAGTATCTACATCAACGAAGTTAGTTTGGGTCTCTGCGCCATGTATTAATGCAAACAAGAGCTACTTAAGCGCAAAATCTTTAGCTGACTCGGTTGCAAGTTCATTCGAAGGCAGAATAAGCAGCACTACTCGTCTAAAGGCGACAAACGAAAGATTGATTGCAAGTGCTCAGAAGAATGTAGATACTTGGAGCAAGAACATGCTCTCTTATCCTAAGAATCCAACGGAAACCCAGAAGAAGCAGATAGCAACTGTTCAAGCTGGTATTGATCGCAATAAGCAACGCGTTATCGATGCGACTGCAAACATTGTAGAACTTGACGCTCAAATCAAAGAAGCAACTGATGGAAAAGCTAAAACCGCAGCTGATTTAGCAAGTGCGAAGACAAGCCTTTCCACCGCCTGTAAATAAGCTTCACTTTTTACCCTACGCTCGCTAAATGGCGAGAGTAGGAGTATTCCTCTTATTAATTAGCCACCTGATTATTCGGGTGGCTTTTAATTTGCCGTCAATCGTTCCAGATCTAATTATCTTTAATGCAATTGCATTTCTCGCAGCTCTGGTCGCTTGGCGATCTCCAAAGCTAAATGATCGATTAGCAAAGCTTGCAATAACTTTCGCAATACTTTTTTGGGCACTCGGATCCACCTTTTCAACTTGGAATTCTTTTTATAGTTTTCAAATATCAGAGCATTTAATTGATGCTACCTATATTTCTTTTTATCCCTTGATGCTTCTCGGAATAATTCGCGCACTTGCCGTCACGAAGAAAATATCAGCTTTGGAAATCTTAGATACCGCAATTATTGCTCTGGGAACATCGAGCGTTATTTCAAGTTTGTTACTGCGACCAGCGCAGATGCGCTTTGAGGGGCGAAGCTATGAAGTATTTTTATCTGTTCTCTACCCGGTAGGCGACTTAGTTCTTGTCGCAACTTGTCTGTCTCTAATTATTCTCCAACACCGAAGTTTGCGCGGCCTAAGCTTCTTTCTCGGGATCTCAATCTTTGCAATAACAGACTTATTCTTCTTACTTCTTTCAGCAACCTCTGGCTATGAATTCGCAGCCCTAACAGATGATGGCTGGTTATTAGGTTTAGCGCTGATTGCTAATGGGCTCTGGCTTCATGGTGGTGAAACTGAAATTGAAGATCGCCGCATCAATACCTGGGCTACAACATTTGCCTTAATCATAAGTTCAAGCATTCTCGCTTACGGCGCATTGCGGGCAAATTACTTCCCCACATTTGTTCTTGCTCTCGCCTTCCTTACTATTTCACTCGCCTTCATCCGAATGGCACTTGCACTTCGTGATGCAAAAATAGTTAGTGAAGATCGTGAACATGCAAGAACTGATGAACTTACTGGGCTACCTAATCGAAGAAGATTCATTGCCGAACTTGAATTACTTCGTAGAAGGACCGGAACTTTACTGTTGTTAGATTTAGATGGATTTAAAGCAGTAAACGATAACTATGGCCATGAAGTCGGCGATCAACTTTTGAAACAGATAACTTTAAGATTTAATCGAGTTCTTCCGAGTGATGTTCTTATTGCCAGACTTGGTGGCGATGAATTTGGTGTAGTTGTTTATGGAGAACGCAATATTGGAAATGATGTGGCCCTTGCACTTCGAGCTACTTGCACCTATCCATTTACGCTCTCGGTTGGAGATGTAAAGGTTGGAGTAAGTATTGGAAGTGTCACAACCGAAGGTCCAACAACAACTAAGGAAGCGTTATTGAAACGGGCTGATACGGCGATGTATGAAGCAAAACGAAACGGCACTGGTTATGTGCAATCCCAGAATTAACTTGGCTTAATCTCTTCTAGCCTTGCAAGTGATTCCAGGCGCTCTGTCGCATGATTAACTATTCGCTCTGGATAACCTTTTGAATAACCATCTAGATATTCCCAAGGTTCATGAATTTCGTCGCTGCTTAAGTGAGCAAGTTCTGGAACATATTTGCGGATGTAATCTCCGTTTACATCAAAACGTTTTCCTTGCTCGATTGGATTAAACACTCTGTAATACGGCGAAGCATCTGTGCCACATCCGGCAGTCCATTGCCAACCGTGTGCATTTGATGCAACGTCAAAATCAACTAAATGCTCCTGGAAGAAATCTGCGCCGAGCTGCCATTCCAAATGCAGATCTTTGACTAAAAAGGATGCAACAACCATTCGGGTTCGGTTATGCATCCAGCCTTCTTTAACAATCTGACGCATTGCGGCATCAACAAATGGATATCCGGTCTTGCCTTCACACCAAGCTTTGAATTTTTCGCCAGGTTCGTCGTAACGCATATTTGCAAATCTAGGAGCGTAATAATCTTTATCGGTATGCGGATTATTGAAAAGCACATCAGCATAAAATTCGCGCCACGCAATCTCTTTGCGATAAACATCGTGTGCACTGCTTGTTCCAAGCTCTGCAAGAAGTGTCCGCGGATGAATCTCGCCCCACGTTAAATACTCACTCATCTTGCTTGTTCCATCGACACCGGCGTTATTTCGTTCTGTGTCATAACTTGCAAGTGCGTTAGATTTAAATTTCTTCCAGCGAGCAAGCGCTGCTGCTTCACCAGCTTTAGAAATTACAGATCCTGCGGGAACTTGCCAATCTGGAAAATTACGATCAGTCGCGGTTGGCGTAACTAAATTTAAATTCTTTGGCACAGTAACTGGTTTGCGCCAACCATGTAGGCACCAAGCTTTGTAAAACGGGGTGTATACCCGGTATGGAGTCGCATCGCTTGGCTTTAATACTCGGCCAGGTGCAACTGCATAAATACTTCCGGTTCGAACTAATTTGATTCCACTTGCTTCTACTTTTGAGTCACGAGCAGCGCCATAGGGTTCATATTCCTGACTGATATGAACTTCATCTGCGCCATAACGCTTAATCATAGAATTCAATACTTCTATGGGATCGCCGGTCATTACATGCAATTTATTGTTAAGTGATTCATCAAGCGCACGAAGAGACTGTCCTAAATAGGCCAGACGTTTGCTTCCACTATCTTTTATTATTTTTTCATCGAGAATGAAAACTGCAATTAGCTCTTCACTGTTTTCAATTGCAGCAAGGAGCGCTGGATTATCAGCTAAGCGCAGATCTCTTCTAAACCAGAAGATATTGCGTTTAGTTGTGGAGTGAGTGGACTGACTCATCCCAGCCCTTAACTTCGCTAACTTTACGAGGCGCTGGACCTACATATCTTGCAGATGGTCGAATAATTCTTCCGGTGCGCTTCTGTTCAAGAATGTGTGCTGACCAACCTGCGGTTCGTGCGGCGGTAAACATTGATGTGAACATATGTGCTGGGATTTGTGCAAAATCTAGAACTATTGCAGCCCAGAATTCAACGTTTGTTTCTAGCACGCGATCTGGTTGACGTTCGTGAAGTTCAGCGAGTGCAGCTTTTTCAAGTGCAAGTGCAACTTCATAACGTGGCGCATTTAGCTCTTTTGAAATTCGGCGAAGTGTGCGTGCGCGTGGATCTTCGGCACGATAAACGCGGTGACCGAATCCCATCAAGCGTTCTTTGCGATCTAAAATTCCCTTTACATATGCAGTTGCATCGCCAGTTTTTTCGACGCCTTCGATCATGCTGAGAACACGTGCGGGTGCACCACCGTGTAGCGGACCAGACATTGCGCCAATCGCACCAGAAATTGCTGCTGCAACATCTGCGCCGGTTGATGCAATTACGCGAGAAGTGAATGTCGAAGCATTCATTCCGTGTTCTGCTGCTGAAACAAAGTAAGCATCGACAGCGCGAACATGAAGTGGATCTGGTTCACCGCGCCAACGAATCATCATTCGCTCGACAACGGTGTGTGCTTTATCAACTTCTGATTGCGGCACCATCGGTGCGGAACCACGTGCAGCTTGTGCAACATATGAAAGAACCATTACCGATGTGCGAGCAAGTTGAATACGAGCTTCATCATCTGTTGTATCTAAAAGTGGTTTAAAACCCCAAGCTGGTGCAAGCATTGCAATTGCAGATTGCACATCTACGCGAATATCACCGGAGTGAACTGGGATTGGAAATGGTTCTGCTGCTGGAAGTCCTGGATTAAATTCGTTATCTACTAACAAGCCCCAAACGTTTCCGAAAGTTACGCGACCAACAAGATCTTCGATGTCAACGCCGCGGTAACGAAGCGCGCTGCCTTCTTTATCCGGTTCTGCAATTTCAGATTCAAATGCGATAACGCCTTCAAGACCGGGCTTAAAAACTTCTGACACGACGGGCTCCCTCAATTAGTTGTGCATATTCTCCACACTTTTACGGGTGAAGCCAAACTAGCAAAGCGGGTATTGCCGCAAGATGCACGCGGGGCAAAAGTGAAGTTAGATACAGCCATGAGCGAAATCAATCGGGAGACCATCAGGGCGATGCGCCTTTCTTATGGCCAGGCCGGTTTGACCGAAGCCGACCTTGCGAGCGATCCAATCGAGCAATTCAAAAAGTGGCTCAGCGAGGCAACCGAAAACATTATGGTGGTTGAAGCAAATGCAATGGTACTTTCAACAATTACGGATGGCGCACCAGTGGGGCGATCAGTTTTATTGAAAGATGTTTCATCCGACGGTTTCACTTTCTTCACAAATTACTTATCGCGCAAAGCTGATGCGATCTCAAATAATCCAAATGTGTCACTCGTATTCCCTTGGTATCCAATGGAACGTCAAGTAATAATTATTGGAAGTGCCGAAAAAGTTAGTCCGCAAGAGAGCGATGATTATTTTGCAGCTCGGCCATGGGGCAGCCAAATTGGTGCGACCGCAAGTGCGCAATCGACTGAATTAGATTCCAGAGAAACTCTTGAAACAAAGTATGCGCAGCTCGCAGAAAAATATCCGGAAGGGTCGGTTGTCCCACGACCAGATTATTGGGGTGGATATTTAGTTCGCCCAGTCAGCATCGAGTTTTGGCAGGGTCGCCATTCTAGATTGCATGATCGGTTGCGCTATATGCGTTCAGATTCACAGAAAACCGATTGGCAAGTTAAACGCCTGAACCCGTAGGCTCTGCCCATGAGCGAAATAAAAATTCCAGATAATTTGAAACCAGTTGATGGCCGTTTTGGTTGTGGCCCATCAAAGATTCGTCCCGAAGCACTTGCTGCTTTAGCAAATGGTGGGACTTCAATTTTAGGAACATCGCATCGCCAGAAGCCAGTGAAGAACGTAGTTAACCGAGTTCGCACCGGACTAACTTCACTATTTAATCTGCCAGAGGGTTATGAAGTTGTATTAGGTAATGGTGGCTCAACTGCATTCTGGGACATCGCAACATTCGGATTAATTGAGAAGAAATCACAGCACCTAGTATTTGGTGAATTTTCTTCAAAGTTTGCTGCGGCTGCAAAAGATGCGCCGTTCTTAGATGATCCAACAGTTATTAAAGTCGAACCAGGTTCACACCCAGTCGCAGTTGCCGAGGCTGGTGTAGATGTTTACGCGCTGACTCATAATGAAACCAGCACCGGTGTTTCTATGCCAATCACTCGCCCAGCTGGAACCGACGGCGCTCTCGTATTAGTAGATGCAACTTCTGCCGCAGGCGGGCTAGATGTTGATATGTCACAGTGCGATGTTTATTACTTCGCACCGCAGAAATCTTTCGCATCAGATGGCGGACTCTGGATTGCAATCATGAGCCCGGCAGCAATCGCACGTGTTGAAAAGATAAAGGCAAGTGGTCGCTTTATCCCAGCTTTCTTCGACTTAACAATCGCGATTGAAAATTCAAGACTTGATCAGACTTACAACACTCCGGCACTTGCAACATTCATCTTGCTAGCTGAACAAATTGAATGGATGAATGCAAATGGTGGGCTTAAGTTTGCGGCTGGTCGTTCTGCACAATCTTCAGATCATCTTTACGCTTGGGCTGAGAAGAATGACTACACAACACCATTTGTTGTTGACCCAGCAATGCGCTCGAAGGTAGTTGGAACAATTAACTTTGATGATGCAATAGATGCCCTTGAAATTGCAAAGATTCTGCGGGCCAATGGCATTGTAGATACAGATCCTTATCGCAAACTTGGTAAGAACCAACTGCGCGTTGGAATGTTCCCTGCAGTAGACCCAAGTGACGTTAAGAAACTTACAGATTGCATCGACTACATCGTTGCCGAATTAAAGAAGTAAGTTCTTGAGCTATAAAACTCGAAGACTAATAACTCTTGGAGTTCTTTTTCTTGTTGTTCTAATTGTTGTACTAGTCGGGGATTAATTCATGGTCCACTTGAGAAGTGCAATCACCGTAATAATTATTGGTATCGCGCTCTGGTTTGCAGCTCTTATAGCTACCTTTGGCTTGGATGCCAGCACAAATGCAAAATGGATCTGCGTATTTGGAATCGGTTTAGGCGTTATTGGACTTCGTTACACAATTAGACGGGCAAAGCGCGAGAGTAATTAGCCCTCGAACTGTCCAGCAATACCGCGCAAAACTTTTGCTAAGCGCTCGGCATCTGGTCCAGATGGATGGCGGCCATGGCGTAAACCATTTCCGACTTTATCCAAAATCTTAATTGTGTCTTCAATCATTGTTGCAAGATCGTCATGATTAATTCGATTATTTGCAACAACAGAAGCTGGTTCATCAATTAAACGAACCGTCATTGCCTGTGGGCCTTTCTTGCCTTCGATAACTCCGAATTCAAGTTTGGTTCCTGGCTTAACTGTTGCAACACCAGAAGGAAGAGCTGAAGATGCTAAATAAACATCAGCGCCTTCTTCGGATTCAATAAATCCAAAACCCTTTTCAAGGCTGTACCACTTCACGCGACCTAGAGGCATTGGGGAACTCCTTTTTTCTTTAAATCTGTTTTACATGTTGTAATACAAGAGGGCTAGTTTAACTTACGAATGCAAGGTGCTGTTGCCTGATTTCGCGCTTGATTAGCGGCTAATCGGTGACAACCAGCGCTTCGGAATGTGCGCCGCAGCCATGGTCGACCGAAACAACGCGCGCGTCATCCGGCGCCAAAATATTTGCGCAAACTCCGAATGCGGATCGGAGTGATCCAGCAATTGGAATAAAGAAACCACAAGAGTTACATGGCTTTGGTGCTTGTTGTGAAATCGCATTATTTGGTCCAGCGTTTCCTGCATACCAACGTTGTGCTGCTAAATCGCGACCGGTAATAGAGAGGACACGGGCTCGACCCAAACCAAATTCAAATAGTTGTGTGAGATCTAATTCTTCATCATCTGGAAGCGCCGCAAAACCTGGCACTAAGCGCGCATCATCTGCTGATGTAGGAACGATATCTCCGGGACCAACATCGCCAGGAAGTAAGCGATCTTTATATGCAACCCACTCTGGTGCAAGCAATGACTCTGAACCAGGAAGAAGAACTACATCACAAATTGTTGGTGAACTTGAGTCATCTACTTTTGCAACTGTTACTGCCCAACGCCAACCAACATAACCTTTAATTGATGCTTCAAAGAGATATGTTGCAATTCGAGCATCACTTGAATCTTCGACTTCATCATAAGAAATTGAAACTAATTCCCCAACTTGATCTGGCGCTGGTGAATCTTCAAGTGCAGCAGCCCTTGCTAATTCAAGGGCGCTGAACTTGTCTTCAATTTTTGCTGAACTCATCCGCGTATCTTATTACGGATTTAGAAATCCATATCCCCTCCGCCTTGAGGTATAGCAGCAGCTTTTGGCTCCGGCTTATCCGCAATTACGGCTTCGGTTGTAATGAATAGGGCAGCAATTGATGCCGCATTCTGAAGTGCAGAACGTGTGACCTTAACTGGATCAATAATTCCGGCTTTGATCATGTCAACGTATTCACCTGTTGCTGCATTTAATCCGGTGCCTACTGGCTTGTTGCGAACTGCTTCAACAATTACGCCACCTTCAAGTCCGGCATTAATAGCAATCTGCTTAAGTGGTGCTTCGATTGCAACTTCAACAATTCGTGCGCCAGTTGCTTCTTCGCCAGTTAGCTTCAACTTTTCGAATGCAACTTTTGCTGCTTGTAGAAGTGCAACGCCGCCACCAGCAACGATTCCTTCTTCAACTGCAGCCTTTGCGTTACGAACAGCATCTTCGATGCGGTGCTTACGCTCTTTAAGTTCAACTTCAGTAGCTGCGCCAGCCTTGATAACTGCAACGCCACCAGCAAGTTTTGCTAGGCGTTCTTGCAGCTTCTCGCGGTCATAATCAGAATCTGACTTTTCAATTTCAGCACGAATCTGATTTACGCGGCCCTTAATTTGTTCTGCATCGCCAGCGCCTTCAACGATTGTGGTTTCTTCCTTCGCCACAACAACCTTGCGAGCGCGACCAAGTAGATCCATTGTTGTTGCATCTAGCTTCAAACCAACTTCTTCAGAGATAACAGTTGCGCCTGTAAGGATTGCAATATCTTGCAACATTGCCTTACGGCGGTCACCAAATCCTGGAGCCTTAACTGCAACAGACTTAAATGTTCCACGAATCTTGTTTACTACCAAAGTAGCAAGTGCTTCGCCTTCAACATCTTCAGCCAAAATTACTAGGGTCTTACCTGATTGCATTACCTTTTCAAGAATTGGTAGCAAATCCTTGATATTTGTAATCTTGGAATTTGCAATCAAAATATATGGATCTTCTAGAACGGCTTCCATGCGATCGGTATCAGTTGTGAAATAAGGAGAAATGTAACCCTTATCAAAACGCATACCTTCGGTTAGCTCGAGCTCTAATCCAAATGTGTTTGATTCTTCAACAGTTATAACGCCCTCTTTGCCGACCTTGTCCATTGCTTCAGCAATCATTTCGCCAATTGTTGAATCGGCTGCAGAAATAGATGCAGTAGCTGCAATCTGTTCCTTGGTCTTTACTGGATTCGACATTGCAAGAAGTTCTGCTGAAATCGCATCTACGGCTTTTTCAATTCCGCGCTTTAGCGCCATTGGATTCGAACCGGCAGCAACGTTACGCAGACCTTCGCGCACAAGTGCTTGTGCCAAAACTGTCGCAGTAGTTGTTCCATCGCCTGCGACATCATCTGTCTTCTTGGCAACTTCTTTAACTAATTCTGCGCCAATCTTTTCCCAAGGATCATCTAATTCGATCTCCTTAGCGATTGAAACACCATCGTTAGTAATTGTTGGTGCTCCCCACTTCTTCTCGAGAACTACATTTCGTCCACGGGGTCCAAGGGTGACCTTCACAGCATCTGCGAGTGCGTTCATTCCGCGCTCGAGACCGCGACGGGCCTCTTCATTAAAAGCAATCATCTTTGCCATATTTTTATCTCTCTCTAACTTTTAACGATTATCACTCTAACCTTCCGAGTGCTAATGCCAAATCTAGAGCAGGGGCAAAGGGTGGGGCAAATCGAACTAGAGCGAGCGGGCGTTTGTGCGGGCTTCGCGCAGACGGCGAAGTCGCTTTACGAGCATTGGTGCGTTCAGCACGGCATCATCGCGATCGATCAGGTTATTTAGAAGTTGGTAATAAGCAGGAGGCGTCATGTCGAAGAGCTCTTTGATTGCGCTCTCTTTGGCGCCGGCAAACTTCCACCATTGACCCTCAAAATCCAAGATTTTAATTTCTAATTCGGTTAGAGATGTCGCCTGATTTTGCGCGCTGATCTCTAAGTTTTCCATGCCTAAATTATAGGAGATAAGGGTGACAATTTCTGGGATTTAGCCGAATTTAATTGGATTCTGCATAATCTTTTCGGTTAGCGCTACGAACTAAATTTGTCAGCATTCTAGGAAATATCAATACGTGAAATGGTGAAACTGCAAACCAATAAAGATGGCCACCGAGACCTCTTGGTGAATAAGTTGCATCTTGTGAAATTCTTCGCATTTTCTTACCGGCGATTTCGAAATCTTCAATTTTAAATTCAAGCCAAGCTTTTCCAGGAAGAATCATTTCGGCATAAAGTTTTAATGAAACTCCGGATTCTAAATTCTCTACCCGCCAAAAATCGAGGCTGTCACCAATTCGCAAAGTATCTGGGCTGCGACGACCGCGACGAAGTCCAACTCCCCCGAATAAGCGATCTACTATCCCGCGCGCCCACCAGAGAAAATCTGCACCGTACCAACCATTTTCGCCACCGATTTGTTCAATGCTTTTCCAGAGATTTGCTTGACTAGTTTCAACAATTTTCTCGCGGTGATCACGATAAATAGTTTCGCCTGCCCATGACGGATCGCTCTGGGCTTTCTGCCAAGGCGCGGTTGGTTGAGTTGCATCTGACCAACGTGATTCAACTTGGTTTTCAGTTGTTCTAGAGAGCGCTAATTCAATTGCCTGATTGACCTGTAGCAAACCTTCAGGTGGTGGCGGAATTAGCCCAGCGATACTTTTATTTGGGTCGGCAACAACTTCACTAATTAAGGAATGAACGAGTGGACGAGCCAGCGCAGTAGGAACTGGAGTTACCAAACCAATCCATAAACTTGAAAGTGCTGGTGATAAAACTGGAACTTTAATAATCCAGCGACGACGCAGACCAGAAATTTTTGCAAACATTTGCATCATGTCGGCATATGAAAGAACTGCAGGACCACCAATATCAAAAACACCACTGACTGGTGTCTTAAGTCCGGCCGCACTTGATAAATACCAGAGCACATCTCGAATTGCGATTGGCTGGGTGCGATTTGAAACCCACTTTGGAGTCGTCATAACAGGAAGGCGATGGGTTAGATGGCGAAGCATTTCAAAAGATGCAGATCCAGAACCAATGATTATGCCGGCACGCATTTCAATGACCGGCACTTTTCCACTGGCTAGTTGGCGGCCAGTATTTGCACGGGACTCTAAGTGTTGGCTAATTTGTTTATCGTTTGCAATTCCACCTAAATAAATTATCTGGCTAACACCAGCTTCTTCTGCGGCAGTTGCGAAATTTCGTGCCATTGCAGCTTCGATTTCATCGAAATTAGAACCCAAATTAATTGAATGCAATAAGTAGAAGGCGGTATGAACTCCAGTTAAAGCAGACTTTACTGATGCGAAATCACTCGCATTTCCTTGTGCAATCTCAACTTTATCTATCCAAGCTTGACCAGAAATTTTATTTTTATCGCGGACCATCACACGCACTGCAAAATCTTGACTCAATAACTGTCGGACAAGTCGACCACCAACATAACCAGATGCACCCGTAACGAGGATTTTGCGCCCAGGATTTACTGGAATTGGATTATTAGCAGGCATGCTCACGGGTTAAACAGTAGACTGCAACCCTGATTTCCGAAACTTGAAATTTTATTATTACGAAGCGATAGAGGAAACGATGATAAAGTGCCACAAACCAAGAGTCGTAATTCTTGGTGGCGGTTTTGGCGGACTCGCGACAGCTAAAGCTCTCGGTGATAGCGCGGATATTACGGTTGTAGATCGTCACAATTATCAAACATTTCTGCCCTTGCTCTATCAGGTGTCAACTGCCGGACTTGCTGCCGACCATGTTGCATATCCAATCCGCGGTGCGCTTCGCTCCTTCAATGGAAAATTTCGAATGGGTAGCCCAATCTCTGTCGATCATAAAAACAAGACGGTCAAATTAGATAGCAGCGAAGTTTTGCCATTCGATCATTTAGTTGTTGCGGTTGGTTCTGTTACTGCAGATTTTGGGACTCCAGGTGTTAGTGAATACGCACTTGGCATGAAGTCAGTTCATGAAGCTTTAACAATTCGCGCCGAAGTTATGCGCCGCTTCGAAGATCTCTGTCGCTTCGAAGATGACACCAGACTTTCTATTGTTGTAGTCGGTGGCGGACCAACTGGGGTTGAAATGGCAGGAGCACTTGCTGAACTAGTTCGCGGCCCATTATTGAATGATCAAAAACATGCTGCACTACATATCGATGTCTCACTAATTGAAGCAGGACCAAGATTGCTTCCAAGTTTTTCACCAAGCCTCTCTGAAAAAACTAAACAGGCTCTAGAAAAATTAGGCGTGAAAGTTTTGGTTAATCATGCAGTTAAATCTGTAAAGCGCACCGAAATTAATTTAAAGAGCGGTGAAAAAATTCCTGCTGAGATTACGATTTGGGCGGCTGGCGTTAAAGGCGAACCGGTTGTTTCAAATCTATCGCTTCCATTAGATGGCAATCGATTAAGTGTTTACCCAACGCTTGCAGTTTCAAATTATCCAAATATCTGGGGCGTCGGAGATGTTTGCGGCGCAAAATCTAAAGATGGACGTTTTCTCCCAATGGTCGCACCGGTTGCAATGCAGCAAGGCCGCTTTGTTGCAGAACAAATCTTGCGTAGAGAAAAAGGAATTGAACTTAAGGATTTTAAATATAAAGATAAAGGATCCATGGCAACCATCGGGCGGCATAAAGCCGTAGTCGAAGTGAACAAGATTAGATTCTCTGGTTATCCAGCTTGGGCAGCTTGGTTGTTCTTACACCTCTTTTACCTCATGGGCGGCAGAAATCGGATTGGCACAATTGTCGATTGGTGCTGGAATTACTTCACGTTCGACCGCGGAAATCGCCACATTATGGATTCGGTTTAATTCATGTTGAAGTTAAAGCGCGGCTACTTAGATTTACGTGGTCATCAAATCTGGTCTGCGCAAGGAAAAACTTTCGGCAAAAAATCTGATCCCGTGTTACTAATGCACGGTGGTTTAAGTTCAACTGAAAGTTGGGACTACACAGTTATCCCTGCAGTCCAAAGAACCCATAGCGTTTTTGCTTACGATCGAAGTGCGCATGGTCGCACAGCAAGTCGCGAAGGTTTCTACCACTTTGATTTCCAAACCGATGAAGCGATTGCATATATCGAAGATGTGATTAAGGGCCCAACGCATTTAATTGGCTGGAGTGATGGTGGAATTATCTCTTTGATGGTTGCGCTAAAGCGGCCAGATCTTGTTAAATCGATTGTTGCAATTGGAACTAATTTTCATTACGACAGTGGTCTTACCTTGGTTGAAAGTGATCCAGAAATAGTAATTAGTGAAGATGATGCTGCGAAATTTGCTCTGCGATCTCCAGACCCAGCACATATGCAGGAAGTAATAATTCGAAAGGCATATGAAGTTTGGAACTCTGAACCAACTATGACAACGTCTCAATTATCGAAAATAAGTTGTCCGGTTCTTGTTTTAACTGGCGATGACGAACCCTTCTCAAACCAACATACGATTGAACTTTATGAAGCTATTCCAAATGCTCGGCTTGCAATAGTTCCTGGAACTTCACACTTCGTCGTTAAAGAGAAGCCAAGGTTAGTCCAGCAGCTGATAAGTGATTTTTACCGCAATCTTGAATACCCAATTACAACTTGGCCTCGGCTACGTAAAGAGCAGACCGAAAAGTTAAACAACTCTTAACTCTCCCACTGCTCCCATTGGGACAACTGGGTTGCTTGGAAATTCCATAGCTACTTTTTTATATGGATGACCTTGTATCGGCCGAGAATCTATCCCGCCCTTGTTCGGCCACATCGAAATCGCCCGCTCTGCTTGTGCCGTAATTGTTAGCGAAGGATTAACACCAAGATTTGCAGTAACACTTGAACCATCAACAATATGCAAAGTTGGATAGTTCCAAACTCGGTGATACGGATCTAAAACTCCCGAATCAACACTGTCTCCGATCACGCAACCACCAACAAAGTGCGCAGTAAACGGTGCACCAATCAAGTCTCCGATATGTCCGCCGGCAATTCCACCATTTTTTTCGGCAATTCTGCGGACAACTTCATTTGCAGCTGGAATATAGGTTGCATTTGGAGTTGCGCTGTCATTCTTCGAAGTTAATCGCTTTCCAAAAATAGATTTCTTTATTGAGACCGTTACCGCAGAATCAACATTCTGCATCACAAGTGCGATAACTGTTCTCTGGCTCCACCTTCGAACATTTAGAACTCTAGCCAACATTGATGGATGTCTTAAAACCGTAGTAAGCCATTGTTTTCGTCGTGCCGATGCGCTGTGACCATCGGTCATAATTGTTTGCAGTAAACCCATTGCATTACTTCCAACCCCATATCGAACTGGTTCTACATGTGTGTGTTCGTCCGGGAAAAATGATGAGGTGATGGCAGAGCCTTTGCTGTAATCAACTTTGTCATCCTGCATAAGTGCCCCGGTGAGAGCCTCGCTATTTGTCCGAGATAACTTTCCAAGAGCGTTTGAAATCTTTGGTAAAAAGCCATCGCTCTTCATGCGGTGCAGCAATTTCTGAGTGTTGTATGTCCCTGCTGCAACAATCACTTGATTAGCAGTGAAAATTCGCTTTCGCCCAATCCAGGATGAACTTTTGCGGGCGTAAATTTTCCAGCTTCCATTAGGCAATTGTTTAATTTTTGTAACGGTATGTTCCGCAAAGACCTTGGCGCCAGCTCCTTCAGCCAGCCCTAAGTAATTCTTAGGCAAAGTATTTTTTGCATTAAATCTACAACCAGTCATACAAGCACCACATTGCATGCAACCGTTTCTTGTCGGACCTTTGCCGCCAAAAAATGGATCGGCACTTAATGCGCCAGGTCCGTCACCAAAATAAACTCCAAGCGGTGCCATTCTAAAAGTATGTCCAACTCCCATTTCAATTGCGGCTTCTTTCATTGCAGCATCCGAAGGTGAGAAATATGGATTATCTGCAACGCCAAGCATTCGAGACGCTTGGTCATACCAAGGAAGTAATTCTGACTTCCAGTCTGTTATGTGTTTCCATTGTTTATCGTTGAAGTAAGTATCTGGTGGGATATATAAAGTATTTGCATAAACAAGTGAGCCACCACCAACACCAGCGCCGGCTAAAACTAGAACGTCGGGAAGTGCATGAATTCGTTGAATGCCTCGTAGCCCCAAACGTGGTGCGTATAAGAATTTAGTTAACCGCCACGAAGTTTTAGGGAAATCTTTATCTTGAAATCTTCGACCAGCTTCTAAAACTGCAACTTGATAATTCTTTTCAGTTAATCGCAGTGCACTTACCGATCCGCCAAAACCAGAACCAATAATTACAACGTCGAAGTCGCGTTCCATGGCTTATTCATACCAAAGTATTTTAATTCGAAGTAACTTATGGAGCCCCCCGTCAGGATTGAACTGACGACCTACGCATTACAAGTGCGTTGCTCTACCACTGAGCTAGGGAGGCGTGTTGCAGGGGTAATTATGACACGCAAAAACCAGTGCTCTGAACCTGTCAATTGCCACCGTGAATTGCGAGTATCTTCGGCAAATGCGCCTTGGAGTCTTAGATGTGGGATCAAATACCATCCATCTCCAGGTAGTCGATACACATCCAGGTGCTCGTCCAAATCCAACTTTTAATCACAAAGTCGAGCTTCGGTTAACCGAGTATTTAACTGATGAGAACAACATTTCAGCTGAAGGAATAGCAGAGCTTCGGCTTGCGATTAAGAATGCAATTGCCCATTCTAAGAGTGTAAAAACTGAGGAGCTTCTACCTTTCGCAACCTCTGCACTTCGGGAAGCAAGTAATGGTGCAGAAATTATCGCGGCGATTAATAAGGATTTTGAAATTGATTTACAGGTTTTAACTGGCGAAGAAGAAGCTAGATTAACTTTTCTTGCAGCACGCCGTTGGTTTGGTTGGTCAAGTGGTCGATTGCTAGTAATCGATATTGGTGGTGGCTCTCTTGAAATTGCATCTGGGATTGATGAAGCCCCAGAAGTTGCTGTAACTCTCCCACTAGGCGCATCTCGTCTAACAAAAAGTCATTTGCAAGGTGACCCATTTACTGCCAAGAGCGTGCGTTCACTTAGGGATTACATTGAAACTCAATTGGAATCTGTTCTTCCAACTTTGGTTCGCCACGAGGATTCAGATCGTGCAATTGCAACAAGTAAGACCTTGCGAACTCTCGCTCGTCTTTGTGGTGACTGGTATGGCGGTAATGGAAAAAACATTACAATCGATGCAATTCGAAAAATCTCGACACGTTTAGCAGAGATGGATTCGGAAGAGCGAACAAAGTTGCCGGGAGTTTCGGCAAACCGAGCCCGTCAAATAGTTGCAGGGGCTTTCGTTACTGAAAGTGTTATGCGAAACCTAGATCTCGATAACTTAGAAATTTGCCCGTGGGCCCTGCGCGAAGGAATTGTTCTTAAATATTTAGACTGGACCGAGCACTAAACAATAGGCGCTGGAACAACATCAATCTGTAAGCACTTCTTCTTACCCAGAAACACCACCCAGGCATCTCCTGGTTTCAACTTATTCTCTGGCAAATCAATATCTTATTTCTTAGTTATCCGTTCCAGCATTCTTGGTAGAACTGGATTGTGGCTGCAGAGAAGAATAGTTTCACCTGAAGTTCGACTATTTTCTGCAAGCTCTAACGCATAATCTAAAGACTTATCTTTATTTTTCTCAAAAGTGTATTCACTCAATTTACTTGTGATTACTGGTTCAATTTTCAAGGTATGTGTTAATCCAATTACTGTGTCATAACAACGAACCGCATCAGAGGTATGAATCTGCGAGATTCCATAAACTTGGTAAACCGCGTGCATTCGCTTTGCCTGAAGTTGACCCAAGTTATCTAGCGGCCGATCTTCATCCCCACTCTGCCATTCACTGCGAGCCAAAGCTTTAGCGTGACGCAACAAAATTAGCTTTGCAGCTTTATAAGGTGAATTAACAAAAACTTCCAGTATTTCTCTATCGCTATCACGGGTTAACTTTTTGCGGGCAGATTCAAAACTATGCCATTCAAGTAAATCAACTTCGATATTGGCGTGGAAATCTTTTGAAGTTTCAAGTGCCTTTGCTGACCAATATGAAACTCTTTTGACTCCCTCAATCGCTTCATATTCGACCTCGCCCAGAAAGGGCCCAAGTTCGATATCTAAACCAGTCTCTTCCAAGATTTCGCGGTATGCGCAGGAAATAAGTTCTTCCCCGGTATCTAATTTTCCTTTTGGAAAAGTCCAGTCGTCATACTTTGGTCTATGAATAATGGCTAATTCTATTTTTGAATCGCTTCTTTCTCGCCAAACAACGCCGCCGGCTGCAATTATCAAATCACTTATCCTCTGGCTCGATACCAATTAATAACTTGCTGATGCAAGTCAACTAAATCCTCACCGTTCGATCCCTTAGTAACTCGATCCCAAGTGCCTGCTTTATTCATACTCCAGTGCGCAGTGGTTGGCGAAAGATAACTATCAAGAGCTCGTAGCAACATCCGCTTATGATCTGTCTGAGTAATCATGACCATGCTTTCTACACGACGATCAAGATTGCGATGCATCAAGTCAGCGCTTCCAATCCATAATTCATTCTCGCCACCATTTGCAAAGTGGAAAATTCTGGAATGCTCGAGAAAGCGACCGAGGATTGAAATGACCCGGATATTCTCTGACAATCCAGGAACGCCACCTCTGATTGCGCAAATTCCTCGAATTACGAGTTCTACTTCCACTCCTGCAGCTGATGCTTTATAAAGTAAGTCAATAAATTCTTCATCTAAAATCGAATTCAATTTCATTCGAATCAGAGCTGGTTTTCCAGCTTTTTTATTGTCGATCTCTCTTTGAATACGTTCCAATAAACCAGAACGTAAAGTTCTAGGTGCCACCAATAATCTTTCAAAAGATGTTTGCGGTGCAAACCCAGAAAGTTGGTTGAAGAGCTTGTTTACATCGTCGCCAAGAATTGGATCAGAACTTAAGATCCCAAAATCCTCATACATTCGAGCAGTCTTCGGATTGTAATTACCGGTTCCCATGTGAACATAACGTCTGATTGTTCCTGACTCTTGTCTTACGACAAGAGATAACTTCGCATGCGTCTTAAAGCCCACAAGGCCGTAAACCACGTGCACGCCGGCATCTTCAAGCTTGCGTGCCCAACGGACGTTTGCTTGTTCATCAAAGCGAGCACGAATTTCAATTACTGCTAGCACCTGCTTGCCTGCTTCTGCAGCTTCAATGAGCGCTTCGACGATTGGAGAATCACCGGATGTCCGATACAAAGTTTGTTTGATTGCAAGAACTTGAGGATCAGTCGCTGCCGACTCAATAAATCGAACTACCGAAGAGTTGAAAGATTCATAAGGGTGGTGAAGGATGATTTCACGTCGTTTTAACGCTTCAAAGAAGGCATCGGTTGATTCTGGTTCAACATCACGCAAATCCCAGGCAACTTGATTTCTAAAAGCTTCAAACTTTAAATCTGGACGGTCAATATCTGCAATTTGATTTAGCCCAGTCAAATCTAGTGGTTCTGGATATTTACTAATGTCCTCATCTTTAATTTTCAACTCTTCTTTTAAGGTCTCTAAGAGTTCCTCATCCATACCAAGTCCAACTTCAAGTCGAACGGGCGGTCCAAATTTTCTACGTAGCAGCTCTTGTTCCATACTTGCTAATAAATCTTCAGACTCTTCTTCTTCGAGTTCTAGATCGGCATTTCGAGTGATTCGAAATGTATAAACATTTAAAACTTCCATTCCTGGGAATAGCTCCGCAATATTTGCAGTAATAACTTGTTCAAGCGGTATGTATCTACGATCATCATCTGTTGACGTCACTACAAATCTCGCCAAGTTTGATGGCACTTTAACTCTCGCAAAGAGTTCAATACCGGTATCTGGATTTTTAACAATGACTGCAAGATTTAGCGATAGCCCGGAGATATATGGAAATGGATGTGAAGGATCAATCGCTAGTGGAGTTAATACTGGATAAATCTGTTTATGAAAAATCTCGGTAGCTAATTCTCGCTCTTTCGAATTCAACTCATCCCATCGGACAATATTTATTCCCTCTTTAGAAAGTTTGAGATGAACATCATCATGAAAACATTTACTCTTTCGAGAAATCAATTCTTCAGTCTTAATTGAAAGTTCTTTCATTAATTCAATCGGAGTAAATCCTGCGGTATTTGCTTTTGAAAAACCGGTTTCCAATTTATTTTTTAACGAAGCAACTCGAATCATGTAAAAGTCATCTAAGTTAGAGGAGAAGATTGCCAGAAACCGGCACCGCTCCAATAGTGGAGTTGATTTATCTTCAGCTAATTCAAGAACTCTCTGGTTAAAAGCCAGCCAACTAAGTTCACGATCTACCAACGTCTCTCTCGGATTATTGACATCACTTTGGTGGACCTGGGAAGACATATCAATATTCTCCACTAGGTATGTGAACGGCAGGTAATCGGGAGGTAATCAGAGCGCGAACCATCGGTCCTAAAGCCACCCCAATATTCACCCAACATCGTCTATACGTAACTTAACGAGAGTTCTATATTGAGTCTCCCCTAGATACGCAGTTGATGGCGAGGTTTGATAAATGCGAAATCCATTTGGTCGCAATCTCGCCATTGACATAGGCACTGCAAACACAGTTATCTACCAATCAAATAACGGGATCGTTCTAAATGAACCAAGCATTGTTTGTATAAATACTGATACCGGGGAAATTCTTTCTGTTGGCCATGAAGCCAGAAAAATGGTTGGCCGCACACCTGCTCACATTGTTTCCGTTAAACCACTAAAAGATGGTGTTGTTGCGGATTTTGAAACTGCACAGAAAATGTTGCGAATGTTTATGGCACAAGTTGGAATGCGAAAGTTTATTACAAAACCAATTGTTGTTGTTGCAGTTCCACCAGTTGTTACTTCGGTCGAACATCGAGCAATTAAGGATGCCGCATATGCTGCGGGTGCGAAAAAAGTTTACATAATTGAAGAGCCGATGGCTGCTGCGATTGGCGCCGGCCTCCCGATTCAAGAACCAATAGGATCAATGATTGTTGATATTGGTGGTGGCACAACAGATGTCGCAGTAATTTCACTTGGTGGAATCGTCACATCAAGATCGGTCCGAGTAGGTGGCGATGCATTCGATGCTGCGATAGTTAATTACATTAAGAGCACATACAACTTATTGATTGGCGAGCGAACAGCTGAAGAAGTAAAAATGGCAATTGGTTCAGCGGCAAGATTAAGCGGTGAAAGTGATGCGAGAATTCGCGGCCGGGATTTAGTTTCAGGTCTTCCAAAAGATCTCATGGTATCGCCGAAAGAAATCCGCGATGCAATAGAGGACCAATTGTTAAAAATAATTGGCGCAGTTAAAGCTACGCTAGATGAAACTCCGCCAGATCTTGTTGCCGATTTATCACGCACTGGAATAGTGCTTGCAGGTGGCGGCGCTTTACTTAAAGGATTGTCCGAACGCTTAACCAAAGAGACAGGAATGCCGGTCCGGGTTGCAGATGATCCGCTCTACTCAGTAGTTACTGGTGCCGGTAAATGCGTCGAAAATATTGGAATGCTGCAACAAATCTTGGCGCCTGAAAAGCGCTAAAACCACCTAATTCCAGTTAATTGGTCTCTCATATTTCGCACGCCTGCCATCTCCAGAAGAGCGGCCACGGACTCGGCGCCAGATCCAAGGAATTACAAAGGCGATAATCCAAAGTAAATTCTCGCTCTGCTTTCGTAACTTCGATTTTTCGACAGCCGGTGCAAGAGGAATTTTCCAGGCCGGATCAAAATCTTTCCCGAGCTTCTCTAAAACGGCTTGCGATAATCGCCAATGACCATCGGAATTTAAATGCAGTCGATCCTTGGCTAAGAAACGTAAATCCGCCATCCACTTAGCGCCATCCGCTTCGATGATTGTTGCACCGTATTTATTCGCTACTTCACGAACATTCACATTGAATGCACTAAATCTTTCATGCCAAAGTTGGGCAGTCTTACCTTTTCCTTCGACTCGATCTATAACTGTAAAAACAATTACTGTGGCGCCAGTCTTGGCTAAATCACTAATTCCTTTTTCATACTTAGCGAAGGCGACATCTGCCTGATAATTTGGCCGCAAAACATCGTTTGCACCAGCATGGAATGAAACTAGAGTTTCTGGTCCTGTTATAAATTTAGCTGCTGCTGGAATTTGGTCATCAATAACTTGATGTAACAATTTTCCTCGGATTGCTAGATTTGCGTAAGAGAAATTCGGATTCGATTTAGAAAGCGTATCTGCTACTCGATCTGCCCAGCCCCGATAATTACCATCAATAATTTCATCACACATGCCCTCGGTCATCGAATCTCCGAGTGCGATGAATCTTGTGAAAACTGTCATGATTATTTTGCTCGCTTCTCGGCAATCCAATACATAACAATCGCAGTAGCAACACTCGCATTTAAAGATTCAACATCAGATTGCATTGGAATTGAAAGAATTAAATCGCACTTCTCTTTCACTAATCGAGATAGCCCTTTACCTTCACTGCCAACAATTAAGTAAACCGATTCAGTCGCTAGTGAAAATCCGGGAAGTGATTCTTGACCTTCAGCATCAAGACCAACTACAAAGAAACCAGCCTTTTTCGCATCTTCGATTGATCGAACCATATTTGTTACTTGTGAAATTGGGAGTCTCGCAGCAGCGCCAGCAGATGATTTCCAAGCTGATCCAGTCATTGCAGCATTACGGCGTTCTGGAATTACAACACCATGTGCACCAAATGCAGCAGCGCTTCGAACAATCGCACCAAGATTATGTGGATCAGTAATACCGTCCAAACCAATAATCAGACCAGGTTTGGTTGCACTTAGTAAAACTGCTTCAAAATCTTTATATTGAAACGGCTTGATAATCAGTGCAATACCCTGATGATTTGTTGTTCCAGTAACTCCATCTAATTGGCCACGTGGAACTTCTTTAATTCCTAAATCTTGATTCTTCGCCAATCGAAGTGCTTCGGTCATACGCTCATCAATTTCAGCACGTTCGGCGATTAGCAATTCCTTTGCAGGAATTTTTGCGCGAAGTGCTTCGACAACACTGTTGCGGCCAGCAACTGCGTCACTGTTTGCTCGAGTCTCTAACCGGGATTCTGGTTTGCGATTTGTTGGTCTGCGAGATGGTGCGACTGCAGCTTCACGACGTTTTTTTCCGGGGCGCATTTTGTTTTTCGATTCTCTTCTTAGTTCACGGTCCAGCGCGAGCCGGTTGGGGTATCTTCGATGGTAATTCCAAGTGCAGTGAGTGAATCTCTGATTGCATCACTGGCTGCAAAATCTTTACGTTCGCGGGCAGCGCTTCGTTGTTCCAAGGCAAGTGAAATCAGGCCATCTAGGATTTCACTCTTTGAATTACTTGAATCTGCGAATATTGGATCGAATGGATCGCAGCCCAGAATTTCTAATGCGCCTCGAACTTCGCTAGCACTTTTTGCAAGTGTAGTTAAATCATTATCCGTGATAGCGGTATTGCCGATTCGCACAAGTTCTGAAATATCGGCAAGCGCCTGTGGAACTGCTAAATCATTGTTCATTGCAGCGGTAAATTGTGCGGAAATACTTGGTTGGATATCGCTCTTCAATAAGCCCTTTGCCCGTTGCAAAAAGCCTTCAATTCTGCGGAAATTAACGGAAGATTCCTCTAGCGCCTCAAATGAAAACTCCAACATTGATCTGTAATGCGCGCTTCCTAAATACCAACGTAATTCAATTCCACGAACCTTCTTTAAAATTTCCATAACTTGAAGCGAGTTTCCAAGGGATTTACTCATCTTCTCACCCGATGTTGTTACCCAGGCATTATGCATCCAAATTTTTGCAAAGTCCCAACCGGCAGATTCAGATTGTGCAATTTCATTTTCGTGGTGCGGGAAAATTAAATCTAAGCCGCCACCATGAATATCAAAAGCTTCACCTAAATAAGCATGTGCCATTGCCGAGCATTCCAAGTGCCAACCAGGTCGGCCATCGCCCCAAGGTGTTGGCCAAGATGGATCGCCAGGTTTTGCTGCTTTCCAAAGTGCAAAGTCGCGAGGATCTTTCTTGTAAGTTAAATCCGCATCATCCGCAGACAGCAAGTCATCTAGCTTTTGATTCGAAAGAGTTAAATAAGACTTTAACTTTCTAACTTCAAGATAAACATCGCCATTGCCTGGAGCATAAGCACTTCCATTAGCAATCAATTTCTCCATAAGTTGAATCATCTGCGTAATGTGTCCGGTTGCTCTTGGTTCGTAAGTTGGGGGCGCTACATTTAAAGCTGCGTAAGCATCGCTGAATGCTCGTTCATATTTCATCGCAACTGCCCACCAGGGAATCTCTTCATGAACTGCTTTATGCAAAATTTTGTCATCAATATCGGTTACGTTTCGAACAAAAGTTACGTCATAACCAATTGCAGTAAGCCAGCGACGCAAAATATCAAAGTTAACACCAGATCTGATGTGTCCGATATGAGGTGGTGCTTGAACTGTAGCTCCGCACAAATAGATGCCGACTTTTCCAGGGTTAAGTGGAATAAATTTAGAGACTGCACGATCCGCAGTGTTATATAAATTTAGATCGCTAGTTATCTTGGACATCGTCAAATTCTAGCTTCCACTACGAACTATTAACGCAGTCGCAATTGCGCCAATGCCTTTACCTTCGCCGGTTAAGCCAAGTCCATCGGTTGTAGTCGCCGAAACCGAGACTTGTGCGCCACCGAGTGCCTGTGAAATTTTCGTAATTGCATCTATCCGGCGAGGACCAATCTTTGGACGATTGCCGACAATTTGCACCGCAACATTTTGAATTTCAAAGCCAGCTGCGCGCACTAACTTAAATGCTTCGCTCAATAATCTTTCACCTGAAGCTCCGGCATATTCTGGTTTCGAAGTTCCAAAGTTAGATCCAAGGTCGCCAAGGTTTGCCGCTGCAAATAGCGCATCACAAATTGCATGTGCTGCAACATCGCCATCTGAATGCCCATCAACACCGATTTCATTTTCCCAGTGCAATCCAGCGAGCCAAAGTTCGCGCTTTGGATCGGCAGAAAATGCATGCGCATCGACGCCCACACCAGTGCGAATATCACTTGCACTTGCTGGAATTAAATTTTTCAAAGCAGATGCCAAATCTTCTGGATTTGTAATTTTGAGTGCGCGAATTTCGCCCTCAATTAACTTTACTTTTCCGCGCATAGCTTCAACTAAAGCACCATCGTCGGTCGCTTCAATATTCTGCATATGTGCTTTTACTAGCGTTTCACGCGCAAATCCTTGTGGTGTTTGCACGGCACGCAGGCGTTCACGGTTTGGCGTCGAGACAACATAGTTCGCAGCATCAACTTCTTTAATTGTGTCGGCAACGTTTAGCGCAGGTATTACTGCAACATCGCCAGCTGCGAGCGCAGCAATAACTCGTTTCCCAAGTTCACCAGATGCAAGTGGTCTTGCGGCATCATGGACAAGAACAAATTCAATTTCTGAATCAATACTTTCAAGTGCAATCTTGACGCTCTTAGTTCGAGTCGAACCACCAGTAACAACAGTTACGGCATCGCCCAAAATTTCCCGAAACTTTTCTTCGTATCCAGCAGGGGCCGCAACAATTATTTGTGACGCAATTGGACCAAGATTTAAAAGTGCATGTTCAATCAAAGTTCGCCCATTTAATTGGACAAGTGCTTTTGGAATTGGTGCGCCAAATCTTTCACCGCTGCCAGCAGCAGGGATCAGTAAAGCGACTTTAGGAAGCAAGGACCTCATCTAGCATCACGCCGGCCTTCTCTTCATCTGTGCGCTCAGCAAGTGCGAGCTCAGATACCAAAATTTGCTTAGCCTTTGAAAGCATGCGCTTCTCGCCAGCAGATAGGCCACGGTCTAGATCGCGGCGGTAAAGATCGCGAACTACTTCTGCAACCTTGATTACATCGCCTGATGCCAGCTTTTCAACGTTTGCCTTGTAACGACGGGACCAGTTTGTTGGCTCTTCGGTATATGGCTGACGCAGAACATTAAATACTCGATCAAGACCAGCTGAATCAACCACATCGCGAACGCCAACTAAATCAACGTTTTCTGCTGGGACTCGAACTGTTAGGTCACCTTGTGCAACCTTTAGAACCAAATAGATTTTCTCTTCGCCTTTAATGGTCCGGGTCTCAATTGCTTCAATGAGAGCCGCTCCGTGATGGGGATAAACAACGGTTTCGCCGACCTTAAAAGTCATTAATTTGGCCTTTCGATAGACGCCAAGGATACCATTCACTCATGCTTAAGAAAAACCTGAAATCAGCCATATCCGCCCTCTTTGGAGCCCTTTTAATAGTTGGTTTAGCGGGTTGTAGCGCCTCTGGCCCAAATGCTGAGACTCGCAATATAAGACAAGTGACCGATGGTGTCGAAGGAACTTCAGGTGCAATCAAAGCTTTAAATGTTCTTCTAGTTACACAAGAAGATGGTTCTGCAGTTTTAGTTGGGACTTTTGTTAACACTTCTGAAGACAGAGATGCAATAACTGCAATTACTGCGAATGGAATTGTTGGTGAAATTTCAGTTTCAACTTTAGATCAATATTCTGGTCCAGCTATTTTTGCGGGCGATTCTGCAAACTCAACAGCGAAATTTCCGGGGCTAAATGCTAAACCCAGCGACCTCGTGGAATTAGAGATTTCTTTTGGAACCGCTGCTCCAATGAAACTCACCGCCTTGGTTCGGGCGAAGGCTGAGGAATATGCAAGCGTTGGAAACTAGTTTTTAGTTTTCGAACTTATATCCAAGCCCGCGCACAGTCTGAATAAATATTGGATTTGCCGGATCAGCTTCAATTTTTGCGCGCAAACGCTTGATATGAACATCTAAAGTTTTGGTGTCACCAAAATAATCGCTGCCCCATACTCGATCAATCAATTGGGAACGAGTAAGAACTCGGCCGGAATTTCTAACTAAGAATTCAAGCAATTCAAATTCTTTAAGCGGGAATGCAGCATCGCTGCCATTGATACTTACTTTATGTCGCTCTACATCCATGCGCACTGGACCGGCTTCAAGAATTCCATCTACTACTGAATCTTCATCACCTTGGCGACGAAGCACTGCGCGAACGCGAGCAATTAATTCACGTGATGAATAAGGCTTAGTTACATAATCATCCGCGCCAAGTTCTAGCCCAACAACTTTATCTACTTCGCCATCTTTCGCGGTTAACATAATGATTGGAACGTTAGAACGAGTGCGAAGTTGGCGGCAAACTTCAGTTCCAGATAGACCTGGAAGCATTAAATCCAGAAGAACTAAGTCCGCGCCGTGGCGATCAAATTGTTCAATTGCACCAGGGCCGGTGTCAGCGACAATTACCTCGAAGCCCTCTTTGCCAAGCAAATATGCAAGTGCATCAGAGAATGAAGCTTCATCTTCGACTACAAGGATCTTTGTCATTTGATTGCCTCCACGGCAGGGTTTGAGAGATTGTTTATGTCATGTGCCAGCGGTAATCGAATTGTGAAAGTGCTTCCGGCACCTTCAACGCTCCATACTGAAATATCGCCACCGTGATTAGTGACGACATGTTTAACTATTGAAAGACCCAAGCCAGTGCCACCAGTAATTCGGGAACGTGCAGCATCAACGCGATAAAACCGTTCAAAGATTCGCTCTAAATCTTTCTCTGGAATTCCAATTCCCTGATCTGAAATTGAAATTTCGCAAATTCCATCAGCTTCAACCACTCCAATTGCAACTCGGGTTGAATCTGGGCTGTAGTTAATCGCATTTTCAACAAGGTTATGAATTGCCATTGTTACTTGGTCGCGATCACCATTAATTATTGCGTGATCACTATTATTGTAAACAATCTCAACTTTCCGCGCTTCAGCATTCAATCTTGATTGATCAATTGCTTCTTTAATAGTTTCACTAATTGAAAATGGTTGTGCCCGCTTAAGAGGATCATCATCCTGAAGCCGCGACAGATTTATAATTTCTTGAACAAGATCTGAAAGTCTTGATGCTTCTGATTGCATTCGATTTGCGAATCTTGTAATCGCTTCCGGATCATCGCTAGCGCCAAGAACGGCTTCACTAAGAATTGAAAGAGCGCCGATTGGAGTTTTTAGCTCGTGTGAAATATTGGCAACAAAGTCTCGCCGAATCGCATCTAGCCTTCTCATTTCACTATCATCAAATATTAAGATCACAATTAGACCATCATCACCGAGAAGTGAAACCCGAACTAACAAATCATGAGTTCCAGCACCGATTGGACCACGCGGTAATTCCATTGTGACTTCTTGGGCTTTACCTGATCTGCGAGTTGCTCGGACTAGGCGGAGCATAAATTCATTATTTAAATATTGGTCACGAAGGATATTTAAAGTTGCTACGCCAGCTGAATGTTCAAGAACAACATCGCCATTACCTAAAACAATATTCTCGGCATCAAATAATTTAAGTAAATCTAGGAGTGATTTTGGGAGTAGTCCGGAACTATTAATTTGCTCGCCACTATCAATTTGCTTGGCGTTCTTTTTGTTGCTAGCTCCAAAGATCCAGGACATGTTCTAATCGTAGAAGAGTTGGTCTAATCACCCATACCAAACCCCCCTATACCCAGCAGATAAATCCAATTCTTAACCTTTAGTTCAAGGCGCGTTCACATCGCTACCGCTCTTGGAAGGCTGCCCCCACTATTCTTAGCCAATGCGCAACGCTTTTCACGATGAACTAGATGGCATCGGGCTAACCCTGTTACAAATGGCCGGGCTAGTTAAGGTCGCCATGAACGATGCAACCTCCGCGCTTCTTACAGTCGATTTAAATAGCGCCGAAAAAGTCATTGCAGCTGACGATGTAATCGATGAGATTCAACACGAACTTGATGCGCGCACAATAAATTTGATGGCACGCCAACAACCAGTTGCATCCGATCTCAGAACTTTAGTTACTTCACTTCGCATGAGCGCAGATTTAGAGCGCATGGGAGATCTTGCACATCACGTTGCTAAGCAGGCCCGTATGCGTTATCCAAATAGTGCAGTCCCAGCAGAATTAGTTCCAACTATTACTGCAATGGGATTAGTTGCAGATAAATTGATCGACAAGCTTTCTTCGGTCATGGAACACCGCGACACTGTGCGCGCTCTTGAAATTGAAACTGATGATGACGAGATGGATAAATTACATCGTGATCTAATCGGCATTTTGCTTGATGATGGCTGGCCACACGGAATTGAAACTGCAATTGATATGACACTTCTAGGTCGTTATTACGAGCGCTTTGCAGATCATGCCGTATCTATTTCACGTCGTGTTTATTTCTTAGTTACTGGCGAATACTCAACTAACTAATTTCTCGCGAATAATTCTAAAGATTTCAATAACTGAGAGAATCAAGACCGCAGGAAGTAAATCAACACTTCGCTTCAAAAACCACGGAACTCCATTTACTAATAACCATCTGAATTGAATAGATTTTTCCTTAACAGTTAATTCGCCCTCTTCGGGCATCGTCAAAGACCAACCACGCTTTTGTAATTGAGTGGCAACTTCTCGGGCCAACTTCTTATGTCCAAGTTCTCCGGGGTGCATGCGGTCAATATGCCAATTTCGCAAATTATGAACATCTGGAATCTCTCGAGTCTTAATCAGAACAATTCCAAGCTCCTCAGCAATTGCTCGATAGACCACATTCACCGATTCAACACGCTTACGTAAAATGCGTTTCACTAACTTAGGAATTCTTAACAACTGATTTGGATCATG
The DNA here is from genome assembly GCA_945863115.1 of Bifidobacterium breve. Taxonomy (GTDB): domain Bacteria; phylum Actinomycetota; class Actinomycetes; order Nanopelagicales; family Nanopelagicaceae; genus AAA044-D11. The sequence continues at coordinate 123,638 of CAMAYZ010000002.1, forward strand.
CAGTTCAACCATGATTACTTCACTGCCTTGCTCCATAAGTTCTCTACAAGTGCGCAGAAGGTTTTGATGTAATTTTTGTGGGCTAAATCCATTTCGCAATAAATCATTTCCGCCAGCAACGACGCCACAAATATCTGGTGAAAGCGCTTTTGCATTACTTAATTGAATTCCTGATACTTCATCTGATTTTGCACCAGGTCTGGCAAGGTTTACATAATTAACCTCATCACGAAAACTCTTTGCTAAATAATATGCCCAACCTCTAAAGGTGCCATCTGGTGCTTCATCACCTGTACCAAATGCGGCGCTGTCTCCGATCACCGCAAAGGTTAGATTTGGCGCAACCTGTACGGTGCTCATTTAACTTGCCTTCGGTAACGCTGGAATATTTGTTTTACTTGGTATCCCGTGCACTTCCAACATCCGGTTCACGGTATTTTCCCAAGGCATCTCTTCAGCAACGGCGCGGGCCCGAAGTCTAATTTTTTTCTTTCTAATAACTCTTTCAATCGCATCTGCAATCGAATCGTAATTATCATGCGCTGTTGCACCGGCATGGGAGTTCGAATCTTGAATTAAGAATTCGCCCACCGCATTTGAATTTGAAGTTACAACCGGTGTGCCAGAGGCCAAAGATTCAAGAGCAGCTAGACAGAAAGTTTCTAGCGGGCCGGGCGCAAGTGAAACATCTGCACTTGCCAGAATCGCAGCCACTTTATTTCGATCAGCGATATATCCCAAAGTATCTATCGGATGACCTTTAGCCATTGTGCGAAGTTCTTTCCACATTGGACCCATGCCGACAACTACTAATCTGGCATCGAGTCCACGAGAACGTAATTCAATAAGCGCTTCGATGCTGCGCTGAGGTTCCTTCTCTTTTGATAACCGACCACAATGAACCAAGAGAATTTCAGAACCTTTCAATAATTCCGTGCGCAGTTCCTCTGATCTGTTGCTTGGATTGAAAACCTTCAAATCCACGCCGAGAGGCACCTTCGTTAAATTCTTAGTCTTAAGCGAGATGAATTCGCGCGCCGCAAAATTAGTAGTTGCAATGATTTGATTGAAGTTTCTAGCAAACTTCTTATTATGAAAACTAACTAAAGTTCTGCGAATTATCTCTGGGAGTGGCACAAACCGTTTTGCTAATCCTTCTAAAGTTTCATGACTAAATGCCACGGTAGGAACATTCATTCGTTTTGCCCAACGACCAATGCAGTGCAAAGTAAATCGATCAGAAACTTCAATTCGATCTGGTTGTAGCTTTGCAATTAATCTAACCAAAGCTCGATTGTTACGTATTAATTGATAACCGCAACTGCCAGGCAAAATTATGCTTGGCACTGTAATTTTCTTTCCAAAGATTGTCTCTTCGGTAAATAGGCGAGTTCCTGGCACAATAAATATAAATTCATGCCCCTGGGCCAAATACCCACGGCCCAGTTCGTGCATAGTGGTTTTTATTCCACCAGAGTTTGGTCCATAAAAGTTAGCTACATGCACAATTCTCATGCCACGCTCCCATCTACATAGTTTCTGCGGTTAACAAGAATTTCTTCATAGTGATTCATAAGCTGAGCATTGATAGTTGCCCAAGTTCTATTCAATACAGATTGCCGTGCCTGAAGCACCATATTTGCTCGATCATTACGTAATTTGAAATGAATAACGGCTGATTCAAGTTCATCTGGTCTATGTATGTTTATTACATAACCAGTTTTTCCGTGACTAACTAAATCTGCTGGCCCGCCAGTCATTGGGACTATGCAAGGCGTTCCTGACGAAAGTGCTTCTTGCACCGCTTGGCAGAATGTTTCATTTGGACCTGGATGAATAAACAAATCTAAACTTGCGAAGATTTCAGCAAGATCATTTCCATTCTTATGCCCCATAAATATTGCATTAGGTAATTCCCTCATCAACTTTTCCTTCGCTGGTCCATCGCCAGTAATAATTAGGAGATTACTTGGGTCTCGATCTAAATACTTAAGATCGCTAATTCTCTTCTCTTTCGCCAAACGACCTACATAGCCAATGATTGTTCGCTTTCCTGTTGGATCCCAATACTTGCGCAACGATTCGCTTCTCGCCTTTGGATTAAATAGTTCAAGATTTACACCTCGTTGCCATAAATAAACTTCAGGCACACCCTGGGATTTCAATTCAAGACAAGCTGATCTAGAAGGCGCAAGTGTGCGATCTGTTTGTGAATGAATTCTTCCAACAAATTTTCTAAGAGAAGTATGTGCAATTTCAAAACCGTAGTGACTTGCAAAACCAGCCATATCTGTCTGATAAACCGAGAGCGTTGGAATCTCTAGTTTCTTTGCAATCTTTGCAGCTTGCATTCCAAGAAGCATCGGAGATGCCAAGTGAATTACATCTGGTGAAAATCCATCAATCAAATGCTCAAGTCTGCGATTTGGTAATCCGATCGGCATTCCAATTGGAATCACGCTTTGAATTGGTAGCGCCGGAATTGTTTTTACTTTATGACCTGCATATTCCTTTGGCGTCCCAGCACTCTCTGGAACTATCACCAAAGCTTCGTGGCCACCCGCACCAAGACTTTCGAGGATACGAAGGACTGAATTAGTTACGCCATTAATCTGTGGCAAGAATGACTCTGTAACTATCGCTACCTTCATGGGTAACAATATGAGGTTTAAAGCAATCTACAGCGGGTTCCAATGGTTAAATGTCGCTGAACCTAAGGTTAACTATTGTTTACTACTTCTTTCCCTGATTCGCTACCGCTTCGATAGCAGCCTTCGCTGCATCTGGATCTAAATACTCGCCACCCTTTTTAATTGGCTTAAAGTTATCGTCGAACTCATAAAGCAACGGGATTCCGGTTGGGATATTCACGCCAGCGATATCAGCGTCTGAAATCCCATCGATATGTTTAACCATCGCACGAATTGAATTTCCGTGCGCAGTTACCAGAACAGTTTTGCCAGAATTTAAATCAGCAGCTAATTCGCCATCTAAATACGGAATCATGCGATTAACAACATCTTTAAGACATTCAGTCTTTGGCACGCTTGAACCTAAATCTGCATAACGGGCATCACCGAATTGTGAATACTTATCGTTGTCATCAATCGGTGGAGGTGGCACATCAAATGAGCGACGCCACAATTGAAATTGCTCTTCGCCATATTGCGCCAAAGTTTCTTTCTTATCTTTTCCTTGAAGCGCACCGTAATGGCGTTCATTCAATCGCCAGCTGCGGTTAACCGGAATCCAATGACGATCGGCCTCATCTAACGCAAGTTGCGAAGTATGAATCGCGCGACGTAGCAATGAAGTGTGAACTACATCGGGCAGCAAACCACGTTCCTTAAGTAATTGACCACCGCGCTTGGCTTCACCGATTCCTTTTTCGGACAAGCGAACATCTACCCAACCAGTAAATAAATTGAGGGCATTCCATTCGCTCTCGCCATGTCGCAGCAAAATCAATTTCTTTGTCATAGTTGAATCCTATTTCGCCTTAGATTAAATGTTCAAATGCTTTTAGATTTGAAAGCGATTCACCGCGTGAAACTCGCCAAGCCCATTCGCGGCGGATAGATGAAGCAAATCCAAGTTCAAGCAAGGTATTAAAAGAAGAATCTGAATACTGCAATACCGCACCAAGAATGCGATCGATCTCAACATCAGTTACTGCTGGCAGTGGCAGGCGACCAACAAGAAAAACATCGCCCAGTTCATTTATCGCATAAGTAACGGCATACATCGAAGCATTCTTTGTTAAAAGCCATTCGTGCACTTGGTCAGCATTCTCATCTGGTTTGCGAATAACAAATGCGTTGATACTTAAAGAATTATCGCCAACAATTAGCGCGCAATGTGTCTGCAGTTTCTTCTCGCCTGGCAGCGTTACTAAGAAGGTATTTGCACTACTTTTTTCGAAATCTAAATCATGTGATTCTAGAAACTCTTCAATGATTACGCGCGGATCAATCATTTCTATTTAGCAACCCATAATGGATTAGATTTTGGCTTTGATAAGACCCAGTCATAAACATCCAAAGTTTGGCGAGCCGTATTTTCCCAACCAAATTTCTTTGCGTGATCAAGTGCGCCCATAGATAACAGGATTCGTCGTTGTGGTTCGGCAATTAGACGTGAAACAACCGAGGCCCAAGCTTTTGAATCGTGACCATCAACCAAAATTCCAGAAATTCCATCTGACACTGCGGTGCGAAGTCCACCCACAGCACTTGCAATCACCGGTGTTCCGCATGCTTGTGCTTCTAGTGCAACTAAACCAAAGCTTTCAGAGTATGAAGGAACGCAGACTAAATCTGATGCGCGATACCAATCAGCAAGTTCACTTCTAGATACTGGCTCTTTAAAATGAATTAAATCTGCAACTCCCAAGAAGGTCGCAAGCTTTGCTAAGCGATCTGGTTCGTTGATACCAGTACCGGATGCGCCACCCATAATCACAAGGGCAAGGTTCGATCGCAGATGCGGAGCATGTGCCACTAATTCTGCAACTGCACGCACCAAAACTTCTGGACCTTTGTGTGGCTGTATTCGACCAACAAACATCAACATGATTGCATCTGGTGCGATATCCAAAATGTTTCGGGCGCTAGCTTTTCCGTGTCCGGGTGTAAAGCGTTGCAAGTCAACGCCAGGTGTAACAACCTTTACACGATCGGTATCGGCGCCATAAAGTGAGACCAAGCTTGCGGCTTCGGCATCAGTGTTTGCGATTAAAGCTTTTGCGTTTTGAACAATTTGTTCTTCACCAAGCGCGCGAATCAATGGTTCTGGGATATCACCTTCGGCAAGTGCTTGATTCTTTACCTTTGCCATCGTGTGCATTGTGTGAACAAGTGGAACACCTGTGCGCTCTGAAATCATCCAACCAAGTTGTCCGCTAATCCAATAATGCGAATGAATAATGTCGTAATAATCATTTGGCTTTGCACTTTGATGTTCCATAAATGCATGTGTCAGCGCACTTATCTGTGTTGGTAATTCCTCTTTAGTCAGCGCACCAATTGGTCCAGCTTCTAAATGATGAACCGTTACACCGTTTGCGATTTGAACTGCATCAGCTAAACCAGATTTATCTGCGCGAGTAAAAATATCTACTTCAACACCGGCATTTGCCATCTTGATTGAATTTTCGATTACATAAACATTCATTCCACCGGCATCGCCCATGCCTGCTTGTTCCAGTGGAGATGTATGAACCATTAGCGTTGCAATGCGACTCTTCATCTACAACACCGCCCGCATTCCGCCAACAATATTCGTGCCACCATAAACATTCAACGCTTCTTCAGTTGTAGTAATTCCCCATTCCAAAAGCGCAGCATGCATAATCGCGCCAAATGCCCGCCAAGAACCATCACTAATCTTGAAAACTAAAGTGCGCCCATCCGTCATTGAAGCAACTTCAACTGCTTCAGCGCCTTCCTTCATAAACAACCCAGAAACAGATTGCATTGTCCGAGTTGTTAAACGTCCATCGCCAGCAACCATTTCAGGAAATGCCCGAGCTGCGTTCATAACTTCAACATGCACTGGATCATTTGAAATTGTTATGTTGCGAATTGCATTCGCTAATTCCCGAGTGCTCAACGCAAATAACGGTGCTCCGCAACCATCGAAAGTCTTATTCGCAACCTTCGCACCAGCCAAGCTTTCAATCTCGGCTAAAACCGCCACTTGCAGCGGATGATCTGCATTTAAATAAGTTTTAGTATCCCAACCATTCACAACACATGTTGCAAGCATCCCGGCATGTTTTCCAGAACAATTCATTGCAAGTCTGGTTGCTGGTTTGTCTCCCCACGCAATTCGTTCGGCATCACCAAGTGGTTTATCAAATGAACATTGCAGATCACTTTCTTGCAGACCCGCGCCTTTCAAAATTTCTAATACTGCCTCTTGATGCATCGCTGCACCAGAATGGCTTGCTTCAACAAGTGCCAATAGCCTTGGTTCAAGTTTCAAACCGCTTCGAACCATCGCACTTGCTTGCATGCACTTAACTGAAGACCTTGGAAAAATAGGTAGATCCACATTTCCTTTAGTTTTATGAACCGTGCCATCAGCATTCAACATAATTAAATGTCCGTTGTGAATCGATTCAACCAAACCGTTACGAGTGAGTTCGGCTAAAACTTCACCTTGAAAATTATCATTCACTTTTATTCGCCAGCTTGTCTTTCCATGCTCGACCAGATGTGTGCCTGCAAAGTTTGACCTTCTGCTGCCATGTCATAAGCAAAAAATAATTGACCTTCAACTAAGCCATAAAGACGTTGTCCGGCTGTAACAATCTTTGCTGATGGCGCTGAATATCCTTGATCCATCGCTAATTGAATCTTCGGTCCATCATGAACTCCGACCCAACCTTCAGAAATTCCAGTGCTGTGGGCCAATACAACTTCTAAAGTTTTATTCTCCTTTGGGCGCCAGAATCCAACTTCGGAACCAGCGGGGCGCAAAATTTCATTCTTGTTATTAATAATCCAAGAACGAGAAAAATAATTTAGGAATGGCCGACCATCGTGATTAAAAGTAACTTCTTGCGCAAATTGAAAGGGTTCGATTCCAGGATATTCACCAGAACCTTTTCCACGCCAAGTTCCGATTAACCAGGCAAGTGGATAACAATCCGGATGCACGCCTTCAGGAATTTCAAATACCATCGGTCGACTCGCCTTTCCAAGACTTAATAGCGCCGCGGATTCCCTTTAAGAATAAAAATAATCCGACTAGCAACGTGACCGCAATTAATAAAACGGTGGTCACTGTTTCCATTGTCTAAGGGTAATGCCCTCAGCGAGTAGAGTCTCGCCCATGAAAAGTTCAAAGTTAGTCGTGAAAGTAATGGCCGGAGCGAATGATCCCGAGCGCTGCGCACAAGCATTTACCGTTGCATCAACTGCACTTGCTAGTGGCGCCGAAGTTTCACTCTGGCTTACTGGTGAGGCCGCATGGTTTGCCGTCCCAGGAAAATGTGAAGAATTCGAATTACCGCACTCTGCAAAATTAGCTGATCTGCGCGATGCAATTCTGGCTGCTGGAAAAATAACTCTTTGCACGCAATGTGCAGTTCGACGTGGAATTAATGAAGGCGATCAAATCCCTGGAATTGTTATTGCTGGTGCTGCAAGTTTTGTTGAAGAAATTATGCAAGCCGGCGTGCAAGCACTTGTTTACTAATTTTTAATTAACTCTTGCGTTGCAGGTACGCCTGCAGAAATTACAGTTGCATCTAACGGCACATTGCGTTTTAAAACTGCAAGAGCAATTGGTCCAAGTTCATAATGTCGTGCAACAGTTCCTACAAATCCAATCTCTTTACCATCAAATTCAACTTTTGCGCCATTCTCCGGCATCGCAACCATCGAACCATCTAGATGCAGCAGAGTTAAGCGACGTGGTGGTTGGCCCAAGTTAAATACTTTCGCGACAGTTTCCTGCCCGGGATAGCAGCCCTTCTTCATATGCACTGCGTTATTTAGAAAGCCCAATTCATTTGGAATTGATTTGTGATCTGTTTCAAAAAGTATTCGCGCCCGTCCAGCAGCAACTCGTTCGGCATCAAGTGCCCAGGTTCCTACTTGCAAATAATTCTGGCTAAACGCTGATTTCATATCATCGAGTTCATCGTATGTAACAAGCGCGTATGGCCCACCTATTGCATCTGCAGTTCCCGGTGCCCGAAGAACGGCGTGATCATTTGAGCGATCTGCAATTTCAACTCGCAACATAAATTTCATTTTCTCTAAATACGCAACCAGTTCCGCAGTTTTCGAATTCTCGGTATGTATCCAAGTCGTTGTTCCATCATCAACTAAATAGAAGTGATGTGTGATTCGACCATTTGCATCAAGAATTAATGAGCTGACCCAAATTCCAGGGGATAACTTCTCAACATCCTGTGTTGTTATTGAATGCAACCAACTTAAGCGATCTGGTCCGCTTACTGAAACAACACCGCGATGTGAAAGATCTGCCCATGCTGTTCCTGCTGCAAGTGCACGTTGTTCTTGATTTGGTTCACCGAAATGCCAAATTGCCCCAGCATCTGGGCCAGCTTCAACGATTACAGCAGTCATAGTGACTACGAGTTTAGGGCTTGTTAAAGCAAGTTTCGCAACGCCCTGCAATAGCCAAGTGTGCAAGGTCGGTGTGGAAGCCATATCCATCGAGAAGTGATTGCGTAAATGATGCAGTCGCATCGATCGGAACCTCGATGATTGTTCCGCAAGATTCGCAATTCAAGTGTGCATGAATTTCTTCAGTTGATGCGTGATAGCGAACGCCACCATGCCCAAGGTGTGAATGTTGAACTAAGCCAACATTTTCCAAAGTTTCTAAGTTGCGATAAACCGTCGAAAGATTAATTCCAGGATGCGTTAACTTAACTTTTTCTGCAACTTCTTCTGGTGTCGCATGTTCAAGTGCGCGCACAGCAGCTAAAACTAATTCGCGTTGTGGTGTTAGGCGAAGTCCGACATCGCGTAACTCGTGTTTATCAGCCATGGTTAATTCTAACTTGGATAGTAAAGAAATTACTTAACTGCACGGAGGCCAAGGAGATAAATCTCGCAGCCCAAGCAGAAATTGAACGCTGCATTTAGAAACGCTGCGAAGAGAGCAAAACCAACGGCCACTGTGAAGAGGACTGGAATTGATAGAAGTGAACCAGCAAGTGCAACCACTGCAAAAATTAGCCCAACGCTCTGAGCAAATTGTGGTGGACGTGCATCTTCAGTAATGACTTCGCCCTTAAGTCTTGGCTTCACAAACTTCTTAAACAAAAATGCATAAGGTGTCTTTGCAGGACCAGCGAATGCACCAATCGCGAAGACTGCCAACTGAATTGCAATTAACGCAGCTGATTGAGTTACCAACGCTGCTGCCAGAACTAAAGTTGTGATTACTGCCGAGAACCGTGGTCCACGAGCATCAATTAGATTTGCTTTTGATTTAACACTTGCTTCATTTAGAACTGCCATTTTTAATTCCTCTGTTAGTTGTCGAATAATTTGTAAAACTAAAACTTCTTGTTGCGTTTTTAGTTAATTACATTCGACAGAGTGAACCGACAAGGCGGCCAAAATCAATATGGCGACGCTTTGTTAAAAAGACTGGTTCAAATTTGAGCACGGGATAAGTGTAAGTAAGCAATAAGCAATGTGCCACTTGCGAAAGATTTGCACTTAGTGAATTGCGTTTACCGCTGCCAAAACTTGCGAGCGCTTCGGTGTTCCCATCGCACGCCCGACTTCGACACCTGCCGCATTCAAAAAGAGCGTTGTTGGCGTTGATCGGATATCTAGCTGACGCACTAATTCCAGGTGGGATTCGGCATCGATATGGGCATATCGAACATCCGGCATTGTCTTCACCATGTCCTCTAGCAGTGCCTTAGTGGCTCGACATGGCGAGCAGAAGGCCGAGGAGAACTGCACCATAGTGACGCGAGAGCCAAGTTCAACCCCGATTACCGAGGCATCTAGCTTCGGTCCATTGACCGTCTTTTTCCTACGAAACTCACCTCTGCTGCGGGTATACCAAACACCAAATGCGATGGCCAAGGCCAGCACAACAACGAGTGGAGTCAATGATTTCACCTGAGTATTCTTACACCTCTTATGGCAAGAATTCTCCTCCTGACAAACACACTCGGCGCAAGTGCTGAAGTGCTTCCAAGTCTTGCCTTGCTACAACACCAAGTTCGCATCCTTCCGGCCGAAGCATCAATCCTGGTTGATGTTCCCGAAGTTGATTGCATTCTTCTAGATGCACGTCGCGATCTACCAAGTGCAAAAGCGTTAAACAAATTATTGCAATCCACCGGTGTTGCTTGTCCGATAATCACAATCGCAACTGAAGGTTCGCTTTCTGCAATGAACGCAGATTGGGGATTCGATGATGTAATCCTTGATACCGCTGGTCCTGCCGAAATCGAAGCTCGTGTTCGTATTGCAGTCGGACGTATCGAAGCAAATAACTTTGCAAATGATCCAGCGTCACGTGAAATTCGCACTGGTGAAGTTGTTATCGATGAAAATTCTTACACTGCAAAGATAAAAGGGCGCTCGCTAGATTTAACATTTAAAGAGTTTGAATTAATTAAATTCCTGGCCCAACATCCTGGCCGCGTCTTTACTCGTGCCCAACTTCTGCAAGAAATTTGGGGCTACGACTACTTCGGTGGAACCAGAACTGTCGATGTTCACATCCGTCGCCTGCGTTCCAAACTTGGTCCAGAACATGAAGCAATTGTTGGCACCGTCCGAAATGTTGGTTACCGCTTCACACTTCCAAGTGCTGGCAAAGAGGCGCCCGTTAACGAACGTATTTAATTAAATGCGCCATATTCTTAAGTTGCATCGTTCGCTATTAGATCCAATCCCACAAACATCAAATAACATTGAGATTTCAACTTTCTTGCCCTCATTACATAAAGAAGAGTGGCTTGCATTAAATAATAAAATCTTCGAAAAGCACCCAGACCAAGGCAATTGGGGAATGGCTGATCTGGAAAATCGGATGGCTGAAAGTTGGTTTGATCCAGAGGGATTCTTTATTGCACTACATAACAAAAAAATTATTGGCTTCTGTTGGATGAAAATTCACCACGATTTTGTAAACCAAGATCCAATCGGCGAAATTTATGTAATCGGTGTTGATCCAGAGAACAAACAGACCGGTCTCGGTAAAGCCCTTGCAATAACTGGTTTGAACTACTTAACTTCAAAATCCCTGAAGCAAGCAATGCTTTATGTTGATGCCGATAACGCACCAGCCCTTGCAATGTATCAAGGCCTAGGCTTTAACTAATTCCGCGCACATCTTTCGAAATGCCACGGTATGCGCATCAACATCGGCATCAGAAGTCTCTGGCGACATCAAAGCCATATTGTGGAATGGGGTAATCAAGAAGCCATCGTTGAGCATGCGCAGATGAATGTATTGCTCTAATTCAAAGTCGCCAGCATCAGCAGCTTCTTTACCGGTATTTGGCGCAGTTGCCTGAAACAAATATTCACCGCGTGCCCCAAGTCTTGAGCAATACCAAGGTAATTCAAATTCTTTAATCGATGCATCAACACCATCAGACCATTTGGTTCCAAGTGCAACCATCTTTTCAAATGCAGCTGGAGTTAAAACTTTTGTAAGCGTTGCACGCATCGCTGCAAGGCTCAACGAATTTCCGGCCAAGGTTGAACCAATTCCACCAGTATCAATAATTTCTCGAGACGTTTTCTCTTTGATTCGCTGCGCAACGTCATGAGTCATTCCAAATGTTCCAGTAGGAATACCACCAGCAATTGCTTTTCCAATTGTCAAAATATCTGGCTTTAAACCAAGCTGCGCAGTCATTCCACCAGGGCCAACAGAAATAGTGTGGGTCTCATCGATAATCCAGATTGCGCCATACTTCTTTGCAAGTTCGCCAACTGCTTGTAAATATCCATCATCTGGCAGAACGATTCCGATATTTGTCATCGCTGGTTCCATCAAAATTGCAGCAACATCGCCCTTTGCAAGCGCTGCTTCCATCCCTGCTAAATCATTAAATTCCACAACTCTTGTTGTTTGATCCAAATCAACTGGCGCACCCAAATTGCCTTCGCGCTTTATCGTGTTTCCATCTTTATCCAACGTTGCAAAAGTTTCATCCACACTTCCGTGATAACACTTATCAATCACAATTATCTTTGACTTGCCAGTTATCAATCGGCAGTAACGAATTGTGTGACGATTTGCGTCAGTGGCTGTAACGGTGAATTGCCAAAGCGGTAATCCAAAACGGTCAGCAAGCTCTTGCGAAACAATTACGGCATCTTCAGTGGGAAGCATCGACGTGAATCCATGTTTCATCTGTTCAGTAATCGCTGCCACCGTGGCGGCTGGTGAATGCCCAGTCATCGAACCGGTATCGCCCAAACAAAAATCAATATATTTATTGCCATCAACATCTGTGAAGTGTGATCCCGCGGCGCTTTCAACAAATATCGGATAAGCCCCCGGCCATTTCGCCATCCATGACATTGGGACTCCGCCAGGCATTACACCTTTTGCTTTTTCAAATAACGCACCAGATTTTGGATGTAAATCTAGAAAGCGCTTCTCTTCAATTGCATTTAACTTCTTTAGGTGTTCGCGATTTATGTTGTTCACAGGCGCTATGTTTCCACAATTCTAAATTGTTGCAACTACTTAAAAACTTTTTAAGTCTAATTTTCACCTGCTACCTAAGTAGCTCAGTGGATAGAGCACACTTCTAACTAAAGTTGAGGTCGTGGGTTCGATTCCCACCTTAGGTGGCAATTAAAAAAGGACCTGGATTAGTTACCCAGGTCCTTCTTCATTGCACACTTCTAACTGGCGAAACCATAACACTTAATGGTGTTACCCAGAGTAATTAATCTTCGCTAAATGTGAATAGTGCTTCTAAATAATGATCGCCGGCAATTCCTAAGTTGGCTGCATCAGGTGGTGCAGTCTGCGGCTCGATGCAAACGCCCTCGGTGTCTTCGGTATAAACAATCCAAGTTGGTGCATCGGATTCAATATCCAATCGCGCTGCACCTTCCCAAATAACTGATGGCGTTCCAATAACTTCTGTAAACGCATCATCCCAAGGTTCTGGCTTTGGCTTAACTAACTTTCCAGTTGGTAATCCGTCTTCTTCACTGCGTTCAAACATTTTTGCAGCCGAGAAATTAACTACCGCTTCTCCGCCCCGTGCAAGTTCGCGCGGAAACCACGGATGAAATCCCAACCACGCTGGCAATTCACAACCATTAGCTTCGTATTCCAAAATCCAACGAATCGCATCATCCAAAACTTCGATGCTCTGCGTAACAACCGCGTTGTTATATGGCGCAGGCAATTCCAAACGCGCACGACCAGAACCGGTTTCTTCCCACGATGAAACAAATCCATATCCGTGTATCGCATGTGGTGGCAACCAATTTGTTGGCAGCGTGTGTTCAACATCGTTTCCATCTTTCATCAAACCGTCACGAACACGTCCTGCCCAAGGCGCCATTGCGTACCAACCCCAAGAAAGCGGCGTGCCACGAAACGGAACAACAAATTGCAAATCGCGCCATTGCAACGATGCAATTCTTGCGCCTTGATCTAAATCAATTCCGACCGAAATTTCTGCGCCATCTATATGTTGCATTATTTCTCTTCAATCTCGGCGCGACTTGGTGGATTAGCGCCAGCACGTGAACAAGTTATCGATGCTGCCTTTGCTGCGCGCGTTAAAACTTCGCGCAAAACTTCACCATACAAAGAAGATAACCCACGTTCGACAATCGCTTCGACAACAATTGCCCCAACAGTGTCGCCGGCACCAACAGTGTCCGCAACTTCAACTTTCACACCAGGCACAGTTACTGAACCTTCTTTGGTGATTCCAATCAGGCCATAACTTCCCTTTGTAATAATCACTAAAGCCGCACCCTCGTTAAGCCATTGCGCTGCAATATCTGTGTGCTCGCGATCTGGATACAACCAAGCCAGATCATCTTCACTGACCTTTATCACTGCAGAAATCGCGGTCCATCTGGCAACCGCTGCTTGGTATTTAGTGCGATCACTAACAACTGATGATCGAACATTTGGATCAAAAACTATTGGTGCAACTGTTGAAACTTTTCGAGCCCATTCCAACAAGATTGTTGCAGCTGGTTCAACAATTGTTGCAAGCGTTCCAATCTGCAGAACAGCTGGTTTTATTTCTAGCGGATCAGGCAACCAATCGTGCGCAAAATCAAATGTTGCCGATCCTTCGATTGCAAAAACATAAGAAGCAACACCTGCGGCATCGAGTGAAACATCTGCGGTGCAAGTTGGCTTATCAGTGAAGTGCGCATACTTTAAATTCACACCGGCATATAACAATTCTGCTTTTGCTTTTTCGCCATAAGCGTCACTTGAAATTCCATCAATAAAATAAGAATCAAAACCCAGCAACGCAAGCGCTTTAGCAGTGTTTGCCGGTCCGCCACCAACAATTGCAATCTTCTTCTCGCCCCGCGGAATCAAATCGATTAAAACTTCTCCGCAGACCCAAATCTCTTTACTCAAGCCATCTCACCTTTGCGCGCTAGATATTCAGTCAAAACTTCAACACCGAGCAAATGATCCTGAACTTGAGGCAATCCACTAATCAACAAAATTCCTGCTAAACCTTTACCTGCAACATTAATTGGCAATCCGCCACCATGAATCGCATATTGCTCTTCCTCAACACCATGCTTTGCAAACCAATCAATATTTGTTTCTTCTGCCAAAACTCGTTCGTGCATGGATGAATGCCCGGTCAGTAAGACAACTCGCGCTTTACGCCCCATCCACCAATCATTCGTCGTATCTGTCCCAGGCAATGAAGCATGAAAAACAATCCACTCACTAATTCGAACTTCGATTGCTGGATTAATTCCACGACTTGTCGCAAGCTCATACGCAATCTTCCCAATTTCAAGCGCCGCAGCAATATCAAATGCCGGCAGAACTAAAGCGTTCTCTTCGGCCTTTAAACCAGCGCTGGTAAATCCGCCAGTTGTTCCATTGATTTTGTCATTCTCATCGGCCATGCCCCAAGCCTACCGACCACAAAACAGTTGATTGCCCCCAAGAATTCAAGCGTATTGATGCGCCATTTAAGCCTTACTTCTCATTCACCCAGTCAAAAAGCGCCTTAACAATCACGGCGGTCACTGTGGTGTGTTGAATCTTTGCCTTAGTTTTGGCTTTCTTCCATAAAACATCAGGGATACGCACTGATCTTGGTGGGGTGATTGCCATGAGATTCACCCTACGCCTTTATTAAATTAAATGCGAGGGGCAAAGTCCAATAAACCGCAATTATATAGTTCACATTACGAAATCTATACATGGGCAAGTGAAGTCCAAGGCGGGAATGCTATCGGTTCCACATGTTTCAGAGTTCAAGGTATTTCCTAAGACGCCGAAGGCTTTACGGCGTGAACTTGCTGAACATGGAGCTCACATTCACAGCCTTCGGCACACATATGCCTATCTTCTAAAAACTTCGGGGGTGCATGTGACAACGGCACAAAAGTTGATGGGGCATGCTGATCCTGGTGTGACATTGGGGATTTATACCCGCTTCCGAGACGAGGAAATCGATCATGCGGGGGCGGCGATTATGGATTCACTGCGTGGGAAGAGTGATTATTTATTGTTTTAGGGAACTTGCTCTCGTTTGGCGAGTCAATGAAATCTATTTACTATATAGAAAGAACTTCTATTATCCTCGCCTTATGAAAAAAATCTTGAGAATGATTTTAAAGACTTTTGGCATAGTGGTTATAAAGCACGAAAATATGAAAATTCTTTCAAATGAATTAGACATCTATAGAAACTTAAAAAATTCACTGGAACTAGTCACTAAAGTTCCCATCAGTCAGCAAAATATCTTCCAAGATTTATTCTTTAAAAATTTCCAGTACTCTCGCGCGCAAATTTTGCAAGATGTCTTTGTACTCGCCGTTCTCGGATCAAAAGAAAATGGATATTTTGTTGAGGCGGGTGCCTCTGACGGGTTGGATTGCTCAAATACATACTTACTGGAAAAGAAATTTGGCTGGAATGGACTACTCATTGAGCCCTCGAAGATGAGTTTTGAAAGCATTCAAACGAATAGAAGTGCTAACGCCCTTAATTTAGCTTTATTTTCAACGTCAGGATTGTCTATGCAATTTAGAGAAACCACATCCCTAGGTTTATCTTCTCTTGCTGATTTCTCAAATAACGACTACATGTCAGGTGAACGTATCAACCAACAACTTTATCAAGTAGAGACAATCACATTGCAGGATGCTTTAAATAAAGCCCATGCGCCAACTATGATTGATTTTCTATCGCTAGATACTGAAGGTAGCGAATTCGAAATTCTTAAAAATTTTGATTTTAATACTTATGAAATATCAGTCATATGTTGTGAGCATAATTATTCGGAGCAACGCGATTTTATCTATCAGCTTTTGGTAAAAAATGGGTTTAATAGGGTATTAACTGAGATATCTGGATATGACGACTGGTATATCAATACTGAGATACAGGATAAATGCCGCAATAGGGGCCTTAATTTCGATTAAAAGTTGTATATTTCCCCAATGAAAATTGCCGTAATTGGGCTGGGCAAATTAGGCCTCCCGTTAGCTTTATTGCTTTCCAAAAGAGACCATGATGTCCTTGGAATAGACACTAATAAATCGAGAATCACCTCGATTGAAGAGGGGGTCGTGGAAAACGAGCCTGGATTGTCTGCCCTATTAAAAGAAGTAGAACGCAAAAATTTTGAAGTGACGAATAAATTTGATACAAAGATTACAGAGTGCGATTTAATTTTTCTTATTCTTCCTACACCTTCAAAAATAGATCACAAATTCTCTTCCGAATTAATAAAGGATTCCATTTTAGAAATCGTTTCAATGAAGTTCAAAACGAGTTTAGTAGATATTTGCATAGTTTCAACAGTTAATCCTGGGGATTCTAGGGAAATTGAAAAAATTATCGCAAAAAGTTCTGCAAAATCGGAGACTAAGTTTAACCTCTATTATTCTCCCGAATTTATTGCTTTAGGAACGATTATTAAGAACATGGAGAATCCTGACAGCATACTTCTTGGTGAGCATAAAGTGAATTCTATCGGTGGGGATAAAATTGTGAATGTGCTAAAAACTTTGGCTCTAAACGAGCCAAAAATATGCAGAATGTCACTAACCTCAGCAGAAATAACAAAAATTGCAATCAATTCTTATGTAACAACTAAAATTAGTTTTGCTAATTTTATCGGTGAACTAGCCGATAAATTTCAAGAAGCCGATAAATTTTCAATCTTGCAATCCATAGGATCAGATTCAAGAATTGGTGAAAAATATTTAAGGCCAGGGCTTGGCTTTGGAGGTCCTTGTTTCCCCAGAGATAACCGAGCAATTGCGGCCATGGCTAAGGAGGTTGGCGTTTCTGCAGACATAGCAATTGCAACAGATAAAGTAAATATTAGACAACCAGAAATCAGGGCAAACGAGATTTCTGAACGTTTTAATTTTCAGCCCAACAAGAATATTCTTCTTCTCGGACTTTCGTATAAGTCTGGAAGTTATGTGGTTGAAGAGTCTCAAGCGATTATGCTAGCCAACGAGCTAAATTCAAGAGGTTTCAAAATCAGCGTTTTCGATCCAATTTCCATAGATTTTGCAATTGATAAATTAGATAAAAATATTGAAACTTACAAAATTGACGAAGGTGTTGAGAAATTTGATTTAATCATTAACGCAGTAGCGTCCACTGATTTCGAAAGTATAACTTCTCTCATACCGCAGGAAAAATATCTCCGACTGTGATTAATCGATAAATTCAGATTTAAAGTTCAAGCTATCTACAAACGAGGATTCAGAAACCTTTAAGCCAGGATATTCGAATGCATCCCCAGTTTCTGTGGTCCAGTTTTTGAACCACGGCTTTGGAATATAGCCGATTCCTCCGTTCGACATAGCAAGCATGGCCCCCCACCAAGAGAACGTGCTGTTTGCGGCAACCACAACATCTGCCAAGCTCATTAGTTTGAAGCATTCCAATTCATTTAACTCATTTGGACCTATTAACCTGTCAATTTCAACATTTTTCATTAATTCTTGTGAACCAATTAAATCATCCGTGATTGCTATGACAAAAATACTTTGAGGGACTGACCTGCGTATTTCGTCCAGAATTTTTTTATAGTATGACTCACCGAGAATTCCCATAGTTGAATGACTTCTCGCTAAATCACCAATTCTGAAATGAAGAACTATAAGTTTGGTTTTATCGGCAAAAAAGTCATTAGTAAAAAGGGGAAGGTCAATTTTTTTTAAACTCTGATTCATTTCATCACTAATCTCCATCCAGATAGGCTCTAGATAGCGCCAATTCTGAAAATATCCAGAAACAAGAAAATCTCTTTTCTTCTTCTTAATTCTTTTCATAAAAGTGAATTCGGTTCTTTCTAAAACCAAGAAAAATTCAACGAAACTCGCAATTCTTCTAGAAAGTATTTTTTTGCCTCTAATTCTTCTTAAGAATCGAAAAATTATTTTGTGGTGGTTTTTACTTACTTTATCCTTGACTATTTCTAAGTGAGGGCAGAATTTAACGACTTCTCCTAGTAGTAGCGGACGATCAGCTCTTGGTTTAGGGTCAGGAAACAAATAAACCTTCTCTTCTCCAAGTGATCTAACATAGTGAGCAAAAGCGAACTGGAAAAGCTGATTTCCAAAACCACCATCTAGCCAAATACGCATTCGAAACCCCTATGTCAAAATGGATAAATTGAACCTTTGGGCTATATTACAGATATGTATCAGAGGTTCAAACTAATTGCAAAAGTCTTTCTATTTAGAGTTGGTCTCACTGTTCGTTTTTCCAAACATATGCCGACAACATCGAAATTCCTTGATACTTTTAAAGACAAGGTTGACTTGGTTTTATATGTAGGGGCTAACAGAGGCCAAATGGTTAATACATATTTGAACTTATTTCCAGGTATCCCAATTGTCTTATATGAGCCTGATAAGAAGCTCGCCTTAGAATTGAAAGAGCTATTTCATTCGGTTGAAAATGTTTCGGTTAAGCCATGTGCGGTTGGTGATAGAAACGAAATGAAATCTTTCTATATCTCAAGCGGAACTGACGGGCAATCTTCGTCATTGCTCAAAATGGGTCAAAGACATTTAGACTGGTCGCCCGAATCAAAACAAGATAGAGAAGAAAATGTAAAAGTTGTAAGGCTCGAAGATGAAGGGTATGGTCAATACAAAAATATATTCCTGAAAATTGACGTCCAAGGTTACGAAATGGCTGCCATGGCTGGTTTAGGTGCACTATTTAACAATTTAATTGCAATAGACAGTGAAGTCTCCTTTGAATCACTTTATGAAGAGGATTCTGATTGGATAGAGATCTGCAAGTTAATTGAAAGCAAGGGATTTAGAACATACCAAATTGATCCATGGTTTCATGACCACACAAATAAAAATGAATTGATGCAAGCAGATATTAGATTCGTAAGAAAAAATTTAATTAGTAGAAATAATGATTGATCCTAAATCAAATTTTAGCCTGCTGTGCTCACCGGTTGATACAGGCGTATCATCTTGTATCGCGTAACTAAGGGTAGTTCTGGCAATTAATATATTCCTAGCCACAGAAAGAACTATCAAAGAAAGATCCGCCCCCATAAGTGTGGGCTTATTATAATTTAGTAAGACTGATGCGGCTTTTCTATTAATCAAGTAACAGTGCGTCCCTGCTTCAAATCCCTCAACTAACGGCGAGGATAAACCCAGAATTTGCTCATTTAACATGAACATTTCCAGAATTCTTTCCGATCGATTTAATCTAACCTTGAGTTTATTAAATACATCTGAACTACTGGCTACTTCAATAAGTAAAGTAACCAAAAGTCTCTTGAACTTCATCTTCGTTCGAAAAATCTTGTCCTGTTGTCCCGAATCTAATTTTCCTTTTGTAGTTAGATACCCAAATTGTAAAATATCAATTCCGGAAACGGAGGATTTTATGACTTTATTTAAAAATTCAACACCTTTGTTTACGAATAGAACATCATCTTCGAGGACCACACAGTATTCATCACCTGATTCTAGAAAAAGATCCAAAACTTTCATATGAGAGTGCCAATTTGCTACGTTGTTCGCCGGAGCAAAAATTGGGCCCCCCAATTTTTTCACTTCTCTTCCAGTCACGGCTGATACGCGAATAATCTCAGTCTCTAAACCACAAGTGCGACTCATGACATTGGCTAACCTGTCAGGGCGACTATCCATGTTAATCAAATATACTTGACACCTATTCACTTTAGACATTGGTTCGCAAACTTATAGAGGAAATAGATTTTGCTTGGCTACACATAGATTTGCTGGTCCGTAAAATTTTAAAATTCTTCCCTCGAGCAACACCCATGAAACATAAATCTGCGGGCAAAAATACCGGGCTATTGAAAGTGCTCATAACTGAAGCAAGTTCGCGGCTAATAACATAAGCATGAGCTCCGGCTTCAAATGAATGATAAACCAAAGGATATTTAACCTGCAATTGAGTTCTAATTCTTCTCTCGTTAGAAAAATAATTATTAAACTTGTTAAGTTTATTCCTTAATTCGGAATTCAAGCCTATTTCGATTTTTGATACCGCAGAAAGAAACACAAGGAGAAAGGAACGAGAAAATCTAATCCAATTCCTGTAAACTATGTCAATTCTAGCCAGCGCGTAACCAATGCATTTTCCGAGATTAAGTAAGTTAAATGGTGCGGGATCGAATTCCACGTGATGTAAGGAAATTCTTTTTGATTTAAGATACCCAATTTGAAATAAGTCTATCCCTCTAAAATTAGAAGAGGTAATTCCTTCTAACCACTCTAAGACTTCCCTTGTTATTAGTGCATCATCTTCAAAAACTACAGCATGTGAATTCTGAGATTCAATCAATAACTTATACACTTTTTGATGTGACCTCCAGCAGGCAATTACCTCAGCAGGCGCAGAAATATTTGATCCAACCTCGGAACCACTAACCGCTGCTACTCTCTCAATTGATAAATCAGATTCTTGGAATTGACCAACAAATGATTCAAGCCGGTCTTTCCTTTTCTCTAAATTTATAAAATATATACCTACTCCTGATAGTTCCATATTCGAAATAATTATTTACTTTTAGCTAATAAATTAATCTTAATTAATTCATTTTTCAAGTAATCGTTTAAGTGCACAGTTGGTTCCCAGCCAAGAACTTTTTTCGCCTTGCTTATATTGGCTTTTGTTTCCTTAGCTTCGCCGATTCTGTCGGGAACATAAACGGTATGGCTAGAAATCATTTGCGCAATTTCATTAATTGAGTAGTTGCTTCCTGTTCCAATATTGATAGTGGTTCCAAATTTATAGTCCTCTAATTCGTCTCGGCACGCCAAAAGGTTCGCCCTCACAACGTCTTCAACATTCGTGAAATCTCGTTTTTTCGTTCCATCGCCAACTATTGTTAGTGGTTCGCCAGAAAGAAACTGCCTTAAGAAAATTCCAATGACTGGCGCATATACTCCCTTTAATGGCTGATTCTTTCCGTACACATTAAAGTATCTAAAAACTACAGTCTCTAAGCCGAACAATTCCGAATACATCGCACATAGTTTTTCACCGGCTATTTTTGAAACTGAATACGGATTTAGGCAATCATCTGCCTGATCCTCTGAATTGGGAGTTAGATTTTTGCCATACCCGGAAGAACTAGAAGAATAAATTACTCGAGACACCTTGGCTTCTCTGCTGCATTGTAAAACAGTCGCAGTTCCCAATACGTTAGATTTAACAGCTAACAATGGATTAATAATTGCTGGTTGAATTCTAGCTTCAGCAGCAGTGTGAATTACAAAATCAGTATTTTCGTACAATTCTCTTGTTTTTTCATAATCAGTAACGTCTAGATGGTAATTCTGCGCCTCTTTATTCCAAAAAAATTCTTCGTGGGCATCAGAACTCTCATTGTCAATAACGGAAACTTTTGCGCCCTGCTCAAGCAAACTGTTTACTATGTTGGAACCTATAAATCCCGCACCACCCGTTACCAAGAACTTTTTCATAATTGGATTGTATTATCTATCACTCGATTTTTCAGTATTTTAGTGTAAAGTAGAAGCATTCTTGTGAATGGGGGCTTGGATTTGAAATCAGCATTAGTGCTTGGCGCAGGTGGCTTTATTGGTAACCACATGGTCATCAGACTTAAATCTGAGGGATATTTTGTTCGGGGTGTTGATATTAAGAGCCCTGAATATTCAAATTCGAGTGCGGACGAGTTTATTGTCGGTGATTTAAGAGAAATCGAAGTCGTAAAAAAATCGCTTGATCTTTCCGAGAGTTTTGATGAAATCTATCAGTTTGCGGCAGACATGGGCGGCGCTGGGTTTGTATTCACCGGTGAAAACGATGCCGACATTATGCATAATTCAGCAACTATAAATTTAAATGTCCTTGAAGAATTGCACAAAAGAAACGCTAGCCATAAGGAAAATAAAACTAAGGTTTTTTATAGTAGTAGTGCATGCATGTACCCAGAACACAATCAATTAGATCCAAATAATCCTATTTGTTCTGAAGATTCGGCTTACCCAGCCAATCCCGATAGCGAGTATGGGTGGGAGAAGCTTTTCAGTGAAAGACTTTTCTTGGCATATAACCGAAACCACAAGATTCCTGTGGCGATTGCTAGGTATCACAACATTTATGGGCCTCTTGGAACTTGGGAAGGTGGAAGAGAGAAAGCTCCTGCAGCAATATGTAGAAAAATTGCAAAGGTCTCGGCCGATGAGGGCGAGATAGAGGTTTGGGGAGATGGCGAGCAGACTCGGTCATTTCTTTATGTTGATGAATGTATAGAGGCAACGAGAAGATTGATGGCTTCAAATTTTCAAGGACCGGTAAATATTGGATCTGAAGAGATGGTCACAATAAATCAAATGGTCCAAATAATTGCAAGAATTTCTGGAAAGAACATTAAGACTGCTCACAAACTAGATGCGCCTACTGGAGTTCGGGGAAGAAATTCAGATAATAGGTTAATTCGTGAAAAACTTGGCTGGGATTTCTCTATGACACTTGAAGAAGGACTAACTAAGACATTTATATGGATAAATGAACAAAACCAATTAGCCAGTTTGAAAATATAGCAGCCAAATTCGGGATAAAGATTATGGAATCCCAACTTCTTACAGCAATTATTCCAGTTGGGCCGGCTCACCTGTTAAAAAATAGGTTGAAAAATTGGGTAGTTGAAGCTAATAGATTTTCAGAAGAACTCAAGTTGATCATTGTCTTGGATTCAGAGGATTCAGGAGTAATGCAACAGGTAGATTTTAGTGGGTTTAATAACGCAGACATTGTCCAGGGCAATTTTGGTTCCCCAGGCAGTGCAAGGAACGCAGGGCTAAGAAACATAAATTCGCACTGGATATGTTTCTGGGATTGCGACGATGATCCTAGAATTGAAAGTTTTATTAAAATGGTAAAGGTAGCCGAATCGAATAAATGTGAGGTTGCTATAGGAAATTTTAGAACATTGGACGGTGATAATTTAGCAAAATCAAAAGTTTCTTACCAAAATGGGAGTTTAGGTGTAGTTGCGGATAATCCGGGTATCTGGAGGATGGCTTTCTCGCAAGATGTTAGCAGTGGTAAGGCATTTGAAAACCTAAGAATGGCAGAAGATCAAATTTACATCTTAGATTTACAGTTACCAACAAGAAAGATTCATTTCGAAGAAGAAGCAGTTTATTCATATTTGAACTATGAAGTAGGACAACTAACCAAGAGCAAAGAAGCATTGGACCGAATCCCTGAAGCAATCAAATCAATTAAAACTCGAATAAATGTGGGGAAGATACCTATTAATGAATTTAACATCAAAATCCTAGCCAGAATTTATCTAACAGCTATAAAAAAGGGATCTTTGCTTACCAAAATTTCAATTGCTCTTGACTATATAAAATATGTTATGACTCAAGATAAAGTGGGAATGCCATTAATAAATGCGTCGATTAAGGTCATATCTTCTAAATACAATTAGCTTTAATATATGATTAATCCGTGCAGAAGGTTCTGATTACAGGTTCTGAAGGTTTCATTGGGAAGGCGCTTGCGCGTGGCCTTAATTCTGCGGGATATGACGTAGTAACTATAGATAATTCTGAGAGTAGCAAAAGCACCTATAAGAGTGATATCAAAGATCGGAAAATACTAGAGATTTTCTCCAAGGAAAAGCCAGATCTTGTTATTCATCTTGCGGCACAAATCGATGTAATGCAGAGTTTCAAAGATCCAATTGAAGATCTTGGAATCAACGGGATTGGGACTTTGAATATCCTGCAAGCCGCAATCGCTTCTAAGGTTTCACATTTTATTTATATCAATAGCGGTGGAGCAATTTATGATCCATTGTCAGAACTACCAATCGTGGAAAGTGCCGGAATCAGACCTTTATCCCCGTATGGTATTTCTAAGTTTATTGGGGAGAGCTACGTGAGAATTCTTTGTGAAGAAAATGGCATTCGGTGGAGTTCCTTAGGGCTGTCCAACTGTTACGGACCAATAAGCGAGAATAGGAAAGGTGTCATCTACAAATTTGTAGAAGGTTTGTCTAGGAAGGAATCTCCAGTCATTTATGGCGAGGATATGACTCGTGACTTCATTTATATTGACGATGTGATTGATGCCATCACGAAGACATTTGACCGACCTAGTAATTGCAGAATTAATATCTCGTCTGGCCTTGAAACCAATATTCTGCAATTATTCCTAAAGATACGAGAATTACTTGGAAGTAAAATTGAACCAATCATTGCTAAACCTAGATTTGGAGAAATTCAGAGAAATTCACTTTCTAATTCTCTAGCTTTAGAAATTATTGGTTGGAGACCAATTACTTCGTTGGACGAAGGTCTGATTAAAGCTCTAGAGTTGGAATCTTAAAGTGAAGATTCCAAATAGTTTTCGTTATACAAATTTATCAAGATCTTTATCTTTACTTAAGCCAGACCAACGTCAGAAAATTTTGATTATTGTCCTGATTCAAATTTCCCTTAGCGCATTAGATCTAGTTGGGGTTGCACTTTTTGGTATTCTGGCCGCGCTGGCTATAAACGGCGTTGGGTCGAAACCTCAGGGAAATACAGTCAGCGCAGTCCTTGATTTTCTTAATTTAAACAGTTTTTCAATCCAGCAACAGGCGATGGCAATCGGATTGATCGCAGGTGTTGTCTTAGTAATGAAAACCATATCTTCGATCTATTTCACTCGTAGAACACTTTACTTTTTGAGTCGACGAGGTGCCAGCATCTCAGCAGAACTAATCTCTAAAGTATTGTCCCAACCTTTGATAAGAATTAATGAGAAGTCATCACAGGAAATACTTTTTGCAGTTACTGGAGGAGTTCAGGCAATAACACTAAATGTCATTGGACTATCTGCAATAGTCGTGACAGATGTAGCACTCTTAATTTTTATGGCTGCCGGGCTACTTATAGTCGATCCAATAGTCGCACTTTCTACTTTTCTTATCTTCTTCATTACCGGATTTACCTTGTTTAAACTAATGCACAAGAGGGCTTCAAAGCTGGGACGTGTAAGTACCGAATTTAACATTGAAAGCAATCAAAAGATTCTTGAAATTCTTGGTTCCTATAGAGAATCGGTTGTGAAGAATCGAAGAAGTTATTATGCAAGCGAGATTGGTAAAACGAGAATCAAACTAGCAGATACGCTTGCCGAATTAGCATTCATGCCGAATATTAGTAAGTATGTAATTGAAGGAACCGTTTTACTTGGTTCACTCTTTATCTCAGGTGTCCAATTTGCCCTAAAAGATGCGGTTCATGCAATAGGAACCCTCGCAATTTTTCTTGCCGCTGGAAGTCGTGTGGCACCTGCGGTTCTGCGAATACAACAAAGCTTAGTGACTATTTCAGCAAATTTAGGAACTTCAATTTCAACTTTAGATTTAGTTGATTCAATTAATAATAATTCAAGTTTAAATGACGACATTCCTTTGTTCTCAAATAATCACGATGGGTTCATCGCAAAAATTGATGTAGCTAAAATTGAGTTTAGTTACCCCAACGCTGGAACAATAAATATTCAGGACTTGGATTTGCAAATCAAGCCTGGACAAATAATCGCAATAGTTGGACCATCGGGGGCCGGTAAAACTACATTTATTGATCTACTACTTGGAATTCTGCAGCCGAACAAGGGTCAAATAATCGTATCTGGCGCTACTCCGCTGAAGGCAATCGAAACATGGCCTGGTGCCATTGCTTATGTTCCCCAAGATGTAATGATCGCTGATGGAACAATAAGAGAAAATGTTGCGCTGGGATTTCCTAGCGCAACTGTTAGCGATGAGCTGGTTTGGGAAGCTCTTAAAGTTGCATCGCTAGATAAATTCGTTCGAGATCTTCCTGGTGGAATCGATTCAATGGTTGGAGAGCGGGGCTCAAAGTTAAGTGGCGGACAGAGACAAAGACTTGGTATTGCCAGAGCGATGATTACTAAACCTTCCTTGCTCGTATTGGATGAGGCCACCAGCGCTTTAGACAGCCAAATTGAAAATGAAATTTCGGAGTCTTTGAGTGTTTTAAAGGGTTCTACGACAATCATTATCGTTGCCCACCGCCTGTCTACGGTAAAAGATGCCGATAAGGTGGTTTATCTTGAATCTGGAAAGAAAATTGCAGAAGGAACCTTTAGTGAAGTTAGATCAAAAGTGACAAATTTTGATTCGCAAGCAAAACTTAATGGTTTCTAATAACTGAATTATAGATTGATTCATGTTCAGAGATAAATCTTTCCATGGAGAAATTTTTCTCCGAACTTTCTGAAGAACTAGCACCCAATTTCTGCTTTTTCACCAAATCTTCTTGTAATTCTACAATCGCATTCAGTCTTTCTCCAAAATTACTAACTAGATAGCCATTCACGCCTGGATGCACTATTTCGCTAACTGATCCGACACTTTCAGCCACTATCGGTATCCCACACAAAGCTGCTTCGATAAGCGCTGTTGGCATACCCTCGTTATCGGATGTCAAAAGCGCCACATCACAAATTGGCCAAAAATCAAATGGATTTACCCAACCGACGAGTCTTACGTTTGAAGGGAGATTACGTTCTAAGGTTTCCTTCAATTCGCCTTGACCGCCGATTAGGAATGAAATTTTAGGTAAGGCATTCGCTAATTGCAAAACCCTGTCCGGTCGTTTAATTTGAGTTAATCGGCCCAACCAGCCGACAACGAATTCTGAATCTTTGACTTCCAATTTTTGACGCAATGAATGAGCATTCGAATTAGGCTCTTTCTTAACAGCAGGGGCGATGCCGAACATCTTCTCAGATTTAGTAACTCCCGCACCAACTAGCTCAACTTTGGTTTTCTGACCAACGGCAATTAGCGAATCACTAATTAGTGCTAAAAGTTTTTCTATAACAATTATTAGCTTTGTTTTAAGTGGTGAGAAATATCCATACAAAAGATGTCCATGGAAGGTATGAACGACTTTTGTCTCAAGGCCAATTGCAGCAATTCTTCCAATTGCACCAGCTTTGGCGGTATGTGTATTAATCAAATCTGGCTTCTCGGACTTGATTAAACTTCTAATTTTCAAGATAGATTTTAAATCTCCCAAGAGAGATACGGATCTGCCTAATCCTTCAATGCGCACCCCATCCAATTTTATGAATATTGGATCTTCAATTTCATTCGATTCGACATTGCCTGAAAGCAAAACAACAGTATGTCCGTTCTGCCTTAATCCTAGAACAAGATTCTCAATCCATCGAGAGGTTCCACCTTGATTCATTCTCGCGATGATTTGAATAACTTTCATGGCAAACATTCTATTGGTTAATACTGTTGTATTGTTTGCTTATGAACGTTCTTATTACAGGTGGTGCTGGATTTATTGGGTCCCATTTGGTTGAACATTTTCTGGCCAATGGCGACTCGGTAACAGCTCTCGACAATTTTTCAACAGGAAATGGTCTGAATTTAAAGGACTCTGGCTTGGATGCAATTTCAGGTGATATCCGCGACCAAAAGTTAGTTGAGAAATTAACTATTGAGTCTGATCTGGTTTTACACATGGCTGCTGCTTTAGGTGTTTCAAATATTATGAATAAAACTTTGGAGTCGATGTCAATCAACATCGCTGGCAGCGAAATTGTATTGAATGCTGCCGCAAAATTTAACAAACGAATAATAATCGCAAGCACCTCAGAGATTTATGGGAAGAATCCAAAACAGCCACTAAATGAGAATGACGATCGTGTAATTGGGAATCCCCAGAAGATTCGTTGGTCTTATTCTGACGCTAAGGCAATTGAAGAGGCGATGGCTACTTCACTGTTTCTTGAGAAGAAACTAAGAGTTACAACAATTCGTTTCTTCAATACTGTAGGACCGCGACAAACTGGTCAATATGGCATGGTGCTTCCACGTTTTATCAAAGCGGCAATCAGCAATGAAGATCTGCATGTCCATGGCGATGGCAGTCAGTCTCGCGTTTTCTGCCATGTTAAGGATGCTGTAAGCGGTCTAGTTTCCCTTGTTGGTGACAACGATACATTTGGCGAGGTCTATAACGTTGGTGGAGTTGGCGAGACTTCAATTCTTGAGCTTGCGAAAAAAGTTATAGAACGAACTGAATCAAAATCCAAAATTAGATTAATTCCATACGATGAGGTTTATGGGGCAGGCTTTGAAGATATGCAGCGCAGAGTCCCAGACACATCAAAAATAGCGGCTAAAACAGGCTGGAAGGCCTCAAAAACGCTAGATGACATCATCGATGATGTTAGAGAATATTTTATTTCACTAGCTGGTTAAAAGTTAACTGCGCCATGTAGTTTGCCAGTGCAATCAATCAAATATTTTGAAGCACTTTTCATGTCATTGACTTTCATCGCATCATGGATGATTGCCACTACCCCGATTTCGTACATATCTGGGCCTAGTGCGCAAGATTCTTCACCATCCCAATTTTGAAATAATGGATCGTGCCAAGAAACCAAGGCGCCTTCTTCCCTTAATAAAGATATGAGGGCCAAGGATGGAGACTCTCGATAATCCGAAATATTTGGTTTGTAGGCAATGCCATAGACAACAATTTTTTTACCATTGAGTTTGTCTCCATTATCTTGCTTAATTCTCTTTATCAGTTCTCTTGGCATGGAGAGATTTACTTCATTCGCCATCTCAATAAATCTAGCTTCTGCACCAACTTTCTTTGCTGCAAACGCAAGGTAAGTAGGGTCCACTGGAATGCAATGTCCACCCACGCCGATACCGGGCGTGAATTTCATAAAGCCATAAGGTTTGCTACTTGCTGCTTCAAGAACTTCATGGGCACTGATCCCTAGCTTGTTACAGATTAGAGATAATTCATTCACGAGGGCGATGTTTACCTGGCGGAAAGTATTTTCAAAAAGTTTTGCAGATTCTGCGACTTCTGGAGATGAAACTTCAATAATTTCATCACAAAAACTAGAATAAAACTCTTCTGTTCTTCTTCCTGCTTCTGGGGTCATTCCAGCAAATAACCGAGGAGTATTTCTAATTCCCCATTTAGCATTTCCTGGATCAACTCTTTCTGGTGAAATTGCAAAAAGGTGATCAAGTTTTGAATTGCGCTGAACGATTGGGGCTATCACGGTGCGCAAAGTGCCTGGGTAAGATGTGGATTCATTGATTATCAATGCTGCTTTATTCAAGTGTTTTCCAAGGATTTCAGATGCTGATTCAACAAAGGTCAAATCTGGCAGGCGATCCTCGCTTAGCGGTGTAGGAACTGCAATTATTGCAATATCGACGTCTTCTAACTTCTTAGGATCGGAACTTGCAAGATACCTTCCAGAACTTATTCCAATAGATAAATCATTGTCAGAAATATCCTCAACATGAGATTCGCCATTGTTCAGCGATGTAACTACCTCGGTGTTTAAGTCAAATCCAATTACTTCATGTCCGGCAGCTGATATCGCCATAGACAATGGCAGGCCAACATATCCCTGGCCAATAATTGCTACGCGCATTACGCGATTGGTGCTTTTGGATTAAGGTATTTCAATTTACTTTTTGCCTTTTCCCATTCAACAGTATTAGGCAGAGTTATTCTGTATTTAAGCTCCCAGGCACCAAAACTTCTTGGATTCTTTTTTATTATGTGATCCAATAATTCATTGGCTTGCGGGATTAACGAATTGCTAGCAAGCGCCGACGCAATTTGTAAAGTTCTGTTCAAGTCCTCTGGTTGCGCAAGTGCGGCAGCAATTGCCTTATTGGCATCTTGTGACTTCAATCCCGTTCTGAAGTTGGCATCTGCCATAAAAACTTGACCTGCAACTACCGAGCCAATAACTAGGCCTGTTACAGCGCCAACAGTTACTGAAATCGATGATTGTTTAATTTGCTTCCTTTTCATAGATTGCTTCTCATTTGGATTGTCTGGGGCTTCTCTCGTCAGGTATTCAAACCCAATAAGTGAACCCATCAATATCCAACCCCAAACACCTAACCCCAATTGATTAATGCTAATTATCGCCTGAGCTTGATATGCAACCCAGGCGCTAAGTAGACCAGCAAACACCCAGTTGAATTCTGTTTGTCTGCGAAAAATTCTAATAATCGCTAATAATGTCAGAGCGGATAAAAGAATATTTATTGTGAAAAGAGGGAAGCCACCGCCGGCGCCTAAATCCAAAAACACATTATGTGCCGAGTTTGATTGTACTAATGGTGTTAGGGAGGCAGCATTCGCCGATCTTTCTGCGAAATACCAATCGCCATATGAATCTAGGCCTACTCCGAAAATCGGATGCGACAGCATCATCTCTCTTGCTGCCCGCCAGTAAAATCCACGCTGTCTAACAGACAGTTTGTAAATATAGTCGGCTAGTGGTCCGAGTTTTAAGGTTGCAAAGAATACCAAGGTTCCAAAGGTGCCTGCGAGTGCTACATAAGGAAACAGAATCGCTCTCTTAGAGAAAATTTTATGTTTACTTAGATAAACAAAGAAAACGATTGCAATTCCAGAAGCGAGTACCAATACGCCCTGCTGTGAATCAGACCTCAGTGTCAGAAACAAGATAAGTGCGATTTGTAGTGTGAGAAGCAAGGAAAGAATTCGATTTTTAAGGGATCCAAGTAAGCAGGCAAAAGTAACAATTCCACAAATACCAAGGAAGCTAGATGCAAAGTTTGGATTGCCAAGGAAGGTTATTACGGCGTTATATGGGTTATTCCATTTTACGGGGTCGTTACCTGACGTCTGCAACAGTCCATATACAGTTGAAACTGAACCCATAATTACTAAACTTAAAGCGATTCGATTCAATGTAATTGCGTTCGCGACCAGACTTGCTCCAAGTGCTACAGCAATTAGTGAAAAATATGCCAAGAACCCAGTATTCCGACCAAAAGCACCGTAAAACTGTTGATTAAATGGTGCGCCAGAAAATAATAGAACCGCGAGCATCTGAAGCAAAAATAAAGATAGAAGTATTACAAACTTCTTATTCAATAACTTCCAATACGCTCCTATTTTGGCGGCGATAAGTCCAATTATGATTGATGCACAAACTATCAGAACACATAACTTTGGAATATTGATTGGGTCATTGGATATGGCCGGTGAAATTACCAATCCGGTAAATACTCCGGTGAAAATTATCAGGCCTGCCAGGAATTTTTTTTCAGATGCTGAAATCACAACCGAATACTACTTTCTTCGCCTAAATTTGTTGGCATTTCAACCGGCAGTCGTTCGGCAAAGCCAGAAGCCCGGCTCCCCTTTCGAGGGGCCGGGCTTCCGTAGTGCTTAGATCAACTCCGAAGAGTTAATTAGGCCCTATTTACTTCTTTAGCTTTGCAACTGCTGCAGTTAGCTTCTTAACGCTTGCGATAAGAGACTTAACTTGAGCAGCTAGTGCTGTAACAGCAGCTAGTGCATCTGATGCAGC
>CAMAYZ010000003.1 GCA_945863115.1 Bifidobacterium breve
TGCTTCAAGATTAGGTTTCTCACCGATTTATCGGGTAAGGCCCCCAGAAGACCACTGGGTTGATAGGCCGGAAGTGGAAGCGAAGCGATTCGTGGAGCTGACCGGTACTAATAGGCCGAGGATTTAACTACATTTTTTAATTAACTTTATGTTGATTAAATGCATCGCGTTCACTGTGTGGTTCCCGAGCTACGGTCGGGAACTGTTAAATTTCTAGAGACTATAATTTATTTCATGAATTATTAGTTAGATAGAAATGCAACTGACTGATAACTCAATAGAGTTTCGGCGGCCATAGCGAGAGGGAAACGCCCGGTCCCATTCCGAACCCGGAAGCTAAGCCTCTCAGCGTCGATGGTACTGCAAGGGGGACCTTGTGGGAGAGTAGATCGCCGCCGGACATCATTATAAAAAGGAGCTATTCCTTAACTTCGGTTATGGGATTGGCTCCTTTTTTATTTGTTTCTTCCACAATACATTCCGCTCCACAAGTTTACTTGTCGATGTTGCGAGCGAGACCATTGAGAAACATCCTTACCTAGCTTAGAAAATTTTTAAGTCAAAGAAGGTTAGGAATTTATGGCTAATTCAAAAACAAAAGCGGTTCTTGCAGTAAAAAAAGTAAAGAAGATAAATAAAGTTGCTGCCAGGAAAACTAAGGCCACAAATAAAATTGCTATTGAAGAATTTACTCCGATCAACGAAGTGCGTTTGGTCGGAAGGGTAACAAGCTTGGCGGTTGAGAAGGAACTGCCCAGTGGTGACAAAGTTGTGGAATTTCGTGTTGTTATCGGTCGTGAGAAGTCGCGTAACGGGAAGAAGGAAGTTGATTCTCTGGATATCGCCGCTTGGTCCGCAAAGGCACGTCGAGCGGCTTTAGCGGTGAAAATTGATACCTGGGTTGAAGTTAAGGGTTCGGTTCGGAGACGATTTTGGCGTGCTCCAACAGGTCTTGCGAGTCGCTGGCAGGTAGAAGCGAGCGAGGTTGTTCGACTTTAGATACGGTTAAGCCATGGCAACTGATATCAATTCAATACTGAAAAAGTATCTAGCGGCGATGGGTAAAAGCGAGGTTTCAGCTAGCGAGTTGACGAAAGATTTGCGAGTTTGGCTTGTCGAAAATGGGGAAGTCGTAAAGGAGAAGATTGAGAATCGCATTGATGAGACCGCAAGTCGAATGGGTTTTGTCAAAGTTTCGGATCTAGATAATTTATTAGCCCGTATCTCGGACTTAGAATCACGTCTCCCTGAATCAAAAACTAAGGTAAAAAAGTCTGTTAAAAAAAGTGTTAAGAAGGCAGTTAAGAAGCGCCCGGTAACAGTCAAAAAAGGTGTTAGAGAAAGAACTAAAGGTTAGGAGCTGAAATGGAAGATACAACGAATTCACAGGCGCAACTCGATGAGATTAAATCTCGAATCTCAGAGGTTCAGAGCAAGCCAGTAGATACACATTCCCAAGAGTTTGAAGGTATTCATGCAGATTTGAGCCGAGTGCTTTCGGAAATCGATGGGTTATAGATTTTTAGATGAAAACTAGATTAGATGCTGAATTAGTCAGACGTGGCTTAGCGCGTTCTAGAGATCATGCAGCTGATTTAATTGAATCTCGTTCGGTTTTAGTAATTGGAATCCCAGCCTCGAAACCAGCGACGCAAGTTGATGCCGAAACTTCCATCACAATCCAAGGAGATCGAGATGATTTCGTTTCACGTGGTGGACACAAACTTGCTGGCGCCTTAGATGCTTTTCCTGAAATTGTAGTTTCTGGTAAGCGGGCTTTAGATGCCGGAGCATCGACTGGTGGCTTTACTGATGTCCTACTTAAACGCGAAGTGGAAAGTGTTGTTGCAGTTGATGTTGGTTATGGTCAACTTGCTTGGGAACTACGCAATGACCCACGTGTAACAATTCTTGATCGCACTAATGTTCGCCACTTAACAATTGAGCAAGTGGGTGAACCAGTTGATTTAGTGGTGGCTGATTTATCGTTCATTTCGCTAACTTTAGTTTTACCTGCCTTGGTCTCGGTTTCGAAAACAGATGCCGATTATCTAGTAATGGTTAAGCCCCAATTTGAAGTTGGACGAGAAAAATTGGGGGCCGGTGGTGTTGTTCGGGATGTCTCATTGCGGAAAACCTCAGTCATGGAAGTCGCCGATTGCGCTTACGATATGGGACTAGGTTGCCAGGGTGTTGTGGCTAGTCCGCTTCCTGGACCATCTGGAAATGTCGAATACTTCCTTTGGTTAAAGCGTGGAGCAAGCGAATTATCGCAAGCTTCATTGGATAGCGCCGTAGAAAGAGGACCGCAATGAAAAGTGTTTTGTTGGTAGTTCATCCAACACGTCCTGCCGCGGCGAAATTTGGAAACTTATTGGCTGAGAAATTTACTGCTGAAAAATATCAAGTGTTCTCAAATTTTCCAGATCTCATTAACTCTGCGAAAGAACTAGAGACGATTGATGGAATATCTGCTGCAATCGTTCTAGGTGGCGACGGAACAATTCTTAGAGCAGCGGAGCTAGTTCGGGGTCATGACATTCCTATTATTGGTGTTAATTTAGGGAATGTTGGATTTCTAGCTGAAATCGCGCAACCTTCAGTTGATGAGATCGTAAACGCAGTTCAAAAAGGCGAGCTCCATAGGGAACCGCGTCTAGTTTTGAAATATGAAATTATCAGAGCAGGAAAAGTCTTTTCGCAGGGATGGGCATTGAACGAAGTTGCGGTAGAACGTAGTTCAACGCAGATGCTAGAACTTTTTGTGCAGATAGATGGTCGCCCATTATCCAAGTGGGGATGTGACGGCGTTATTTGTGCAACACCTACCGGTTCAACAGCGTATGCATTCTCAGCGGGCGGACCAGTTCTCTGGCCTGAAGTTAGCGCCCTAGTGTTGTTGCCACTTGCTGCGCATGCGCTCTTCTCACGTCCGATGGTGGTTTCACCAGATTGTGAAATTGTTATAGATGTTTCATCACAAAATGCGCAGATTTCATCTGATGGATTACGGCAGACAGATTTGATTGCGGGCGATCGAATAGTTCTTACAAGAGACGCTAGCAAAATTCAATTGGCATATATCGCAAATGGGAAATTCACTGATCGCTTAGTTGCTAAGTTCAAATTGCCAATCGAAGGCTGGCGCGGAGAATCTTCTTGATTAGGTTGGAAAAACTGAGTTGCAGGTTTGAATGAGAAAGAAAGCAGCTCCTAAGACTTCGCTACGCGAATTAACAATTCGAAATCTGGGCGTAATTGATACTGCTGAGATTGAATTCAAGTCTGGATTAACGGTAATAACCGGAGAAACTGGAGCCGGTAAAACCATGGTCTTGACAGCACTTAACTTAATTTTAGGTGGCAAATCTGACTCGGACTTCGTTCGAAGCGGACAAGAGCGGCTGGTAGTTAGTGGAAAATTCGAAATTGGCGATGCTATATCCGCTGTAGTGGAAGATGCCGGTGGCTTTGTCGAGGAGAACGAAGTGATTATCAATCGTTCAGTGACAAATCAAGGTAAGTCGAAAATTTCTCTTGGTGGTGCGGTGAGTAGCGCAGCACAAGTAAGTGAAATCGCGGAGGACTTGATTGAGATCCACGCGCAAGCCAGCTCAGCAAGGCTTAGCAAATCGGCTGTTCAATTGGATCTCTTGGACGCGTTCGCGGGCCATGAGCAACTAGTAACCGAGTATTCCGAAAATTATGAGAAGCACATCCTGTTAAGAAAACGGATCGTAGAATTAGAGAAACAACTTTCTATCCGCGAAGTGGAGATTGCTAAGTTAGAAGGAATTGTTAAAGATTTTGAGAGAATTAGACCTCTTCCCGGAGAAATTGCCACTTTGGATAATGAAATCAACAAATTGGGAGCGGTCGAAGAGTTGAACTCGGGGATCATCGAGG
This sequence comes from Bifidobacterium breve, assembly GCA_945863115.1. Classification (GTDB taxonomy): domain Bacteria; phylum Actinomycetota; class Actinomycetes; order Nanopelagicales; family Nanopelagicaceae; genus AAA044-D11. The sequence goes on from CAMAYZ010000003.1 coordinate 3,907, forward strand.
GGCTGGGAACTCTGAATAGTGAAGAAAATTCAGCGATGGTTGCTCTGGGCATCTCCAAAAAGATTCTAGATAACCTCAGAGGAAAAGACTCGGTTCTAGACGCGCTTATTGAAGATCATTCGGAAAGCATTTATGAATTGATTGAGGTCACCGGCAAGCTGGAGCGGTATTTATCCCAATTGGAAGCAGATCCGACAGGGTTTGATTTCTTGCAAAATCGGAAGAGTGAATTACTTGGATTAGTGAAGAAGTATGGCAAAGGCACTGATCGGGAGATTGCGTATGAGAATTTACTTTCGGAGGGAGCTGATGCGAGTTCGCGCTTAGCGGATTTGCAAGGCGGAGATTTAAGGCTGGAAGAACTGCAGGTTGAGAGCACGAAACTCTTTGCAGAATTAAAGAGTACGGCAAAAAAACTTTCGAAATCGCGGATTGAATGGGCCAGCAAATTATCCGCGGACATCACCAAAGAATTAGCCCTTCTAGCCATGCCGAATGCGAAATTGCTAGTTGATGTATCCGAGAATGATATGGATAATGCAAAAGTTTATTCTGCAAGTGGCGTCAATGAAGTGAGCTTCCTCTTTACAAGCCACAACGATGGGAAACTTCTGTCAATCGCGAAGGGCGCAAGTGGTGGTGAGCTATCTCGTGTGATGTTGGCCGTGGAAGTAGTCTTAGCAAAAAATTCTGCTGTTGGAACATATATTTTTGATGAAGTGGATGCAGGCGTTGGTGGCAAGGCTGCTGTTGAAGTTGGAAAACGACTTGCATTATTGGCCAAGAATTCTCAAGTTATTGTTGTTACTCACTTAGCCCAAGTGGCAAGTTGGGCCGACAATCATTTAGTTGTTACGAAGAGCGAAGCAGGTTCTGTAACTCAGAGCAACATCATTGAGGTAACCGGTAGTGAACGTCGGCGAGAGATCGCTCGGTTGCTCTCTGGGCAGGATGAGTCAATTTCTGCACAGGAACACGCTGGAGAATTGCTCGATATGGTCGCGAAAGCAACGGCGGAAATGATAGGTTAGTGTTCCATGACCGCCCAGCATGTAACCAAACATCTTTTTGTCACCGGCGGAGTGGCTTCCAGTTTAGGTAAAGGTTTAACTGCTTCCAGTCTTGGTCGTCTGTTAACTTCTCGTGGCTTGCGCGTAACAATGCAGAAATTGGATCCTTATTTGAATGTCGACCCAGGAACCATGAACCCATTCCAGCATGGTGAAGTTTTTGTTACCGATGATGGAGCCGAGACAGATTTAGATATCGGACATTACGAGCGATTTTTGAATGTTAATTTGCATGGTTCGGCGAACGTGACAACGGGCCAGGTTTATTCGAACGTGATTGGGAAAGAACGTCGTGGCGAATACTTAGGGGATACGGTTCAAGTCATTCCTCACATTACTAATGAAATTAAAGAGCGAATTAAAGCGATGGCAGGGCCAAATATTGACTTGGTCATCACTGAAGTTGGCGGAACTGTTGGTGATATTGAATCTCAGCCTTTCCTAGAAGCTGCACGTCAGATTAGACAAGATGTAGGAAGAGATAACGTCTTCTATTTGCACGTGTCTTTGGTTCCTTACATTGGGCCTTCGGGAGAGTTGAAAACTAAACCAACTCAACACAGCGTTGCAGCACTTCGTTCAATAGGTATCGCGCCGGACGCGATAGTTATTAGGTCAGATCGTCCGATACCTGATTCTGTGAAGCGCAAAATTTCATCGATGTGCGATGTTGATCTCGAAGCAGTGGTTGCAGCAGTCGATGCGCCATCGATTTACGATATTCCTAAAGTTCTTTTCAGCGAAGGCCTGGATAGTTATGTAATAAGACGACTCGGACTTCCTTCGCAAGAATTAGTTTGGGGCGAATGGGATGAATTGTTAGAGCGGGTGCATAACCCGGCTCATCAAGTAACTGTTGCCCTGGTCGGAAAATATGTTGACCTGCCGGATGCATATCTCTCGGTTACCGAAGCACTCCGTGCTGGTGGTTTCGCGAACAATGCAAAGGTAAATATTAAATGGGTCGCAAGTGATTATTGCGAAAGCGAAGCAGGCGCACTAGCCGCGCTAAAAGATGTGGATGCAATTTGTGTTCCTGGAGGTTTTGGAGTTCGGGGAATTGAAGGCAAATTAGGAGCTTTGAAATTTGCACGTGAGAAAAAGATTCCCACACTAGGTTTGTGTCTAGGATTGCAATGCATGGTCATTGAAGCCGCTAGAAATTTGGGCAATATTCTTTTAGCAAATTCTGCTGAATTTGATCCGGAAACTAAAGATCCAGTTATTTCCACAATGCAAAATCAAGAAGATATCGTTGCAGGCAAAGGGGATATGGGCGGAACCATGCGCCTTGGCTTGTATCCAGCAGTTTTGGCTGCGGGTTCAGTTGTCGCAGAGGTTTATGGTTCTACTGAAATTCAAGAACGTCATCGCCATAGATACGAAGTTAACAATAAATATCGCGATCAACTCGCTGCCACTGGTTTAGTGTTTTCGGGCCTATCGCCGGATGGGAATTTAGTTGAGTTTGTGGAGTTACCGCAAAAAGTTCACCCGTTTTATGTCGGGACCCAGGCTCATCCAGAGTTCTTATCCCGTCCGACTGCAGCGCACCCATTATTTAGTGGCTTGATTGCTGCTGCGATCAAAAATGGCAAATAGAACCGAGATAACAAGAGCCGTAAACGATTACCTTAGTTTCGCCGCTATTGAAAAAGGTCTCTCAAAAAATACAATTTCATCTTATCGTCGTGATTTGAATAAATTTTTAATCTATTTAGATGCTAACGATGTTGATTTTGAACAGATTGATCATGCAGAAATCGATAAGTTTCTAGGGTGGCTGCGCGGATCAGGTGGCAACAACCCTAGTAGCGAGAGTTCGAATTCTAGGGTTATCGTGACAATTCGGAATTTGTTTAAATTTATTTCAACGGGTAGCAGAGTTCCAAATCCATTGCAGGATTACTCACCGCCTAGAATTCCTAAGAGGTTACCCAAAGCCTTAAAAATCGATGAAATTCTTCTGTTGCTCGAGGCTTCTAAGTTTGATGAGGAGACTTTTGCAACCCGTAACAACGCGCTGCTGGAGATTCTCTATGCAACCGGTGGTCGAATTAGCGAGATAGTAGATTTGGATATTTCGAATATTTCAGAAATTTCCGAAACCTTCACGGTAAAACTAACGGGTAAAGGCGGTCGGGAGCGAGTCGTTCCCATCGGAAACTACGCACGGAAAAGTCTTGAAAAATACTTAACGACGAGTAGACCGGCATTGCTAAAGAATAAGAAAAGTGGTCGAGTTTTTCTAAATACTAGAGGGAATCCATTAAGCCGACAGAGCGCGTGGGAAATAATTATTAATTGTGCAGAGCGGGCGAAGATTGAAAGTCACGTTACTCCACATGCGATAAGGCATTCTTTTGCTACGCATTTATTAGATGGCGGGGCCGATATCAGGGTGGTTCAGGAACTTCTTGGCCATTCGTCCGTTACAACAACGCAGATCTATACCTTGGTTACCATCGACAAGTTGCGTGAAAGCTATGCCGGCTCGCACCCTAGAGCTAAATAGAGAAATATAGCTTTTAGATTATTTTCCGCGCAGCCTTCTAGCGATAATACTTTGATCGCCTTTGGTTTCCAGATCAGCAATAATAATTGCGAGAGATTCACGAACAATACGACCGCGATCTACTGCTAAACCTAAATCTCCACGGAGTGCTAAACGCGCTTGTTCAAGATCGTAAAGTTCTTCGGGGGATAGATAAACGGTGATTTTTTCATCATGGCGTTCGCGACCACTTGGTGACTTATCAAATGAATTAACTCGACGACGAGGAGTTGTGCGCACTGATTTTTTATTTGTTATCGGAGCTGTTGGGACATCCTCAATCGGTGTAGGTGTTTGCGATGGCACCGCACTTAGTGTGGTTGTTTGTCTAAAAAGTTCGTCGGCACCTGGCAGGCTCACTCTGCGACTCATTTTGCTCCTCCTCGATGTATTAGTTCACGTGCAAGTCTGCGATATGACACAGCACCGGTAGAGCTGCTGGCATAAGTTGTTATTGGTTCACCCTTAACGGTTGATTCAGAGAATCGAACAGTTCGCGAAATAATTGTATCTAGAAGGTCATCCGGAAATTCCTTGTAAATCAGTTCCAAGACTTCTCTAGAGTGAGCAGTTTTGCGCTCAAACATTGTGGCTAAAATTCCATCAATTTCCAAGTGCGGATTGGTATTTGACTTAACTTTATCGATTGTCTCGCGCACTAACCCAAGACCTAGCACCGCAAAATATTCGCATTCCATCGGTATCAAAACACCATTCGAGGCTGTTAAGGCGTTAATGGTTAGCGTGCCGAGTGATGGGGAACAATCGATAAGAATGTCGTCGTATTGATCAATGATTGGTTCTAGCATTTTCCGGAGTTTGTGTTCTTTGGCTAATTCTGAAACGAAAGCGGCATCCGCTGCAGCTAAATCCTTGTGACCACGAATGAAATCAAGACCCGGAACATTAGACTTTAATATGAACTCTGCAATATTTGCTTGTGAATCATTTAGTAGATACCAGATTGATCCATACTGTTCTTTGATTTGCTGCGGTTTAATTCCTAGACCGGTTGTCATACTCGCTTGTGAATCAAAGTCTATTAATAAAACTCTACGACCAAGTTCAGCGAGAGCTGCTCCAAGATTTATAGTTGTAGTTGTTTTACCAACTCCACCTTTTTGATTAACTACAGAGATAACTCGTGCTGGCCCAGATGCTGGTGGTGTCTTTATTTGTGGGAAATCGCGCAATTTCTTTCCAAGAACGCTCGAGGTCGCGGAGAGTTCCTCTTCACGAATTGTCGATTTAGTTCCTAAGCGAGAAACCTTCGAATTGCTTTTTGCCATGGCCGGACTCTACGGCGGTGCGATTGGGTGTGCAAGCGTAAGTGCATTACCTTTGCGCCATGAATGCCAGCAATGAGGGTGTAATTGACGAAGCCGAAGCGCAAATTCCGGGTGTAACACCGGAAACGCCAGCGGGTTTTTCCGTTCACCTGTCCAATTTCGAGGGTCCATTCGATTTATTGCTCCAGTTGATTTCTCGCCACAAGATGGATGTCACTGAGATAGCGCTCGGAGTCGTCACGGATGATTTCATTGCTTACATCCGAGCTTTGGAAGGCTCTGAGGATGGCTGGGACCTTGAGAAGACAACAGAGTTTCTAGTGGTAGCGGCGACACTTCTGGATTTGAAGGCAGCCAGGCTGCTTCCTTCTGGAGAAATAGAGGATGAGGGGGATCTAGCGCTCCTTGAGGCTCGCGACCTACTTTTTGCCCGCTTATTGCAATATCGCGCCTTCAAGTCGATTGCAACGATCTTTAGCGAGCGGTTGGCCCGAGAAGAGCGGAGTTTTGCCCGCGTGGTCGCCCTCGAGGCTCATTTCTCAAGTTTGCTACCTGAGGTTCTAATTGGGGTTGGAGCTGAGCGCTTTGGCGCCATAGCTCAGCGCGTGCTTTCACCGAAAATTGCCCCCTCCGTAGGGATTTCCCATATTCATAGTCCGCTGGTGAGCGTTGCCGAAGAAGCTATTACCATCGTTAATGAGTTGCGCCGGACCGGTAGGAGCACCTTTCGCCACCTTGTTAGTGATGCCAGCTCAGTATTAGTGGTCGTGGCTCGGTTCCTGGCCCTCCTTGAGTTGTATCGCGAGGGCGTAGTGCGATTTGAGCAGGTAATTGCTCTAGGCGAATTGGCAATAACTTGGACCGGCAGCGCTGAGGGCGAAATTGAAGTGAGTGACGAGTTCGATATTCCGTTAGTTCAATCCGAAGATAATACAAATGGAGAGTCAAATGTCTAATCTTGAACTTAATAGATCACTTGAAGCCATCCTCATGGTCGTCGATGAGCCGGTTTCTGAGCTAATTCTAGCTCAGATCACCGAAACACCAACAGAAACTGTAATGAGCGCACTTCAGGACTTGGCTCGCGAGTATGAGGAATCAGGGCGTGGCTTCGAGTTACGCCAAATTTCCGGTGGCTGGCGGTTTTATAGCCACCCAGATCTCGCACCAATAGTCGAGAAATTTGTTTTAGATGGCCAGCAATCACGCTTAACTCAGGCAGCTCTAGAGACTCTTGCCGTGATTGCTTACCGCCAACCAGTGTCCAGAGCTCGAGTTTCTGCAATTCGTGGAGTAAACGTTGAAGCCGTCATGAAGACTTTGGTCACCAGGGGATTGGTGGAGGAGAGCGGAATTGAGCATGAAACTGGGGCAATTCTCTACAGCACAACTAGTTTCTTCTTAGAGAAGCTGGGGCTAAACAATGTGGCCGATCTTCCGGCGCTAGCTCCATTCCTGCCAGATGTAGATGCTCTTGATGAAGTGCTTTCTACGCTCACTGACTAGATTTCAAGGGCACCCACGATTAGGGGAGCCGCTGATTTTGCCGTAACCTACGGTTGTAAGAACTCCTAAATGGTTCCAAAATCCAAATTCCACGCTGTTGAAGCCGTTGAAAAGAGAAATAACATGGGTCTAATACGTCTACAAAAAATCCTTGCTGATGCCGGTATTGCAAGCAGAAGAGCAAGCGAGCAGATGATTCTCGATGGCAGAGTCAGCGTTGATGGTTCACAGATTTTTGAGCTCGGGAGCAAGTATGACCCGGAAATCTCTAAAGTTGAAGTTGATGGTGAAGCAATTAAGCTCAATAAGACTAAGACTTACCTTGCATTTTATAAACCTCGGGGGGTAATTTCCACTATGTCAGACCCTGATGGACGTGCCAATTTGGGAGATTTCTTTGAAAGCAGAAACGAACGCCTTTTCCATGTGGGGCGCCTAGACAAGGAGAGCGAGGGCTTGATCTTGTTGACTAATGATGGTGCTTTTACCCATAGAGCTACTCATCCAAGTTACGGAATGAACAAGAAGTATCTTTTAGAGATAGAGGGGCAGTTCCTAAAAGAACATATTGACCAGTTATTGAAGGGTGTTGTTCTTGAGGATGGTATGGCCCGAGCTTTGGAAGTAAAGGTCGTTCGCGAAGTCAATCCCAAGCACCACTGGGTTGAAGTGTCGATTCATGAAGGTAGATTTCACATCATTCGACGAATGTTCGAATTCTTGGAGCTAGAGGTTCTTCGCTTGATTCGAACCGACTTCGGCCCGATCTCGATTGGGGAGACCAAGGAAGGGCGTTGGCGCACCTTGAACTCGGTTGAACTCGAAAACCTATATAAGGTTTTAAAGCTAAATCTATAAATAGAATTGCACAATAGATATATAACTATTTATCGGTTTAAAGAGTGACCCCCAAAAAGTGATTTATCTATATTATCACGCTGATTATCTTCGATTGAATCTATTTATCGATATTTAGTATTTTTCATGCAGAACCAGAAATATAATGTCGATATTAAGAAGGAACTATTAATCGACATATTGTTTAACATCTTAATGGGTTTAAACCTTTCCCCTGGGAAGAGTGCGCAGGGTAGAATCTCCCAATGAAATCGGTTAGAGCTTTTCGAGGCGCCACCCAGTTATCAGCGGATACAAAAGCTGAGATGCGGGAAGCAGTGGTAGAACTCCTTCAAGATCTCCTGAAGGCAAACTCGATTTCTGACGATGACTTGATTTCAATCCTATTTACCGCCACTCCAGACATTCAGAGTGATTTCCCGGCCGCTGGAGTCCGAGAACTCGGTTTGGTGGATCTGCCTTTGATTTGCGCTCAAGAGTTGGACGTTGCGGGTTCGTTGCCTCGCACAATCCGCCTACTGATTCATGCGAATTCTTCGCTGACTAGGGGCGAAGTTACACATAAGTATTTGCGGGGAGCTGTCGTTCTGAGACCAGATTTGGTTGCGAGAGCCGATAAGTCGGGCATTGATTTAAAGATAGATGGAGAAAAGTGACCCTAAGCGGACCGATTAAAGTTATTGGTTGTGGCTTGATCGGAACCTCCATCGCCCTACGCCTAAAAGAGGATGGGCTTGAGCTCATTCTTGCTGATAGCAATAAAAAGAATTTGGATTTGGCTTCCGATTTGCTAGGAGCCAGGGGGGTTTCATCTGATCCGGCTCTGATTCTGATTGCGGTTCCGCCTGAACATGTTTTTGAAGTAGCGAAGAGTGAATTTGCGGTTCATCCGAAAGCTACATTTATAGACGTTAGTGGCATAAAGTCTAAACTCATGAATGAAGTTGAGGGTTTTCCGGAGTTGGCTCAGAATTATGTTTCAGTGCACCCGATGGCTGGACGGGAAACCTCTGGTCCGCAGAGCGCTAGATCGGATCTCTTTAAATCTCGAGCTTGGATTATCTCTAAATCAACGAAGTCGAGTTCTAAATCGGTAGCCGTTGCTCGTGAACTCGGGTCGCTTCTGGGTTCAACAATTTATGAGCTCGATGCGGAAACACATGATTCAGTCATTGCCTCGATTTCTCATCTGCCGCAGATTTTGAGTTCGGCTCTCGGCGCCAGCCTTACAGAGGTTGGTGTTGATGAACTTAATCTGGCCGGTCAAGGTTTAAGGGATGTTTCAAGGCTTGCCGACTCAGATCCTGAGTTATGGAGCGGCCTACTAATTGGAAATTCTAGGGAGATCTTGCCAAAAATCAGTGAAGTAATAAATCGACTTTCTGATCTTGCATCAGCGCTAGAAAAGAATGATCAAAACTCTGTTATCGAATTTCTCGCCGAAGGACGTGAGGGTAGAAACCGAATTCCTGGGAAACATGGTCTTGCTAAACGCGATTACACATATTTGCCAATCGTCATTGACGATAAGCCCGGTGGACTTGCACGAATATTTAATGAATGCGCAGAAATAGATGTCAATATTGAAGATTTGAGTATGGAACATAGCCCAGGGCAGGCAGTAGGACTTATTACTCTTGCATTGACTTCAGATGATGCTAATAAATTGCAGAAACATTTAATATCTAAGGGTTGGTTAGCACACGCACCGCGTAAAGGTTGATTTATCGGCTACTAAGTTTTTAGAGTGATGTTAAGGCAGTAAGGTTCGGGTATGGCCGGAATAGTTGTAGCAATTGACGGTCCCAGCGGATCTGGAAAATCGAGCACATCTAAAGCTATCGCAATCCGCGCAAACTGGAATTATCTAGATACTGGAGCGCTTTATCGCGCAGCAACTTGGATTGCACTCAACAAAGGCGTCTCTGAAGGTTGGGAAATTATTTCTGCAATCAAGGAGCAACCAATTGTTTTTTCAAGTGACCCAAAGAATCCAAAGATATTTTGCGGGGATGTTGATGTAACAGATGAGATTCGTGGGGTAAGAGTCACAGACAATGTGAGCCGGATAAGTCAAATAGCTGAACTTCGTTCTTATCTTGTTGATATGCAGCAAACAATTATTTCTAAAAGTGAAAACGGCATCGTGGTTGAAGGTAGAGATATTGGAACAGTTGTCGCCCCAGATGCAGACCTGAAAGTATTTCTTTATGCTGATTTGCAGGCCCGAACTCTGCGCCGTGAGAGCGAAGAGATAAGGGCCGATAAGCCAACTGATGTTGCTCAATCGTTAAGCAGTAGAGATCATTTAGATTCAACGAGAAAAATATCTCCTCTACGCCCCGCTGTAGACGCACTAGAACTTGATTCCACGGAACTCGATCTCGATGAAGTTGTTGATTTGATTTGGGAATGGCTTACTCGTAAAAGTTTATTGGGATTGCCTAAGGTCGCCGTGATTGGTCGACCAAACGTTGGTAAGTCCACTTTGGTAAATAGAATTATCGGAAGACGTGAAGCGATTGTTGAAGATACGCCGGGTGTGACTCGTGATCGCGTTAAATACGAGGCCGAGTGGAATGGTCGTCGCTTTATTATGATTGACACTGGTGGCTGGGAAGTAGCACCAGAAGGAATATCCGAGAAGATTACCGCCGGTTCCGAAGCAGCTATTGCAGAAGCTGACATTGTTCTGTTTGTAATTGATGCACAGGTTGGCGCGCTCGATGAAGACCAATCTCTTGTGAATTTGCTCCGTAAGTCGAAAAAGAAAGTTATCGTTGCTGCAAACAAGGTTGATGGAACTACTGAAGAAACTGAAGCCCACGCGCTTTGGAATTTAGGATTCGGGGAACCGCGATTTGTCTCTGCGCTGCATGGAAGAGGAAGCGGAGATTTACTAGATTACTTAGTAAAAGAGTTACCTGAGATTGGATCAGAGAAGGCAGATGATGGATATCGTCGGATTGCTTTAGTTGGCAGACCGAATGTTGGAAAATCTAGTCTCTTAAATATTCTTGCTGGAGAATCTCGCGTGATCGTTGATGATGCAGCTGGAACTACTCGAGATCCAGTGGATGAGCTCATTGAAATTGGTGGATCTACTTGGCGTTTTATCGACACTGCAGGAATTCGAAAGCGAGCTCATCAAGATAGCGGCACCGATTATTACGCCTCACTTAGAACAGCATCTGCTCTCGAAAGAGCGGAAGTGGCTGTTGTCGTCCTTGATGCATCGGTTCCATTGACCGAGCAAGATCTGCGAATAGTAAGTATGGTCGAAGAAGCAGGCCGCGGCCTTGTGATTGTTATGAATAAATGGGATTTAGTAGATGAAGAGCGCCAGCTTCAATTAGATAAAGAATTAGAACGAAATCTAGAACGCTTCCCATGGGCACAGCGGGTAAATGTTTCGGCGAAGACCGGTTGGCACAGAGACCGCTTGGCTCCAGCACTTCGAACTTCTATTTCCAGCTGGGAGAAACGAATTCCGACCAGCAAACTTAACTCGTTCTTGGGTGCACTCATCGGAGCAACTCCGCCACCTGTGCGCAGTGGTAAGCAACCAAAAATTCGCTTCGCAACACAAGCCGCGATTTGTCCACCCAAGTTCGTTGTCTTCGCAACTGAATTCGTCGAAACTTCTTATCGCCGATTCATTGAGCGCCGTTTACGTGAGGAATTTGGCTTCCCTGGAACACCGGTAGAAGTAGTGGTAAAAGTAAAAGAGCGGGATTAACGTGTTTAGCCGCAAGGAAATTCTGACTATCCCGAATGCGATAACCGGCATCAGGGCTCTAGGGATTCCATTTTTCCTTTACGCATACCTAGGATTAGAAAATACTGGACTTGCCTTCGTGATTTTAACTATCGGAGCAATCTCAGATTATTTCGATGGAAAAGTTGCACGTTACCTCAAGCAAGAGTCCGCACTTGGCGCGATGTTAGATCCGACGATAGATCGTCTATATATTGCAGCAACAGTTATAGCCCTTGTCGTCAGTGATGTTGTTCCGTTATGGCTTCTAATACTTTTGATAAGCCGCGATCTTTGGATGACAGTAATTCTTGCAATAAAGAAGTCTCAAGGCACAGGGGTCTTCGAAGTTACTTTCTTAGGGAAAGCTGCGACCTTCAATCTCCTCTACGCCTTTCCATTTCTCTTGGTCGCAGGCGATAACGGAATTGGCCAGGTGTTCTTTATCGCGGGTTGGGGTTTTGCAATCTGGGGCGTTGGGCTTTATTGGGTTACTGCTATGCAATACACATATGTTGCACTCAGGGAAATTAAGGGCAATAATGCGCCAAATTAAATCAAAGAGAGTTGATTGGGGTTCGAGTGTCCACTGTGCCAAGTGATTTACAGTTCACCAAAGAGCACGAGTGGGTTGCCTCAACCTCAACGGCAAATATTTATCGAGTCGGAATAACCGACTTCGCACAATCTGCACTTGGCGACATTGTTTATGTGCAATTGCCTAAATTAGGGCAAGCTGTCACAGCCGGCGCGGTCTGCGGGGAGATCGAATCTACGAAGAGCGTTTCCGAGATTTATTCACCACTAACAGGTGAAGTTTCTGCCATAAACACGAATTTGGATGGCGCTCCAGAAGTAATCAACTCCGAACCATATGGTTCTGGTTGGATCCTAGAAATTTCAGTATCAGGGGAGCTCCCTAAGCTTCTGAGTGGTCAGGAATATACAGAACTCACGGCTTGACCCGCTCAAATACTTTCAATAGTGTCAGCCTGTAGTTGAACCTCAAGGTTTGAGGGTGAGATTAGGGGGATGAGTTAATGGGTTTACCACCATCTGACGCCCCGAAAGATTCAATCGAAATAGATCTAACTAGCACGCTGAATATCGCGTCTCTGCGGTCGGTTCCAGATTTTGTTTCCGAGAAATCACTTCTAGATTCACTAAGTTCTGAAGAGTTCAATGTTTTAAAGGACCTACCAAAAGATAGCGGGATGCTTATCTCTTTAGCGGGCCCAGGTAAGGGAGCCAGATTTTTACTTGACACCGATTGCGTAACAATCGGGCGCGATTCTTCAAGTGAAATTTTTCTAGATGACGTAACTGTTTCACGGAAGCATTGCCAAATTCTTAGAACAAAGAGCGGCACAGCAACAACCTTTGAAGTTGAAGATTTGAAGAGTTTGAATGGAACATATGTAAATGCAGTCTCCAAGGTTAAAACTTCCCTCAACCAAGGTGACGAAGTGCAAGTTGGCAAGTATCGATTAACGTTCTTTCGTCCAGTAATTGGGCAAAGAACTGGCGAGATTCATTAGAAATTAATTAAGGGGAGTTTATGAGTGTTCCAGCGCGTGCCTATTTAAGTATCGGCGAAGTTCTAAGCAAGCTTCGTGGTGAATTCTCAGATATCACGATTTCCAAGATTCGCTTTCTTGAGTCAGAAGGTCTGATAGACCCACAGCGCACCCCATCTGGATATCGTAAATTCACAAATGTTGATCTAGAGCGTCTTCGCTACGTTCTAGCCGCTCAGCGCGATCAGTATCTTCCATTACGCGTTATCAAAGAGAACTTGGACGCGTTAGACCGAGGCTTGACTCCATCAGCAACACCAGGTTCACCAGCAGCTCCAAGGCTTGCAACGGTTGATGGCGAATTCGCTGCATCGAATTTTATTCACGACAGTCAACTTCGCTTATCGAGGGAAGAGCTACTGCAGTCATCTGGGTTGCTGGATGCGCAATTGACTCAAATTGAATCTTTCGGACTAATCGAAATGAAGGGCCGATACTACGACGCTGATGCACTTTCAGTTGCCCGCGCAGTCGCGGAAATGTCTTCATTCGGAATTGAAGCCCGGCACCTGCGTAGTTTTAAAACTGCCGCAGACCGTGAGGTTGGATTAGTAGAACAAGTTATTACACCGCTGCTCCGTCAGAAAAATCCAGAAGCACAAGCCCGAGCCGAGGAAGTGCAGCGCGAGCTAGCATCTCTTTCAATCCGATTACATGCAGCTTTGGTGGCATCCGGTTTACACAGATCTAAATAATTCGTGAGTGATTTGCATCTAGTAGAAGTTGTCGGCGTAAGAGTCGAGATGCCTTCCAACCAACCAATAGTTCTGCTTAAAGAAGTTGATGGAATTAGATATCTGCCGATTTGGGTTGGAGCGACTGAGGCCACAGCGATCGCCTTTGCACAACAAGGACTCACTCCGCCTAGGCCATTAACCCACGACCTTATGAAAAACATTATTGGTGACTTGGGATCGAATGTTGAATCTGTGCAGGTCACTCATTTATCCGATGGCGTTTTCTATTCAAAGATTATGTTGGAAAAAGGTGTTGAAGTTTCAGCCCGCCCGAGCGATGCCATTGCCTTGGCTCTGCGAACCGGTGCATTGATTTACGCAACTGAAGATCTTTTCCAAGCCGCAGGAATTGAGATCCCGGATCAGGCCGATGACCAGGTAGAAGCGTTCCGAGAGTTCCTGGACCAGATAAACCCAGAGGACTTCTTAGGCTAAACCTCAAGGGAAACTTTAGGGTTTTGCGTGTCGGTCGTTGCTCTCATCAGGCTCCCGAACTAATCTTCTCTTAAATCCGATAAGGATCTTCCCCCATAGAAGTGAGTTAGAAATGTCCCAAGTGACTGACCCTTCGGCACCTGAAATAGGTTACCGCGGTGCAACCGCATGTGTAGCAGCTGGAATAACTTATCGTCAGTTAGATTATTGGGCACGCACCGGGCTTGTTGAACCAAGTGTTCAAGGTGCAAGTGGTTCGGGTTCACAACGACTTTATGGTTTTCGTGACATCTTAGTTTTAAAGATTGTAAAGAGATTGCTTGATACTGGAGTGTCACTTCAGAACATACGCTCTGCGGTAGAACACCTTCGGATGCGCGGTGTAAATGATTTGGAGCGAATGACCCTTATGAGTGATGGTGCGACAATTTACGAGTGCGCTAGCGCTGATGAAATTGTTGACTTGCTTCAAGGTGGTCAAGGTGTATTTGGAATTGCAATTGGTAAAGTTTGGAGCGAAGTAGAGGGCTCACTTGCGAATCTTCAAGGTGAGAATATTTCGACTGGAGAAAGCGTAGTAGGTGGTTCTACAATTGGAACCGTTGGTGATGAACTTTCAGTTCGACGAAAGCGTAAATTAGCTTAAATTATTTCCTTCCCCTAGGAATCGGAGTGGTTGCTCCACAAGTTTAGGGGGAGTATTAATGAGTTCGGTTCGTTCGAATTTCGCGGATAGACACATTGGTCCGGATGACGCGCAACTTAACTCGATGCTTGGTGCCCTTGGTGAAGCAAACTTATTAGATTTCATTAGCAAAGTGGTTCCAGAAAATATTGCCCTAACCGAAAAAATCGCAAACACTCTTCCCGCGGCAGCCTCTGAAGTCGCCGCAATAGCAGAGCTTCGGGAATTAGCTGATGAAAATGTAGTTGCAAAATCTTTAATTGGCCTGGGGTATTTCGGAACGATTACGCCGCCGGTTATTCTCCGTAATGTTTTAGAAAATCCTTCTTGGTATACCGCGTATACGCCATACCAACCTGAGATCTCACAGGGTCGGTTAGAAGCGATATTTGCTTTCCAAACAGTTGTCACCGATTTAACTGGTCTGGATGTTGCTAACGCTTCAATGCTTGATGAAGCTACTGCGGCTGCTGAATCAATGACACTTGCTAGAAGAGTCTGGCAGGGGGGAGATGAAGCGGTCTTTCTTGTGGACAAAGGTTTACATCCTCAAATCAAGGCGGTAATTGCTACTAGAGCTGCCCCTCTTAAGATTGATGTAATTGAAATTGAACCTGATCTTTCGACGATTACAGATGTTCAGAAGCCAGTGTTCGGCGCCATCTTTGCGCAAATTGCGAGCACGGGTGAAGTGAACGACCTTCAGCCATTAGTAGCCGCAATTCACGAAAAATCTGCTTTAGCGATCGTTGCTTGCGATTTATTAGCGCTAACAATTTACAAAACGCCCTCTGATGTTGGCGCAGATATCGCTATTGGTTCAGCCCAGCGCTTTGGAGTTCCGATGGGATTCGGGGGACCGCATGCCGGATTTATGTCGGTGCGTAGTGGACTCGAACGATCACTGCCAGGCCGCTTAGTAGGTCAGAGTTTAGATTCTCATGGAAATCGAGCGCTTCGTCTTGCACTGCAAACTCGCGAGCAACATATTAGGCGCGATAAGGCGACATCGAATATCTGCACAGCTCAAGTTCTTCTTGCGGTTATGTCAGCGTTCTACGCAATGTGGCATGGCCCGAAGGGCTTAAATCGGATTGCGAATGAGATTAGAAATAGTGCCAACAATTTGCGCGATGCATTAGGCGCCGATGGCATGAATGTAACTAAGGGTGAAATTTTTGACACATTCACAATTTCTGAAGTATCCGCGAAACAAGTTACAGCTGATTTATTTGCATCGGGTTTTAATGTCCGAATAATTGACGAGAAGACTATTGGTTTAACTTTCGACGAGACGATAACAAATGAGGACCTGCAGATAATCGCTGCTGCGTTCAAAACGAACCTTGCAAAAAACTTCTTAGCCCCCATAAATGCATTAATGGTTAGAAGTTCATTATTTTTACAACATCCACTTTTTAATTCATATCACTCTGAAACTTCAATGTTGCGCTACCTGCGCAATCTCGCGGATCGCGACCTAGCGCTAGACCGAACGATGATTCCACTTGGTTCGTGCACAATGAAGTTAAATGCTACGACTGAAATGATTCCCGTAACTTGGCCAGAATTTTCGAGTTTGCATCCTTTTGCACCATCGAATCAGAGTTCCGGCATTCGTAAGTTAGTCAATCAACTATCAGAATGGTTGATTGAAATTACTGGCTACGATGCAGTGTCACTGCAACCGAATGCTGGTTCTCAAGGTGAGTTTGCCGGCTTATTGGCTATCCGAAATTATTTAGATTCAAAGAATGAGCAGCACCGGAATATCTGTTTAATTCCATCTAGCGCTCATGGAACGAATGCCGCAAGTGCGGTTATGGCAGGCATGCAGGTAGTTGTGATTGCATGCGATGAACAGGGCAATGTAAGTGTTGAGGACCTGAAGGCAAAAATTGAACAATACAGAGATTCACTGGCTGCTCTTATGGTTACTTATCCATCTACACATGGAGTTTTCGAAGAAGCAATCACGCAGATTTGTGGATTAATTCATGATGCTGGCGGACAGGTTTATATTGACGGCGCAAACTTAAATGCCTTAGTTGGCTTGGCGCAACCCGGAAAATTTGGAGCAGATGTTTCGCATTTGAACTTGCATAAAACATTCTGCATTCCACATGGGGGAGGCGGACCAGGAGTCGGACCAGTAATTGCAAAAGCACATCTCGCACCATTCCTGCCAAATCATCCACTCGATATTTCTGCCGGACCTGCAACAGGTCCCGGACCAGTAAGTTCCGCACCTTTTGGATCTGCAAGTATTCTGCCTATTTCCTGGGCTTACATTCGAATGATGGGGGGAGATGGGTTAACAAAAGCTACTCAAGTTGCAATTTTGTCAGCGAATTATCTAGCAGCGAAGTTAGACCCACATTTCCCAGTTCTATATCGAGGTGCAAATGGATACATTGCACACGAATGCATCATCGATTTGCGTGAAATCACCAAAAATACTGGAGTCAGTGTTGATGACGTAGCTAAACGTCTGATGGACCATGGTTTCCACGCACCAACAGTTAGTTTCCCGGTTGCAGGAACTTTGATGATCGAACCAACTGAATCCGAAGATTTAAATGAAATGGAACGGTTTATAAGTGCAATGGTCTCTATACGAGCCGAAATTGCAGATATTGAAGCCGGAGAATTAACGATTGAGGAATCACCGTTACGGTTTGCACCTCATACGAGTTCAGATTTAATGCGTAATGAATGGGACCGCAAATATTCACGCGAAGTTGGTGCTTTCCCATCTGGCGATAATTCCGATTTAGGCGCGCGAGGTAAATACTGGCCAACAGTCGGGCGAATAGATGGGGTATACGGGGATAGGAACCTGGTTTGCTCTTGCTTGCCGATATCCGAGTTAGCAATCAACTAAAGGTTGAGCCTTCTATTCTGACATAATGTGGATTATCGGCGATTATGAACCCTAGTCAGACGCTTAATCCCATTCCTTGAAGTGAATATTAACGCCTCAAGGGCTATCCAACCGTTCATTTTCGAGCTTCCCTTACTTCTTTCTATAAAGGTTATTGGAACTTCTGTTGCATTGGCTCCTGCAGTATTTGCAGCCATAGCCATTTCTATCTGAAAACAATATCCAGTTGCGTGCATTTGATTGAAATCAAAGCAGTTTAAGAGATCAACGCTATATATTCGAAAGCCACCAGTGAGGTCGTTTAGATTGATGCCCAGTGCAAACTTTGCATATCTGGTTCCGGATTTTGAAAGCAATTGCCGATATTTCGGCCAGTTAACAACACTGCCTCCTGGCATCCAACGAGTTCCTATGACTAAGGTCTTATTCGAATTGCTCGATTCCATGGGTCCTAAAAGTGCTGGGAGATCTTCTGCTCGGTGAGAGCCATCTGCGTCCATCGTGATGACATGAGAGTATTGCGGATCTCCCAATACTTTTAAAAAGCCAGCACGGTAAGCCGCACCGAGCCCATCTTTTTGCGGGCGTCGTAGGAGTTGCACCCAAGGCAGGCGCATAGCCTCCACAATATCTGCTGTTTTATCCGGTGAGTTATCATCTATAACAACTAAGTCAAATTTGTATTGGCTCAATCTCCGGAATTCAACTAATTTATTTATTAGTTCGCATATGGTTTCAGCTTCATTGTAGGTCGGAATAAGTATTACGATTTTTGTTGACGTTGTCATCGATAAATCCGATTGATTAAAGTTTTGTGCGTGCTGAGTTTTAATTCTCCAATGAGAAAGGACTTCTTGTTTTCTGAAGTTTTGGAGATGATGCGCCCATTATTATCGATAAATGCCGATATACCAACAGTTGAAACCGCAAGAATATCGCGGGAATGTTCGACAGCCCTAATGCGCATAATCGCAAGTTGTTGTGCGCTCTCAGGGGTGTTTGCGAATGTGGCGCTATTTGTTTGGACTATTAGCGCCTTGGAATTTTTTGCAATATCTCTAACAAGATTATCCAAAATGATTTCATAACAAATTATTGGTCCTATTTTCTCTCCAGAAATTACGTGCACTACCCGTTTATTCCCTGGGATAAAATCTATAACGCGTTCAGCTTGTGGGCTGATGAATTCGGCAATTTTACGGAACGGCATATATTCACCAAATGGTGTCAATCCCCGCTTTATGTAGGAACTCTGAAGAAGGCCTTCTTCGGAATACATAATGGAGGCATTTTCAGGGCCATCAACTCCCTTTTGAACCACGCCGGCTATAAGCGGTGCTCCCAATTCTTTTGTCAGTGTAGTTATGTCGGCAGCAACATCAGGATGAAGCTTAGGATCAATGTCGATTGAATTTTCTGGCCAAACTATTGCGTCATAATTTCCTTGCGAATATTCGCGAGTTGCGTCTCGATGAAGATTAAATACCGCCTTCGCTCTTGAATTAAAATTCAAACCTACTTCAGGAGTATTTCCCTGAACGGCAAGTAGGCGGATGGAGCCACTCCCCTCCGGGTTCGCTGGAAGAAAATTGGCAGCTAGAAAGATCATCGCCACAGTTAAAAGATTTCTTAGTTGCATTTTTGTCAGAAGAATCGCAATCAAAATCGTGAGCGCCGTGAGGGCTAGCACGCCTCCTGATGAAACTATCGGTAACGCTGGTGAATCAACTTGGCTGAATGCAACACGCGTCCAACCGAAGCCGCCAAATGGGACCCGTGATCGCAACTCCTCCATTAGAAGGAGAGTTAATGCACTCCACCAAAGGCTACGAGTTCTTAAGTAAATCCACCCGATTGGAAGATAAAAAACTGCTTGCAACGACGCCAATAGCAACCAAGGAAGTGCACCTACATACTTTCCGCTCCAATGAAGAACTATCGCATTTAAGATGAACCCGAAAAAGAGGCTATGTCGCAGTGGATTATTTGAACTTCGAAGTTTACGGAAAAATAGGGCGAACCCAACTATCGCGGCATACCAGATACCGATTGGCTCAAATGCAGCGCTCGCGAGAAATGCTGAAATAAATACGGTCACCATTGAAGGGCTGCAATAAGACGATCGACGCTAGCTCCTAGACCATAATCTCTTTGATATTGGTAGATTTCATCTAAATTATTCGGACGCTTTGGTAAGTCAATATTCAATTTGGGTAGTGGAACATCTAAAGCGCAATGGACCAATTTAGGTGCAATTCGAGCGTAATCAGCAGATTCAAGAAGTTTCTTTCTGGCGTTCGGAGTTAATCTCTCATCATTATTCTTTGCTGCCAACATAACTTCTTCTAGGTTTTCAAATTGCTTGGCAATTATAGCCGCACCTTTTTCCCCGATTCCCCTAATACCTGGCAATCCATCGGAAGCATCCCCGCGAATCATTGCAAAGAGTGCATACCTCTCCCCTGGGATGTCATATTTCTCTGCAATCCAACGTAAATCTACTAAATCATGATTCGCTATTCCCTTGGCTAAATAAACGACAGATATTTTACGTTTGTCGTCAACCAACTGAAATAAATCGCGATCCCCAGTGACTATCTTTATCGGTCCAGGTTCGGAGACAGTGTAAGAAGCCATGACATCGTCCGCCTCGTAATCATCAACTCCAACAATTGGAATTTTAAAAGCTTCCAATAAATCAAGAAGGATTGGAATTTGCGGACCGAGAGTATCTGGCTCCTCCTCTTCGCCTTCGACATCTAAGCGATTTGCTTTATATTCAGGGAATAAATCAACACGCCAACTTGGACGCCAATCACCTTCAATACACGCAACTAATCGTTTGGGTTTGTAAATCGATATCAATTTAGAAGTCATATCTAAATAGCCTCGAATAGCATTAACTGGTTCCCCGCTTGGTGAAAGAAGCGTGTCTGGCATTCCGAAATATGCGCGATACCAGAGTGATGCACTATCTAAAAGCATTAAGGTCATACGACAGCTCCTGCGTAGGCGATAACACCGCGATCTATTCTTCCTAATGCATCAGAAACTATTGGCGAAAGATGTGGTGAAGCTATTGCAATTTGGCGAAGCAAATCAATTATCTGCTTCATCGAACGAACAAAATCCCCCACCGTTAATTCGGTCCCTTTAAGGATTGCTGTTAAAGAGTGGCCACTGGCCCATCTATAGGACGCCCAACAGAAGCCAGCATCTGGTTCACGAATTGGCTCCAACCCTAAATCGACCTCCAAGTCATTGATTTCAATCCACACTTTAACGAGATCTGAAAGCACTTCTTCGACCTGACCTCTTGGGAGTTTGGGTGGAGCATCTTTCCGACTTTCATAAACGAAGACCGAAACAATAGACACTAGTTCTGCTGCAGTAAGTTGTCCGAAAGCTTCACGACGAATCATTTCGGCAATCAAGATATCTGTCTCACCATAAATCTTGGAAAGTAATTTTCCGTTTGCGGTTATGGCATCATTGTTCAGATAACCAAATTTCTCGAGCATGACTTTTATCAAATCAAATCGTCGAGCGATAACGTGCGTGCGATTTGCAACCCTGGCACTTAAACCACTATTTTCTCGTCGCAATCGATCTGCTCGTTCAGCGATGCGGGCATGCGTTTCGCGGTCACTACATCCATGACAGGAATGGTTTCGGAGCGCTTTTCGCGCATCAGCAATTTTCTCTTCTTCAAACTCTCGAGCCTTTCTACGCTTGGTGGAAAGTCCGCGTTCTAATTCCTTGATCTCGAAACGAATCTGCGCATATTCCACAAAATCTCCAAGATGGCAACTAATCTCTTCTTCTAACTCCGAGATAGCATCGTTGTTACGCTTTATCTGGCGAGCTAAGCCAACAACCGCTTTATCCGCCTGGAATTGAGCAAAAGATGACTCCAATGAAGTTCGCGCACGAGCTGCGCCAAATTGCGATATCAAATTTATAGTCATGTTGTAGGTTGGTTTAAAAGAACTCTTTAGCGGATAAGTTCTGGTGGATGCGAGACCAGCGGCGGAAGCGCTATCGATATCCTTGTTCCAAAGTATGACCGCGTTACCCTCAATATCAATTCCGCGTCGCCCAGCGCGACCAGTCAGCTGGGTGTATTCACCTGGGGTAACAGACACATGCGATTCACCGTTCCATTTAGTTAACTTTTCTAAGACCACTGTTCGCGCCGGCATATTTATGCCGAGTGCAAGAGTCTCGGTAGCAAATACTGCTTTGATCAACCCCCGCTGAAACAACTCTTCAACGCACTCTTTAAACGCTGGTAGCAGCCCAGCATGGTGTGAAGCAATTCCTCTTTCCAATGAATCTACCCACTCATGGAAACCGAGAACGATCAGATCATCTTCCGGCAACAACTTGGTCTTTTCTGAAATAACTTCACGAATTTGAGAACGCTCTTCGGCATTTGTAAGGCGTAAACCAGCGGCGAGACACTGTTTAACCGCGTTGTCACATTGCGCTCTGGAGAAAATAAATGTTATCGCTGGGAGCAAGCCCTCGCGATCTAATTTTTCAATGACTTCTGCACGTCCAAGAGCTTTGATCGTAGGTGTTATTTGTGAACTATCCCGCCAATTTTTCTTTCCGCCACTGTTACCGTATTTCGTGCGCACTGCTCTGAGCGACTCTTTTTCTAACCGCAGGATTTCAGGGTTAACTTTGGTGCTCGATGAGAACAAATCGAGAAGGCGATTTCCAAATAAGACATGTTGGTAAAGTGGCACTGGGCGGGATTCACTAACAATTACTTGCATCTCACCACGCACCGTTTGCAACCAATCTCCGAATTCTTCAGCATTGGAAACCGTGGCCGACAAAGCTGCGACTTGGATACTTTCAGGCAAGTGAATCAAGATCTCTTCCCAAACCGCACCACGGAAGCGATCGGCGAGATAATGGACTTCGTCCATAACCACATAGCGCAGATCTGTCAGTGTTGAAGACGCGGAATAGATCATGTTGCGAAGGACCTCAGTTGTCATGATTACGATTGGCGCTTCGGAATTAATGCTCGTGTCCCCAGTCAAAAGCCCGACATTGGATTCACCAAACATTGCCGACAAATCCTGAAATTTCTGATTCGATAACGCCTTAATTGGAGTTGTATAGAAACATTTCTTCCCAGACTCCATTGCGAGGAATGCAGCAAACTCTCCAACTATAGTTTTGCCTGCACCTGTAGGAGCTGCGACCAAAACTGATTTACCGTTTTCTAACGCTTGGCAACCTTGGATTTGAAAATCATCCATGCTGAATGGGTATCTTCCTAGGAATTCATTTGTTAAACGATGAAGATTGCGGGCTTTAGCCTCGGCAAAGCGTTCTGCCGGAGTAGACATAATTAAGCTGTCCATGTTCGCAAGGCACGAGGCATGACTTCAATCGATATCGTTTTAGACACTTGCGTTACTCGCTTCTGTTTTTGCGCTTTAACCGAGATTTATCAATCAGCAAAGAGATTCCGCCCGCTGCCAGATAGAGAAGAATCAGCGGACCAGCTAAGAAGAACAATGTGATTGGATCTCCGGTTGGTGTTGCGATTGCTGAAAATAAAGTTATACCAAAGATTGCATAGCGCCAAGGACGGAGAATAGACCTACCGCTCAAGATGCCAGCTAAATTGAGTGCAATTAAAAAGACTGGAAGTTCAAAGGCAATCCCAAAAACCAAAATAAGTTGGGTGACGAAAGTTAAGTAGTCATCAAATTTCACCAGGTTCGTCAACGAGCTAGGTGTAAAACTAAGAAGCACTTCTATTGCGATCGGTAAGACTAGATATCCAGCGAAAATTCCAACTGCAAAAAACGGAACAGCTCCTATTACGAAGAAGATGGAATTTCTTCGCTCTTTTTTATGTAGACCTGGGGAGATGAAGGCCCAGATTTGATAGAGCCAGACCGGCGAGGCGATAATTAGTCCAAGAAGTATCGAAATCTTAACCTTTAAATCCAATGGCCCAAGAACTCCATTTATGTAGAGAATTCCGCAACTGTTATCTCCGGCAGAAGTTGCCGCTTCCAAATCACAAATGGGATTGGCAAGCCTTGCAATAATCTTTTCGTAAAAAATCCAGCCGATACAACTAGCTAAGGCGATTCCAATTGCCGATTTGAAGGCTCGAGAACGCAGTTCATTTAGATGTGAAAGCAAAGGCATAGCCTTTGCATTTTTACCGTTCACTAATGTTTAGGAATCGGACTTAGTGGTATCGCCCTTTTCGTCGCCATCTTTCAACTCACTCTTAAATATTTTCAATGACTTAGCAATCGATTTTGCTGAGTCTGGAAGTTTCTTGGCGCCAAATAAAACAACAAAAAGGACTACAACTATAATTAAGTGCCAACCTTGAAGTCCGCGTAGCATCTGCGCTCCCCTGCTCTCTTTTAGTTTTACTCATCTTGTTATGCTTGAAATATAGCCTAACTCACCCGTCAAATACTAGTTCAATACAACGCTCGAATAGCCCTAGCCCGCTCTTGTATTTCGTTGGCAAGAACCTTTGGTGCTGCGACCTGGATTCCCGACCCGAAACCGATGATTGTTCTTATTAACCATTCGACATCTATTGGGTGAAGCTTTACCTGGAAGACATCTCCATCTTCAACGCTCTCAATGATGGCTCGATTCTCCTCGATGAAGTGTCGGGCCGCTTTAGAAACAACTAACTCAATGTTTGAAATCCCACCCTTATGTTGCTGAGTCGTAGGTGTGTAGCTAATTTCGTCCCCACTTGATGTTTCAAAACTCAAAATGCGATCAACACGAAATGTTCGGTCGCCCATCGAGGTCTGACACCAAGCGTTTAGATACGTGTTGCTATTTGCTTGATAAATTTCGAGCGGAAGGATCAAACGCTCTGTAGTTTCATCTTTCTGGCCGCTGAGATAAACGATTTTCAGAGCATTTCCTTTAACGATTGCCGCTTCAATCTTTTCCACCATTTCGGAGTTTTTTGAATCCACGACAACAACATAAGGATTTTCAAAAGAAAGGCTGCTCTTCAACTTAATCTTTAAAGCTTCAATCTCATCTGCAATTGAATCTGATCTGACCGATTTTAAAAGGTCAAGTGATACCAACAGTGAAGTGATCTCTGAACTAGTCATGCTTCTCGGTTTCTTCAAACTCTGCGGATCCGAAACTGTGACATAGCCATCCTCATAATACATTTCGATCAACTCAAGTGGTGTGTAGCCGGGAAGCCCACACATGTGAATCAAAATCAAGTCATCATTAATCTGTTTCTCCGAGACGCCAAATACCTGCGCGAGTTCAGCAATTGATATTCCCTGATGCTCAAGCAAGTAAGGCACTAAATCGAGCGCTCTAGCTGTTCGATCTAGCGCTGATTCGCTCACGCTAAAACCCCATCAACTATGGCTAGAAGTTCTTCCTTGAGATTAACTGGTTCCAATATTCTCACATTCACACCATGCCAAATTAATTCTCGTAGAAATATTCGTTCATTCTCATAATTAATTACATAGGTGTCATATTCGCTCCCCTGCGATAGACGCTTTCCACGCTGTCTCAGCAGCGCCCCGGTCTCTCGCCTGATTTCGATCTTTGATGAGTGAATTACTTCGACATCGCTCTTTGGTAGATGATCGGCAACAGTAAAATCGGAGGGAATTTCGAACTCATTCTTCCTTTTTGATGTTTCGATAGCACCTAAGAACCTTGATAGTTTGAAAAGTCGGATCGCCTTGCGGTCGACATCCATACCAATCAGATACCAATAGCTATTCCAAAAAACTATTCGATAGGGTTCGAGCTGACGCAGTTTCAACGACGAGGAATCGTAAGCAAATTTGATTCTAGATTTCTGGAGGATTGCCTTGGCAATCTGTTCTAACAATTCAGAAGGATTATCGAATCGATATTTCATTCGGAATTCAAATTCAAGAGTTGCTGGGATCCCAAGAGACTGCAATTTACGGATTCCAGATTGAGCATTTGGCCCAAGAACTGAGTCATTCCAAAAACTACTAGCAATCGAGAGCAGGGCTAACTCTCGACCTGAAAGATTAGGGACATTTAGTTCATAAGATTTCTGAGGAATCCGATAGCCCGGTTCATCTTCAAAAAAGATATCTAAATCCCCTACCTCAATTTCAATACCCAAGGAACGCAGATCATCCTTATCGCGTTCAAACATCCGCTCCTTAGCTTCTTGGGTGCCTTCATAACCCGCAACGTTGCTGAGAATCTCTGACTTCTTCAGGTAGCGCTTTGTCGCGAGCAAGGCCAAAGTGAGGTTAATCAATCTCTCAGTTTTGCGGTCTGACACACGAAAACCCTAGCGGTTTGGTAACCTTCACGCACCATTAACACCAATTGCTTTTGCAACAACTTCGAATCTGGAGACTCATGGACCGTTTAAACACACGTAAAGTCAGAAGTTCGAAATCCTTACTCATAATCGGAGCTCTTGTTCTTACTGCATCATTAACTTCCTGCTCATTAGACGGTGGTTCTCCAAAAGCAAATACAGCACAAGGACAAGAGGAGCAAAATATGTCTGATTCACAACGCGAATATCTCTCAGTTTCCGATAACCCGGGCGTTGAACCAACAGTTGGAAAGCCAATCGGCGACGCTCCAACCTCATTGATTTCGCGAGATATTATTGTTGGAACTGGTGATGAAGTTGTTGCAACTTCAACGTTAACCGTTCACTACCAATTAATTTCTTGGCAGAGTGGCGAAATTTTGCAATCTTCTTGGAAATCAGCACCGATTGATTTCCCATTAAATGGAGTTATTGCAGGATGGCAACAAGGAATGCCTGGTATGAAAGTTGGCGGGCGTCGCCTCTTGGTAATCCCACCTGAACTTGCCTACGGAGCTTCTGGTAGCGGACCAATCGGGCCAAATGAAACTTTAGCTTTCGTTGTAGACCTCGTTGGTCTTCAGTAAATAGTCAGCTTTCAATTTCGTTAGTTCCATAGGCGCCTTTCGAAGGGCGTCTACGACGTGCTGGTGCAATTGTGTTTGGCGCTAAGCGTCTAGCCATTATCAGGAACGCAGTATGGGCGATCATCCGATGTTGTGGTCGAACTGCAAGTCCTTCATGATGCCAACCGCGGACCATCGTTTCGCTGCTCTCTGGTTCTGTGAAATTTCCGGAAGTCTTGATTGCTTCAGCGGTCTGTGAAAGTTGGGTTGTTGTAGCGACGTAAGCAATGAATACGCCGCCCGGAACGAGGGCTCGAGCCGCCATTTCAATACATTCCCAAGGTGCCAACATATCCAGAACAACTCTGTCATATTCACATTTGTGATCATGGTCTTGAACCGCGCCCATGCTTAAATTCCAGTTCTCAGGTATCCCACCAAAATATTGGGTTACATTCTTACTGGCAATTGTTGCGAATTCTTCTCGTTTCTCAAATGATTCAAGTTTTCCAGTCGGGCCAATCGCTCTTAAAAGTGAAATTGAAAGTGCACCAGAACCAACTCCGGCTTCTAAAACTCGAGTCCCTGGCGCAATGTCTGCCAATCCTAAAATCATTGCAGCATCTTTCGGATAAACGATTGTTGCGCCCCTAGGCATAGCGAGAACGTAATCCGCTAACAGCGGTTTAAAGGCCAGAAACTTAAGTCCCCCAGTTGTTTCAACTACAGATCCCTCTGGTAATCCAACAACCTCATTGTGAACTAACCAGCCGTTGTGGGTATGCCACTCTTGATTTAACTGAAGGGTAATTGTGTGCATCTTCCCTTTTGCATCGGTAAGTTGAACCCGATCCCCTACTTGAAAATTAGACATAACGATTCACTCCTAAAATCTAATTTGCGTTGAAGTATTTAGCTTCGGGATGATGAACGATAATTGCCGAAGTAGATTGTTCTGGATGTAATTGGAACTCTTCACTTAGTTCAACACCGATGCGCTCTGTTTCAAGTAATGCGCATAGTTGCAACTGTTGTTCTAGATCGGGACATGCGGGATAGCCGAATGAATACCTTGAACCTCGATAACCTTGATCGAGAATCGCGTCTATATCTGCTGCATCCTCGCTAGAAAAACCCAACTCTTCGCGAATTCGAGCATGCCAATGTTCTGCAAGTGCCTCGGTTAGCTGAACCGAAAGCCCATGTAGTTCTAGATATTCCCGATATTCATTAGCTGCGAAAAGCTTTGCTGTTGCATCGCTAACACTCTGCCCCATGGTGACAACATGAAACGCTACGGTATCAATTTCGCCGCTATCTTTACTTCGGAAGAAGTCGCTCAGACATAACCTGCGGTCTCGAGTCTGTCTTGGAAATGTAAATCTAGTTCGTTCGCTTCCTTTTTCTGGGCCCTCGTGATGGAGAATTACTAGATCATTTCCTTCGCTGTAGCAAGGAAAATAACCGTAAACAACGGCAGCATTCAACCAACCATTTGATTGCACATCATTTAATAACGAACGTAATCTTGGACGGCCTTCATTTTCAACCATTGCCTCGTATTCACCACGTTTGCCTTGCAACCCCCATTGGCCAACGAAAAGTGCTCTCTCGTCGAGTGCTCCAAGATATGAAGCCAGCGCAATCCCCTTAACTATTCGAGAACCATAGAATGGTGGGGTTGGAAGTTTATTCTTACTATCGACATCACTTCGATTAGTGTCAAGATTTGGAACTCTATTCGCACGAGTATTAGGTGTTCGGCGTTCGCGCAATGGTGGCAGAGCGGCACTTTCATCACCACGTTTTATCGACATAATGGTGTCCATCAAACTTAAACCTTCAAAGGCATCTTTTGCGTAGCGAACAGTTCCATCAAAAGCTCCAGCGAGATCTTGTTCCACAAAGCTTCGCGTTAGTGCGGCGCCACCGAGAATAATGGGCCACTTTTCAGCCAATCCTCGACTCGATAACTCCTCTAGATTTTCTTTCATGATCACAGTTGATTTAACTAGTAAGCCAGACATTCCAATTACATCAACATTTGACTCTGTTGCAGCATCAATAATTTGATTCACAGTCTGCTTAATTCCAATATTTACAGTCTTATATCCATTATTCGAGAGAATAATATCTACTAGATTCTTGCCGATGTCATGAACATCTCCCTTTACGGTGGCAAGCAGAATCGTTCCCTTGCCGGCATCTTCGCTCTTCTCCATATGTGGTTCGAGAAGAGCTACCGCAGTTTTCATAACCTCTGCAGATTGCAATACGAATGGAAGTTGCATTTGCCCGCTACCAAAAAGTTCGCCAACAGTTTTCATTCCCGATAGCAAATGCTCATTGATAATTGCTAGTGGTTTAATTCCAGATGTCATCGCTTCGTCAAGATCGGCTTCGAGTCCAACTTTCTCACCGTCAATAATTCTGCGCTCCAAGCGCTCGATGAGTGGAAGGGCGGCGAGCTCTGCGGCTCTAGTTATCTTTGAAGTTTTTGTTTCAACACCATCAAAAAGATTCAAGTAAATCTCTAAGGGATCGTAAGTGCAATTTCCATCCGCATCAAAGATCCGCTTGTCATAAACCAGATCCATTGCAACTTCTAATTGCTTCGGGTCAATTCGAGATATCGGTGTGATTTTTGAAGGGTGCACGATTGCAGAATCGAGTCCCATTTTTACTGCCTCAGCAAGAAAGACCGAGTTCAGGACAATACGTGCTGCTGGGTTTAAGCCGAAGGAAACATTGGAAACGCCAAGCGTGGTTTGAACATCTGGATACTTTTTCTTTAATTCAGAGATTGCGTTGAGAGTTTCGATTCCATCACGTCTGGTTTCTTCTTGCCCAGTTGCAATCGGAAAGGTAAGACAATCTATTAAGATGTCACTGGTTAACATTCCCCAATTCTTAGTTAAATCTTCAATTAATCTACTTGCTACCGCAACTTTCCACTCTTGAGTTCGAGCCTGACCGGTTTCGTCAATCGTTAGAGCAACTACGGCCGCGCCATGCTCCTTAACTAACGGCATGATATTCGCGAATCTAGAAGTAGGACCATCACCATCTTCGTAATTAACAGAATTGATAACTGATCTGCCACCAAGGTGTTCAAGCCCAGCCTTGAGAACTGCGGGCTCGGTTGAATCTAGAACAATTGGAAGTGTAGAACTCGTTGCTAGTCTCGAAGCAAGTTCGTTCATGTCTGCAACACCATCGCGGCCGACGTAATCAACCGATAGATCAAGCATATGAGCGCCATCACGGATTTGATCACGCGCAATTTCGATACAACTCTGCCAATCTTCAGCTAGCAGTGCATCTCTAAATGCTCGTGAACCATTTGCATTCGCGCGTTCCCCAATAGCCATGTAAGCAAGATCTTGACGGAATGGCACAAACTGATAAAGCGAAGAAGCGCCTATTTCGCGGGAAATTTTTCTTGAAACAAGTTTGTGGTTTCCAATCTGTTTAACAACTGCATCCATATGTGCCGGAGTAGTTCCGCAACATCCGCCGACTAAGGTCAGGCCATATGAATCAACAAAATTCTCAAGATAGTCCGCTAACTCATCCGGCCCAAGTGGATAGCTTGCTCCCTTAGGTCCAAGTTGCGGCAGCCCAGCATTTGGCATTACCGAAATTCCGATTGTGCTGTTTTTTGCGAGGACTCTTAGATGCTCACTCATCTCAGCAGGGCCAGTTGCGCAGTTCAGGCCAATTAGATCGATGTTCAATGGCTCCAGAGCATTTAGGGCAGCTCCGATTTCAGAGCCCAATAACATTGTTCCAGTTGCTTCAACCGTGACCTGCGCGATTAAAACGATATCCCGTTCGCATTTATCAATAGCTTCGCGAGCTCCATTTATTGCTGCTTTTGCTTGAAGCAAATCCTGTGTTGTTTCAATTAGCAGAGCATCTACTCCGCCATCCAGCAAACCATTAGACGCGATGCAATAGGCATCCTTGAGTTTCAAGTAATCCGTATGCAATAAAGTTGGAAGCTTTGTTCCCGGTCCAAGCGAACCCAAGACCCAACGAGGCTTATCGATTGATGTAAATTCGTCTGCAACTTCTCTCGCCAATTTTCCGCCAGCGAAAGCGAGTTCATAAATTCGATCTTCAATTCCATATTCCGCAAGATTCGCCCAGTTGGCACCAAAGGTATTGGTCTCAATAGCGTCGACGCCCACATCTAGGTATTTCCGGTGAACCGATTTAACTAGCTCAGGTTTTGAAACATTGAGAATCTCATTGCAACCTTCGTGCCCTTGAAAATCTTCTAAAGTTGGATTCGCGTCTTGAAGCATTGTTCCCATTGCGCCGTCGGCGATAATTACCCGCTCAGACATAGCGCTGCGTAAGGAAGAAATAATTTTCATTTGGGAGAAGGTTACCTTAGGGGGCTAAGCCCAAGGCTCCATCGATAAACCTTGAGAGCTCTCCAACGGAGCCGCCTATCTCTCCATTAGAGGTATCTAGCGCCCACTTATCCAATAAGTCTAAAGCTGCAGGTGTGTTCAGATTATCCGCGATTTTCAGCGCAATTGCTCTGATTATTTCATCGGTTGGCGCACATTCAATTCTTGATAACGCAGACCTCAATTTAGCAACGCGTTCTTCTGATTGCTTCAAGGTTTCGCTACGCCACATTCTATCTTCTGAGTAGTTCTCTGAAAGTAAAGCATGACGCAAAACCATTGGATCAACGCCTTGCGAAAGTAGCTTTGAAACAAATACTAAGTTGCCCTTGCTCTTGCTCATTTTTTCACCATCAAGACCGACCATCGCTGCGTGTAGATATGCATCAGCGAAATCTGAATTTGTCAGCGCCTTGGCGAGTGCAGAACTCATAAAATGATGTGGAAAAATCAGATCGGAACCACCACCCTGCAGCGCTATTGTCTTAGAACTTGTAGCACCAGCATCCAAATAATCCTTGCCAATCAAATTTTCAAGAGCAATCACTGAACATTCAATATGCCAACCTGGTCTGCCAAATCCCATCTTGGAATCCCAGCCTGGTTCCCCATCCTTATTTGCGATCCAAAGTATTGGGTCTAGCGAACTCTCTTTCCCTACTCGCTCTGGATCGCCACCACGTTCAGCGAAGATTAAGAGCGCCGCATCTAGCGCTACCGGTAGCTCATTTAGGTAAGGTGTTATGCGGAAATAAATATTTCCTGATAATTCATATGTGAGGCCTTTTTCAACTAAGAATTCTATGGCCCGAATAATCGAGGACATAGCTTCTGTTACTGCCACATAATTCTTCGGTGGCAGAATTCTTAGACTGGTCATATCACTCTCAAAGAGCGCAACCTGTGACTCCCCTAGCTTCGACCAAGATTGATTATCGCGTTTTGCCCGTTCAAAGAGCGGATCATCGATATCAGTGATGTTCTCCACGAAATCAACGTCGCGACCAGAGATCTTTAAATATCGATGGATCAGGTCGAAAGTTAGATAAGTTGCGGCATGACCCAAATGCGTTGCGTCATATGGAGTGATTCCACAGACATACATTTTAAAACTTTCATTTTTACCTAATTTCGGTTGCCGGCCAGAAGTTAAACTCAAATTCAGTTCAGGCAACTCTTGATGCCACTTAGGTATGTCTAGGGTCGGCCAATTACTCACTGAGCCATCCTAGTTTACGAGCCCGCTAAATTCTTTGTAATTCTTAATAGGGCGGCCAAGGAACTGCAGGCCAGTTGGGGCTAGGTGTAGCAAACCGGCCATCTTTCAATAAGAAACCAACTCTTTCAAATATTGCATCAATCTCAGTTGCGCTGAGTAAGTTCTTCAAATAATCCCGATCAATCGCATTTAAAAGATTTGAAAGTTGGTCTTTCTCGGATGCGGTTAGATCTAATTCAGCGAATTGCCAGATAACCGTACGCAATTTATTTTCTTCGTGCAGACTAACGCCGTGATCACAGCCGAAAACTTCTTGATCTGACTTAATGAGAATATGCCCAAATTTACGATCAGCGTTATTTATGACAATATCGAAGAGGGCCAAATTCCTTATTTCAGAATCGTGACTTTGCGCTGTTGCGATAACGTCGGCTTCTTCACTCACTTCGATCCATTCTTGCACTGCTCCTAAACCAAAGGGGCCTTCTCGCAGAACTGTTTTTGGGACTACCTTGAAATTACCAACCTCGCTTAAATAGTAAGCAGCAACTTCTCTGCTCGCTAGGTTCCCATCAGGAAAATCCCATAGCGGACGTTCTCCCGCTATCGGTTTGTAAATAACCTTTGTTTCATCTGGCAACTGACACAGAAGAGAGGCATTTGATGCGTCCACTAATCGGCCGATGATTTCTAATTCACCAGTTTCGATTAGGTTAGCGTCGGTAGCCATTTGCCCTAGGACAGAGATGTCCGGTCGCATCAATTGGCAAACCACAGAATGGGCAGACTGAGCGCCCTGCTTGTAGAACGTTTTCAGCGCGGTTACAGAAACCCTTTACTTGATTTAAACGAAGCGTTAAACGAAGTAAGTCTGGTGGATCTTCAACACCGGCTAGTTCCTCGTCATCCGAAATCAACTCAGTAAATTCACCATCAGCTATAGATTGAATTTCAATAGCAACCCTTTGAGTCTGCGGGTCCCACGAAATACCCATTACGCCAGCTCTGAACTCTTCATCAAGTGGAAATTCTAAATTATCGTTATCGATTGTTGCGGGTAGATCTAACTCATCAAGACTTGCTAATTTATTTCTGCGAACCTCTGTTATTAGCTCGTGCAATCTCTCGGTCAAAGCGGCAACTTGGCTTTTCTCCACAGCCACTGTAGTTGTTCCTGCGACTGAGGAAGCTTGAACAAAAAAAGCGCGTTCACCAGGAACTCCGACTGTTCCTACTATGAATCTAGTTGCATCTTCGTGATTAAAAATTATTCGCTCACTCACGGCTCGCACCACTGCCGCCGCCTAAACTCAGATTGGGATTTCCATTACCCGTAAATTTTAGATCGTTTAAAAAATCTGTATTATTCAAAAGCCGAAGGCGTGCGCTATCCCCCGACAAATCGATGATACTAATTGATGCTGGATCAATGGCTAGGCTCTGAAAATTATCAAGATTAAGGCCGACGAACCCGGCAACGATAGCTTTGATTACATCGCCATGCGAGGATAGAAGAATTGTTTGTCCCGGTAGAGCGATACTTCTTACAGCTTCGAGCGCGCGATTCTGCATCTCCAAGAAACTCTCCCCATTTGGGAATCTGACCAGGCTCGGACGAGTTTGAATACTTTTCCAAAGTTTTGTTCTAGAGAGCAAGGCTAATTTTTTACCAGACCAGTCGCCGTATTCCATTTCAATGACGCCATCCAAGATTTCAATTTCTTTATTGAGAGACGTTGCCAGTGGTTCTAAAGTTTGAATACATCTTGGAAGTGGGCTGCTATAAATCTTTGCAAAAACTTTGCCCCTTAACTCGGCTTGAACTGCGAGTGCTTGTTTCTTTCCCGTTGAAGATAATGAGACCTTAAAATCTCGCCCAGCTAGAACGGATTTCGCATTCGCGGTCGAATGTCCGTGGCGAAGAAGATAAATAGTTGCTGGTTTTTGGGCTCGCATAGGGCCAAGGTTACCGATTAATTAGCAACCAACTTGCTAGGGTGGCGTCATGGAGAAGCGCATACTCGGTAACTCAGGGCTACGCGTTTCTAGGCTGGGACTTGGCACAATGACTTGGGGCCGAGATACCGACGAGCATGAGGCGGCCGATCAATTAAAAACCTTCATCGATGCTGGTGGTAACTTGATTGATACTGCTGCGATGTATGGCGATGGCGATAGCGAACGAGTTATTGGCGGATTCATCGGAACTTTAGCAAAGCGTGAAGATTTGATTATCGCTACAAAAGCTGGCATCTCATTCAATGCCGGAGAACGAAGTGTAAATAATTCACGAACCAATCTCCTAAGTGATCTCGATAAATCATTATCTCGATTAGGTGTTGACTACATTGATTTATGGCAGATTCACACTTGGGATCCTATGGTTCCACTAGAAGAATCTCTCTCGGCAATCGATCAGGCAGTATCTTCTGGTCGCGTTCGATATGTTGGCGTATCAAATTTCTCTGGTTGGCAATTAGCTCGTGCCGCAACACTGCAGAATCCACTATTCGGAAAAGCTCCGATAATTTCAAGCCAAGTTGAATACTCATTACTGAACCGCAGCATTGAGGCAGAAGTGATTCCAGCAAGTATCGAAATGAATATCGGCGTATTGGCTTGGTCCCCGATTGGTCGAGGTGTTCTGACCGGTAAATATCGAAGTGGTTCACCTTCTGATTCACGTGGCGCTAGCCCGCATTTCAGTGGGTTCATCGCGCCATATCTAGATGAACGCTCTCGCAAAATTGTTGATGCGGTTTGTGTGGCCAGCGATGGTTTAGGTTACTCACCACTTGAGGTTGCACTTTCCTGGGTGCGCGAAGGTTATGGCGTTACTAGCGCAATAGTTGGAGCACGAACTGCGGCACAACTGCGAGGAATTCTTACCGTGGAGGAGATATCTCTTCCTGATCAAGTTCGAGCCGCTTTAGATGAAATTTCTGCAGATATCAATTAGCTATTCTGTAAAAACTCATTCAAAACTTTAACGCCAAACTTAAGACCATCAACTGGAATTCTTTCATCAACGCCGTGAAATAACGCGAAGAAATCTAAATCAGGTGGAAGTTTCACTGGGCTAAATCCATAGCCGATAATTCCTAAATCAGAGAGCGCTTTATTATCTGTTCCACCGCTCATTAAATACGGAACCGGAATTCCCTCAGGATCAAATTTTGCCAGTGCTGCTTTCATTGCATCGACGAGAGGCCCTTCAAAATCAACCTCTAGAGCTTTATCGCGGACTAAAACTTCAATTTCAATCTCGTCGCCGGCTAGTTTCGAGATCGTTTCCAACAACTCATCTTCGAAACCCGGCAAGAATCTTCCATCGATTACTGCAGTCGCTTGTTGTGGAATCACGTTCGCTTTGTATCCCGCATTCAACATAGTTGGATTTGCGGTGTTTTGAATCGTTGCACCAAGCATCCGGGCAGCTTCACCGATATGTTTCAAAAGCGGTCGAGTATTTTTAGGATCATATTTATCGCCAGTTAACTCAGCAATCTTTGACCAGAATTTTGCACCTGTTTT
The DNA here is from genome assembly GCA_945863115.1 of Bifidobacterium breve. GTDB lineage: Bacteria > Actinomycetota > Actinomycetes > Nanopelagicales > Nanopelagicaceae > AAA044-D11. The sequence goes on from CAMAYZ010000003.1 coordinate 39,361, forward strand.
AGTCTCAAGCTGTGGCCATTCGTAAGAGCCGATTCGTGCAACTGCGGCTGCAAGTTTAGTCACTGCATTCTTTGGATTAATGAAAGAGCCGTGTCCGGCTTCACCTTTTGCCTTAAGTTGTAACCAGTTTATTCCCTTTTGTGCGCCTTCAATGAAATAAAGTCGATGGCCGCCGGTTATCGTTACTGAAAATCCACCGACTTCAGAAATTGCTTCGGTGTAACCTTCAAAAATCTCTGGCCTATTCTTAACAAGATAACGTGAGCCATACTCACTACCCGCTTCTTCGTCAGCAAAGAAGACAAGCAGAATGTTTCTCGGTGGTTGATAGTTTGCACGCTTCCAGGCCCTGACAGTTGCAATAATCATTGCATCCATATCTTTCATATCCACGGCGCCGCGGCCCCATAGATATCCATCTTTGATGATTCCACCGAATGGGTCCACCGACCAATCCGCTTCATTTACTGGAACTACATCTAAATGACCATGCACAACGAGACCCGGACGAGCAGAATCTCGTCCCTCAATTTTTGCAACGACGTTAACTCGATTTTCTCCAGTGACAATCAATTCACTTTTGATTCCAACTTCGTTAAGTTTCTCTGCAACGTATGCGGCAATCGCTCTTTCATCGCCTTTACCTTCACCGTGATTTACACTGGGAATACGAATCATTTCCTGGCAGATCGAAATGCACTCTTCTTCTAAGAGCGCGATGTCGATTGCATTTGGATTATCCGTATTGGCCACACACCTATCTTGCCGTAGATGTCGGGCGATTGTGATGATGTCCGCCTGATTGGTATCCTTGCGCCAAGATTTAAAGAGGTTTCAACACTGGTCCGGGTGGCGGAATTGGCAGACGCGCTAGCTTGAGGTGTTAGTTCCCGCAAGGGATTAGGGGTTCAAGTCCCCTCTCGGACACCATAAGAACCATTAATCAATCGATGGCCAATAAATAAGGAGCAATAAATGCAATCCAAGGGATACGCAGTTCTCGAAGCGTCTAAACCGTTAGTTCCATTCACTTTTTCGCGCAGAGAATTACGCCCAACTGATGTTGCACTTTCTGTTTCCTATGCCGGAATTTGTCACTCAGATATTCATCAAGCTCGCGAAGAATGGGGTCCGGCGCTATTTCCAATGGTTCCTGGTCATGAAATTGCTGGGGTGGTTACTGCAGTTGGTAACAATGTAACCAAATTTAAAGTTGGTGACCAGATTGGTGTTGGAGTATTTGTTGACTCTTGCCGTCAATGTTCATCATGCAAGTCCGGCCTCGAGCAATATTGCTTACAAGGAATGACTGGAACCTATAACAATTACGAACGTGATGGAAAAACTTTGGCCCAAGGTGGTTATGCGGATAGTTTCATCGTTGATCAGGACTACGCGATTTCAATTCCAGCGAATCTAGATATGGCTGGCGTTGCTCCATTGCTATGCGCGGGAATAACTCTCTATTCACCACTTAAGAATTGGAACACCGGTCCAGGCAAGAAAGTTGGCGTAATAGGTCTTGGTGGACTTGGACATATGGGACTTAAGTTCTCGGCTGCATTGGGTGCTCATACAACAGTTTTCTCACACTCTCCAAATAAAGAGAAGGATGCACGTACGATGGGGGCAAACGACTTCGTCGTCACAAGTAATCCTGAAAACCTAGCAGCACTACCGAAAGACTTTGATTTAATTCTTAACACTGTGTCGGCAGATATGGACTTGACGCCTTATCTTCAACTTCTAAAGCTAGATGGCACTCTGGTTCTGATTGGCCTGCCTATTAACCCATACAAAATTAACACCCCAGTTTTATTGGCGCAGCGCCGTTCTATCTCTGGATCCATGATCGGCGGAATAAAAGAAACTCAGGAAATGCTGGACTTCTGTGGGGTTCACAATATTGTAAGTGAAGTTGAAGTTGTCGATCCTGAATATATTAACCAAGCTTATGAACGCACGATTGCCAGCGATGTGAAATATCGCTTTGTAATCGACGCCAAAAAGTTCTAACTGATTATTTAAATTGATGCAAAGCGCCAGCGATTATTGGTGCTAAAAAGAGTGCTGGTAGTAAATTCCCAACCGTTACCTGCTTTATCTTCATAACTCGAAGCGATATTCCCAATAACAAGATTCCGCCCGTTGCTGTCATGGCGAGTATTTGATACTCCGGTAAAACACTTCCTAGGAATAATCCAACTCCGGTCCAAGCAAACTGATAAATGCCTACTGGGATAGTTGAAACCGCGACTCCCCAACCGAGCGATGCCGCAAATGGAATTGAGATAACGCCATCGAGGATGCTCTTCAAAACTAGTTGATCAATTCCGGTTCCCATGCCGTCGCTAATTGAACCGAGAATGGCCATCGGACCAATAACAAAGAGCAGTGATGCTGTAACGAAACCGTCAACAAAAGGACTAGAGCCATTTGGATCAAATCTTGATTTGAGCTTAACGCCCAGCACTTCAAGTCGATTCTCGATATCTAGGGCGTTTCCAATTAGCGCACCCATAAGCAGTGCCATCAAAATTGCGAAGATTGGCCAACCTCGAGGTAATTCGGAAACGAATTTTTGGTTCCACAACTCTTTGATTGCATCCGCAGCAGCCAAGAGAGTGATGAATCCAAGAACAGTTATCACAAGTTCTCTTGTATGTTCACGGAACTTCGCTCCAACAAAAATTCCCACAGTGGATCCAACAAGTATGGCAGCGATATTAATTATCGTACCGAGCCCTACAAACATTGTTAATACCTCCGTTGAATCGGTAGACTCTAACAGTGAAAGGCGCAGATATTCGACAAAAAATCTGGCATTTCCTTCAACCATCTAAGACGATTCCACATACATCTTGGACCGCTAAAAACCTTTGGTCTGTAACACCCAAAATTTTTCTCTTCTTAATATTCGGGTTGTCACTCTTCGGTATTGGTGAAGCGCTTCTGATTCAATCTACGATTGGAAATTCACCATGGTCAGTATTTGCGCAAGGTCTAGCCCTCCAAACTCCACTCACAATTGGGCAGAGCACAGCAATCACTAGCCTCGGAGTTTTAGCGCTATGGATTCCGCTACGACAGCGGCCCGGCTTCGGGACGCTTGCCAACATTGCAGTCATTAGTATTTTCATTCAAATAGGTGTCGATCATATTCCACAGGTAACTTCAAATTTCCCATTGCAGTTGCTCTATGTGATTGTTGGAATAGGTTTGGTCGGCTTCGGAACAGCAATCTATATAACGTGCGGCCTCGGACCTGGACCTCGCGACGGCTTAATGACCTCGCTGCATAAGCGAACTGGGATTCGAATTGCACGAGTTCGGTTAAGCATCGAAATTTGTGTATTGATTGCCGGAAGCGCGTTAGGTGGGTCAGTCGGCTTAGGGACTGCAATGTTTGCCCTCATTATAGGTAACGCAATCGCTACAAACTTAAATTTAGTGGCTAGATTTTCCAATCGACAGAGCTGATTCCTAGTTCAGCTAAGCGGTTATTCGCAGCGCTAAAAGGTTTTGATCCAAAAAAACCGCGATAAGAAGATAACGGGCTCGGATGCACTCCAATTAAACAATTACCTTCCGGGATAAATCTTGCCAACGCTTCTGCGCTCTTTCCCCAGAGGATGAATACAACTGGACGCTTTGCCAGGTAAGCGACAACTTCATTCGTAAATTTCTCCCAACCAACTTTTGAATGTCCCTGACTTAGATTCGGGATAGTTGTTAGCGAAGTGTTCAATAGCATTACTCCCCTAGATTGCCATTTCGATAAATCGCCATTTAACGGCGTGATTCCGAGATCACTCTCAAGTTCTTTAAGAATATTTCTCAACGTAGGTGGAAGATTCGAAACATCCCGCGGAACGCTAAAAGCTAATCCCATAGCGTGTACCGGATTTGGGTAAGGATCTTGACCGATTATACAAATCTTAATCTCCGATATAGGTTGCGCAAAAGCAGCAAAGATACTCTCTCGTTTAGGAATAAAGGGTTCTTTTAAATCTAAGCTATCTAATATCTCTTTCGCTGCCGGTATTGCTGACTGCCATTCTTTGGGCAATAAATCGAAGAGCATTAGCTAATTGCGTTGGCGGAGAAACGGTTATTCAGCATAGTTACGCTAATTGGCATGTCATAGGCAACACTTAAATTTTCTGACGTGATTACATTTGAAATTGGTCCGCTTCCAACAGTCTTTCCACTCTTGAGCAACAGAGCATGTGTGGAACCTGCAGGAATCTCTTCAATATGGTGAGTAATAATTAGCGTGACCGGCGCAAAAGGATCATTAGCCAGAAGGTCAAATCTATTTAGTAAGTCTTCTCGCCCGCCCAGATCTAACCCTGATGCTGGTTCATCTAAAAGAAGAATTTCAGGATCGGACATTAAAGATCTTGCTATCAGCACCCGCTTCTTCTCGCCTTCACTTAAGGTATTAAAATTACGCTGGCCTAACTCTCTAACTCCTAAGGTTGTTAATAATCCCTGTGCTCTTGATTCATCCCAGAGTTCGTAGCTCTCATTCCAACGCCCAAGCATTGCGTATGCAGCAGTTAGAACTATATCTATTACCTTTTCATCCTCAGGCAATAAATTCACAAGAGTTGATCCCATGAATCCGATTCTGGGTCTAACTTCGAATACATCTACCGACCCTAATTTGGAACCGAGAATTTCAACCGTTCCAGAAGTTGGATGAATTTGCGCGGAGCAGAGCGAAAATAACGTAGATTTTCCAGCTCCATTAGGGCCCAAAATTACCCAACGTTCGTTCTCATTTACTTGCCAATCCAAAGGACCTAAAATTGTTTTGCCATCGCGGACCACAGAAACACTTTGTAGATTAAGGACTGGAATCACAGGCGTAAAGATACCCGTAAGCGACGCGGCTTAACGCTACAAACCGCTAATCTAGGCAAGTGAGCCAAATCAATACTGAACATACTGGCCTAATTCTTATTTCTGGAGTGGATGCCCCAGGGGTAACACAGGCGCTATTCGCAGCGCTTGAGCCATTCTCAATTACAATTTTGGATATTGAGCAAGTTGTAATCCGAGGCAGATTGATACTTACGACTCTGATAGCCCTCGATCCAGCACACGCTTCGGCCATCGAAGCAGATCTAATTGAAACTACGAACAAACTCGACTTAGATCTTGCGATTGATTTTTCAGATCAAGTGAAGGGCGAACCTAAGAATTCAAATCTGCACATCGTTGTTCTTTCAGAAGACTTACGCCCGGCCAGTATCGGGGCCTTAGCGAGAAAGATCGCAGAGCAAGGCGGAAATATTGATCGTATTCATCGAACTGCTTCCTATCCATTAACGGCAATCGAATTCGAAGTTTCACTCGATCTCAATGATGAAAATCTTAAGGTTATTCAGCGCGAACTCGCGGAAATCGCTCAAAGTAATGGGATAGATATCGCTGTAGAACAGAGTGGCTTAGCACGCAGAGCAAAAAGAATAGTCCTCCTAGATATGGATTCCACACTAATACAACAAGAGGTAATCGATCTTCTTGCTGATAAATGTGGAGTCGGCGATAAAGTATCGGCGATAACTGAATCTGCTATGCGCGGTGAACTGGATTTCGCAGCATCACTAAATGCTCGAGTTAAGTTGTTGGCAGGCGCTGATGTAGAGATCCTTCAATCGGTCAAAGCCGGCATTACTTTGACCCCGGGTGCAAGGACTTTGATCCGTACGCTGCACAAACTTGGTCATAAAGTTGGTGTGGTATCTGGCGGATTTCTCGACGTAATTGAGCCACTATTGCAAGAGCTAAAGATTGATTTTTATCGGGCAAATAAGTTGGAAATTACAGATGGAAAATTAACTGGAAATCTTCTTGGTGCCATAATCGATAAGGGTGCGAAAGCAGATGCGCTACGCGAATTTGCTGCCGCTGAAAACGTTAGCTTGGCACAAACTATTGCGATCGGCGATGGTGCAAATGATCTTGGAATGTTGGAAATCGCTGGTCTGGGAATTGCATTCAATGCAAAACCTGCGGTTAGAGCAGCGGCAAATAGTTCAATCAATTCCCCTTATTTAGATTCAGTCCTCTATCTCATGGGAATTACTCGTAGCGAAATTGAAGATGCTGAGCGAAATAACTAAGAGCTAAAGTCGGCAGGCATGAATATCGGTTACCAAGATTCCACGGGCGCCGACTTCCCAGAGTTCGTCCATAATTCGATTGATGTCAGATCTCTTGACCATTGCACGAACTGCGTTCCAATCACTCTTTTGTAGTGGTGAAATTGTTGGAGACTCAATACCTGGGGTTAGAGCACACGCTCGATCTAAATCAACGCTCTTTACGTCGTAATCCACTAAAACATATTGTCTTGCAATAACGACTCCACTTAACCTGCGAATCAAAGTTTCAATAGCTGGTGAGATTGGAACTCCGTTTCGAGTAATCAAAATTGCTTCACTCTCTAGAAGCGCTTCACCAAAAATCGTAAGGCCGGCAGCTCGCAACGTTCCTCCGGTGGAGACCACATCTGCAATAACATCGGCCACACCTAGACGAATAGAACTTTCAACCGCGCCATCCAATCGGACGATTGAAGCTTTGATCTTCTTTCTTTCAAGGAAACTTTCGAGTAGTCCTGGATAAGCAGTAGCAATTCGTTTTCCTTGTAGATCTGAGATTTCCATTTTTGCACCCGATGTTGCAGCGAATCTAAATGTGCTTTTGCCAAAATCCAATCGCAAAGCTTCAGATGCCGCTGCGCCCGAATCAAGAAGGAGATCACGTCCAGTAATTCCCGCTTCTAACTCCCCGCTACCCACATAAACTGCGATATCTCTTGGTCGAAGATAATAAAACTCAACTGAATTATCTGGATCGATAAACACCAAATCACGTAGATCATTGCGCTGGCGATAACCGGCCTCTTTCAACATTAAGGCTGAACTTTCCGACAGCGAACCCTTATTTGGAACCGCAATTTTTAAAGTCAATTTTCTTCCTAACTATAGGTTCTTGTAAATATCTTCTATTTTAATATTGCGCGCAATCATTAGAACCTGAAGATGGTAAAGCAACTGACTAATCTCAAGAGCTAACTCGCTATCACTCTGATATTCCGCGGCAATCCAGACTTCACCGGCTTCTTCAATAATCTTTTTTCCAATAGCATGGATACCGGACTCGAGTTCGCGAACTGTCTTTGAATCCTGTGGCTTAGTTATAGCTATCTCATTAAGCTCATTCCACAACGAATCAAAATTCTTCATAGCCAAATTTTAACCTAACTCTCCGCTATCTCGTCTGCGATTTAAGCGCTAGGGAACGTAATGAATCGACCATTCCCCCAGGGTCATCTGACCTGAAAACCGCACTACCTGCTACGAATGTGTCGGCTCCGGACTCTGCCGCTCGTGCAATTGTTTCGAGTGAAACTCCACCATCAACTTGGAGCCAGATTTTGCCAAGATATTGAGAATCAATCTCTTTTCTAGCTTGTCTTACTTTCTCCATCATATCCACCATAAAACTCTGGCCACCAAAGCCTGGTTCTACGGTCATTATCAAAACCATATCGAGATGCTCCATCAATTCGGAAATATCATGAAAAGAAGTAGCTGGCTTCAAAGCTAAACCGACTCTTGCTCCTTCATCCTTTATTTTGAAAATAGTTTCTAGCGGTTTAGAACTCGCTTCGTAGTGAAAAGTTACGCTATCGGAACCGGCTCTTGCGTATAAATGAGCGCTCTCATCGGGATCTGCGATCATTAAATGGCTATCTACCGGAATAGGACATTCTTCAATTATTTTCTTGCTCTGTTCGAATGTAAAAGTGAAGTTGGGAACGAAGATATTGTCCATCACATCTAAATGAAGAAGATCAGATTGCTCAGATATACGAGATATCTCACTTAAGAGATTATCGCGATCAGCATTCAAGATACTCGGACAGATGCGAATCAAAATCTGCCCCCTTTGTTTTCCAACTTAGGTAATCCTATTTCAATCACTCTGAAGGTTTTTGGAGCAACGCCATGAACATCGAGTCCGAACCATCCAAATGCGTCCAAAGCTGGAGCGAGCCATCCGGATTAACACCTGTATTACCTGCAGGTGAGAACTTCGAAATATCCAAAATCTCTAGTCCTTTATGGCGATATTTTGCATCTAGGATCTGACTCTTAGTCTCTGCCAAAAGCGGTGAACAAGTTGCGAAACCTATAATTCCGCCTGGATTTAGCATCTCGTAAGCTGAATCAATTAATTCGCGTTGCAATGGCAATAATTCCTTAAGATCATTTAAAGATCTACGCCATCTGGATTCCGGTCTCCGTCGCAATGCGCCTAATCCAGAACACGGAGCATCGATCAAGATCCGATCAAATTTCTCGCCGAAACTCTCCCAATCTCTGCCGTCAAAGGAAACTATCTTGTCTTTAGGAACAACTCGTGCAACTAAGTCTGCGCGATGGGCAGTTGGCTCGTTAGCCAGAAAAGAATCCTTTGAATCATTTGTCTGCAATAAATTATTCAGAAGCGCAGCTTTGCCGCCCGGGCCAGCACAGAGATCTAGCCATTTCAGGGGCCGCTCGCTCTTGGTTGCATAAAAAATCTCAGCAACAAGTTGTGAACCCATATCTTGTATACCTGCACGTTTATCTTTTATCGCCGGATAATCATTTGGCAGTGTGTTTGATAAAACAGAGTATGTTCCTAGTGGTAATTTCTCGCCGCCAACTTCCAAAATTTCAGAAACACTTGATTTACCGGGCCAAGCCACAATATGAGGAGCAACTGGAACATTATTTGTTCGCAGCAATGCCTCAACAGCTTCCCAATCTTTTAGTTGGTCGAAATATGCGTTGATAATCCAGGTTGGATGCGAATGCAGAATTGATAGTTTTTCAATCGCTGGAATATTTGGGTCTTTTGATAAATCGTCATACATATCTAGGTCAGACGATATCGAACGTAGTAGGGCGTTTACATAACTCGCCTTCGACTCCCCTGCTACGGCTCTTGCCACTTCCACTGTCTCACCAACAGCCGCATGTATTGGAACTCGCATTTCGAAGATCTGATGAATGCCAAGTCTTAAGAGGTCAACAATTTTCTCATCCAGCTCGCTGATTGGCCGATCAGCTTTTTTCGAGATCGCGTAATCGTGCTTGCCTTGTAGGCGCAGTGTTCCGTAGGCAAGTTCGGTAACGAAGGAGCGATCTCGCAAATCTAGTTCGGAATCTGATAGCAATTCTGGCAATCGAAGATTTGCGTATGCGCCATTGCGATTAACTTGGCTAACTAAATCGTAGGCTAATAATCTTGCGCCACCTGGTTTAGGTTTAGCGAAGCCCTTACTATTCAAATTTAGAACCTGAATCTAAACGTGCGCCACGAGAAAAGTCGGCGCCGCTCATTCGCTTTTTACCGGCTGGCGTTACCTCTTTTACTTCGAGGACACTGTCTGAGGTTCTAACTAGTAGTTGGTCCCCTACCAATTCGATATCGCCTGGGGCCTTTAGGTTATTTGCAACTAGAACTTCACTCAGCCCGTGAAGCGAGATTCGTTCGTCGTTAAACATGGTCCAGATTCCTGGGTTATCCGAAAGTGCTCGATCTTGGCGCAATACAGTTTCAATTGAGCTCTTCCAAATAATTCGTCCCATATCCTTTGAGATCTTTGGCGCCAAGGTCGCACCAGACAGAGGTTGTGGCGTGGCTCTGGTCTTCCCAATCTTTGAAACTAAATCTAGAAGGTCAGGTATTGCTAATTCTGTAAGGCGATCCAACAAAATAGGAGTTGTATCATCCTCTGAAATGTTCACCTCTTTGGTGATGTAAACCGGGCCGGTATCCATTCCCTTATCTAATTTAAATATTGTGAAGCCAGTTTCAGTCTCGCCATTTAGGATCGCCCATTGAACGGGTGCCGCTCCTCGTAACTTAGGTAGTAGCGAAAAATGTAAATTAATCCAACCGAATCTAGGACCATGCAATAGCTCAACTGGAATTAACCTGCCGTATGCACAAGTAATAATTAACTGTGGTTGTGAGGCTAGGAGATGACGATTTAACTCAGAAGTGTCTGCAGGTTTAGAAACATCTAAGCCCTTAAGTTCTGCCCACTTAGCTAACTCATTAGCTTCAATTTTCTTGCCACGTCCGGTGGGTTTATCTGGGTTGGTGATTATCGAACCTAACGTATGTTCACTCGCCAATATCGCTTCGATAATTGGAATCGAGATAAGTGACGAAGAAGCTATTGATAACTGCATCTATAGCGCCCGACCATTTGTTGAATGTGGACTAATTTTAAATTGAGGTGCACCTTGGCTAGATGCCAATTCGCCGAACCATTCGGAATTGCGGATATCGGCCATGGCTAACTTGCGATCCTCCAGCAGCAGGCGATCAATAAAAACGATTCCATTTAGATGATCTGTTTCGTGCTGTAAAACTCTCGCCAAAAGTTCAGTTCCTTCAATCGTTACAGGCTCTCCATGCATATTGAAACCCTTTGCGACCGCTCGAAATGCCCGCGGTGTTTCGTAAGTTAGGCCCGGGAAACTTAAGCAGCCCTCTTCGCCATCCTGTAGATCAGCAGAGAGATCAAGAGTTGGGTTGATTAAATGACCTTCGCTCTCCTCAATATTCCAGACGAATACTTGCAATGAGACTCCGATTTGTGGGGCGGCCAGTCCGGCGCCAGGAGCATCAAGCATTGTTTCCGTTAAATCTTTAACTAAATTTCGCAATTCTTTGTCAAAAGTGGTGACCAAACTCGCTGGTGTTGTAAGGACGGGATCACCAAATAATCTAATTTCTTGAACTGACACCAGAGAATTCTATTCCAATAACAACGCAATTGCCTAAATTGAAAATGGATCCATGCGAAGTTGGAACGGTGCCAAGCCTTTAATCCCTCGATATCGCGCTAGGTCTCGGAAGAACTCCGAGAATTCACTAGAGCGTGAGATCTCACTTCGTAGCACTAATCTTGATTTACCTTTACTACCCGCAGAATCTTCGAAGTTTTCTTGTAAGGCAACTGCACTAAATAAATCATTTCCCTCAAGATTACGAGATAGCTGTCTTATTGCGGAAGTATCCCCTTGCACTACCGCTATTCTGCAGAACGGTGGAAGATCTAAATCCTTTCGCTCATTTAATTCAGTTAGCGAATTAGCATAAGAATCATTCTTCAGTAGGCCTTGCGCTAAAACGTTGTCACTCGCGAGATCTATATACATAACTCCAGAATCTGCGCTACTCAAACGGCCACGATTCTCGAAGATCAACCTTCTAACATTCTCTAAGCTACGAAGATCAACACGATTACTCAGATTCTCCAGTGAACGTAGAATCACGGTCGAATAATCTCCAACTGGCTCACATCCGTAACTCGCAAGAACCAGAACGTTCTCTCTTACATCAGAAATATCATCGATTCGTGAACCGCCCTTGCTTAATAAAACGCGGTAGCCAGGCACCGCTTTTGCTATTTCATCTGCAATTCGAGAAGAGCCCTTGGCCATCGAACGAATAGTTTTCCCATCACACCATGAACAAACGAATTCCTTGGAAGTGTTCTCGCAGATGGCGCAGGTAAGTAGCGAACTCTTGCTTGGTAGATAGATTTTGCCACCACACTTGCATCTCGCTTGGTTGCGACATTTCTGGCAAGCGATTGCATTTATATAACCGGTTTCCGCCATTACTACTAAAACATTCCCCTTCTTCAATCCTGCCTTCATCAATGCGATATCAGAAGTTCCAGAGTCCGCGAAATGAACGATCGCTCTTCGTTGTGGTGGGATTTTCGTAGCCTTCGATTTGATCCAACCCAGCTCTGCCAGACGAATAATCTCTAAACTTGGACTTGCGCCGATGAAATGAAGAGAGAATTCACCACTTCTAAGCATCGCGATATCTCTGACATTCCAGCTCGGAAATCTACGTTCATACATAGATTCATCACCGTCATTGAAGATTAAAATTATCGAATTGCTGACTAGTGGTGTGAATACTGCGCTTCGCGTGCCAATGATGAAAGGTGATTGCAAAAATCTGGTCTTTAGATAATTTTCATAGCGTTCAGATTTAGGCATATCCGATGTTAAAAGCACCGGCTCAAGATCTAATTTAAAGGTGAGCAACTGATTAATGTCTCGTTCATCAGGGACGATTAACAACAGCTGTTGACCCTTTTCAAGGTTTCCCAGGATTTCATTAATCGTATTAGGCAGACCCTCGAGGCTCTTGGTAATTGTGAATCGGTGGTCTAACTTCGGCTTGCTCCCATTATTTTTTGGAATCGGCAGCCCTAGATAGCTCTTCTCTACTGCTGCAACCCGGGCCGGTATTGCACTTCTAATAACATCCCAGGGCTTGCACGCATAACGTGTGCAAGTTAGATATATGATTTCGATTAATTCATCTGTTAATAACGGAATTGGTGAAATCAACTTATTGATTAACTTCAGGGATTTTGGATCGAGTTGGGATGCATTGCGGGATTGAACGTAACCCATCACCTCTGTCCTACCGAAAGGAACTTTTACGAAGACTCCTGGAACAACCAACTCTGATAAAGCTTCAGGGACCAGATAGTCGTAAGTATCAGGCAAGTGAAAAACACCGGTATCAACGCAGATTTGCGCAACTGGATTTTCTAGCGCAATGGCAGGTTTTTTAGCTACCCGTTGCGTTTTTAAACGCAGTGGCTTTACTTCAGCCACCTACATTTACCTGGAAGCTGCTTCTTTTAGTGCAGCAGCCCGATCAGTTTTCTCCCATGTGAAGTTGGGAAGTTCGCGACCGAAGTGACCATATGAAGCTGTTGCAGAGTAGATCGGACGAAGCAAGTTGAGGTCGCGAATGATTGCGGCTGGTCGCAGATCAAAGACCGCCATAACTGCATCAACAATCTTATTTGGTGCAACCTTCTCAGTTCCAAAAGTTTCAATGAAAAGGCCTACTGGTTGTGCCTTACCAATTGCATAAGCAACTTGGACTTCGCAGCGTGAGGCAAGACCGGCTGCAACAACGTTCTTGGCAATCCAACGCATTGCATAAGCGGCGCTTCGATCAACCTTAGAAGGATCTTTACCTGAAAATGCGCCACCGCCGTGACGAGCCATTCCGCCGTAGGTATCAACAATGATTTTACGACCAGTTAAACCAGCATCTCCCATTGGTCCGCCGATAACAAATCTTCCAGTTGGATTGATAAGAATTCGAACATCCGAGGTATCAATTTTTAGGTCAGCGATCATCGGATCAATAACCAATTTCTTCAAATCTGGAGCTAACGTTTTCTCTAGATCAACGGAAGGTGAATGCTGGGTAGAAATCACAATGGTATTTAGCGCAACCGCTTTGTCGCCATCATATTCAATCGTAACCTGAGTTTTGCCATCGGGACGCAGATAATCCACTTGTCCGGCTTTGCGCACCGCTGAAAGTTGAAGCGCAAGTTTGTGCGCTAATGAAATAGGAAGTGGCATCAATTCTGGAGTGTCATCACATGCGTAACCAAACATCAAACCTTGGTCACCAGCACCTTGTAGATCGAGTGGATCGGCTGAAGAAGAAATACGCTTCTCGAACGCTGAATCAACACCTTGTGCAATGTCGCTGGATTGTTGTCCGATTGAGAGCGAAACACCGCAAGAATTTCCATCGAAACCTTTTTCAGAAGAGTCATAACCGATATTTAGAACAGTGTCACGAACAATTGTCATAACATCTGCGTAGCCGTTTGTTGTAACTTCACCAGCAACATGAACTTGACCAGTTGTAATTAGTGTTTCAACTGCTACTCGACTTTTAGCATCTTGGGAAAGTAACGAATCCAATATCGCATCTGATATTTGATCTGCCATCTTATCTGGGTGGCCTTCGGTTACGGATTCTGATGTAAATAGTCGTTTAGTCATTGGGTTACCTTAACTTATTTAGGGCTCGATCTAGCAACAGATCAGCTAGCGTGTCTTTGGACTGGTTCTTGAATTCAATCGTTTCGCCATTGCTATCGATCAATAATCCTGCGGTCTCATCCGCGCCGAAAATTGCACCATTGCTTACATTATTTAGATAAATAAGATCGGCACCTTTGTTGACCATTTTTGATTTTGCAGATTCAATAGTTGTCTGATCTATTTCTGATGTTTCGGCAGCAAAGGCAACCAGAAATTGTTTTGCGCTTCGTATCTTAGAAAGACTTGCCAAGAGATCAGGGTTGGTTTCGAGTTCAATACTTTGATAATTCGCTTTTTTAATCTTTACAGTGGATGTATTGGCTGGTTTTGCATCTGCCACGGCAGCAGCCATAAGAAGTATTTCGCAGGTTGGAAATCGCTCAGTTAGCGCTTTCTGCATTTGTTCGGCCGATGAAACGTGAACAATTTCAACACCAGGTAAGTCCGCCAGATTTGAATTCGCCGCAATAAGAACGACTTCTGCGCCTCTATTCCGCGCAGCCTTAGCGATTGCGTAACCTTGTTTGCCAGTTGAATGATTAGCAATAAAACGAACAGGGTCAATTGCTTCACGAGTTCCGCCTGCAGTGACCAGAATCTTCTTACCTAATAAGTCGGAATTGATGTTAGCAAAGTTAGAAATCTCTAAAACGATCCTTGAAACCTCAGGGTATCGGCCAATTCCAAAATCTTCACCCGTCATTCGTCCTTCATCGGGCTCGATAACTAGAACCCCACGTGACCGAAGCGTTGCGACATTCGCCTGATTTGCTGCGCTTAACCACATTTCTGGATGCATCGCAGGAACCAGAATTATCGGACTAGTTGCCGCACTGATCACATTAGTAAGTAGATCGTCAGCAATCCCATTTGATATCTTTGCAATCAAATCAGCGGTAGCTGGCGCTACAACAATTAGATTTGCTTCTCTCGCGCTTTTAATATGCGGGACTTCGTGGACGTTATTCCAAAGATTTTCATTTACGCTACGCCCGGAGAGAGCTTCCCAAGTCGCACTACCCACAAAATTGAGACTGGCTCTGGTGGGAATTACAGTTACGCCGAAACCAATGTCCTGCAATCTGCGCAACAGATCAGCTGATTTGTATGCCGAAATTCCGCCGCCGACACCAAGAATTAGTTCCCTACCCAGGAGTGTCATTTATTTGGCCGGTTAGATTAGATAAATTATTCGGTAACGCTAACTTCAGGAGCGACTGGCTCCAAATTTTCGATAGTTAGTAGGCCCTCATTGATTTCGCGGAGCGCGATTGAGAGTGGCTTTTCATGAACATAAGTTTCAACAAGTGGACCTACATATTCAAGTAGGCCTTCGCCAAGTTGGGAATAGTATGCATTGATTTGGCGCGCACGCTTTGCTGCATAAAGGACCAGACTGTATTTAGATCCGGCTGCATCCAAAAGTTGATCGATTGGTGGGTTTGTAATGCCATCCATTGTTGTCATAACGTGCCTTCCTTTAATAACTCAAAATAAAATTCATTCTACAATTGAGTGAAATCTACGTAATTGGCTTAATCGAGCCCTTTACTTCTAGAAGTGGCCAAGGATAGCAGTGCGGCAGCCACTTCCTCGACTTGATGATTTACCAAGACCTCATCAAACTCGCCTGAACAGGCCATTTCTTCCTCAGCTAAGGCTAAGCGTGCGGCCCGTCGTTCTGGCGAATCAGTCCCCCGCGATGTCAATCGATCAACCAATTCCTGCCATGAAGGCGGCGAAATGAAAATTAAGAGGGCTTCGGGATCAGCTTTTCTAATCTGTCTGGCACCAGCAATTTCTATCTCCAATAAAACGTGCTTGCCCACATTAATCGCGTCAGCGACAGCGTTTCGCGGAGTTCCATAACGTGCGCCAGCAAATTCTGCCCATTCAAGCAGAGCATTCTGTGCGATTAATTGATCGAATTTTTCTTCCGTAACGAAATGATAATCATGTCCATCTTTTTCATTTTCTCGAGGCTCACGAGTTGTTACTGACACACTTATCCAAATCGCTGGGTGATCACGTAAGAAAGATGTAATCGTGCTCTTTCCAACTCCCCCGGGCCCAGACATGACGATGAGGGTTCCGGGATTAATCGGCACTTTATTCAAAATCATCTCACTTCTTAACTTCTGCAATTGATGCGAACCTAGTCCGCCTATTCTACGCGTCTCGGAGATGCCAGCTTTCGCCATCAGAGTAAACGCGCGCCTTGAACCTACTCCAGGAGCGGCATCCAATAATTCTCGGACTCGCATCCGTTGGATTGATTCACGACCATCGTTAATAACATCGAAGATTCCAATCGAACCAGCTGCAAGTTGTGCCTTAACGGCTGCTCGTTCGCGTCTAGAAGCTACAGCTTTAACCCCAGCCGCTGCGCGTACTTCCGCAGTTAAATTCGGCGGTTGCTTAGTCATGTTCTAATTCAAACTATCCAATATCAGCGCCGAACCTTTTCGCATCTCATCTAGAGAAACTTTTGCTAAATCTGTAATTGGTCTGCCAATCACGATGAAATTTGCACCTGCAGATATTGCTTCCTTTGGAGTCATAACTCGTTTTTGATCACCGAGATCCCCGCCGACCGGGCGCACTCCGGGAGTGATTATTTCAATTTGCTCTCCCACAACTTTCCTAATTTCAGAAGCCTCAAATGGTGAACAGACGATAGACCGTGCGCCGTTTGCAACAGCTAATTTGGCCAGAGTTACCGCAGAATCTTTAGCACTGCTGGCAAAACCTATTTCCAAAAGATCAGAATCAGAGAGCGAAGTAAGGATTGTTACTGCGGTAATCGAAATGCTTGGAACAGCTGCACTCGCAGCGCTAATCATTGAAGCGCCACCACTTGCGTGAATCGTTAGGAATTTGGGTTTTAGTTCTGCAACCGAAGAGACCGCCGCTGAAACTGTGTTCGGAATGTCATGCAGTTTCAAATCCAAGAAGATTTCAAAATCACCGGCATTGGCCAACTCTTTGAGTCCAGTAGCGCCAAACTTCAAGTAAAATTCAAGGCCAAACTTATAAGTATTAATTGATAAATTTGTGGCTTGTATCCAACTTTTGGCAGTATCCAGATCCTTGGTATCCAAAGCCAGAATAATTGGTGACTTCATACTCAATTTCCCCCTTCGCTGCGATGGGCGTAACCAACTGCTTCACGCAATGAATCAAAACCGTGAGATATTAATTCATTTCGCAACTCTTCTTTAATCTTCATCGCTGCCATGGGATTCCCGAAAGATGCAGTTCCCACTGATACTGCTGAAGCACCCGCCAGAATTAATTCAAAGGCGTCTTGTCCGCTAGAAATTCCGCCCATTCCTAATATTTTTACATGCGGCATAGCTGCGTGAACTTGGTAAACCGCTCGCACCGCAATCGGTCGAATAGCTGGACCTGATAGACCGCCAGTTTTCCCCGCAAGCTTTGGACGCATCGTGTTGGTATCAATAACCATTCCCAAAACCGTATTGATAAGTGCGAGACCATCAGCGCCTGCTGCAACAACTTCTTTAGCAATTTCAACAATACTTGTTACATCTGGAGTTAACTTCGCAATTATCGGAAGTTCTCCTCCTATGTTTCGTCGAACCGATTCTATTGCCGCACGAGCAGTTTCTGGGTGACAAGCAAAAACCTGCCCCCGATTTTCAACATTGGGGCACGAGATATTTACTTCTAGGGCTGAAATTCCTGGGACCGCTCGTAATTTCCGAGCAAGCACCGCATAGTCTTCGACGCTTTCACCAGCAATACTGACGACGATAGTTGCCCCTTGATCGCGTAACCAGGGAACATCATTTTCAAGAAATAGATCGATGCCTGGCCCTTGCAGGCCGATTGAATTAAGCATTCCACTTGGTGTTTCTGCCATCCGCGGCGTTGCTCTACCAGACCTCGCCTTTAGCATTATGGACTTGGTAACAACAGCTCCAAGTTGATTCAGTTCAAAAAATTGACTTAACTCTTTACCGGAACCGGCACAACCGCTTGCTGTAAAGATCGGATTTTCAAATTCAGCTTGCCCTAAAGTGGTTTGAAAGTTAAACATCAATGCGCACCCCAAGTTCCCTCAGGGATAGTGCGTTTAGCGCTCCAAATTACGCTTTCACCAGCAACCACAGGTCCATCAATACAGGAACGGAGCATTCGAATTTGACCATCTTCGCCCTTTATCGGAAGCACGCAAGTCATGCAAACACCGATTCCACACGCCATTGATTCCTCGATGGAGCATTGGTGCACTAAATTAAATTCTTCTGTGATGTTGTTGATTGCTTCTAACATTCCCATTGGACCACATGAATAAACAATGTCTATTTCATTCGAAGTAATAATCTCCCGTAAAACATCAGTAACTTTCCCAGTTTTACCGGTCGATCCGTCTTCGGTAGTAATGGTCAAACTACTTACAGATCGCTTGCCATCTAGTGGTGCATAAATTTTCATTGCAGTGCTTGCGCCAATAACCATATCAACGCGGCAGCCACGATTCTTTAGAACATCTGATAGTCCAAAAAGTGGTGCACTTCCATAACCGCCACCTACCAATAACGCACGGACTGGTTCAGTAGGAATTCCAAATGCAGTTCCAAGTGGCGCAATTAAATCAATCTTCACTCCCGGTTGTTGATTAGCCAACCAGGTGCTTCCGGCACCATGAGGTGCAACAACAATCTCTAATAACCCACCCGAGGCTCCACGATCAAAAGTTCGGTAAATGGCAAAAGCCCTTCGCAAAACTAATTGACTGCTCTCTCCCCCGACAGAAATCGCAACAAAATTTCCGGGCTTCGCTGCATTAGCAATGTCGCCAACTGCGAAAACCATGTGGTGATATGCGCCAACCTTTTTATTGCTAACTATCTCGGCAATAACCTGCTTCGCATTACTGTTGATGCCCATCATTCGATAATTGCCAACCAATCCTGGATGGATTTAATGCTGAAACTCTTCCCTTGAAGCTCTGAGATTCCAGCGACGGCGGCTTTAAATCCAGCAATAGTTGTGATGCAAGGAACCCCGCGCTGAATTGCCGCAGTACGAATCATCCAACCATCCATCCGCGTTCCTCTACCCAAAGGCGTATTAATAACAAGCCCAACTACGCCCTCAGTAATTAAATCTACTGCCGTGAATTCACCGGCCGGACCTCTACCTTGGGAGTGCTTACGAACTAACTCGGATGCCACACCGTTTGCCTCTAAGAAGTCATGCGTTCCTTGCGTAGTAAAAAGTTTAAAACCTAATTCATTCAAAGTTTTAGCTGGATAAAGCGAAGCTTGCTTGTCACGTTCGGATAATGAAAGAAATACAGATCCCGTTAATGGAAGTGCACCGAAGGCAGCGGTCTGGCTCTTTGAATAGGCTTCACCAAATGTCTTTGCGATGCCCATAACTTCGCCGGTGGATCTCATCTCTGGTCCTAATATCGAATCAACACCGGTGCCATCATTTCTACGGAATCTATTCCAAGGAAGAACAGCTTCTTTTACCGAGATTCCCTTTGGAACCCCATCACCAGATTTTGGTAAGAGGCCTTGGGCTCGAAGTTCGGCGATAGTTACTCCGGTTGAAATCAACGCTGCACATTTAGCTAGCGGGTTACCGGTTGCCTTGCTTACAAATGGAACTGTTCGCGAAGCTCTTGGATTCGCTTCCAAAACATAAAGTTTTTCGGCGACCGTTGTGTTTGCTACCACGGCGAATTGAATGTTGATTAAACCTCGAACTCCAATACCTCTAGCCAATTTCTCAGTCGCAAATCGAATTTCATCCTGCAGAGTTGAACCAATCGAGAAACTTGGAAGCACACAAGCCGAATCACCTGAATGGACTCCTGCTTCTTCAATGTGCTCCATAACGCCAGCCAAGTAAAGTTCTTCGCCATCAAATAGGGCATCAACATCTATTTCAACTGCATCATCCAAGAATTTATCAATTAGAACTGGATGGTTGGGAGTAATTTCCGTTGCTTTCTTGATGAAATCTGCAAGGGATTCATCGTCATAAACAATTTCCATTCCACGTCCCCCAAGAACGAAGGATGGACGAACTAGAACTGGGTATGAGATCTCATGTGCAATTTTTAGCGCTTCTTCGAAGGTATTTGCCATACCAAAGGTTGGTGCATCCAGTCCATTAACTCGAAGTAGTTCACCAAACTGACCGCGATCTTCAGCCAAATCAATTGCGTCAGGAGATGTGCCAAGAATTTTCACCCCTGCATTTTGCAATCCGCGGGCAAGCCCAAGTGGTGTTTGACCACCAAGTTGTGCAATAACTCCTACAACTGGACCAGCTTGTTCCTCCGCGTAAATAACTTCTAATACATCTTCTAAAGTGAGAGGCTCGAAATAAAGTCGATCCGAAGTGTCGTAATCAGTCGAGACTGTCTCAGGGTTGCAATTAATCATAATTGTTTCGAAGCCAGCCTCTTTCAGAGCGAAGGCAGCATGGACGCATGAATAATCAAATTCCACACCCTGGCCAATTCGATTGGGGCCACTTCCAAGGATTATCACTGCAGGTTTGGTTCGAGGAATAACTTCAGTCTCTAAGTCATAACTCGAATAGTGATATGGAGTGTGTGCTTCAAACTCCGCCGCGCAAGTGTCAACGGTCTTATAAACCGGACGCAGGCCAATACGAATTCGAGAAGCCGTGACTTCTGCGAGCGATTGATCAGTCAAATCTGCAATCTGGGAATCTGAGAAACCATTTCCTTTTGCAAGTCTGAAGAGATCTTCTGATAACACTTTGCTGTCTGCAATTTGTTTTGCGATGGCATTTATCTCAGTGATTTGCGACAGAAACCAACGATCAACTTTTGTTGCTGCATAGATTTCTTCAATAGTCGCCTCTAAATAGAGCGCTAGTTGGATTTGTTGCAGACGATGTTCGGTTGGAATCGCCATCGCTGCAAGCAAATAATCTTTCGTGACGCCACTGGTATTCCAATGAAAACTTGTTCCTTTTTTCTCAACTGATCGAAGGGCTTTCTGTAGTGCTTCCGGAAATGAACGGCCGATAGCCATTGCTTCGCCAACGCTCTTCATCGTTGTTGTAAGTCTGGTATCTGCTTCAGGGAATTTCTCAAAAGCGAATCTTGGAACCTTTACGACGATGTAATCAAGGGTTGGTTCGAACGATGCAGGAGTAGATTTCGTAATATCGTTCTGAATTTCATCAAGGGTGTATCCAATTGCTAATTTCGTTGCAATCTTTGCAATTGGAAAACCAGTTGCTTTCGAAGCCAAAGCGGATGATCTTGATACCCGCGGGTTCATCTCGATGACGATAATCCGGCCATCATCTGGATTAATAGCAAATTGAATATTACATCCACCTGTTGCAACGCCAACTTCACGAATGATATCTATTGATAAGTTGCGTAGTTGTTGATATTCAACATCCGTCAAAGTTAAGGCTGGAGCAACTGTTATTGAATCTCCGGTGTGTACACCCATAGGATCAATATTTTCAATACTGCAAACAATTACAACATTGTCTTTGTGATCGCGCATTACTTCTAATTCGAATTCTTTCCAACCGATAATTGACTCTTCAAGCAATACTTCAGTGGTTGGGCTATGACGTAAACCGGCTCCAGCAATTAGCTCTAAATCGCTCTTGTTGTAGGCGATTCCAGAACCAAGTCCACCCATCGTAAATGATGGACGAACTACAACTGGATACTTTAAAACCTCTGCGCCTGCCAAACATTCCGCCATTGTGTGACAAATAACGGACTTGGCTGAGGACCCACCAATTTTCTCAACAATCTCCTTGAAAGTTTCCCGATCCTCCCCGCGCTTGATTGCCGGGATATCTGCACCGATTAACTTAACGCCCAGTTTTTCTAATGAACCACGTTCATAAAGTTGCATCGCAGCATTTAACGCGGTCTGCCCACCAAGAGTTGCAAGGATTGCAGTTGGCTTCTCTTTAATTATTATCTGTTCGATTATCTCCGGCGTAATAGGTTCTATGTAAGTAGCATCGGCAAATTCTGGATCTGTCATGATAGTTGCAGGATTTGAATTAATAAGAATTACGCCAATGCCTTCACTTCTAAGAACCCGACATGCCTGTGTGCCTGAATAATCGAATTCGCAAGCCTGGCCAATAACAATTGGTCCGCTACCGATAACGAGAACGCTTTCGATTGAAAGATCTTTAGGCATTAGCCACCTTCGCATCCTTCATTAAAGTTACAAATTTATCGAAGAGATAGCTTGCGTCGTGTGGTCCCGCTGCAGCTTCTGGGTGATACTGAACGCTGAACGCCGGAGTTTCCAGCAACTCTAAACCTTCAACAACTCCATCATTCAAACAAATATGACTTACGAAACCCGCACCGTAAATCGTGTTGAAGTTTCCTTCTATCGGTGCTGCAACTGCGAAGCCATGGTTGTGAGCGGTTATCTCGATTCGACTTGATATTAAATTCTTTACTGGTTGATTTATTCCACGGTGGCCGAATGGCAACTTATAAGTATCAAATCCAAGAGCTCGTCCCATTATTTGATGGCCGAAACAGATTCCAAAGAGTGGAATTCGGGCGCTCAAAATTTCTCGTACTAGTGAAATCATCTCAGTCATTGTTGCCGGATCACCAGGACCATTCGACAGGAAGACGCCATCTGGTTTCAAAGCCAAGATGTCCTCGAGAGTGCTTCGCGATGGAAAAACATGAACTTCAATTCCGCGCTGCGACATGGACCTTGGTGTTGCGCCCTTAATTCCCATATCCAGTGCAACAACCGTGAATTTCTTCTCGCCGATAGCAGGAACAACATAGGAAGCATCCGTAGAAACATCATCGGAGAGAAACGCTCCGGCCATCGAAGGAGATTTGCGAACCTTGAAAACCATTTCTTCACGAGTAAGTTGGGTATTTGAAAAAATCCCGACTCGCATTGCTCCTAAATCTCGCAAATGCCTTGTAATGGCACGAGTGTCAACGCCTCTAATCCCTACGACGCCATTACTAATTAGATCGTCCTCAAGGGTTCGCTCTGCGCGCCAATTACTCACTACCGGAGATGGGTTTCTAACCACGAAACCACTCACCCAAATTTTTCTTGATTCTTCATCAGTGGTATTCATTCCGGTATTACCAATATGAGGCGCAGTCATAACTACAACCTGCTTGTGATAAGACGGATCCGTAAGTGTCTCTTGGTAGCCCGTCATGCCAGTTGAAAAAACTGCTTCACCGAAGGTCTCACCTTCGCAAGCCCAACTCTCACCTTCAAAAATTGTTCCATCATCCAAAACTAGGAAAGCTTTACTCAAGTGCTCCCCCATTCATAATTACGCCGTCCTTTAAAACCTGTTTACCATTTAGAAAAGTATGGAGAACTTGCGCGGGAAGCTGCATGCCTTCAAAAGGTGTGTTCTTGCTCTTGGATGCAAGTCTATTGCGGTCAACAATCCAATTCGCGCTGGTGTCGATTATTGTTAAATTTGCAGCGGTTCCAACCTTGATTTGCTGTCCATGTCGCTCATATCCCGCGATTTTTGCAGGGGTGATTGACATTCGATTAACAAGATCGGCCCAACTCATCAGCTTGGTATCAATCATTGCCTTAACAACAACTGAGAGCGCAGTCTCAAGTCCAACCATTCCGAATGCAGCGCTCTGCCATTCGCAATCCTTATCCTCTGTTGGGTGTGGGGCGTGATCCGTCCCTACGATATCAATCGTGCCATCCGCCAATCCATTTCGAAGTGCTAACACATCTCTCTCGGTGCGCAGTGGTGGATTCACTTTGAATACTGGATCATAATTTGAAACTAAATCATCGGTAAGAAGTAGATGATGCGGTGTTACTTCTGCAGTTACATTGATTCCTCGAGATTTCGCAAAACGAACTAAATCTACGCCACCAGCTGTTGTTAGATGACAGATGTGAAGTCGGCTTCCAACATGTTCTGCAAGAAGAATATCGCGAGCAATTATTGCTTCCTCTGCAACTGCCGGCCAGCCAACCAATCCCAGCTTCGATGAGACGACTCCTTCATTCATTTGGGAATCAACTGTTAACGCTGGCTCTTGTGCGTGCTGGGCAATGATGCCATTGAAAGTTTTTACATATTCAAGTGCCCGACGCATAAGAAGTGAATCAGAGACGCATTTTCCATCATCGCTAAAGATTCGAACTCTGGCCTTTGAATTCGCCATTGCTCCCAGTTCCGCCAATGACTTACCGGCAAGTCCCTGTGTTACTGCGCCAATCGGAAAAACATCACAGAAACCCGCTTCTTGACCGAGTCGATAAACCTGCTCTACAACTCCAGCCGTATCGGCTACTGGAAAAGTATTTGCCATTGCGGATATTGCAGTGAAGCCACCCTTAGCAGCAGCCATGCTTCCGGTCGCAACAGTTTCAGAATCTTCGCGACCTGGTTCGCGAAGGTGGGTATGTAAATCGACTAGTCCGGGAATTAAAAGATTTTTAGCCGCATCAACTTTCTCACCTTTATTCAATCCATTTCCAATTTCAGAAATGACGCCATTTGTAACAGATACATCTACTACAGAACCGTCGAGCAAGCGAGCGTTTGCAATTGTGAATTCCATTTAGACACTAACCTCTCCGGTAAGCGCTGCGCCTCCGAGTAATTGATACAGGACTGCCATTCGAACTAACACACCATTTGAAACTTGGGCCAACACCACAGACTTATGAGAGTCCGCGCTCTCCGCAGAAATTTCTAGTCCGCGATTCATCGGACCAGGGTGCATGACAATTGCATTTGGATTTAGCGCACTTAGCCGAGTTATATCTAAGCCATATCCCCGGGAGTATTCTCGCTCTGATGGGAAGAATGAATTAGCCATCCGCTCAGATTGCACACGAAGCATCATCAGGACATCAATATCTTTGAGCGTACTATCCAAGTCATAACTAACCTTCACATTCCAATCAACTACTCCTACCGGGATCAAAGTTGGCGGCGCAACTAAAGTTACCGTGGCCCCAAGCTTTGTAAGAAGTAGAACATTGCTACGCGCTACCCGCGAGTGCAGAATATCTCCAACGATTGCAACTCTCAGACCCTTAAAGGATCTGTTAAATTCCGGGAACTTACTTCTAATTGTGTATGCATCCAAAAGCGCTTGAGTTGGATGCTCATGCGTTCCATCACCGGCGTTTATTACTGATGCACTTATCCATCCAGAATCAGCAAGTCTTTGCGCGGCTCCAGATGCACCATGTCGGATCACGACGGCATCAGCGCCCATGGCTTGAAGGGTTTGCGCAGTGTCTTTTAGGGATTCACCTTTGCTAACGCTCGAACCTTTAGCCGAAAAATTAATTACATCTGCCGATAACCGCTTTGCAGCACTCTCGAAAGAGATTCGAGTTCTAGTTGAATCTTCAAAGAATAGATTCACTACAGTTCGTCCACGCAAGGTGGGAAGTTTCTTCATCGGTCCATCAGAGATCTTTGCTAATTCGCTCGCCGTATTGAGGATCTCGATCGCTTCTTCGGCGCTCAGGTCGTTAATCGATAGTAAATGTTTATTCACTTATGCACCCGAGATAATCTCGACGCAGTCTTTGCCATCAATTTCTTCTAGCGACACTTTCACAGATTCGCTAGCGGCGGTCGGAATATTCTTTCCGACATAATCAGCTCGTATCGGAAGCTGGCGATGCCCTCGATCAACCAAGACTGCTAGCTGCACAGTTGCTGGCCTACCAATTTCACCTATCGCATCTAGCGCGGCTCGGATGGTTCGGCCAGAGTAGAGAACATCATCAACCAAAACTATGTGTTTGCCTTCGATGCCACCGCTTGGAATTAACGTCGGGAGCAAGGGTCTTGGTGGGCGCATTCTTAAATCATCACGATGCAGAGTTATATCCAGAGTTCCCACCGGAACTGGCGATTGAATATCTTTGAGGAACTGTCCGATTCGTTCGCCTAGGAAGGCGCCACGAGTTGGAATACCGAGTAATACAACGCTCTCTAAACCATGATTGTGTTCGATAATTTCATGCGCGATGCGCTTTAGCGCCCGACCAATTTCGCCGGCGTCCAGGACTGTAGCCATTTTCTCTCCTTCGCCGCCTCTCTGGACGGATCGTTAAAGGAATTTCTTGCCTCTCGGGCGGGGAAAAGATACCACCTGTGGACAGGCAAATCCATTTACCGCCCATCGTGTCTATTCTCGCCAAATGATAAACATCCCCGAACGTTCAATAGAAGAGATTGCCGCGGCAATGAAGTCAGTTCGAAGAGGAAAAGGCATGACGCTTCGAGACGTTGAAGCCAAGTCGGGAGGAATCTGGAAAGCGGTAGTAATCGGATCTTATGAGCGATGCGACCGAGCTCTCTCAATTAAAAAAGCAATCCATCTCGCTAATTTCTACCAAGTTCCACTAAATGAATTATTGGGACTGAGTTCAGAATCTAAATCACCGTCTCGCGACAAGATAACTCTCGACATTCGTGCAACTTCTAACTCGACATCTACCGAATCAGATATCGATATCTTAAGAAAATTCGCCACCTTGTTATGCGCAAAAAGACAGGATTGGAATGGAGAAGTTCTTTCGATTCGGACCAGTGACCTTACAACTATCGGGCTCTTGCTGAATCTGGATGAAGCTACAACCTATTCCTGGTTATCTTCCAGGGGCTTGCTTCTCAAAAAGCCTTGACGTTTACAGCGCGAAAGATGGTTTGAGAATAATGATTCGACCGAGAACACCATTGATATATTTTGCAGAATCATCGGTTGATAGTTCGGTAGCAATCTCTACCGCTTCAGAAGCTGCGATTTGATCATCTAAATCACCTTTAAAAAGAATTTCAAAAAGCGCTATCCGCAGGATATTGCGGTCGATAGCAGGCATTCGATCCATATCCCAACCTTGAGCATATGTAGTAATTAACTCATCAATTTTCGCTTTATTGGTTTCAACTCCGACTAACAATTCCATGACATAGTCGCGCTCGGAAAGTTCGCTCTCTTCGCGAGTTCCCACTAATTCAATAGCGCTAGCATTTCGAATATCTGCTTCGTAAAGAAAATCTAAAGCACGCTTGCGCGCCTTTCGGCGTGCACTCACTAGTTTGCTCGACCTAGATATGCTCCAGTGCGGGTATCAACTAGAACCTTCTCATCCTGCTTGATAAACAATGGCACTTGAACTGTAATCCCAGTTTCTAAAGTCGCTGGCTTGGTGCCACCTGAAGAGCGATCGCCTTGCAAGCCTGGTTCGGTATAAGTGATTGTTAATTCAACTGAAGCGGGTAGGTCAATATAAAGTGGGTTGCCTTCGTGGATTGCGACATTCGCTTCACAGTTTTCAAGCATGTAGTCAGCTGCATCTCCGACAGTTGCGGCCGAGATATTCATTTGATCAAATGTCTTCTGATCCATGAATACGAAATCATCACCATCACGATATAGGAAAGTCATATCGCGCTTCTCGAGAATAGCTACATCAACTTTTACACCAGCGTTTAGCGTGCGATCAATAACTTTTCCAGTTGTTACAGATTTCAACTTGGTTCGAACAAAAGCTGGACCCTTGCCTGGCTTTACATGTTGGAATTCAACAACGTTCCAGAGCTGACCTTCAATATCCAAAGTCATGCCATTTTTTAGATCATTTGTTGTTGCCATAATCGAAATTCCATTTCCTTTAAATCTTTGGCTGCGATTTGCGCCCAGCGTAAGTGGGTAAGAATACCTGAACTACTTCAGCCTGCTTGCCAATCCAATCAAAGCCAATCGATATGAGTCTGCGCCGAAGCCCGCAATGGTTCCGTCTGCCACCCCAGAAATCACTGAAGTGTGACGAAACTCTTCGCGTGACATGGGATTCGAAAGGTGAACTTCAATTAGCGGCGCCTTCACCATATCGGCCGCATCACGAATTGCATAAGAGTAATGAGTGAAAGCCGCCGGATTAAATACCACTGGTGTATTTGAATCCGCAGCCTCATGTAGCCAAGAGATTAACTCAACTTCGCTATCACTCTGGCGAACATCGCATTCAAATCCAAGTTCTTTACCAGCAGCGATTATGTCTGCCTTTAAACCAGCAAAATCCAGATCGCCATAAACTTTAGAATCGCGTAGATCAAGTCGACCTAAATTCGGACCATTGAGAACCAGAATCTTCATGAACTAATTCTCTCATAGGCCGTCATGATTTCGTCATTAGTTACGTTCTCAAGCCAGACCGGTTTACCGATATCGCTGATACCGATAAATCTAAGTGCTGCTCCCCTACTCTTCTTATCACTTGCCATCAATTCTAGAAGCGCTGGCAGTGCGTCTTTCTTATAAGTAGTAGGCAAATCAAATTTAGCGAGCAAGTTGCGATGTAGGTTAACGATTTCGTCAGTCAGGTGGCCAGTTACATTGCTGAGTTCGGCGGCAAAAACTAAACCAATCGCTACGGCTTCACCATGTCGCAACTTATAGTTTTCTAATTTTTCAACTGCGTGGCCAAGGGTGTGCCCATAATTTAAAATCTCACGTTGTTTACTCTCTTTGAAATCAACAGAGACTACCTTCGCCTTGACTTCGATACTCAACCAAATCAATTCGCTAATATTTTCCTTAGCCTTGCTAGCGAGTTCTAGAATCTTAGGGTTATCAATAAAACCAGCTTTAACAACTTCAGCCATACCTGCATTGAAATCTCTGGTTGATAGCGAAGCTAAGAATGAATGATCAATGATTACCGATTGCGGTGAATTAAACGACCCAATTAAATTCTTTCCATGCGAACTATTAATCCCAGTCTTACCGCCGATTGCAGCGTCCACCATTCCGGCAAGTGAAGTAGGAATTGCATACCAAGTGATTCCACGAAGCCAGGTTGCCGCCACGAAACCTGCTAAATCCGTAGTAGAGCCACCACCAATGCCCACGATTGCATCACTACGGGTTAAACCAAAATTCGCACATGCCTCCCACATCTCCAGTAAATATTCCGGAGATTTCGCCGCTTCACCGCTCGGGGTTGCAACTACTTGGACGGAATTAGATCTCAAAGATTCTAAATTAAACCTTGTAACAAGCTCGCTTGGTGCAATTACGAAAACTTTTGCGTAGGAGTGCGCGATCTCGGAGAAACTCTTCTTCCAATCATCTACGAAAGTGACTTCGTAATCTCTCTCGGCTTTGATATTAATGCTCTTCACTTGCGGCTCCAATAACATCAGCTATCTCGCGAGCCACTTCAGCAGGCTTTCGATTATCGGTATTAAAACTGCGAGTTGCAAGTCCTTCATAAATAGGACGACGTTTCTCCATAAGTTGCATCCATTGTTGGCGCGGATTCATCGCTAGCAATGGTCGCTCCTTATTAAATCCAACTCTCGGCGCCGCTTGCGAAATCGATACTTCAAGGTAAAGCACTGGGATTGAACTTGCCTGTAAATATTCATTAACAATTGGATCCAATACTGATCCACCTCCAAGAGCGACAACGCCAGGCGCAGTTTTTAGCGCTTCTAAAACAACTTCTCTTTCGATGGTCCGAAATGCCGGTTCGCCATCATCCGTAAAAATATCTGCAATTTTTTTCCCGGATATTCTTTCTATTTCTGTATCGGAATCAAAAATGTCGCACTCCCACAGCTTTGCCAATTGTCTTCCAACTGATGACTTTCCCGCTCCAGGCGGGCCAATGAGAACCGCCTTAGGCATTATGCGATTCCTAGATTCGAAACAAAGTTCTTATAGTTACGAGCAACTTCACCAACGCTATCCCCGCCAAATTTCTCTAACACTGCATCTGCAAGAACTAACGCAACCATCGCTTCGGCAACAATTCCAGAGGCCGGAACTGCGCAGACATCAGAACGTTGATTGATTGCTTTTGCAGCTTCACCCGTTGATGTATCAATTGTGTCAAGTGCTTTTGGAACCGTAGAAATTGGTTTCATCGCTGTTCTAACTCGTAATATTTCGCCGTTAGTAATTCCACCTTCGGTTCCGCCAGCACGGTCAGTTCGTCGCACGATTTTTCCAGATTTATTCTTCTCAATCTCATCATGCGCGCTCGAACCGCGGCGTCTCGCAGATTCGAAACCATCACCAATTTCAACACCTTTAATTGCTTGAATTCCCATTAAAGCGCCTGCTAATTTCGAATCAAGACGACGATCCCAATGCGTATGTGAACCAAGTCCAACAGGGACATTGAAGGCCAAAATTTCGACTACTCCGCCAAGTGTGTCGCCATCTTTATGTGCGCTTTCAATCTCTGCAACCATTGCAGCACTCAAGTTCTTATCCGCTGCTCTAACCGGATCGCTATCTACATGATCTTTATCTGCATATGTAGGTAATTTATAATCAGCATCAGCATGCACAGCGCCAATTGAAAGCACATGGCTCATTATTTGAATGCCAACACTCTGTTCCAAGAAAGCACGTGCAACTGCACCTAGTGCAACACGTGCAGCGGTTTCTCGTGCGCTAGCTCGCTCTAAGATCGGCCTAGCATCATCAAAATCATATTTCTGCATACCTGCTAAATCTGCATGCCCTGGACGAGGTCTAGTCAGAGGCGCATTTCGCGCTAACTCTTTTAATTCGTTTTCATCAATTTTTTCGGGAGCCATAACCTTCGACCATTTTGGCCATTCGGAGTTTCCTATTTGAAGCGCAATTGGTCCGCCTTGAGATTGACCATGTCGGATTCCACCTAAAATCGAAACCACATCAGCTTCAAAAGTTTGTCTTGCACCTCGACCAAACCCTAAACGTCGACGTTTTAAATCTGCATCGATCATCTCTTTAGTAATTTCGATATGAGCTGGCATACCTTCAAGAATCGCACTGAGCGCTGGACCGTGAGATTCACCTGCGGTCAACCAACGAATCACGATTTACTCCCTCAATAATTTGACGCAATCACAGCATCGCAGGACTCTATTGTGGCAGAAAGTTGATAGCCGCCGCTCAAAATAACGCTAAATAGCGGGAAGGAATCCCAGGAATATAAATGGCGCGAATGGAATACTCAATTTTCTCTGCGTACTACGGAAATTAAGTGCGGTAAACGCGATTGCGAAGAGCCCGCCAAGAATCCAAGCGACGGTCAGGCCCTCTAACCATTTAGTGAAGTTGGATGTCCAAATGGAGATAACCCAGAAAAGTTTGAGATCTCCAGCACCTATTTTTCCCTGAAAAAGCAGGTTCAGTGCAATGCAGCATAAGAAAATATAGAATAACGAACGGAAACTCTCAAAAGTTAAATTTGAATAGTTGCACACCACACTCGCAAACAAAAAGAAAAGAAGATCACGATTTCGAATGATCCGGTATCTGACATCCGAGACCGAAATGATAATGGCAGCTATAACATAAATTATTTGACCGAAGATTTGAAACATCCATTGAATCTAATGTGCTGTAAGGATTCTCCGGACTCCCCTGTGGATAACACTAATCGAGCGCTATGAGCGCTAGTAAATTCAATCGCATCTCTGCAAAATCAAATTTACTCTCTGAAAATAGCTCGATCTGATGGAGTGCTTGTTCAACCAATAATTCTTTGCCCGAAATAATTCTTCCGCCAAGCCCCTCATAGCGCTGAACCAGTTCCGTTGGCCCGGGCTTATATAGAGCTTCAAGTAATACGCCATTTGCTCGTTCTGTGTTCAACGCGTATTGATCAAAAACATTTGATGGTGTGGTTTGGATAATAAGATCGTAATTATCAAGTGGCTCCGACATATCCAACTGATTCACAGTCAAGTTTGGCGCTGCTTTGCGCAGAGCGGGCATTCTATTCTCAGATCGCAGCAATACATCGACGGCTTTAACTTTAGTATTGAGAGCGCCGATAGCTGCACGCGCAGTACCGCCACCACCAATAATTGCAACTTTCGCATCTTTCGAAACTTCAAGAAGATATTGAAATGCCAGAAAATCAGTTGACGTAACCTTCCATGAGCCTTCGCTTCGATAGAGAGTGTTTCCAGAATTAATAGCCGTTGTGATCGAGTCTGCACTCTCGCAATGTTTTAGAACGATCTCCTTCAAAGGCATAGTTAGCGAAAATCCAGACCAGGTGGAGGCCCCATCTTCTGATTGCAGACCGCTGAAGAAATCTGGAAACGAGCTTTCCGAAACTTCGATTGCGTTGTAACTCGCCTCCAATCCCAGAATTTCATAGGCCTTTCTATGAATTTTGGGCGATAGAGAATGCGTAATCGGAGACCCGATCACTGCCGCTTTAATCATTTGAATTTGCCCGCCGCAACGTTTTTATTAAATTCGGTATTCCAATTGCTGAACTCTACAAAGTTTTTCGTGAACCTGGTGTCACCTGGAGCGACCGTAATGAAATAGAGCCAATCACCGGCGGCAGGTTTAAGTGTGGCAGCTATTGCATCTTTACTCGGATTGGCTATCGGCGTTGGAGGCAAGCCTGCGAATCTATAGGTATTGAAAGGCGAATTTATCTTCGTCGCCTTATTAGAGAGCATGATTTTTCCGCGTGAATTCGTTGCATACTGAATAGTTGCATTCAATTGCAGTGCCATACCGATATTCAGACGATTGTAGATAACTCTTGCTACCTTCGAAAAGTTAGTTGGATCGCCCTCTATTTGAACCATCGACGCAATTGTTAACAGTTCAAATGCTTTGTATTTCCCTAAACCATCGTTTAGACCTAGTTTTGTATATTCCGAGCCTGCCTTCGTCACCATCGTTTGTAGCGCATTCGCGATGGTCGTATTTTCCTCAAATGAATAACGTGCTGGAAATAAGGAACCTTCCAGCGATTTTCGACTATTCGGATATACCGGCTTAACTTCGGCGTAGCCATTCTCTTTCTTAGAGATGTGTTCATTCGATTTTAATAATTTAAGCACATCGGCGAAGGTCGAACCCTCTCTAACAACCAGAACACTATTTAATCGCTTCGGATCCAACAGCTGAACTATTGCAGTCTTAACCGAAATCTTGGTTTGGATTGAATGCGAACCAGCGCTTATCCCCTGCGCTTTTGGATCATTATTGAATTCCTCGATGAACTTAGTCGAACTCTTGATCACCCCTCTGCTCTCTAAATTTTGAGCAATCGAACTTCCAAGTTCACCATCCTGAATTAAAAATTCAATTTCAGGTCCAGCTGAATTGTCCGAGAAATCATTGTTCGACTGTAGGCGCAGCAAACTAAATAGAAGCAATGCGCAGATAGCGCCGATTACGAAAATCCGCCGCTGTAGCTTCATCCCTTAAAGCGATTCATAGGTTCGCCTTGAATTCGTTCTTGATTGAGTGCAGATTCTAGGATTGCAGTCGCAGCCATTGAATCAACCTCATTTCTGGCAGTTTTTGAGTTTAGGCCAGCCTCGCGAAGTGTGCGATTTGCCGAGACGCTCGTGAGACGCTCATCAATAAAATAAATGGGAGCTTGGGTAATTTCACTTACCTGTTCTGCAAATTTAGCGACACTCAAACTTTTCTCACTTGTTTTTCCCGATAAATGAATCGGGAAACCGATTGCTGTATATAGTGGATTGTATTCTTCATAGAGCCCGCGAAGATCTTTAAGAAGATTTTCCTCTGAATTGGATATGAAATCTAATGGCGTTGCTAAAATTCCTGAGAGATCGGTAACTGCCACACCGATTCGAACATCGCCAAAATCAAATGCAATTCTTCGTCCTGGCTTCATTTATTTACTTACGGTTTGGCCTATGGATTTACTCATTGCACTTAGAGCGCTTGCAATCTCGGAATGATTTGATCCCCCACCTTGTGCGAAATCATCTTTGCCACCACCGCCGCCGCCAAGAATTTCAGAACCCAACTTAACGAGTGCTCCTGCTTTGATACCTGACTTCACTGCGTTGGGGGATGCAGCCACAACCAAGGTTGATCTTTCGTCACCTTTGGAAGCAAGTATGACAATTCCATCTGCGAGGCGATTGCGTAGATCTAACGATATGGTGCGTAAATCATCTCCAGAAATATTTGCTTCTAGTTCAGCGCTAAGAACTTCGAAACCAGAAATCTTTGTTGTTGATTTAAGAAGGTTAGTAGCACTTGCAAGAATCTGAGCCGTTTTGAATGTTGCTAACTCCTTCTCCACACCCTTCAATTTTTCAACCAAGTCTGAGATTCGAGAAGGTAATTCTTCAACTCGAGCACCTTTGATTATCTGCGTTAAGGAATTGAGTAATAGATGTTCGCGGGCAAGGAAACCGTATGCATCTCTTCCAACTAGAGCTTCAACTCGTCTAACACCAGCTCCGATTGAGCTTTCAGAAAGTAATTTCACCAGACCTAATTCGCCAGAAGATTTCACGTGCGTACCGCCACAAAGTTCGTGTGCCCAATCTCCAACACTTACGACTCGAACTCGATCGCCATATTTCTCGCCGAATAACGCCATGGCGCCCATAGCTTTGGCTTCTGGTTGTGTCATCACTTTTGCAGTGACACTTAAATTATCTAGTAATAAATTATTAACTCTTCCTTCAACTTCTTCGAGAACACTAGCTGGAACCGCACCAGTTGCAGGAAAATCAAACCGGAAGCGGCCTGGAGAATTCTCTGATCCAGCTTGAGTTGCAGTTTCACCCAGAATTTCACGGAAGGCTTTATGAACCATGTGCGTTGCGGTATGGGCTCGGGAAATAGCTAGACGACGTTCCATATCGATCGCAGCAAGTGCTCCACTCTTAACTTCAACTGATCCTGAAATAACTTGGCCGCGGTGAACATAAAGACCAGGAACTGGAGTTTGAACATCATCGATTTCAATAACAGCACCATTTGATAGCGTGATTAATCCACCATCTGGAAGTTGGCCACCACCCTCAGCGTAAAATGGTGTTCGATCCAGAATGATTTCTACATCAGTATTTTGTCCGACTTCGCTTACCGATTTGCCGTCAATCATAATTGCCGAAACTGTTGCTTCACTCGACATATCAATATAGCCCGTAAATTTAGTTGCTCCAGTTGCATCGAGAATTTTTCGATACTCGCTAACGTCGGTGTGACCAGTTTTCTTTGCTCGGGCATCGGCCTTGGCGCGATCCTTCTGCTCCTTCATTAGCCTTCTAAAACCTTCGCCATCAACTGTTAAGCCAGCCTCTGCCGCCATTTCTAAAGTTAAATCAAATGGAAAGCCGTAGGTGTCATGCAACTTGAAAACAGTATCTCCGTCTAACTTGTCTGAATTAATTTGCTTGACCTTGCTAGCAGCGACATCGAATATCTGGGTTCCGCTCTTCAAAGTAGATAGAAAAATCTCTTCTTCGTTAACGGTTACTGATGTAATGCGTTCCTGATTCTCAATCAATTCTGGATACTGGGGTCCCATTGCGCCAATAGAAGCTGCAACTAGTTCACGTGAAGTCGGATCCGACGCACCTAGAATTCGCATATTTCGAATAGTTCTACGCATCATGCGACGCAGCACATAACCACGGCCCTCGTTGCCTGGCAAGACGCCATCTCCGATAAGCATCATCGTTGTTCGTGCGTGATCGGCAATTACGCGGAGCGCTACATCGCTCTTCTCGTTCTTGCCATATTTAACACCGGTTAATTCACAAGCCACATTCAAAATCTGCATAGTGGTATCAATTTCATAAATGTTTTCAACGCCTTGTAGCAGCGCTGCTGTTCGTTCCAAACCAAGCCCGGTATCAATGCTCTTTGCGGGTAATTCTCCCAAGATTGGGAAGTCATCTTTTCCGGAGCCAGCACCACGAATGTTCTGCATGAAAACTAAATTCCAAACTTCTAAATAACGATCTTCATCTGCTATTGGTCCACCCTCGCGACCATATTCCGGCCCGCGATCATAATAAATCTCAGAACAAGGACCACAAGGTCCAGGAACGCCCATAGACCAGAAGTTATCTGCCATACCGCGACGTTGGATGCGTTCCTTTGGAACACCAATTTTCTTATGCCAAATATCGGCGGCTTCATCATCATTTTGGAAAACTGTCACCCAGAGTTTTTCTTCTGGGAAGCCATAACCACCATCTGAATTTGGTTTAGTTAATAACTCCCAAGCTAACGCAATGGCACCCTCTTTGAAATAATCTCCGAACGAGAAGTTTCCACACATTTGAAAAAAAGATGCATGGCGTGTGGTTTTTCCTACTTCATCGATATCCAAAGTTCTGACGCATTTTTGAACCGACGTTGCTCGAGCATAAGGCGGGGTAATCTCGCCGAGAAAAAATGGTTTGAATGGCACCATGCCAGCATTTACGAGAAGTAAATTTGGATCATCTGCAATCAAAGATGCCGAAGGCACAACTGTATGTTTTAAACCTTGACTGTTCCCAGATTCGAAGAAGTTAAGCCAACGCGATCTAATCTCTGCGGAATTCACGCTACTACTCGAACCCCTCATCGGACTTCGTGCGTTTTTTCTTCTTATCTTTAGTATCAGAGTTTTTCTTTGCTTTTGTTAGAGCTAGAAGGGCACTAGCAGCACCCATCGCGACTTTGTTCTTATCCAAAAAGTTCTCGGTTGAATCGGAAATCTTTGTGCTTAGATCTTCAACCTTTTTCGTGACCTTGTTAATGCTATGTAGCGGGCCATTAATCAACGCAACTGTCGTTGTAACCTCATCCAAAAGCGGAGTTACCTCGTTGGTTAAATCAGTTATTGCAGTAGCCGCTTGATCAACTAAACGACCGACTCTTACGACGGCATAACTTACGGCCAAGGCGATTACCAATAACGAAACCGCTGCGATTATCGTTGCAATTCCACCAGGACCCATAGTTGAAGCCTACCCGATAGGGGACTTAGGAAGCTTCAAATACCGGAATCGGAAGATCAGGGCTTTCATGCTTTTTATGTGCAACGACTGCCGCTAAGTGATAATTCCAAATCGCATCCAAGTTCGCTTGTATCGAATAAGGGCGACCATCAACCAGTGGTCCTTTTTCACCATTCATAACCGCAGTCACATCATCGCCCGAAATTGTTTTGTGGGTTTCAAGAGCGTGAGCCAAAGCCAGAACTTTAAATCTATTCTCCCGCAAAATTTCTTCGGCTCGAGTTAACAACGTAGTGAGATTATTTTCAATTCGATCTCCTAGCGCCATCCGCAAATCTTTGGTCCCATCATCTTTTTTCCCACGATTTCCGCCAGGAGCGCCTACTTCGTAGCGACGGTTTGAGGCATGTGAAGAAATCGTAGATCCCATTCCCCAATGACCTTCCATAAAACTTGCAATTGTTGTTGCACTTTCTAAATCGCCAGAAACTCCCGAAGAGTTATCTCCGTCGAAGAACATCCGCTCACCCGCAAGTGACGCAACTGAAACCAAAATATCAGATTCATATTCTGTGCGCCATCGCGTGAATTGATCATCCGGAGGAATGCTTGCAACCATACCTAAATAATCCGAGCCTTTTTCAATGGTTGCTAAATCGATCGCCATATGTTGACGCACTAAATGAGCCATTACGCCGTGACAAGCTTCGTGAACTGCAACCGCGTGTCGTTCGCGCTCGATGTATTCAACATCTTCGGCCGGTCCAAGATCCTTCAATTGCTTTGCCTTAATTACATCGCTCCAAGTTATGGAAGTTCGATCATTACGAATAGCCATAATCAAAGCTTCATTGATCGTATCTTTGATGATCGCTCCGGTTGCATATGGTGTAATCGTTGCTAACTTATCTACTTCCTCAGCGGTTAATGAGTGCGCAACTTTCTCCAGATACCCTTCATAAGTTCTAACTCGACCGGCTTTACTTGGGTAACCAACTCGATACATTCGGTCTATTCGACCAGGACGTAATAGTGCTTCGTCGAGTGCTTCTGGCATATTCGTTGCCATAACAACCAAGATTCGATATTTCGGTGGGCTTTTTGGTCGCATACCCAATGCACGTCTAACAACTCGGTTAAGAAAACCTCTGGGTTTCTTTAACCCAGAGAGTTCAGTCAAGAGAGCTTGCAAAGTTCCCATGCCTCCCCCACCTGCTCCTGCTGCGCCACCCATCATAAATTTGTTGCTAGAAATTGTTGAACTCAAAACAAGTGATTTACCGGGACCAGATAAATAATTTCCACCATTACATGGCGTTCCAAAGACTGTCGCATTTTTGTCTGCCGAGTGCATTGCAGGACGGCTAATTCCACGATTACCAAGTGCATCTGCTTCGTCAAAGAAAACAACAACCCCGCCATAACGAAGAGCGAGTTTCCGTAATTTTCTAAACAAGCTCTTAACCTTCAGGACACCGATACCCATAAACATATTTGTAAAAG
Source organism: Bifidobacterium breve (assembly GCA_945863115.1). Taxonomy (GTDB): domain Bacteria; phylum Actinomycetota; class Actinomycetes; order Nanopelagicales; family Nanopelagicaceae; genus AAA044-D11. The sequence goes on from CAMAYZ010000003.1 coordinate 77,613, forward strand.
CACCTGGATCAACGAACACGAAAGGTTTACCCGTTTCACCAGCCATCGATTCAGCCATCAAAGTTTTTCCGGTTCCAGGAGGACCCCATAACAAGATTCCACCTGGAACATAACCACCATGCTTTTCGATTAACTCTGGAGTCTCTAAGAAAAGAAGATTTTCGCGAATTCGATTAAGAACGTGGTCTTGGCCCCAAACATCGGAAAATCTTGTGCGAATATCGTCAGGGAAATAAGTATCAACACCACCGCGACTTAAGAACCAGAAAATTGCGGCAAATTGGATTATGACGAAGACAACTGCGAACATCAATTGTCCGATCATCGGCAGGACCGACCAGAGAGCCTTTGGAGCTAAGAAAAGCGCCCTAACCGGAGTCTCTTTATAAATTGCACCGAGAATAACGGAGAGCATTGCAACAAAGACCAACCACTTGATTACTCTTCCAAGTCGGAAGCGATTCCAATCACTTAACTTTCCTAAAAGTCGGTTAACAAAAGAGAAATATTTCAACCAGAAACCGTGATACGGCGCCAACAATTCAGCAAGTCCGAAATGAATCTGTCTAACGATTTCAATCCCAGCAAGAACAATCAGCCAGACCTTGTCATTTGCAGTCTTGGACAAGGAATCACTAAAAGATAGGAGTGGATTATCTGCCATGCTCGACCAAGCAAGAACAAAGAATGTGAGTGCAAAGAGCATAAGAAATTTGGTTCTGTCATAAACAGAAAGATGGACCCGAGTTTTTCGATCGGTATCTCGTGGCCGGCTCTGGATTGTCATTTGTCGCCTCTCACTGTGAAGGAATCACCAATTGCTAACAGCTCATCGACATGTTTGTCGTAATACTTAGTTTTTGCGCGCACAAGCAAGATATAAACTCGAGAACGATCTTCTGACAGCAATACCGTCTGATCTACCGTTTCCGATATTCCCGAGTCATCCGCTAACCTGTAAATAGTACGAATCCCCCGAGCTGCTTTTTCGACCCGCTCATAATCATCGATTAGGACAAACTTTGGATTGGCATTTTCTGGATCTTCCAGCCATGTGGTTACAGGCGCTATCAAATTCCGTAAAGTATTATTTGAGATTGAATTGCTCTCTTCGAAATTCAGATTCCTAACTCTTACATAAACTACAGCGCCCTCCGGTGCTTGCAAATTTAAAACTTGAGGCGCGGCAACTTTTGGTGAAGTTGCATAAGCCTCCTGCCAAATAACGCTTGCTAATTTCTCTGCAGCATTTTCCGCCGTTGACTTTGATTCAGCTTTATCTAAATCTGATTTAACAATTTTGTTCCAACCCTTGGGTATCGCAAGGTAAGTCCCACTAACTTTATCCATGGCGTAAATCTGTGATTGAGAACAACTGGTCAAACTAAATACCGCAATGGCCATAACCGCGCCAAGTGCGAAATGCCTAACCACTGAGCGCATCAAACCACCCATTTCTTTTATGGGCGAAAATCTACACCAGCTTCTTTGCGCTGTCCTGCTGTGATTGGAGTTGGAGCTCCCGTTAAAGGATCGCCGCCACTGGCAGTTTTGGGGAATGCAATTACTTCTCGGATAGATTCCGCGCCCGTCAGAAGTGCGCATAACCGATCAAGACCAAGTGCGATACCGCCGTGTGGCGGCGGTCCATAATTGAAAGCTTCTAATAGAAATCCGAATTTACTTTCGGCTTCTTCTTTAGATAACCCGATAGTTTCAAAGACTCTTGCCTGCATTTTTCGATCATGGATACGAATAGAACCGCCACCGATTTCATTTCCATTTAGAACAATGTCATATGCGTAGGCAAGTGCATTTGCCGGATCTTTATCAAATGATTCTGCGAACTCTGGCTTTGGCCCAGTGAAAGGATGATGAACTGCAGTCCAACCACTATTCGTGTCGCTACTATCAACTTGTTCGAACATCGGTGCATCAACAATCCATAAGAAGTTCCAAGCTTTCTCATCGATTAATTCGCAACGCTTTCCGATTTCTAGGCGGACTGCTCCAAGAAGATTTAGCGAAGAGATTCGATCACCGGCTGCGAAAAAGATTGCATCGCCATTTTTCGCACCAACACGTCCAACGATTCCAGCAGCTTCTTTCTCTGAAAGATTCTTCGCAACCGGTCCGCCCAAAGTCCCATCAGCAGCAACCAAAATATAGGCAAGCCCCTTAGCTCCGCGAGCTTTCGCCCAATCCTGCCAAGCATCTAATTCGCGTCGCGGAGAATCTGCGCCACCTGGCATAACAACGGCGCCAACATATGAAGACTGGAAAACTCTAAAAGTTGTTTCAGCGAAAAATTCAGTGCAGTCTGTTAATTCATTTGCGAAACGCAAATCTGGTTTATCTGATCCGTATCTGCGCATTGCTTCCCAATAAGTCATTCGTGGGATAGGTAGTGGAATATCAAAATCTACAACTTTCTTAAAGACCCGAGCAAGAATCTTCTCCGCGACCTTTAAAACATCTTCTTGATCCACAAAAGACATCTCAATATCTAATTGCGTGAATTCAGGTTGGCGATCGGCACGGAAATCTTCATCACGGAAGCAGCGAGCAATTTGGTAATAACGTTCCATTCCCGCAACCATCAATAATTGCTTGAACAACTGTGGTGATTGTGGGAGTGCATACCAACTTCCTGGTTGCAATCGAACTGGCACTAAGAAATCTCGCGCGCCTTCGGGTGTAGATCTTGTTAAGTAAGGTGTTTCAATTTCAAGGAAATCTTCATCGTCCATGACGGTGCGAATTACCGAGGTGACTTTCGAACGTAACCGTAAATTCTTAGATGGACCTTCACGGCGAAGATCTAGATAGCGATACTTCAATCTAACTTCTTCGCTAATTGTGCTCAAGTCGCCACTATCCACTGGAAATGGAAGTGCTGCAGCTTCACTCAAAACTTCTAAAGATTCACAAACAACTTCAATCTCACCCGTCGCAATATTCGCATTTTCATTCCCACTTGGACGAACTCGAACTGTTCCAGTTATAAGAACGCACCATTCGGCTCGAAGTGAACCAGCAAGGCTTTCATCGTTGATGACAACTTGGGCTGCACCTGATGAATCGCGTAAATCAATAAATGCAACGCCACCGTGATCTCGACGTCTTGCCACCCAACCTGCGAGAGTTACTTTGGAACCAACATCACTCTTGCGCAATGATCCGGCGGTATGAGTTCTTAGCATTTTTAATAGGCTCCGTTGGGTCGAGTTAAATTCAGTTGGTTTTAAATTCTGCAGTTAAGGTGGAGATTCTAACTTCTTTTGACTCGCCAGTTTTCATATCTTTCAAAGCCAAATTTCCAGATTTGATTTCATCCGAACCAATAACAGCGCTGTATCTGGCCCCACTCTTATCAGCCGACTTCATGGCGCCCTTTAAAGCACGATCGCCGTAGGCCATGTCACAAGAAACCCCTTTGTCACGGAGTTGATTGATGAGATTTGAGACAAATGATTTCTCACTTGCACTAAGGGCGATAATGAAAATATCTAAATCCGATTTGTTCTCGGAAGTATCAAATAGGCCTTCAGCTTCACAAGCCAGCAGCACGCGATCAACTCCAAGTCCAAAGCCAATCCCTGATAAATCATTGCCACCAAGTTCTGCCATTAAACCGTCATAGCGACCGCCGCCACCAATTCCTGATTGCGCGCCCAACTTGTCGCTCACAAATTCAAATGTAGTTCCAGTGTAATAATCGAGACCACGAACCATTCGCGGATTAATGGTGAATGCAATATTTGCTGCCGTCAGAAGTTCTTGAACTTTCGCAAAACTTTCCGCGCTTTCAGCAGATAAATAATCAAGCAGTAAAGGTGCATCCTTCATTGCATCTTGAATCTCTGGGCGCTTATCGTCAAATAGACGGAGTGGATTCAGGGCTGCTCGTGCAACGGTTCCTTCATCCAATTTAAGTTTGGATATATAGGCAACTAAATCTTTACGATGACTGGCTCGACTCTGCGCATCCCCAAGCGAAGTTATCTCAAGGCGATATGACTTAAGACCTAACTTCTTAAATGCTCGATCTGCAACAGCAATAACTTCAAAATCTATTTCTGGATCATTTAATCCAATAGCTTCAATTCCAACTTGATAAAATTGGCGATAGCGCCCAGCTTGTGGTCGCTCAGCTCGGAAGAACGCACCCGAATACCAAACTTTTATTGGCAGACTCAATTTATCCAAGTTATTTTCGATAACGCTGCGCATGACACCCGCAGTTCCTTCTGGGCGAAGTGTTATCGATCTGCCTCCGCGATCTTCAAAGGTATACATCTCCTTTGAGACAACATCTGTAGATTCACCAACACCGCGCTTAAACAATTCAGTGTCTTCAAAAACGGGTAGCTCCATCAGGGAGTATCCAGCGGTTCGTGCAGATTGAATCAAAGTTTCTCGAACTAATTCAAAATACTGAGATCTTGGCGGAAAGTATTCGCTCACGCCTTTAGGGGCTTGTAGTTTGCTCATCACTCCCCCCGTTCCGGTTTGGACTGTAAAAAATCGCTTTGCAAATATGGATTGTTTAATCGCTCACGGCCAATTGTAGTTTGTGGACCATGTCCAGGCAGGACTATTAATTCATCATTCAAGGGCAAAATCTTCGTAATTAAAGAGTTGCGCATAGCTGATGGCGAACCGGTAGGTAAATCGGTGCGGCCAATCGCTCCTGCAAAAAGCACATCACCGGAAACCAGGAATTCCTCATTGACCGTAAAAAGCACCGACCCTGCGGTATGGCCAGGAGCATGTTGAACAACGATGTCAAAACCGGCTAGTTGAAAACTTTCACCATCAATAACTTCTCGAACCACATCTGGTTCCTCAAATTTAGAGACTCCGAGCCCAGCCATAATTTTTCGGCTTTCACCATCTGCGGCTAACGCACGAAAAGGATCAGTCAACAATTTTCGATCGATCGTATGAATCAGAGTTGGAACACCATATTCATTTCCAAATGGTCGAACCGAAAAGGTGTGATCTAAATGCCCGTGAGTTACTAACGTAGCCACTGGCTTTAGATTGTGTTTATTTAAAACCGTTTGAATGGCTGAGACCAAATTAGGACTATCAATACCTGGATCAACAATGAAACACTCGGAATTCTTCGTTGGGGCGAATATCCAACAGTTTGTAGCGAAATACGGGGCGGCAATAACCTCGAGAATCAAAGTTCACCCCTCCCTTACACGCTTATAAGCCCAATATTCAATACAAATACCATTAGCGACTTTTGCCATAGCAATGGTTAAGGGTATCTTTAGCCCGCAAGTAGAACCAATCCAGCAATTCATAACGAACGGTTTGCAACCCCGCGAACCTAACGCGCAACGAAAGCGAGTAATAAAATGACGGATATCAACCCAAGTGAAGTAGCCCAAGCCGTAACAACTGGCGATTCAAATCTCAGCGCCGCATCTGCGCTAATTGGGGATCCATCCAAATTCGGTCGAGTCGATCAAGATGGCACCGTTTACGTATTAACACCCTCCGGTGAAAAACCAGTTGGTTCATATCCTGGAAAGAGCCCAGAAGAAGCGCTCGCATATTTCGTTCGTAAGTTTGAAGCAGTTGCCTCAGAAGTTGCACTCCTTGCAGCCCGGATTAAGAGCGGCGCCATGGTTCCATCAGATGCTTCAGAGGCAGTTGTTAAGTTGCGTGAAACGGTCAAAAATTTGAATGGCGTTGGCGATCTTGCAACTCTTGCCGCATCAGTTGACCAAATTCCTAATTTAATTGAAGATCACCGTGCTGCCTACCAAGAGCGCAAAGATATTGAATCTGCTGTTCGCGAAGCCAAGCGTGCTTCATCCCTAATTGTTAAAGAGAAGTTAGTCGCCGAAGCAGAATCTCTGGCTCTTTCTGAAAGCTGGAAAACAACTAGCGCGCGTCTCAAGGTTCTTCTTGATGAGTGGAAAGCGGCACCTCGCCTTGATAAGACAACAGATACCGAACTTTGGAAGCGCTTCTCATCTTCACGCAATAAATTTGATAAGCGTCGCCGCACTCACTTTGCTGCGCTCGAATCAGTTCAACATGAAGTTGCAGCAAAGAAGGAAGAAATCGTTAAGCAAGCCGAAGCGCTAGCAACATCGAAGGAATGGCTTCCAACTGCAAATAAATTCAAATCTCTTATGGACGCTTGGAAAGCATCTGGCCGCGGAAAAGCAAGTGTTGATGCAAAACTTTGGGCGCGATTTAAGGCAGCTCAAGATCAATTCTTTGCCGCTAAAAATTCAGATTTGGATAAGCGTCAGGTAACAATGGCTGCGAATCTTGCAAAGCGTGAGGAGCTAATTGTTAAGTTTGAAGAGATTCTTCCAATCACTGATTTACAGAGCGCAAAGAAGAATTTCCGTGCCCTTATGGAACAATGGCAGAAAATCGGTATGACCGAGCGCAGCAAGCGCGCCGCACTTGATACTCGACTTTCACGTGTTGAAGATGAACTCCATACTCTTACCGAGGAACAGAATCGTCGCACCGATCCAACAGCAATCGCCCGTGCAAATGATGTTGTCCAAGGTCTTATCGATGCAATTACCGGTTATGAAGCCCAAGCTGCAAAGGCTGAAGCTGCAGGCAATTCTGTGAAAGCTAAAACCGCTCGTGAAGCGGCTGAAGCACGCAAGGTTTGGTTAGCAGAAGCGCAAAAGGGTTTATCAGACTTTAAAGCTTAATTATTAGTCACGCGATAAACATCGTAAACGCCTTCAATTGATCTAACGCTCGCTAAGACTGCATCTAAGTGTGAGGCATCTGCCATTTCGAAAGTGAATCTTGAGATTGCCGTGCGGTCCTTTGAGGTGCTAACCGAGGCATTTAAAATATTTACATGTTGATCTGAAAGAGTTCTCGTTACATCAGACAATAACCGTGCTCTATCTAAAGCCTCAACCTGGATGTTTACTAGGAATGCTGATTTCGCCGCGTTATTCCATTTAACATCAACTATTCGATCTCCCTGATTCAACTTCAAATCCGTAACATTTATACAATCGATACGGTGAATCGAAACTCCACTGCCTCGGGTTATAAAACCAACAATTTCATCGCCAGGCACTGGTGTGCAGCACCTTGCTAGCTTCACCAGCACATCGTCTGAACCTTCAACATCTACTCCCGATGAATTACGCCGAACATGCTCGAAGGAATGAACTGGGTTAGTGTGACTTTCGACTTCAGTATCGGGTTCATGAAGATCGGTATTTGCAACTAGTTTCTCAATGACAAATTGAGCACTGATATGTCCGTTTCCAACTGCGGCATACATGCTCTCGATATCTGGATAGTGCAAGTCATGCGAGAGCTCTAAGAAAGCTTGACCAGCGAAAATCTTTTGAAGTGGTAAACCAACTTTGCGCATCTGGCGCGCAATTGATTCTCGGCCCGCATCGATTGCTTCTTCTTTACGCTCCTTTGAGAACCAAGCTTTAATCTTTGAACGAGCTCTAGGCGACGAAACAAAGCTAAGCCAATCTCTACTTGGTGCCGCGTTGGGGCTCTTATTTGTGACAACTTCGACCACATCGCCGTTGGTCAGAATTGATTCAAGTGGAACTAATTTTCCATTTACCTTTGCACCAACACATCTATCGCCAACTTGAGTATGCACCGCATATGCAAAATCCACGGGAGTCGAACCTGAAGGAAGTGCGATCACACTCCCCTTTGGGGTGAATACAAATACTTCTGGAGTGCGGAGGTCGTAGCGCAAAGTATCAAGGAAATCGCCAACATCTTCAGTTTCTTGTTGCCACTCGTGTAATTGATTTAACCAAATCATTTCTGGTTTCTTTGTGGCGTCATCCCCCACTGTCGCTAATTTATATTTCCAGTGCGCAGCAATTCCATATTCTGCGCGAGCATGCATATCAAATGTTCTAATCTGGATTTCGACAGCCTTGCCAGTTGGACCGATAACTGTTGTGTGAAGTGATTGATAAAGATTGAATTTAGGCATTGCGATGTAATCCTTAAAGCGGCCAGGAATCGGACTCCATCTCGCGTGGATTGCACCGAGAACTGCATAACAATCGCGGACACTTTCGACTAGAACACGAATCCCAACAAGATCATAAATTTCATTGAAGTCTCGACCGCGGATAACCATTTTTTGATAAACGCTATAGAGATGCTTCTGCCTACCCAATACCTTTGCAGTTATGCCATCTGCATTTAAATCTTTCGCGACGAGTTCCAGAACTTCTGTTGTCATGGCTTGACGGGCTGGATTACGTTCCTGGACCAAGCGTTCAATCTCTTCATAGATTTTTGGCTCTAAAGTCTTGAACGATAAATCTTCTAACTCCCACTTGATTGCACTCATACCCAAGCGGTTTGCGAGCGGAGCATAAATATCTAAGGTTTCACGAGCTTTGCGTTGCGCGGATTCAACCTCAACATATTGCCAAGTGCGTGCGTTATGTAGGCGATCTGCCAACTTGATAACAAGGACTCGAATATCGCGTGACATTGCGATAACCATTTTGCGCAAAGTTTCGGCTTCAGCAGTTGGTCCGTAATTCAACTTATCCAACTTAGTAACACCATCAACCAAGCTAGCAACTTCTCTGCCGAAGTCTTTCTTAAGAGCTTCTAACGAATACTTTGTATCTTCGACTGTGTCATGAAGTAGCGCAGCGATTATCGTCTCTAAATCAAGACCAATTTCTGCCAGGATTTCTGAAACCGCAAGTGGGTGAGTTATGTAAGGCTGACCAGATTTTCGCAGCTGCCCGTCATGAGCATCTGCCGCAATATCGTAAGCCCGCTCAAGTTCAACAAGTGAAGCCCCAGGATGATGCGAAAGCAGCGCCTTCGCTAAATCATCTAGAACCGGATTCATGGTTCTATCTTAACTAGTCAGTGCAAGTTAAAAATGATTTAAAGATTAACGTCGCTTACGCTTAGGTTGATTGCGAGGACCGCGAGCCCAAGAAGTCTTATCGACTGTTCCTGCATCAGCAAGTGTTGTTGAAGTCCCACCTTTTGCTTCAGATGTGACCGCACCAGGTGCATGTTGCGCAACTCGCTTCGCAAGTGCCCGCATTGCAGGTTCACGTTCACGAAGTTGAGCAAGCATTGGTGTCGCGATAAAGATAGATGAATAAGTTCCGGTTGCTAGCCCTACGAATAGCGCAAGTGAGAGATCCTTAAGCGTTCCAGCGCCAAGCAAACCCGCACCAACAAAGAGAATCGATGCGACAGGAAGCAACGCAATTATTGAAGTGTTGAATGAACGAACCAGGGTCTGGTTGACGGCCAAGTTTGCAGCCGCTGAATAGGTAATTTTTCCAGTGCTGGTAATCGATTTCGTATTCTCACGCACTTTATCAAAAACAACCACGGTGTCATAAAGTGAGTATCCGAGAATCGTTAGGAATCCAATAACCGTAGCGGGGGTAACGTCGAAGCCAACAAGAGCATAAATTCCGACGGTAATAACTACGTCGTGGACCGTTGCAACAATCGCAGCGATAGCCATCTTCGGTTCAAATGTCATAGTCAAGAAGAGCATTACTACGATGATGAATCCGATCAAACCATATAGCGCCTTCTTAGTAATTTCTTTACCCCAAGATGGGCCGATTATTTGGGTATCAATGTCATCAACATTTACGCCAAAGCTTTGTGCAAGTGACTCTTTGACTGTGTTAAATGATTCCAAAGCACCGGTTTGGATACGAATCCGATCATTGCCGACCTTCTGGACAACGCTCTCTCCGCTGACTCCAGCAGCTTCAATCGCAGCACGGCCATCTTCAACTGTTGCTCCTGCTTTAGTAATTGAGAATTCAGCTCCGCCTTTAAATTCAATACCAAGATGCAGACCTTGAGTTCCTAAAACAATCGCAGATAGAACAATTACGATTCCGGATATTCCATACCAACGTCGACGCTTGCCAATGAAATCGATTGAAGTTTCGCCGCGATATAACCGGCCACCAACGCCTGAAAGTGAGCTCATCTGATTAACCCTTCAAGTTTTCTGAACCATCTGTTTTAATCTTCATTCCCAAACTCTTGGGTGAAAATCCTGACAATTTATGACCGTTAGCAAAGAATTTAGTTCTAGATAGCAGAGAGACCAATGGATGGGTGAACGCGAACACGACTACTAAGTCGATTAAAGTTGTTAATCCAAGTGTGAAAGCGAATCCGCGAACACCGCCAACTGCGAAGAAATAGAGAAGCGCAGCCGCAATTAGCGAAACCATGTCAGCAACGATAATTGTGTGACGAGCCTTGACCCAGCCAGTTTCTGCTGCTGAGCGAATTGAACGACCTTCACGAACTTCATCTCGTAAGCGTTCAAAATAAACTACGAACGAGTCAGCAGTAATACCAATCGCAACGATTGCGCCAGCTATCCCCGCCAAAGTTAAAGTGAAGCCGAGCCATTCTCCAAGGAGAAGGAATGAAAGATAAGCAACGGCTGATGCAACAAGAAGTGAGGCAATAGTTACTAGACCCAAAGCTTTGTAATACATCAATGAATAGATAAAAATCAGAAGGAATCCGAGTAGACCTGCGAGTAAACCAGCTCTAAGTTGATCAGAACCAAGAGTTGGAGAAACTTGAAGAACTTCGCCTTGGTCGAAAGCAAGAGGTAGAGCGCCATACTTAAGAACATTCGCTAAATTCGAAGCATCCTGTTGGCTAAAGCTTCCGGTGATTTGTGCACTTCCGCCGGTAATTGCTTCATTAATTCTTGGGGCTGAGACAACAAGGCCGTCGAGAACAATCGCTACTTGATTTTGTGGAGCAGCTAATCCAGTAACAGCTTGAGTAAGTGCGCCGAACTTAGTTGCACCTTCGCCATTGAAATCAAGAGAAACATACCAACCAGCAGCACCTTGTTGATCGATAGCTGCAGTTGCCTTTGAAACCATATTTCCTAAGACCTGAGCAGGAGCAAGAATATATTTTGCAGTACCGCCGCGATCACATGAAACGACAGCAACATCTGGTGATTCGGTTGAGCCACCCTTCAAGTTGGCTTGGTTTGTGCAATCCAAAGTCGCAAACTTTGCACTTAGTTCAGGAGTAACTCCATTTGGAAGAGTTGCAGTCAGAGTGTCACCGCTTACTGAAAGCGCATTCGGAGCCGCTTCAACCAAGACCTGACGAAAACGAAGTTCTGCAGTCTGGCCAACTAACTCAACTATTTGTTCACCAGTTTCACCTGGAACTGAAATTACAATCTGGCGATTTGTTCCAGAACCTTGCGCAGCAACTTCACTCTCGGCAACACCAAGTGAGTTAACACGTTGTCTAATGATTTCAACCGCTTGCGAAATTGCTTCCGGAGTAATTTTTGTTCCTTCAGTCGCACGTGGCGTAAGCGTGACGCTAGTTCCACCTCGAAGATCTAGGCCTAGTTTTACTTTCGATGCACCTTGAATTACTGCGATTGCACTAAAGGCAATTAGTGCGACACCGAGAATGGCAATTGATTTTGCCGATTTGCCTGAGGTCTTTGCGCCCTTAGAATTTGAACTAGAGCTCTGGGAATTATTTATGGCGGACATGAGGCGCAAGTCTAGGCATCAGAGGCGGGTGTGTCGAAAAAATCCAGCTGCCCCGTTGAGCCAATCGGTGCTTTTAAGCCCAGATGTTCGTATCCCGAAGGTGTCGCAATGCGCCCCCGTGGGGTTCGTGAGATAAATCCCATTCTGACGAGAAAGGGTTCGGCCAAAGATTCAATTGTTTCGACCTCTTCACCAATTGCCATGGCAAGGGTTGAAATTCCCACCGGACCACCATTAAATCTCTTTACCAAAGTTTCGAGAACTTCTAGATCCAATCGATCCAACCCAATTGCATCAACTTCATACATTTCCAAGGCGGCCATCGCTTCCTTTATGCCGACCTTCCCATTTGCATGAACTTGTGCGTAATCACGAACTCTACGAAGTAGACGATTAGCAACACGTGGCGTTCCTCTGGAGCGAGAACCAAGTTCCGTGATTGCTTCTTCGCTAATTTCGATTCCCATTAAAGCGGCACTTCGCTTCACAATTACTGAAAGCTCGTTATCTTCGTAAAAATCTAGTTGTGCGGTAAAGCCGAATCGATCTCGCAGTGGACTCGGCAGCAGTCCGGAACGTGTTGTTGCTCCAACCAATGTGAAATGTGGAAGCTCCAATGGAATAGCAGTTGCTCCTGCTCCCTTGCCAACAATTACATCTACTCTAAAATCTTCCATCGCTAAATACAAGAGTTCTTCTGCCGGTCGCGACATGCGATGAATTTCATCTAAGAAGAGAATCTCACCCTCAACAAGTGATGAAAGTATCGATGCTAAATCTCCAGCATGTTGAATCGCTGGTCCGCTCGTAATCCGAATCGGTGCATTCATCTCTGAAGCAATAATCATCGCAAGTGTTGTTTTTCCTAACCCCGGAGGTCCAGAAAGCAGAACGTGATCCGCAGGCGAATTACGATTTCTCGCCGCAGAAAGCAGAAGATCTAATTGATTTGCGACTCGTTTCTGACCAACAAATTCTTTTAACGTTTTTGGCCGAAGCGCTAGCTCTTGGGTCCGCTCGAAATCATCTGAATTCGAATCAACAACTCTCTTCTCATCGCTCATAATTAACCGCGACCTCGATTTTGCAGTGCTAATTTGAGAAGTTCGGAAATATCGGTTTCATCAATCTTTGAACCAAGATCACTTGCGACCGAATCAATCGTTCCTTCAGCATCTCTTGCTGTGAAACCCAATCCGATTAAGGCGCTTTGTAACTGAGTTCGCCAATGGGCTTTCGCACTCTTGCCTGAACCTTGGGATCGAACTAAGTCACTTACTTTGTCTTTGAGTTCAAGAACCGTGCGTTGTGCACCTTTCTTTCCAAGTCCAGGAATTCGTTCTAGCGCAGCAGAATTCTCACTCGCAATTGCACTAGCCAATTCTTCAGGTTCGTAAATTGAAAGAGCAGATTGTGCAACCTTCGGTCCTATTCCACTGACGGTTTGCAATAAGTCAAAGAAATCCCGAGAGTTTGTGCGATCAAATCCAAATAGAGTTAGCGAATCTTCCCGAACCACAAGGGTTGTATATATCTCGGCATGAGTTCCGACAACCAGAGAAGCTGCAAATCTGGCCGGAAGTGCCACTTGAATACCGACTCCCCCAACTTCGATTACTGCAGAATTTAGAGTTGTTGCTTTTACAACTCCAGATACCGAAGCAATCATTTCTTGGCCACCTTTGCTAATCGCGCTTTCTCTTTGGCTACGGCTAATTCAATACGTGCATTGCCAGAACCTCGCCAATGATGGCAGATTGCAAGCGCCAAAGCGTCAGTGCTATCCACGGGTTTTGGAATTTCTTTTAAAGAAAGGAGTTTTTGCACCATAAGCGCAACTTGTTTCTTATCAGCACGACCCGAACCAGTTACAGCTGCCTTAACTTCAGTTGGCGTATGCATTGCTACCGGAATTCCAGCACGGGCGGCAATCAACAGCGCAACCCCAGCAGCTTGACCAGTAGACATCGCAGTTCGGATATTCAACTGTGAAAAAACTCGTTCAACTGCAATCACATCAGGTTTGTATTCCTTTATCCAAACAAGCAATTGCGTTTCGAGTTCTAGCAGTCTATGTGCGAGTTCGATATCTTTCGAAGTTTGGATAAATCCAACTCCGACCATCACTAATTTTTGCGCCGCGCCATTTTCAACAATTCCGAGTCCGCATCTTGTTAACCCTGGATCGACCCCGAGAACGCGCATCTTAAAGAGTAGCCATTACCTCATCTGATACATCGAAGTTTCCAAAGACGTTCTGCACGTCATCTAGCTCTTCAATTGCATCAATGAGAGCAAATACTTTTGCAGCACCTTCGGCATCCAGTGGAACCGAAACTGAAGGAAGGAACGAGGTATCTGCTGATTCGTAGTCGATTCCAGCGCCTTGCAGCGCAGTGCGAACTGCAACTAGATCACTTGGTTCACTCACAATCTCAAATGATTCACCGAGATCTGTAACATCCTCAGCACCAGCATCTAGAACGTGTTCCAGAATTTTATCTTCGGTAATGCCATTTGCTTTAGTGACAATTACTACGCCCTTACGATTGAACATATACGAAACTGAACCAGGATCCGCCATTGAACCGCCGTTGCGAGTTACAGCAACGCGAACTTCAGAAGCCGCACGGTTGCGATTATCAGATAAGCATTCAATCATTAAAGCCACACCATTTGGGCCGTAACCCTCATACATAATTGTTTGCCAATCAGCTCCACCAGACTCAAGTCCGGCACCGCGCTTCACCGCACGATCAATATTGTCTGCCGGCATCGAATTCTTCTTAGCTTTTGCGATCGCATCAAAAAGAGTTGGGTTTCCAGTGATATCAGCGCCACCGTTTCGCGCAGCAACTTCGATTCCTTTAATCAGTTTTGCAAAATTCTTGGCACGCCTCGAATCGATGATGGCTTTCTTGTGTTTAGTAGTTGCCCACTTGGAATGGCCTGACACGGTGAAACCTCCTAGAAATCAATGGCTGTAGTTTATCTTGAATTATTTTTTGCAAACATCTTCTAGGAAATATCGATGCACTCGATTATCTCCGGTCAATTCTGGATGAAAAGCCGTAGCCAGCACGCTGCCCTGTCTAACGGCAACGGGATGCTGCACGCCCGAGATCTCTACGCTGGAGAGAATTTCTACCTGTGAGCCATGTGATTCCACCCAAGGCGCCCGGATGAATACTCCCCTAATCGGCGCACCAGAAATGGTTTTGAAATCTAAATCAACTTCGAAAGATTCGGTCTGCCGACCAAATGCATTTCGTCGAACTTCCATATCGATTCCACCAAAAGTATCTTGGTCAGAAGCCGGATCTAATATTGTTTTTGCAACCAGGATCATTCCGGCACATGAGCCATAAGTTGGCATACCTTCAGATATTCGTTTAGAGATTAAATCAAAAAGCCCAAAAGCCTTTGCTAACTTGCTAATTGTTGTTGATTCGCCACCAGGAATAATCAAGGCATCGATTGCTGCGATGTCGGCTGCGGTCTTAACTAACTTTCCCGTTACTCCACAATCGCCAAGTGCAGATATGTGTTCACGAAAATCGCCTTGGAGTGCTAGAACTCCAACGTTCACTTCTACCAGCCCCGTTCGGCCAATCGATGTGGAACAGGTATGTCAGCAACATTTATGCCAACCATTGCTTCACCTAAACCACGGGATGCATCTGCAACAACTTTTGGATCTGTATAGAAAGTAGTTGCCTTGACACAAGCGGCTGCGCGCTTTGCAGCATCACCTGATTTGAAAATTCCAGAACCAATAAATACGCCATCGGCACCAAGTTGCATCATCATTGCAGCATCAGCAGGAGTTGCAATTCCGCCAGCAGTAAAGAGAACGACTGGAAGTTTTCCGGTCTCAGCAACTTCTTTCACTAGCGCGTATGGAGCTTGTAATTCTTTCGCTGCAACATAAAGTTCATCTTCGCGCAATGATGATAGACGTCGAATTTCGCCACCAATTTTGCGCATATGTGTTGTGGCATTTGAAACATCGCCAGTTCCCGCTTCGCCCTTAGAGCGAATCATCGCGGCACCTTCACTGATACGGCGGAGCGCTTCACCAAGATTAGTTGCACCGCAAACGAACGGGATGGTGAAATTCCACTTATCAATATGGTGTTCGTAATCGGCGGGTGTTAAAACTTCTGATTCATCAATGTAATCGACATTCAATGTCTGCAAAATTTGTGCTTCAGCAAAGTGGCCAATACGCACCTTCGCCATAACAGGAATTGAAACTGCAGCCTGAATTGCTTCAATCATGTCTGGATCAGACATTCTAGAAACTCCACCTTGGGCACGAATATCTGCAGGAACGCGCTCAAGCGCCATCACTGCAACTGCGCCGGCATCTTCAGCAATCTTCGCCTGTTCAACATTAACAACGTCCATAATCACGCCGCCCTTAAGCATCTCGGCCATGCCACGCTTTACTCGTGCGCCACCGACTTGGGCTTCATTTGCTTTAGACATTATTTACTCCTGTAGTCCTTAATCCTTTTAAAAATCTGTTTTTTCGAAATGAGTGGAGGACAGAGTCTACTTCGACTTCTTCGGGCTCGCACTCTCAGCTGGAGCCGGATATTCGAGTTTAGGCTCGGCATCAGTTAGGGCTATCCAGACTTGGCCATCAGCAAAATTAGCAACAGTTCCATCGGCCAGGGTCCAAATCGTTCCCACATCAGCACTTGGCCGTTGCCAATTTATTGCCACAATTTTCCCGTTACGAAGCAAGTAGCCAGTTCCGCTTCCCACGGTATTGCTCATTGGAGTTACTCCGCCAAATTTATCTCCGTAGATTGAATCAGTAATCGATACTTTCTGAATCACGAAGTTAGGCGATCCAAGTTGGCGGCCATTTGAATCTAGGTTTGGTTTGCCATTAAATGTCAGCAACCAACGCTTTTCAATCTTTGACCAGGTCATTCCATACTTAGCAGCCGGCCACTTAACCTCAGCAGATGTAAGGACTTTCGCCTGGTCACTAACTTTTCCAAACTGCCAGCCGACAGACTTAACCGCATCAATTTTCTTGCCTTCATCTTCAATCGTTTTTTTCAACAACGCTTTAGCATCTACCATCATGTTGGTCGGTGCATATCTAGTTTTATCGCTCTGATAAATCGATGGTGGGTTGCGTTCGGCTGACATATTTTCAAGATTCGCGGCAGCAAGAACTGGGCGCATCTTGCTCTGAGCGCCACTGTATGCAAACCCAACGCGACCATATTGTTCGAGAATTTCAATGTCGCTGATTCGGGCTGAACGAACTGGTCCAATTAGATCTGGAATTTTATCTGTGAAAATCGCAGCCAATCTTGTGAGCCCACCTTCAACTTGCTCGATATAAATAACATCTGCGCTATTTAATCCAACCTGCGGATGCGCAGCATTTGTATCATCAATTTTCACCGCAAGAATCGGACCATTCGTTCCTGGCAGATTCGTTAATACGTTCTTTTCAACTTTAGCTTGGGTGACTTTCTTTACAAAGCTGGAAGGTGAAGCGCATGAACTTAGGACAATCAAAATGGATATAAGTGCTAAAAACTTTTTCACAGAATGTCATCCTCAAATGAATATCGCATAGGCAATGGGGCGTGTCCAGCAAGTCGGAAGATCTTGAATAAAAGTTTACTACGCAGAGACTGCGCACTCTGAACAGCTTCGGTATGGATTGTGATTCCGACTGAAATCTTTTCAGATAGCGCGTTCAAGGAGTTAATTAGTTCAACTTCCAATCCACTTGGCACAGAAACTTCATCTGCGAGAATCAAACGTAAGCTCTGTGACAACGCAATTTCAGCATCGCTACGTTGAACAATATTTGCTTCGCGCGCCTGATAAGCAGCCGCTGTTAGCACCAAACTTGTTGCTGGATCAACCGCCTTTGAATTTGCAATTTCAAGGGCAAGCGCTGCTCTTCTCTGAAGCTGCGCATCCAAATGAGCCCAAGATGTTTCAACTCTATGGTGCAGAACGTCTAATCTCGATGCTAGAAAAGATAGATACCAACCAGCCAGCAGCAAGAAAAAGATTATGGAGACAATAATTTCAACCATTTGAACGCAACCTATTCCAGAAACGATTTTCAGAGGCGAGAGTTACTTTTGAATTTCCAGCCAGCGCCATTTCATATATAGATAAAATCTGAACACCTACTGAATCCCAGTCAAAACTTTTAGCCTTTTCAAATCCCGCAGTCGCAATATCTGCTCGCATCTGCGAATTCTCCAATAAATTAAGAACAGTTTGGGCTAGATCATCTGAATTTTCTGAAGTAAAAATCGCTCCCGAGTTTCCGTTATCTAGAAGCCTTACGAATGCTGGAAGATTGCTCGCAACTATTGGTGTCTTAGCCGCCATAGCCTCTGCCAAAATAATTCCAAAGGATTCGCTACCAGTATTTGGGGCTATGTAAAGCGAGATTGATTTAAAGAACTGAGCTTTCTCAATCTCTGAAATTCGCCCGAGGAAAGTTATTCGATCGCGAAGTTCTGCTGGAACCAATTGATTGAAATCTTCCGGATTCCCGGGCCCCGCAACCAAGATTCTTAAGTTAGGGATTTGTAGAACAATCTTGGGAATTGCTGCAAGAAGAACTGCCAGACCTTTTCGTGGCTCATCGAATCTTCCAATAAACCCAAGGGTGTTAGGAAGCGCCCACTCAGATCGCACACCAATTCCATCGAATTTACTTGTATCGATTCCATTTGGAATCACGACAGCCTCGGTATTGAATCGCTCCTTCAAGGTTTCTCTCGCGATTTCACTTACCGCGATTTTCGCCGTGATTCTCTCAATCAATGGATCAAGCATGGTTCCAATTGCATTAGCAACTTTCTGCGGATTTGCTGCCGCATGGAAAGTTGCAACCATTGGTCCATCGCCGGCCCAACCGGCGAGTAACGAGAGTGAAGGAATAGCTGGCTCGTGCAGATGGAGTAAGTCAAAGTTTCCATTTGAAATCCATTGCTTAACTCTTGAAGAAGCTAGCGGACCAAAAATTACTTTTGCGATTGCTCCATTGTAAGGAATTGAAATCGGACGACCTGCAGAAACCACCCACGGTTCTATGTCGCCGCTTTCATCAGTTACTGGCGCTAATACTGAGACTTCATGACCTTTCGCAATTAACCATTGCGATAATTCCTTGATATGAATCTGTACTCCGCCTGGTGTATCCCATCCATAAGGACAGACGATTCCAACTTTCAGGCTACGCATTCGTCTTCGATTCATTTGGGTCTAACCAAATCCGTTGCATCATGTGCCAATCAACTGTATGAACCGCTAAATGTTTGGCGAATCGATCAGCCATAATTTGAGTCATTGCTGCCGCTTTTTCTGGAACGCTTCCTGATTCCGGAACCGCAATCGCTTCTTCAAAAATTATTCGGATTCCGACATCTTCATATTTAACAAAGGCGGTAATTAAATCTGCACCAGTTTGGATTGCAAGAAGTGCTGGTCCTGCAGGCATCTGAGCGCCCTTGCCAAAAAAATCGACCGGGATTCCACTCTTCGATAAATCTCTATCAGCAACTAGTGCAACCAATTTTCCAGCACGCAGTCGTTGCGATAGAACTGCGATGCTTCGAGAATCTAAATCCAGAACTTCCATTCCAATCGCGGTGCGATATTCCAAAAATTTCCGGAACAATTTCTCAGGTTTCAGATGTTCTGCAACCGTTGTCAACGGAATTCCCGTAGCGCAAAAATATGCCCCAGCATGATCCCAGTTTCCAGCATGTGGAAGCGCAACAATGCACCCACGTTTCTCGGCGATCGGGTCGCGCAAAAAATTCTCGTTTTCGCAGACAGTGGTTGAGAGTAATCGCTCTTTGCTCCAACTTGGAAAACGAAAAGTGTCGCACCAGTAGCGCATTGACGAACGAATTCCAGCGTTGACTAGAAATTCTAACTGCGCAGAATCTAGCTCTGGGCAAACTCTTTGATAGTTTGATCGCAGACGGTTGACGCCCTTGCCGTTACGCGCATAAATAAAATCCGAAAAGCGATCCGTTAAACGATACGCCTTGCTCTCCGGAATCCAACGAATTATTTTCCAAGCGAGGTTGTAACCCCAATACACCAAAGTATCGCCCATCTATTTTGCGCCTATATAAACAATTCGCAGACGTTGAATCACTGTTACAAAACTTGCAATCGCTAATACCCAGAATCCGATTCCCATAATGTAATCAACGCCGAGACCAGCAAAACCGACAGTGGTGAGAACGATGATGATTCGTTCGGTGCGTTCAGCTAGCCCACCGTTGCATTCAATTCCAAGAGACTCGGCTCGTGCTTTTATGTATGAAATTAAGAAACCTAAAACAATTGTTAACAAAACCAGAGGGACCAAGGGATCATCTTCGCCGATCATGAACCAGAGAATTGATCCTAAAATTACCGCGTCAGTTAACCGATCTAGCGTTGAATCTAAAAGTGCACCCCAAGCATTAGATCCTTTTTCGGATAGCCGAGCGATGGTTCCATCAAACAAATCAAATAGAACGAAAACAATTATCAGCATGGTTCCGAGAAAGAATCGTCCCTGCGGAAAAGTAAGAACTGCGGCCAAAATCGTGCACAACGCACCAACTGCAGTGACCATATTTGCACTGACACCCATTTTGATGAGCCCACGACAGATTGGTGTAATTATCTTGGTCACTGGGGCGCGTAATGATTCTTGTAACATCTTTCCCATCGTAGGCTTCGTGGTCGTGAGCACCCAAATCTACCCGTTAATCGCGCCTAATCTAAAGGTTTGCGTAGTTGGTAAATCAGGTGGCGAAATTGCTAAATATTTTCAACTTACACAGGCTCCCCTAGCGGAATCTGATGCTGCGATATTTATAGTCAGTGCAAGCGATGGCATCTCTGCACCAGATATCGAAACCTGGAATTCGGCTCGCGAACTTTATATTCCCTCATTGATCTTGATCACCGAACTTACAAATGGCGAAGTAGATTTTGATGACATGAGTGCAATTGCAGGTCGGATGTTAGATCCAGTGCAAACACCTTATTTAGTTTTACATGATGATGCCGGCAATCCGACTGCTCTGATAAATTTAGAGAGTTTAAAATTATCCGACTACTCAACTGGAATACGCATAGAACGTGAAAGCGATCCTGAACATAAAGTTCTGGTATTTGATTTCCGCAAAGAATTTCTGGAAGCTATTGAAGAATTTGGTGAAAGCAGTTTTGAAGAAGGGTTAAGTTTTCCAGCCATCCCATTCATCCCTGATAATGGTCTCGGTAGTTTTGAAATCGCTACCTTGCTAAGTGAATTACCAAGCCGCAGCTAATTCAGCACGCGTTTCTGAAAGCAATTGCGGAAGAACTTTAGTCTGGCCGATAAGCGGCATAAAATTCGCATCTCCAGACCAACGCGGAATTACATGCTGATGAATATGATCTGCAACGCCAGCACCTGATACAGCGCCTTGATTCATTCCTAAGTTAAACCCACTAGCTCCACTTACTGCACGAATTGTTTTCATCGCATGGGCCGAGAGCTCGAAGATTTCATTTCGCTCACTTGCGGTTAACTCTGTTAAATCTCCAACATGTCGATTGGCGCAAATCAATAAGTGTCCAGCGTTATATGGATAAAGATTCATTACTACATATGCTTCGCGGCCTCGCGCGACAATCAAACCTTCTTCATCACTTAAACTTATGATTCGACAGAACGGACATTCAATTGAGTTATCCGGAAGCGGTCGGTTCTCCCCCGATAGATAAGACATTCGGTGTGGAGCCCACAACCGCTGCCAGCGATCTGGCATGCCGACTCCGGTCGAAAATTCTTGATCGCTCATTTTTAATATCTAGATCTGAATTCGATTTGTGACAGCTGCAAGAACTTCGGCGATAGCTTCATCGATAGAAATTCCATTCTTCTGTTCGCCGTTGCGATATCTGAAGGAAACTCCCCCAGCTTTCTGATCTTCTTCGCCAGCAATCATCATGAATGGGATCTTTTCCAATTGCGCTGTTCGAACCTTTTTCTGCATACGATCATCAGAAGCATCGATATCAACTCGAATTCCGACCTTACGCATCTTTGAAACAATCTCTTCTAAATAAGGTGTGAAAGTATCGGCAACTGGAATTGCCCGAACTTGAACTGGAGCAAGCCATGGTGGGAATGCACCCGCATAATGTTCAGTTAATACTCCAAAGAAACGTTCAATTGATCCAAATAGTGCGCGGTGAATCATTACAGGTTGCTGTCTGGTTCCATCAGATGCTTGATATTCCAAATCGAAACGTTGTGGCAATTGGAAATCAACTTGAATCGTTGACATCTGCCAGGTGCGACCGATTGCATCTTTTGCTTGAACCGAAATCTTTGGGCCATAGAACGCAGCGCCTTCTGGATCTAAAACTAATTCCAGATTCTGTTTAGTAGCAGCAATTCGAAGTGCTTCTGTCGCTTCTTCCCAGTCTTTATCTAATCCAACAGACTTCTCTGGATTACGAGTCGAAAGTTCTAGATAAAAATCTTCAAGACCATAATCGCGAAGTAGATTTAACACGAAAGTTAGAAGGCTATCGAGTTCACCAAGCATTTGATCTTTAGTGCAATAAATATGGGCATCGTCTTGAGTGAAACCACGGGCTCTGGTTAGGCCATGAATTACACCTGATTTTTCATAACGATAAACCGTTCCAAATTCAAAAAGACGCAGCGGTAGCTCGCGATATGAACGCAAAGAAGACTTATAGATAAGATTGTGGAACGGGCAGTTCATCGGCTTCATGTAATACTTCTGCCCCGCACGCTTTATGGTGCCATCAGCGTGTAACTCTTCATCCATAACCATCGGTGGATACATTCCCTCGGAATACCATTGCAAGTGGCCGGAAGTTTCAAAGAGCGCTGCTTTTGTTAAATGTGGTGAATAAACAAATTGATAATCTTCTTCTTCATGACGCTTGCGCGAATAATCTTCCATCGCCCGTCGAATGATTCCGCCCTTAGGATGAAATACAGCTAGCCCTGAACCAACTTCTTCTGGAAACGAAAACAAATCTAATTCAGTTCCAAGGCGGCGGTGATCGCGCTTTTCAGCCTCTTCTAATAAGTGTAAATAGCCATCTAGTTTTTCCTGTGAAGGCCAGGCTGTTCCATAAACTCGTTGAAGCATTGGATTCTTCTCAGATCCGCGCCAGTATGCGGCGGCAGTGCGCATCAATTTAAATGCTGGAATATGTTTCGTCGAAGGAAGGTGTGGTCCGCGACAGAGATCGCTCCAAACCGGTTGACCATCGCGACCTAAATTGTCATAAATTGTTAATTCACCGGCGCCAACTTCAACACTAGTTTCGTCATCAGCACCACTTGATTTAAGACCAATTAATTCGCACTTGTATGGCTCGTGCGCTAATTCTGCCAACGCATCTTTCTCATTCGTAACACGTCTGCGAAATCTCTGTCCAGACTTAATAATTTTGCGCATCGCAGATTCCAGTTTTTCAAGATCATCTGGATTAAATGGTTTCTGCGGATCAAAGTCATAATAAAAACCATCGGTAATCGGAGGCCCAATTCCAAGCTTGGTATCAGCAAACACTTCCTGAACTGCTTGAGCTAAAACGTGGGCTGTTGAGTGGCGTAATACTGCAAGACCTTCTGGAGACTCAATTGAGATTCCTTCAACCGAATCGCCATCTTTTAATTCAGTCCAGAGATCTTTTAAATCGCCATTTACTTTGCAGACGATAATTTCGGAATTCTCGGAAAAAATTTGTGTCGGCCGTATTTCTACGTCTACGGATTGCGGTTTACCATCAACCACAATTGAAATATTAGCCATGTCCTTAGCCTATCGAATGCGCATGCAGAATTTCCCGCAATTTATCGCCCCACTGCTTGCCGATTTCATCCTCTTGCAATTTTCTCCCCGCTAATTCGCCAACCGGTTGTGCGACGCGTAGCGCCGATAGTGCAAATGCATGTGTCGCCCGATCTAATTCCGAAGCATCTATTTCAGCTTCAATAGCTAAGCCTGACGAAATGATTAGCCCACGAATTATTCCTGGTAGCACTCCGGAACCAAGATCTGGTGTTACCCAAAGCCCATCAATTCGAAATACGTAGTTGGAAACTGCGCCTTCGCATACCTTTCCCTTTTGATTCACAATTACGATTTCGTCAAAACCATCAACTCTGGCCTGGGTCAAAAGGTTTAAATTCGAGGTATATGGAAACTTCTTATGCAGTTTTGTTTCTGGCGAGAAATCGAGTGTTTTCACACCAACTCTTGCCGAGTGCGAAGCGTCAACATATGGATCTATTGAAACCTGAAAATTTTCACCAAAAGTTAAACGTAGTCTGCCAAGTTCGATTTCATCTAAAGAACCAATTGCATCAAGAATTTCGAAGTCGCTTGGTATTTCAAAGCCCAATTCACCAGCACTCTTACGTGCCCGCTTCAGGTGTTCGCTCAATAATTGTGGTCTGCCCTTTTCGACACGTATTGTTTCAAAAAGACCGGCGCCAAAAGGCCAACGATCACTTCTAAATCCACCTGCAATTGAAAGTAATTTTGCCGCCTTTAATTCTGTTTCTTCCCACTCGGAAGTCGGATCGCTCGACCAAGTTATTCCTGCACCTGCACCGAATTTAAGTTTCTCCCCAGTTCGCCAAAAGATTCGAATCGCAACGCTAAGGCTCGCGTTATCCCCTTGTATCCAACCGAGTGCTCCGCAATATGGTCCGCGATCATTCGGTTCATTCTCGCTGATAATTCTCATGGCTGATTCTTTTGGTGCACCACTTACCGAACCTGGTGCAAGAATTTCCTCAAAGATTTGCGCCCACGTCATGCCGTCTTTTACTTCGCCAACAACATCAGAAACCAGATGCTCTAATCCGGGATGTAACTCGCTGCGAAATAGTTGTGAAACTTTTACACTTCCAGCTTTGCAAACACGACCAAAGTCATTTCGCATCAAGTCAACGATCATTACATTCTCGGCTCTATCTTTCTCAGAAAATGCTGCGCCCGTTTCCGAAAGTCTGCGCGTTCCCTTTATTGGGCTTGTCTTTATCTGCGCTCCATCTCGGGTCAAGAAAAGTTCTGGCGAAGCCGATGCGATTTCAAGGTCTTGCAATTTTAAGAATGATGCGAAAGGTGCCGGGTTCTTTCCCAACATCTTTGAAAAAAGTGGTGCCAGAGATCGTTCCTTTGAAATCTTGGTCGACAGAATTCGACAGGCATTTACTTGATAAACATTTCCCTGAACGATTTGTTCCCGGATTTCACTTACATAATCTTCATATCCAGATTGCAGAATCGAACTTTCCCAAACATCAGTAATCCCGCTCCACTCACCGGTTTCAGGAAAGCTTGCACCTCGAATGACAGTTGCGAATTTTGCGAATGTGTATTTGCCTTCAAAGGTTGTTGATACCGCCCAAAAACCGCCATCACTAAGCGCTTCCGGATCACTGGTTACCTCGATTAAATCGGTAGCCAAAACCCCATTCATCCAGAAGAAAGGTCGGTTCAAATCCACGCCCTAACGCTAGATGACCAGAACCGATTCCACTCGCTTTGGCGCTTGCCCGTTTGGTGCGCTAGATTTGCCCTCTTGATTCTGCAGCAATGTTGAATAAAAGAAATGCGGACGTAGCGCAGTTGGTAGCGCGGAACCTTGCCAAGGTTCAGGTCGCCGGTTCGAACCCGGTCGTCCGCTCTGGTGCAGTAAGTGTGAAGCAAGCGCAGGAAAAGATGGTCGGATGGCCGAGAGGCGAGGCTCAGGACTGCAAATCCTGCTACACGGGTTCAAATCCCGTTCCGACCTCCATAATTAGTTAACTTAAATTGTGGAACTTCTTATAAGTAAGGAATTCAAATGAGTGGGTTAGAGAAATCAGAACGACCTTGGGGTCGCTATGAAGTTCTTCAGGAATCTTCTACTCATAAAGTTAAATGCATCTGGATGAAACCAGGCACCAGACTTTCATACCAACGACATAAACATCGCGCAGAACATTGGTTTATTGTCCAAGGGACGGGCGAAGTCACAATCGATGGTCAGACTTCTCAAGTCAAATCTGGCGACACTGTTGAATTCAAAGTCGGAGTTCTCCATCGCCTAGCTAATACCGGCAAAGACGAAATCATCTTCGTGGAAGTGCAAACGGGAAGCTACTTTGGTGAGGACGATATTGAACGCTTAGAAGACGACTTCGGTCGCGCATAAAATAGAAGTTAGGTATTATTCCGCATCTTAAGGTTACTTAAGGATCGTTGGCTCAGCGGTAGAGCACCACATTGACATTGTGGGGGTCACTGGTTCGATCCCAGTACGGTCCACGTTAGTTTTTCTTATACCCGCTAGGGCATTTTGGATTTGTTCCAGTGACTTTTTTGAGCATGTTACCTTTTACGCAATTAATAGATATATTCGAGGCAAATGATCTGGATTTAATAAAACTCTCGGCCGCTTCGATCAAGTCGAGATGTTTGTGAACCGGAGAGAAGAACCCAAAAGGTTGCGTGGTTATTCTCGACGACCCTGCCCCGCAGTGATAACTAGCACCAAATGAAAGAGGTGTTGTGCCTAAATAGATTGACTCCCCCTCATATATCGCTGTGACTGGACCACCAGAATCACCTGAACAACCGAGATTATCTGACAGCAAAGTTTCTTCCGCTAAGTCCTCAAGTCGTGGTGATTGCAACCAAGGAAAATACGATGGTTCAACTAATCTCATAACTCCTTTAGGTGATCTAGGAAATTCACTTGTCCTCTTTTTCGGATTACTCCGATCTTCTTTGCAAGGAGGAGACTCGTTCGCAGAACACCGATCCTGATATTCACCATACCCGTGCATAATAACTTCAGTTTGAGCCGCTACTAGTTCCTTCTCAATTTCTGCAGTCAGAAGTTTCCCTGGTGCTATCGAAATTAAATCTTTTTCAAGAACATACACAATGAAATCATTTAGAGCACGCAAATTTGGAGTCGTAGAAAAATTCCCTACAAAAGTCTTTATTACTTTCACCCTGCCAGTTTTGTCTGACGCTGCAGAGTTGGGTTTTCCAACAGTTATCAATCCAGGGTTACGCGGAATTCTCTTTCCACTCTCATCAAAGTCGTAATTAGAATGAGCAGCGGAAAAAACAATTCGTGGTGAATATAGGTACCCGCTCCAGCCGGCGCGATCTGGAACTTGAGAGCTGTTTGCTTGACCGAAACCATAAATTGGCACAACTCTTGGATTCTCTAAATTTATTGGAGCTTTGAGTGCGGCTTGGGCTGGAAGCCCCATCACAATTAGGCAAGCGCTAACTACAAGGGATACCAGAATTGGCTTACGCACGAATTCAAATTTACCTATGGATTCTTCAAATAGATAGTGTTACTTGATGTAAAGTTTTCCGAAGATTATGAATACTAAAAAAGTAACTATGGTGACGGGCGCCGCTTCTGGCATTGGCAGGGCTACGGCTCTCATGTTTGCAGAGCGCGGTCATCACGTGGTTTGTACGGATTTGCCACTAACCAAGATCGACGAAATGCAGGCATTGACCGGTGGCATCTGCATCACCGCGGATGTAAGAGTCGAATCCGAAGTTGATGCGCTATTTAAAGGCGCGGTTGAAAAGTATGGTCGGATTGATGGCGTCGTTAACTGTGCTGGAATTGAAGAGAAATTTATAGACGCGCGTGACATGTCCCTAGAAATCTTCGAACAGACAATGAGCACAAATGTAACTGGATCATTTTTAATTGCTCGCGCAGCTGGTCGCATAATGGTCCCGCAAGGTTCTGGATCAATTGTTCTGATTGGTTCAATACTTTCTGCAGTTGGATATGGCGGCAATGCCGCATACACCGCATCAAAAGGTGCAGTTCTTCAATTAGGTAAAGCTCTTGCAGTTGATTGGTCAAAATTTGGAGTCCGAGTAAATGTGATTGGTCCTGGACCTGTTGCAACACCTATGAGTGCGGAATCTCTTAAAGATCCAGTTCGCAGCGCTTGGATGAAAGAACGAATTCCAATCGGTAGACCTGCAACTCCAAATGAAATTGCTAATGCC
This sequence comes from Bifidobacterium breve, assembly GCA_945863115.1. Classification (GTDB taxonomy): domain Bacteria; phylum Actinomycetota; class Actinomycetes; order Nanopelagicales; family Nanopelagicaceae; genus AAA044-D11. Next base: position 105,268 of record CAMAYZ010000003.1, read on the forward strand.
TGCGCATTTCTACTATCTGATGAGGCATCATTTATAACAGGTGCATTTATCCCTGTCGATGGTGGATGGCTAGCGCTTTAACTATCGTTCTTATTAAAGTTTTATTTCATAGCTGCAACATTTAAAGCAGCGAGATAACCGAAGGTAACTGCTAAACCGATAGTTGCTCCCCCAGCCCAATAAGCCTGGCCTGATGGAAAGCCCGCACAATTTCCTGCTGCAAATAATCCAGGTATTGGTTGTCCATCACTAGCGCGAAGAACACGCGCTTCACTATCAATTGCCGGGCCACCTTTTGTATCAAGTGTTCCTGGCGCAAGAATTAAAGCGAAGTATGGTCCGGTTGCATCGAAAGGAAAGAGCGCTGCGTTGTTCTGGTTACCTGGACGCGCCGGTCCGTTTCGGAATAATTCAATCGATGATTCACCTCGATGGAAAATTGGATCGGTTCCAGTTGTTGCATGACGATTGAACTCATCAATTGTCACTTTGAGATTCGCTTCAAAATCTGGAGAAATATCTAAGCTAGCCATGTGAACTGGCCCAAGTTCCTGCACGCGACGTCGTATCGCTGCTCCTAATTCTTCTAAAGTTTTACCTTCAACAAGATTTGGATCGTGTTCACTTGGTGGTTTGATTGGATTCCCACTTGTTCCATCAGAGAAATGCACACGAGCGGAATGATCGAAAATCATAAACATCCGCAGGTCCGGGTGCTCTGCCTGCATTGCATCCCAACGTAACATCGATCTTCCAAGTTCGTGATACGGCAACTTCTCATTAACTGTTCGATTGCCATATTTATTTACCATGACCATGCTGTCGCCACGTAGCGCAAAAATATTTGTTGTCGTTGATTGTGGATCTCGCACCAAAGCTTCAAGTGGAATTGGCGCTAACCAAGCAGCTGCTGTGTTGTGCAATTTTGCACCGAGGGACGCCCCGATCCGCATGAAATCGCCACGTGACCCTTTAGATGCGCCACCGAGTCGAACTGGGGTGGACATGTGATCGCTCATAAGTTCTGGGCTATGTGTGAATCCGCCCGTCGCAAAGAGAACTCCACGTTTTGCATTGACGGTGAATGACTTGCCATTAAAACTTCCAACAACACCTGTGACTCGTCCATCATTTTGAATTACATCTGAGACTCGGTGATTAAAGAGTATGTCAACGCCCAGTCCTAAAGTTGCATCTCGTAAGTCCAAAACCCACTCGGCACCTGTTAACTGATCGGGGCGGGCGCGGCCCTTTGAAACAACAACTCGTCCGTAAGGTGCTTTGTCCTCTGGAAGATCGGCGAAGTAATCAGGTGCATTCGCTTTTACAACTGGATCTAAAGCACCAGCTTCTGCAAGTTCTTCAAGCGCTGTACCGGAAACCGAATAGAAAGTATTAAGCATTTTAAATTCATGTTCATCGAGTCCGAAACGTTCGGCATGCGATTGATAGCGTTCCGGAAAAGACAACCGAGCCATATATCGAATTGCATCATCACGATCATCCGTAAATCCGAGTTCACGCATCCAGCGATTATTGGGAGACCAAATCCAAGTTCCACTTCTTGCTGTTGTGCCGCCAACAACATCTTCTCCTTCAAGAACAATTACTGATAATCCTCGACGTCGCGCGGTGATTGCTGCTGTTAGACCAGCGGCGCCGCTTCCAACAACTACGAAGTCAGCTTCTAATTCGACATCACTTTGAATGCGCTGCTGTTTTTCTTCAGGATTGCGCAAGTTTGATGCCCCCTTGGAATTGAGATTCGACCTGTATTAGGATTGCATTTTAATCGCAATTCAAGAATTAAGGTAGATATAACTGAGAGGTGGAAAAATGATCAAGATTGTCTGGCTTCTCAAAAAGGCGGATCACCTAACGGATGAACAGTTCAAGAATTGGTGGCTCGAATCGCATGTGCCTGTAGCCCGCACCGCACCAGGTTTACGTAAATATGTTGTGAACTTTGGTCGCATAGATAATCTTGCAGGAAAGCCCACTTTTGAATGTGAGTGGGACGGTGTTGCAGAGCAATGGTTCGATGACGAAGCAGCACTTAATGTGGCTTACTCGAGACAGGTTTCTACCGAAATTCGTGCTGACACAATGGCGCACGTTGCACGCCTTGAGCGAATAATTGTTGAAGAGCTAGAAATCCCAATTAATTAATATTTCCAAATGAGTTCAAATCTAAACGATCGCGATTCTGCCTGGGTATCTCAATTCTTAGCTTCTCGCCGATCAACTCGTGATTTTCTTTCCACTCCAGTCTCGCAAGAAATTATCAATCAGATTTTAACTGATGCTCTGAGCGCGCCAAGCTGGTCAAATACCAGGCCGTTCAAAATTGCAGTGGCAACAGGAGAAGTTCGGGATCGCATCAGCGGTGAGTTTCTTTCACGTTGGACCGTGCTTTCCAGAATTATGCGCAAGGGCTTAAAGAATAAGTTGCGCCTTATCTATTCACGCTATGGATTGCCAACTAGCAATCGAATGATTGTTAAGCCGTATGTGGCAGAACTTCGACCACGGGCCCAAAGAGTTGGCAAAGAACTATATGAATTATTTGGCGTCAAACGAGGCGACCGCGATGCAAGAGATAAGCAATGGGGAAAGAATTATTCTTTCTTCGGAGCCCCAGTAGAAATGTTTATCTACATTCATAAAAGTCTTCACATTTATGCAGCTTCAGATGCCGGGCTTATGATGGAAAACTTGATGTTGTCCGCACACGGTCATGGACTAGGGACTTGTGCGCAAGGTGCAGTGAACATCTGGGATGACGTTGTAAGAAAAGAGTTTGAGATTCCAAAGGACTATCGACTTCTTTGTGGAATGGCGATTGGTTACCCGAGTGACTCAGCAGTGAATTCCTTTAAAGCACACCGCATTGGTGTTGATGAAATACTCTTCAAACCGAAAAGAAATATTTAGCTGCTAAATCCTCATTTGTGATTCTCTAGACTACTTCTTTGCCCATTGCGTTCAGTAATGGTTTTCCAAGCTCCCCCAGCATATGTACAAATCGACTTAACAAACATTGGGTTTTATCCAAAAGTTGTCGATCCGGGTATACACAGAATTCGATTGCCACTCTTATCAACGCTCTAATTCGAACACGCTCTACATTCAAGACTCAATTTGAACCTTATTGTGCCCTCTCAATCCTAACTAGATCGTTGTGTCCAGATTTTTTGAGCGTAATTTTTATACCGTTCGTAACTAGTGATTCATTCTCAAACAAGATGAAATCCATATCCCAAGTTGGTTGGGTTACCCAGCCAGATTTCCTGTTTCCTTTAGCGTCTGTCTCTTGCCAATATCTACGGTTAACGAGCCGGTCCTTATTCGTTTGAGTATTCTTAATGTAGTTTGCGAATCTTGTTGATTTTGATGCAGGTTTTGTCGGGTCGTTCTGCACACTTGTATCAACTAGATAAGTTGATACCCCATAGAATCCAGGCAGAAACTTCATTCCCCATTTATCTCTGCGGTGAGATTCAATTACCAACACTTGAGTATCCGACAACTTAATCATGATTGATTGAGTTCCTTTTTGCTCCCTTTCAATTGGAACAAGCTGGATTTCGGCAGTTTTTAGATTCTCTTTACTTACACAATAAACGTCGCCATCGTTCGTCCATCCTAAACTCATAGTGTCCCACTCATTAATTCCCAACCCACCAAAAGTTGTATCTTGAATTCCAAAAGGCAATTCCTGACCTGGTGCATGTAGGGCGAGCCCAAAGCTATGCAAGAAATCATGAATGATGAAAGCCCAAACAAATTCTTCCCGCTCAAAAGCGGAGTTGCCGTATATGTAACCTCCGCCAGTAAAAGAGCCCTTTGGGGTATTAAATGTGTTATTTAAAAAGACTCCATTTTCCAAACTTTTCGCAGCCAGAGATGGCAAAAAATAAACACCTTGATATTTACTCAGATCATAAGTTTGTTCAACATCCGCGAGCAAGGCTTCAACTAAACTAATTCCGGATAACTTATCTCCTGGGCTGCTCGGTTTGGCTAGATCTGGCCAAGTTGTTAATTCGGAAGCTAGTTTTGAGGATCGTAACCAGCTCTTTGGATAATCGATTTGTATTGACACTTTCCCATTCGAATACCAATCAAGCCATTCATAGATTTTTTTGACTTCAGTTCTAAGCATTTTTTCCGGAGATCCAACTCCGACCGCATCTTTAAAATCGACTGGAATGAACAAGTAAGTGTTAGATCCCAATGGATCTAACGTGGATTTTACGACCGGGTAGGCAATTGACACATAAGAGTTCCAGCCATCCAAGCGATTCTTGATTGCTTCAGGTAGCCGACAATTTGTATATGGTTCGGGGCTTATAGATGGATTTAAGTCTTCGATTATTTTTGTGAGTAAGAAATAAACTTTCTTGCCTTCTGATTTCCAGCGGCATTCGAGATAACTTTCCTTCAAATTAATCCGCTCGCCAATTTTATTGCAAGACTTACCAACTTTCTTTTCATTGGCTACTGCAGCATCTGGAAGGCCAGAAACAAGAAGAATTGCAGTAATTACAGCTAACGCCTTTGAAGATTTACGTATTGAGCTATGTCTCAAATGTATATTTTGACTCACTTGTTCAAGTCTGTCTCAATCGATGACATGGTGAAACATTAAAATAGGCACCTCGCAAAGTAAAGGATGGGTTTTGGGTTGTATATACGCGTGCCTGCCCTTAAAATTCGGCATGAAACATTTGGGGATGAGAAAATTCCACGCCTTTTTGATTACAGTGGTTTTCGTGACAGTCCTTAGTCCAACCCCCGCAGACGCACAAATCAACCTTGCGAACATCGGGCTCTATCCGAGTGTTGTAGCTGGATCGCCATACGAAATTGAATTAGGTCTAAGTGCCCCACGAAATATTCGAATAACGGCCTATTTGCAGGGTCCAAGAAAAGAAAAAATTTCAGGCTTATCTAAACTGAGATCTGGTTCTCTCAGAAATGGGAAATGGGCTTTGATTTTTAATGTTCCAGAAAACACCAGCGCAGGCAAATACAAAATATACATAAAAGCGACATCTGGTAAATCTATTTTGGTCGACCAAGATCGATCAGTGGATGTTCAAAAAAAGCCGCAGGCCGATAGACAGCAGCCAAGCTCCGGTAACAATGGAAATAACTCGAATTCTAAGCCGAGCGTTGTCTACGACGCAGCCAGTGGCGATCACTTGGAATCTGAACCAACTTTTGTCTATGGATTAGCCAAGGACTGCGAACCAAAATCAAATAAATGTCCCGTCTTAACTCCTGTTGATCTACTGGAAAATCAGAACGAATGCAAGATTAAGGATGCGACTTATCCAAGTGATTCAAGCCTTTATGTTTCTTCAGCATTCACAACGCCACCCTATTCATTAGCAGGAAGAGCCAAAATTGATCTTTCGTGGTTCCCGGTTTCTTTCAAGGATCGGCCGATGCCTGATCAGTTGTATCAATCAGCAGTGAAGACTGCTCGCGAGGCCGAAGGATTTTATGAGTTTAATTCATATGGAAGAGTTGATTTTAACTTTAATGTTCCCGATAAAGAAAATTGGATTGCTTTGCCTGAAACGGTTAACTTTTACGAAAGCTTGTGGGCTTCGATGACCTCACAGCAAGTTGCACAATATTTGCTTGATCGTGCCGGGCCAAAGGGTGCGGCGAAGACTGATGCGATCATGTTTCTCTTTCCTGAAGGAAAATATTCTGTCACTAGTAATTCTTTTTATGACAAAGATTTCCAGTTAAAGTTACAGAACGGTGTTATTCCTAGCGCAAGAGTCTATGGAATTGGCGGTGAAATAGACAGTATTGGAGTAAACGGTTTCACCCACGGAATCGGGCACGCTATGTACTCATTTGAAGATCTTTACATCTTTGCGAACTATTCATCCTCAGGAAAAACTGAACAACCCGGTAATGGTTGGGATGTAATGATCGGCGGCGGTGAATTCTTCGCATGGCAGAAGTGGCACGTTGGCTGGCTCAAGGACAGCGAAGTTAATTGCGTAACAAGTTCAAACGATTCACGAACTCTCTACTTAGAACCCTTCCAGTCTCCTTCTGGGAAAAAGCTTGTTGTAGTAAAAGTGAACTCTTCCAAAGTAATTCTTGCTGAATATCGGACAAACACAGATAAATCGATCTTGAAGAAATATGATGTTTGTCAAAGAGGTGGAACCTTGGGGTGTGCATCAAAATACCAGCACTCGGGATTATTAGTTTATGATTTAGATACGAGCCGAAAACATGGCGCGGGGCCCTTCAGGGTGAGTAGGGATTCCAAAGAAAAGTTGTTGGAGGTTGGAGAATCTCTAATCTATGAAGGACACAAATTTGAGGTCATCGGTTCGGACGGAATTGGCATTTATGTTCGGCTTGCGAAGATTTAGCGGGTTCTCAAAGTATTCAATAGTTAGCGTTATGCTTGCATGAATTGAAAGAGGGCTCACATGCTAAAAAATGTTTTAGTAACTGGTGGCACAAGTGGTATCGGTCGCGAATTTGTGGAGGTATTCGCCAAGAATGGCTTTGAAGTTTGGTTCACCTATTTTTCCGAAAGCGAAAAGCCTGCACAAGTTGCCGAGTCATATCCAAAGGGATCTGTTACTGCATTCAAACTAGATCTTGCCGACTACGCATCTATCGAAGCCCTTGCTTCCGATCTCCCGTCTGTTCCAGATGTAGTAATCCATAACGCGGGACTTGGGTCAAAAACAGTTGAAAAAGTTTCCAATACTCCCCAAGGCCAGGCAGAAGCACTGATCAAAGTAAATGCAATCGGAACTCTTTGGCTTAACAATCTATTGCTTCCGAAGATGCTTGAAAGAGGTAGTGGAAAGATTATTTTGCTCTCCTCTGTTGGCGGAGGGGTTACGCAATTCCCAGGTTTCAACTATGCCGATGGAATGAGCAAGGCAGCGATTGCATTTCTTGGTAGAACTCTTGGCGCAGATCTAGCGCAAACGGGGGTTGATGTATTTACTATTTGTCCTGGCGCTACAAATACACCGATGTTCCAAGCCAGTACGCTAAATCACTTAAATGAAGAAGAACAGAAAAAAGTTATTGCTTCACTTCCTAAAATGCGATTGATAAATCCCAGAGAAATTGCTGAACTTGGATATTTCCTGACAACTGATGCAGGACGAGTGCTACATGGCGCAGTTCTCGATGCATCGATGGGACTCGGAGTGAATCCAGGACTACTACTGAAGTAGGGTTCAACCATGTCCCCAAAGATTCAAGAAGCCACAATTCGCGAGCAACGACAGATGCGTCAGCGTCAGTTGATGGATGCTGCACTTAGTTTGGCCATGGAAGATGGCGTTGGTTCTGTAACAGTTTCCGCTGTTGCAAAACGTGCCGGTCTTGCCCGTTCTTCAATCTATGAATACTTCGCTTCCTCTGCAGATTTAATTGCGGATTTAGTTATGGAAGAGATGGCTTACTACAACAAGCGTTTGTTGAAGGCCGTTAACAATGTCGAAGATCCCTTTGAATATATCAGCCTTTGGATTGAAGAAGCCCTGCAATACGTAGTTGATGGTCGACACCTTCTTGTAAAAAGCTTAAACACTGTGACTACTCCAAATTATCGCAAATCAGATATCGCTCAGGGTCACCGAGATTTGATGGGAACAATAATCAAGCCGCTAAGCGAAATCGGTTTACCTGATGTGAAATTAGGGCTCGCCTATGTTCAAGCAACAATTGATGTTGCATCTGTTCGAATTGAGTCTGGAAATGAAGCAGCGCTCGAAATCGAGTATGCGCAGAGATACGCAATTTCTGGACTTCGAGCGCTTCTTAAATAGTTCAATTCTTAGAAGAGATTTATTCCACCAAACTTGAATTTGATTGCTTGATCTTCACTGCGATCAGTAGCAGCATTGTGATCATTAGTCACTAGAAAGACGCAAGTAGTATGGATGCAATCCCCATCCTTGAAATACTTATCAACTTTAAGTGTTAGCTTGGATTTGCTTGATTTTGCTCCCATGGCTTGATCAGCTGCAACATCTGAAATCCAAAGTTTTGAGTAGGCCGCAGGATTACATGCCTTGGCAGCTCCAGCATCTTTTGATGGTGCCATGCACTGTGAAATATAAATTCCATTCTCTTTTGGCAATCCAGAAACCCTGAACGTAACCACAGGGTTTTTCTTGGACACTTTGAACTGTGGAAATACTTTAACTTTCGTAGCTGCAGTTGCTCCAGACATTGGTAGGAACATCCCAGATATAGCTATCAGTGCGACAAGCTTCTTCATCTATTCTCCAATTAGTTTGATTATTTGTTTGGAGCGAATATAGGGCAATTGCTAAATAACTTTAATCTACATAGCGCGGGTATTTGTAGGTTAAATTCACCTGAATTCGTGGATGTAACTACATTTCATTAATCCCAAGTATCCTTAACAGGTGATCGCAATTATCCCAGGCCTCTTAGCTGGCCTTTCATTAATAATTGCTATTGGGGCCCAGAACGCATTTGTAATTCGACAGGGATTAACTAAAAAATTCGTTCTACTAACTGTCCTAATCTGCGCATTTTCTGACGCCCTACTTATCGCCCTCGGTGCAAGTGGTCTTGGTGCTCTTATTAAATCCAACAAAAATGTCCTGGAATTTGTTCGTTGGTTTGGAGTCGTATATTTACTATGGTTTGCATTCAAATCAGCAAAATCAGCTCTCAAAAAAGAGGTTTTAAACTCAGCAGGTGAAGCTTCCGCAGATCGTAAGAGTGTAATTCTTACAGTTCTGGCACTGACGTTCTTAAACCCACACGTTTACTTAGACACCGTAATCCTGCTTGGAAGTATTTCTAATCAATTTGGATCAGATAAATGGTTCTTTGTTATTGGTGCATTGCTTGCGAGTTTCATCTGGTTTACGGCAATTGGTTTCGGTGCGAAATCTGCTTCGAAGTTTATGTCGCGGCCGATATTTTGGAAGGTTCTCGATTCAATTATCGCTGCAATCATGCTTTCAATTGCAGCGTTTTTAGCGTTTTACAATTTCAACTAACTAGCTGTTTTGTGGGAAACCTAAGTTGATTCCGCCATGGCTTGGATCTAACCAACGGCTTGTAACGACCTTGCCACGAGTGAAGAAGTGAACTCCTTCAGTTCCGTGTGCATGTGTGTCGCCAAATAATGAATTCTTCCAACCACCGAATGAGAAGTAAGCCATCGGAACTGGGATTGGAACATTTATTCCAACCATTCCAACTTCAACTTCATTCTGGAATCGACGAGCTGCGCCACCATCATTGGTGAAAATTGCAGTTCCATTTCCATAAGGATGGCTGTTTACAAGTGCTAACGCTTCATCGTAAGTATTAACGCGAAGGATGCTTAGAACTGGTCCAAAGATTTCTTCCTTATAAATGCTCATCTCAGGAGTTACGTTGTCAAAAAGTGTTGGTCCAAGGAAGAAGCCTTCGCCATCAACCTTAACTTTGCGACCATCTTCAACAAGAGTGGCACCTGCTTTTTCGCCAGCTTCGATATATGAAGCAACTTTGTCGCGGTGAACTTTTGTAACTAGTGGGCCCATGTCAGAACCTTTAGCGCCATCACCAGTTTTAATACTAGCCATTCTGGAGTGAATTCTTGCGACTAACGCACTAGCGATTGGTTCAACTGCAACGATTGCGGAGATTGCCATGCAGCGCTCTCCTGCTGAACCGAAGCCGGCATTGATTGCAGCATCAGCAGCAAGTTCGAGATCAGAATCAGGAAGAACAACCATGTGGTTCTTTGCGCCACCAAGTGCCTGAACGCGCTTGCCATGCTTGGTTCCGGTTTCGTAAACATACTTCGCGATTGGTGTTGAACCAACGAATGAAACTGATTTGATTCCTGGGTGAGTTAAAAGTGCATCAACAGATTCTTTATCGCCATGAACAACGTTGAAGACACCATCAGGAAGACCCGCTTCCTTCCAAAGTTCGGCAAGGAACATAGCTGCACTTGGATCTTTTTCTGAAGGCTTTAGGACAACTGTGTTTCCGCATGCGATTGCGATTGGGAAGAACCACATTGGAACCATCGCTGGGAAGTTGAATGGGGAAATTATTGCGATTGGGCCAAGTGGCTGGCGAATTGAATAGACATCTACCCCAGTTGAAACTTCCTCAGAGAAGCCACCTTTAAGAAGATGTGGGATACCGCAAGCAAACTCGACTACTTCAAGTCCACGAGTAACTTCACCAGATGCATCGCTTAATACTTTTCCATGTTCAGCGGTAATTAGCGCAGCTATTTTCTCTTTGTTCTGCAAAACTAATTCGCGAAATGCGAATAAAACTTGGGTGCGCTTTGTTAGTGAACTGTGGCGCCATGAATTAAATGCTTCGGTGGCCACATTTACTGCTTTATCAACTGTTGCTACATTGGCTAGAGCAACGTTCGCTGAAACTTGTCCAGTCGCCGGATTAAAAACCTCGCTAGTGCGTTCAATTTTTCCAGTATCTAATGCGCCATTTATCCAATGTGTAATGATTTTTGTCTGAGTCATAGCGATAATCTACGCCAGAGTTATAAGATGACGCCAATCAATGACGGCAGTTATGTCCAACTCGTCCAAATGCTAGGGGCAATCGGTGAGCACAGGTTCAAAGAGCAACGCTGAGGTAAGCGCAGCAGACCACAATTTTGTTTTCCACTCTTGGTCGGCTCAAGGTGCGATTTCTCCAATCCCAGTTGCTAAGAGTTCGGGTTCGCGTTTCTGGGATCACGATGGCAAAGAATATTTAGATTTCTCTTCTCAATTGGTTTTCATAAATATCGGCCACCAACATCCAAAGGTAGTGGCAGCAATTCAAGAGCAAGCTGCAACGTTAACCGCCCTTGCGCCACAGCATGCAAGTGATATTCGCAATCAAGCTGCTGAACGAATTGTTGAACTAGCTGGTTCAAGCTTTGCAAAAGTTTTCTTCACAAATGGAGGAGCTGATGCGATTGAAAATGCCATTCGGATGGCACGTATTCACACCAGAAAACATAAAGTTCTTTCAACCTATCGTTCGTATCACGGCAATACCGGCGCAGCAATAAATGCAACTGGAGATCCCCGAAGATTCCCAAATGAATTTGCATTCGGACATGTGCACTTCTGGGGTCCTTATCTGTATCGCTCTGCTTTCTGGGCGAATAGCGAAGCGCAAGAGTGTGAACGCGCACTGCAACATCTAGAACAAACAATAATTTTTGAAGGTCCAAATACTATCGGGGCAATTTTATTGGAATCTGTTCCAGGAACTGCTGGAGTTCTAGTTCCACCTGCTGGTTATTTAGAAGGCGTTCGTGCGCTCTGTGACAAGTACAAAATCATGTGGATCGCAGATGAAGTTATGGCCGGCTTTGGACGAACCGGAAAATGGTTCGCTTTCCAATCCTCAAAAGCTGTCCCCGACTTAATTACCTTCGCAAAGGGAGTTACATCCGGATATGTCCCACTTGGTGGCGTAGTAATTAGTAAAGAAATCTCAAAGACTTTTGATGAACAAGTTTTCCCTGGCGGACTTACATATATGGGACATCCACTTGCTTCTGCCACAGCGGTCGCGACAATTGATGTTATGAAGGAAGAGAAGATGTTGGAAAATGCCACATCAATCGGAGAAAATATATTGGGGCCGGGACTGCGCGAGTTAGCAAAGAAACATAAAGTTATTGGGGACATACGTGGCGCTGGTGTTTTCTGGGGTGTTGATTTGGTCAGTGATCGCAAGACTCATGAACCTCTTGCACCTTATGGTGGATCTAGTCCGGCCATGAACGAATTAGTTGCAGCTTGCAAAGCTAACGGCATGATGCCATTTACTAACTTCAACCGAATCCATTTATGCCCACCATGCAATATTTCTGCTGAAGATGCCAAACTGGGTCTAGAAATTCTTGATAAATCCTTAACGCAAATCGGAAAGTATTACACCGGCGAATAAAGCTCGTGCCATTCCAATCTTTCAGCGTCAACTATGACAAACTGCCGCCATGGCTCAACTAATTTATTACTGCGGAACGATGGACAGCGGAAAGTCCACACTGGCACTTCAGACCGCCCATAACTACGAAAGCCGCGGACGTCATGGCTTAGTGTTTACAAATCGTGATCGCGCGGGAACTGGAATTATTTCCTCAAGACTTGGTTTGCAAAGTCCTGCAATCGAAGTTGGAAGTGAGATGGATATTTTCGCTTTCGTCGAATCTCATCAAACCAAGAATGGCAAATTAGATTATTTGATTTTTGATGAAGCCCAATTTTATGAGAGCGAACAGATTGATCAACTTGCTCGAATTGTAGATATCTTAAATGTTGATGTTTTTGCCTTTGGAATCCTTAGCGATTTTAGAACGACGCTTTTCCCTGGTTCGATGAGACTTGTAGAACTCGCCGATCGAGTAAATCCTCTTCAAGTCGAGGCACTTTGTTGGTGCGGTCTTCGCGCAACACATAACGCTCGAATCATCGATGGTCGCATGACTCGTGAAGGTGACCAGTTGGTTCCGGGTGACACCTCACCAGATGCTGAGGTTGTTTACGAAGTTCTCTGCCGCAAGCACCATATGGCAAATATGAGCTCTAAAGATCACGACAATAACGGGTAGGTTTCATACATGAGCGATTTATATTCTGATCCACTCGGCACTGCTGTATTAGCGGCGGCCAAGATTGCAGAGATAACCGGAAAACCGAAACACGATGTTGCACTCGTGATGGGCTCAGGTTGGATGCCTGCAACTGATGCGCTTGGTAAACCAACACATGAATTTGCAGTTACAGATATTCCAGGATTTCCAGCACCAACAGTTGTTGGTCATGGTGGATTAATTCGTTCTTATGAAATTGATGGAGCAAACGGAAAGATTCAGGCACTCGTCTTTCTAGGACGCACTCACTTATACGAAGGTAAGGGTCTAGAGCCGGTTGTTCACGGGGCTCGTACTGCTGTTAAAGCTGGATGCAAAGTTATAGTTCTGACAAATGCCTGTGGTGGAATAAATCGTGATTATAAAGTTGGTCAGCCTGTTTTAATTCGTGATCATATTTCAATGACGGCAACCAGCCCATTAATCGGAGCGGATTTTGTAGATTTAACAGATCTTTATAGCAAGCGGATTCGCGAACTTGTAAAACGAGAAGATCCATCTCTGGCCGAGGGTGTCTATGTTCATTGGCGCGGACCGGCATATGAAACACCAGCTGAAATTAATATGTTGCGAACTGTCGGTGCCGATTTAGTTGGAATGTCGACTGTCCCAGAAGCAATCGCAGCACATGCACTTGGCGCAGAAATTTTAGGTATTTCACTTGTTACCAATGCAGCCGCTGGAGTTACTGGAGAAAAACTTAGCCACACTGAAGTTATGGAAGCTGGAAAAGCTGCCGCAGGACGCATGGGCGAATTGCTTGCAAAGGTTTTAAAACAACTGTGATTGATGAGCAGTTCCGATTAGAAATTTTGGATTGGATTGCTAAGGATCCAGATCCAGAAACTGCTTCACTTCTAAGTAAATGGCTTGCAGATAATAATGAAGTCGAATTACGAAAATCTTTTGGTGGCTTTTTAGAGTTTGGAACTGCTGGTCTTCGAGGTCCAGTTCGTCCAGGTCCATCTGGAATGAACCGCGCAGTAGTCGGCCGAACCGCAGCCGGTATTGCGGATTTCTTAATTTCTCGTGGCTTATCAAAAGTGATTATTGGTCGAGACGCCAGACATGGTTCAGTGGAATTTGCACAAGAGAGCGCCGAGAAATTCTCGGGTGCTGGTTTAGATGTTTACCTGCTCCCCCGCGAATTACCAACACCAGTACTGGCTTTTGCAGTTAATGAATTGAATATGGATTGCGGAATCATGGTTACCGCAAGCCATAATCCAGCAATTGATAATGGCTACAAGGTTTATCTCGGTGGAGCTATCGATGGTGTTGCATATCGCGGCAGCCAAATTATCGCCCCAGTTGACGTTGATATTTCTAAGCGAATAAGTGAAGTGAAATTGCCAAGCCCAAAGGGAAGTTCTTGGAAGGTTATTGGTGAGGATCTAATTGAGAAATATGTTAAATGTTGTGCTGGAAATCTTCGTGAAGTTCATCCGCAGAAAATTCTTTATACCGCGATGCACGGGGTAGGCACAGAGACTCTGCTAGCAGTTTTTAAACAGGCCAAATTTACGCCACTGACATTGGTTGCCGAACAGTCCGAACCGAATCCAGATTTCCCAACTGTCGCTTTCCCTAATCCCGAAGAACCTGGTGCGATGGATTTGGCAATCAAGTTGGCAAAAGATGAGGGTGCTGATTTAGTTATCGCAAATGATCCTGATGCAGATCGTTGCGCAGTTGCCGCAAAGGATGCTTCTGGAGATTGGCGGATGCTGCGCGGTGATGAACTTGGAACCTTATTCGGGCATTACATCTCAAAGAATCACAATGTTAAAGGAAAAAAATTAGCAACAACGATTGTTTCTTCAACTGCACTTGAAAAAATTGCGGCTAATTCAGGGGCCAACTTTGTAGAAACTCTTACTGGATTTAAATGGCTGTCAAAAATAGAAGACCTCGCTTTTGGGTATGAAGAAGCGATTGGCTACTGCGTTGACCCAACTTCGGTAAATGATAAAGATGGAATTTCTGCCGCCCTAAAGATTGCTCAGATAAATTCTGAACTGTTATCTCGCGGATCAAATATTTTTGCTTACCTCGATGAAATTTGGGCTGAAATCGGCTATCACCGAACTGAGCAGCTCTCGATTCGGGTAAGTGAAATTTCAACGATTTCAAAGATTCTCTCTTCGTTAATTCAAAATACCCCAACTCAAATCGCTGGGCACAAGGTCACTGGTTTTGAAGACTTAAGTAAGGCAACGCTCTCGACTACCGGAATCCGGATCAGAGCTGGAGAAAATATCCGCGTAATCATTAGACCTAGTGGCACCGAACCTAAACTAAAGACTTATATCGAAGTTATTGGTGAAGTGGATTTCGCTGATTCTTTGGTTGCAGAAATTAAGACGGAGTTCGCAGAATTATTCGCTAGCTATAGCTGAATAACCTGGCTTAACAACCTCTTCAATTATTGCCAGACGCTCTTCAAATGGAATAAATGAACTCTTAAGTGCATTAATTGTCACACGCTGGAGATCTTGGAAAGTCCAACCAAATGCCTTAACAACCTCGACCATCTCATTTGTCATTGAGGTTCGACTCATTAATCGATTATCCGTGTTTATTGTTACTCGAAAGCGCAGCTTTGCAAGTGCGCCGATTGGATGACTTGCAATAGTTTTTGCTGCGCCAGTTTGTAAGTTAGAAGTTGGACAAAGTTCTAACGGGATACGACGGTCACGGACATAAGCCGAAAGTCTGCCAAGTTTTGGTTTAGCGCCTGAGAAATCAATATCTTCGATTATGCGAACGCCGTGTCCTAAACGTTCAGCGCCACACATCTGAATTGCCTGCCAGATTGAAGGTAAACCATAAGCCTCACCAGCATGAATCGTGAAGTGCGCATCTTCTTGGCGAAGATAATTAAAAGTATCTAGCTGATTGGTTGGTGGGAAACCATCTTCCGGACCAGCGATATCAAATCCAACAACACCTAAATCGCGATACTTAACAACCTTTGTCGCCACTTCTTGTGCCAGTGAATTTTGACGAAGCGCGCATAAAAGTGATTCAACTCGAATTACAAATCCTTCAGCCTTTGCGGCTTTCTCACCTTGGCGATATCCCTCAATAGTCGCCTCGATAACTTCATCGAGAGTCAATCCTTTTCGCGTAAAGAGTTCTGGGGCGCCACGAACTTCGGCATAAACAACTCCGTCACGAGCAAGATCTAAGGCACATTCACTTGCCACTCGGATGATTGCTTCTCGGGTCTGCATTACTGCGATTACATGTTCGAAAGTTTCAAGGTAACGTTCAAGTGAGCCAGAATTACATGAGTCGAAATACCAATCAGCAAGTTCTTCTGCGTTATCTTTTGGCAGTTTGTAATCAATCTCTGCTGCTAAATCAATAATTGTTTGTGGACGCAAGCCACCATCCAAATGGTCATGAATTACTGCCTTGGGTAAGCGTTTAATCTGTTCTGGCGTTGGAATACTTGTAAGTGTCATCTCATCCCTCAATTTTCTCAAGTATAAGAGGTAACCGAGGTGCCACTGAACCATCTTGGCTAATCAAAAATGAATTCTGAAGTGCATTTTGTGCGCGATCGAATCGCGTTGAATCATCCGCATGTAGCGTATAAATAACATCGCCTTTATTAACTTTGGCTCCTGGTTTTGCATGAATCTCAATTCCGGCACCAAAAGAAACTTTCTCCCCTTGTTTAGAACGACCCGCACCTAAACGCCAAGCCCCAATTCCAACGCTCATCGCATCCATAGATGAGAGCGTTCCATCTTTGTCGGCACGGATTTGCACCTGCTCTTTTGCTACTGGAAGTTTTGCATCAGGGTCTCCCCCTTGAGCACGAATCATTTTCTTCCAACTATCCATAGCGGCGCCGTTTTTCAAAGCATCAGCTGGATCCATAAGTTGTTTGATCCCGGCGGCATCTAACATTTCACGAGCCAAAACTAAAGTTAATTCAACAACATCTTCTGGCCCGCCACCAGCCAAAACCTCAATACTTTCGCGAACTTCTAGCGCGTTGCCTGCAGTTAACCCAAGTGGAACATCCATTGCTGTTACAAGTGCTCGAGTTTTTACACCGGCTCTGGTTCCTAAATCGACCATCACTCTTGCAAGTTCGCTAGCTTTCTTTGGGTCTGACATAAATGCGCCAGAACCAGTTTTAACATCGAGAACGAGCGCGCTAGTTCCTTCAGCAATTTTCTTACTCATTATGCTTGAAGCAATTAATGGAATTGCTTGAACTGTTCCTGTCACATCTCGAAGCGCATAAAGTTTTTTATCGGCCGGAGCAAGACCGGCACCCGCAGCACATATAACTGCGCCACAACTTTTAATTACTTCCAACATCTCAGCATTACTTAGTGAAGCTCGCCAACCGGGAATTGATTCCAACTTATCCAGCGTTCCACCGGTATGTCCGAGACCGCGACCAGAGAGTTGTGGAACTGCTCCCCCACATGCGGCAACAAGTGGAGCAAGGGGCAAAGTAATTTTGTCACCGACGCCACCAGTTGAATGTTTATCGACAGTTTTGCGATCGAGCATCGACCATTCCATACGTTCACCGCTGTTAATCATCGCATCGGTCCAACGTGAAATCTCGCGAGAGTTCATGCCATTTAACAAAATCGCCATAAGTAGAGCGGACATTTGTTCGTCAGCAACAAAACCTTTTGTGTAAGCGTCAATCACCCAATCAATCTGCGGATCAGTTAACTCTTTATTGTCGCGTTTTGCCCCAATAATCTCGACCGCATCAAATGCTTCACTCATTTGTCTAAATCATCCGGACCAAAGGCCCAAGGCAGCAACGTTGACATTGGCGCTGGACCATCTGGTGTCATGAAAAGTAATTCATTTCCGCCATGTTCAAAGAGCAATTGACGACAGCGCCCGCATGGTGAAAGGAAATTGCCATCAGCATCAACACAAACTGCAGCGACTAAACGTCCGCCACCACTTGCAATCAAATTTGAAATTAATCCACACTCGGCGCATAAACCAAGTCCATAGCTAGCATTTTCGACATTACACCCAGAAATAATTCGACCATCAGAAACTAGTGCTGCAACTCCAACTGGAAACTTTGAATACGGCGCATACGCTTTCTTCATAATCAACTTAGCTTCGGAATGCAATTTCTCCCAATTAATATCCATAATTAGTGAGAGCCACCGCGACTATAAGGAATTCCATCGGCTGCAGGCGCTCTTACTCTGCCAACTAATCCAGTCACCGCGATAATCGTTGCGATGTAAGGAACCATCAACATAAATTCGGATGGAATAGCTACTCCAATAATCGAAAGCGTGCTCTGTAAATTAGTTGCGAAGCCAAATAAGAGGGCTGCAAATAGAGCTCCTATTGGACTCCATTTTCCAAAGATCAGAGCGGCGAGTGCTATGAAACCAGCTCCTGCTGTCATCTCTTTACCAAAAGCGCCTACTGAACCTACAGTGTAAAAAGCGCCACCAACTCCGGCAATAAAACCAGCAATCATTACATTTCGGAAGCGAAGTTTATTTACATCAATTCCAACCGTATCGGCTGCTGTTGGGTGCTCGCCTACCGCTCTTGTGCGCAGACCCCATTTAGTTTTGTAAAGAGCAAAAGTAACGCCAGCAACAATTGCGAACATCAGATACACAACAATCGATTGCGTAAAGAAAATTGGACCTAATACAGGAATCTTCGACAGTATTGGTATAGGAATAACTTCAAAAGTTGGCGGAGAATTCCAGGTATTTTGATGAGGAATTAATAATTTTTTATACAAGAAGTCGGTTAGACCGATTACTAGAACATTTATTACGAATCCCAGAATAACTTGATCAACGGAGAACTTGATTGCAAATGTAGCCAGTAGATAAGAGATTGCCGCACCAGCGAAGGGAGCAGCAAGCAAGCCCCACCAAGCCTGCTGGGTAACACTTGCGACAACTCCGGATACGAATGCGCTGGCCAAGAGCTGACCTTCAATCGCAATGTTAATTACTCCGGAACGCTCACAAACAAGGCCAGACATAGAACCGAAAATTAATGGAATTGAAAGTAAAAGTCCGCCTTGCAGTAGACCGGTGAATGGAATGAATTTGCCGGAGGCAATCCAGGTTAGGAATGACATTAAAATTCCAAAACTAGCAATTGCTACTGGAAACACAATCGTCCGCTCTTTTTTATAGGCGAATATAGCCAGGGCGCTGGCGACTAATGAGATTGCCGAAAAGATTCGCGCACCAGTTTGGGATGCAATTATCCACTCTTTGATGATTACCCACTCGTTATTTAAAACAAAACCAAATGTTGTTACATCTTTTCCTGGTTTCAACAAGCCAAAATATAAGAATGAGAGCGATGAAAGAAGTGAAATAATAATGACGCCTTGTAGCCGGCGCTTCTGAACATTAGAACGAATTTTTTTCATCCGTTCCAACCTTTCGATGTAAGTGCTGCGGAAGTATTCAACTTCTTCAATCTAAAGATGTAACGAACAAAAACAGGTGCTGCAATGAAGAGCACGATCAAGCCTTGAGTAACTACGACGATATCCAGCGGAACACCAGTATTCGATTGCATCATGCGACCGCCAGTATGAAGCGCACCGAAGAGAAGTGCAGCGAAAACTGTTCCGAGCGGTTGTGCCCGACCGAGCAACGCCACGGTAATCGCATCAAATCCAAGTGAACCAGCAACATCAGCATTCAGCGAATGCTCGCTACCGAGGACGTGCACTGCGCCACCTAAACCAGCAAGAGCACCACAAATCATCATTGTTGCAGTGATAACAAAGGGAACTGAGATTCCTGCAGTTCGAGCGGCCTGACTATTCGCTCCGACTGCGCGAAATTTATAACCAATGGTTGTTTTTGTTAGCAGCCACCAGACAAAGAGTGCAGCAGCAAGCGCAATGAAAATTCCAGCATGGATACGGAAATTCTCTCCCGCCAGAAGCGGAAGTTTTGCACTATCCAATACTTCAGGAGCTATGGGATCGATGCGTCCAGGTCGCAGAAATGTTTTTGTCTTCAGTAACCAGAGGATGAAATATCCAGCGATGTAATTCATCATAATCGTAAGGATTACTTCATGAGCACCGGTTCGTGCCTTTAAGAACCCAACGATGCCACCCCAGATTGCAGCTAAAAACATTCCCGCTGTGGCGGCGGCAATTATGTGAATCCCAACTGGAAGATCGAATCGAAAACCAACATAAGAAGCGCCGATAGCACCAAAGATAAATTGTCCTTGTGCTCCAATATTAAACAGACCAGATTTGAATGCGAGTGCTACGGATAACCCGGTAAGAATCAAAGGCGTAGCTGTAACGATAGTTTCGAAGAACGGATAGAAACCCTCAAAGATATTTCCTTTTATCAGCCTGTTGTCATAAATCGAACCTTGGAAAAGTGCCAAATATGCATTTCCAACACTCGCACCTGCGCTCTTTAGAAATTCAATTGGTGAACCAATTTTATTCATTACCTTTTCATCAGAAAGCGCAATGATTATTCCCGTAATTGTAAAGGCCATTAGGAAAGATAACCCTGGAAGTTTTATTGACTGAGCAATTCTTGAAATAACTTTTTTCATTTGGCACCAGCTTTCGCCGAAGTAATACCAGCCATCAAAAGTCCAAGTTCTTCCCGAGTTACATTTGAACCGACGATATCCAGGATTTCGCCACGATACATAACCGCAATCCGATCAGCTAGCGCCATAACCTCATCTAGTTCCGTGCTAAAAAGGATTACTCCGCGGCCGGCATCTCTTTGGGCCAAAATTCTTTCATGCACAAACTCAATCGAACCAACATCTAAACCTCGGGTTGGTTGCGATGCAACAAGAACTTTGATTGGGCGTGAAAGTTCGCGGGCGATTACAACTTTCTGCTTGTTGCCACCGGAAAGTGTTGATACTGAATCCATAATTGATTGAGTTCTGATATCGAACTCGGTAACCCGTTTCTCGGCTTCGGAATGCACGACTTTTGCCGAAAGATTTAAACCTTTTGAATATGGGGCTTGCCCGTGTAAATCCAATATTAAGTTTTCTGCGATCGAGAAACTTCCAATCACGCCATCAAGTTCGCGAGACTCAGGTATAAATGCAATACCCGCATGCAAGGATTGTTTAATGCTTGATCCCCTAATTTCTTTTCCATCCAAGAGAATTGAACCTTCAATATGCTCTTCTAAATTAATAAGAGCTCGTGCAAGTTCGGATTGGCCATTGCCCTGAACTCCCGCAACCGCCAGAACTTCACCGGAATTAACATGGAAATTAACGCCCTTAACTATCGAAGTTCCAAGCGCATCTCGAACCGTTAGGTTCTTTACTTCTAGAATTGGGCCACCTGTTTCGTGTTGGTATTTCGCCGGAGCTAGATCAACAGCGCGGCCAACCATCATTGACGCTAATTCGGCTTCTGAAGTCGAAGGTGAAACTGCACCAATCACTTTTCCGCGACGAATAATTGTAATTTGATCCGCAACCGCACGGACTTCCCGCAACTTGTGGGTGATGAAAATAATTGAAGTGCCTTTGCTCTTTAAATCTCGCATAGTGTTTAAGAGTTCGTCGGTTTCTTGCGGGGTCAGCACTGCTGTTGGTTCATCCAAAATTAGGACTTTAGCTTCATAAATCAAAGCCTTAATAATCTCAACTTTTTGCTGGATGCCAACAGGAAGTGTTTCAACGATTGCATCTGGGTCAACTTGCAGGCCGAAATCTTCCGAAATCGTTCGAATAGCAGCACGTGCTTGATCTAAATCTAAAACTCTAAACTTGTTTGATTTCTCATGTCCCAACATGATGTTCTCGGCAACAGTGAATACTGGAATCAACATGAAGTGTTGGTGCACCATTCCAATGCCAACGTTTAGTGCGTCGCTAGGTTCAGAGATCTCAACCTTTTTTCCATCAATCAAGATTTCGCCGGAGTCAGCTTTTAATAAGCCGTAAACAATATTCATTAAGGTGGATTTACCGGCACCGTTTTCACCAAGGATTGCATGGATCTGGCCAGTTTCAACTTTCAAATCAATTGAGTCGTTAGCAGTAAACGAACCAAATGTTTTTGTAATTCCTTTTAATTCTAAAGACACGCTGGAATCCTACCGATTAATACAATAAAAAACAGGAGGCCCGATTGCTCGGAGCCCCCTGTTTCTGACTTGTTAACTTGTGCTTATATCTTCAGGGTTCCTGCGATGATTTGATCTCTGATCTTGCGAACTTCCAGCTTTAGTTGACCTGGAACTCGTGAACTTAGATCGTGGTAAGGCGCAAGAGAGATTCCCTTGTTCTTTAGTGTTCCTACGTATAGGGCACCGGTGAACTTCTTATTTGCAACATCTGACGCAACCAACTTGATTGATGTGCCAATTTCCTTGACCACAGTTGTTAGAAGTGTCGATTTTCCAGCTGGAAGTAAACCATAACCATCTGAGTCAACCCAGATTGTTAGCGCCTTTTTAGTCTTCTCATTTGCTGCTGCGTAAGGAGCACCAAGGTTTCCACCAACCGGAAGGATGATGTCTGCGCCTTGTTGTTCAAAGCCCTTTGACAGAGTCAGAGCAGCATTTTGGTCAGTGAAGTTACCAACGAAAGAACCAGTCTTAGTTGTTGTGTTCCAACCTAGAACAGAAACTTTCTTGCCCTTTACCTTGTTGTAGTAATCAACACCGCGGACATATCCATCCATGAAAATTGTAACTGATGGATAAGGAGCTCCACCGTAAGTTGCAACTTTGCCGGTCTTTGTCATACCTGCAGATAGGTAACCTGCCAAGAATGAAGCTTCATCTGTCTGGAAGGTAAGGCCCTTAACATTCTTTACAGGCTTACAAACGAAATTCGCATCGCAATCTCCACCATCATTATCAACAATTGCATAAGCAATCTTTGGGTTTGCCTTTGCTGATTTCACAATCTCGCCAGCAATTGCAAAGCCGACGCCGATAATCAATTCGCATTTCTTATCAACAAATGCCTTGATGTTTGGTGCGAAATCTGCAGATGATGCTGCTGCAAGATATTCAGCGTTTGCAACTGGTGATGACTTAGCGCCTTCCCATGCACCTTGGTTGAATGAACGATCATCTACGCCGCCAGTATCTAGAGCGAGACATAATTTAATTTTTGCTGCTTGTGCTGAAGGAGCAACTGCAACACCCGTAATAAGTGTTAGAGATGCGGCTACCGCAATAAGCTTTAATGACTTTTTCAAAGCGCCTCCTGGATTAACCCTTTTAAAAGGGATTGATGTGGGTGGAACCCTACCCTTTTGAATATTGCTTTCAAGTTTCGAAAGGTTATGTTTCGATAACAAACTCTCAACCAGCGGTTTAAAGTTAAATGGGCTAAATGCAAATAATGCGTTTTATACTCGCCAAATGAGGCTTTCCCGACACTTTGAACTGATTGCACTTCTTGCAATCGCTGGTTGCATCCGCTCCCCAATCACAAGTATTGGCCCACAGATAAACGCGATTCGCGGAAGTCAAAATTTGGGAATCATTCAATTTGGTTTCTTAACCGCAATCCCGGTGATTTGTTTCGCACTGGCTGCCCCACTTCCAAGTCTGAGAATTTTCCGAAAAATAAAGACAGAGCAGCTAATTGTTTTCGCACTCCTCGCCCTAGCCGCAGCCACTATTTTTCGAACTTTGGGGTCTAATTCTCTGCTCTTCAGTTCGACCGTAATTCTTGGAATCAGTATTGCGATTTTAAATATAGTTACACCGGCTCTGGTCCGACGAGATTATCCGACGAAGATAACCACAGTAATGCCGATCTATTCCGCTGTTCTCGCTCTTATGGCATCACTTGGTGCCGGTCTCTCGATTCCAATTGCATCTTATTTCGGAGATAACTGGAAGTTTGGAATTTCAGTCTGGGCCGTTCCTGCAATCCTCGTTGCACTGATTTGGATTCCGTTACTGCGAAAAGCACAGCCAATGCCAGATACCCACGAGAACCACTTCAAGGAACTATTACGATCGAAGAAAGCTTGGTTGGTCTCACTTTATATGGGGGTGCAATCAGCAATTTTTTATACCCAAGTTGCTTGGATGCCCAAGATTCTGATTGATAAAGATTATTCAGCGGCGCAAGCTGGTGCGCTATTTGGGCTTTCTACGCTCTGCGGTTTTGCTCTGACCTTAATTCTTCCACTGGTATTTAGTCGAGGTGAAGATTTGAAACGAGCGATTCTTGCAACTTCAATTCCGGGGATTATTGGCTTCTTAGCGCTAAATTATTTATCGAATAGTTGGACTATCCCTTCGTTAATTTTGATCTCTACAACGCATGCAGCACTGCCTTTGGCTCTCGGTTTGATTGCGATGAAATCTCCAAGTCTTAACGCAACAAGTCATCTCTCTTCAATGGCGCAAGGAATTGGGTATTGCATTGCAGCAGTTTTCCCGATTCTCATTGGTTACAGCTATGCCGCGACAAGCAGTTGGTTGGTTGCGACATATTTGATCGCAGCACTGATTTTTATCCAAGCCATCCTTGGTTTGAAAGCTAATCGTTAAATGTCAGTAGCTTCTTCTACTATTGAATTATGACGGCGGCTATGAAATCTGAAGATCCAAGAACGTTGGCTGAGGTCACTTTTATTGTCCTAGATTTAGAGACGACTGGCGCCTCACCTACAACTGGATGTGCGATCACCGAAATCGGAGCGATTGCAATTCGTGGTGGCGAGATTTTGGAAGAGTTTTCCAGCTTCGTAAATCCACAAGTTGCCTTACCGGAATACATAGTTAATCTGACCGGAATCACCGACGAGATGTTGATTGATGCACCACTTATAAATGAGGTGTTTCCGGATTTCATTGAATTTATTGACCGCCATGAACATGTGCATTTAGTCGCCCATAATGCGCCTTTTGATATTGGTTTCCTAAAGGCAGCGGCAACGCAGCTTTCACATATCTGGCCGAAATACGAAGTGATTGATACCGTTAAATTAGCCCGGCGAGTAATCGAAAGATCTGAAATTGAGAATTACAAACTTGGCACACTCTCCCAATTTTTCAACACTAAAGCGCTTCCAAACCACCGAGCGCTGGATGATGTAAAGACAACGGTTGAAGTTCTCCACCGATTGATAGAGCGGTTATCTGGATACGAAGTCTTTACGATTGCGCAGCTAAAGAAATTTATGCGCTAACTACAGATTTACCTTTAAGTAGCGCAGCCACTTTAGAGGCCAGAGTGAATGGGTCGATTGGGTGAAGAACTGCATCATCTGCCTTCGACCAAGCAGCAAGCCAGTTATCTTGAATTCGTCCCGTGATTACTAGAACCGGTGGACAATTAAAAACTTCATCCTTCAGAGCTCGAGCCAGACCTAGTCCACCTTCAGGAACCGCTTCGCCATCAAGGATAAACAGATCAACGCTCTGCTTTGAATCTAGATATAACCGAAGGGCTGGCCCAGTAGCGAATTCAACAATCTTGTGTTCTGGAAGTTCAGCAGCTACCCGGCGGCCAAGGGCGGTCACTATTGAGGAACGCACTGACGAATCATCTGAATAAAGAGCAATGGTCAGATTTTTCCCCGAAGTCATGGCCCGAATTCTAGCCATCAAAGGCACAAATAAATCCCAGTGGGCAAGGTCCAGTTTGGTGATGAGATTCACCAGAAGTGAGTGCTGTCCGGGCGCCCAAATATCTCATTTCCCGCGCGAATCGGGAATAATCGCCCTATGACAACTGCCGCTCTGACAACTCAGAAGATTAACCGCCCCAACTTAGTTGCGGTCGGAACCATCGTCTGGTTATCAAGTGAGTTGATGTTCTTCGCGGCGCTTTTCGCAATGTATTTCACAACTCGCGCTGTTCAAGGTCCAGAGATTTGGCTTGAGTCAACTGGCTTGTTAGCAATTCCATTTGCTGCAGCAAACACAACAGTCCTAGTTCTCTCGTCCGTAACTTGTCAGTTCGGAGTTTTCGCTGCGGAACGTTTCCAAGCTAAGCGAACCGGTTCACTTCTTCAATTCAGTAAATGGGGAATGCGTGAATGGTTTGCGCTAACTTTCTTAATGGGCGCTTTCTTCATCGGTGGTCAGGTTTATGAATATGCGCATCTAGTTCAAGAAAATTTGACCCTCTCATCTAACGCTTATGGTTCGGTTTTCTATATGACAACCGGCTTCCACGGAATGCACGTAACAGGTGGCTTGATTGCATTCTTGATCGTGATGATTAGAACATTTCGCGCACAAAAATTTGGTCACAAGCAAGCACAGACTGCAATCGTAGTTTCCTATTACTGGCACTTCGTTGACGTGGTATGGATCGCTCTCTTCGCAACTATTTATTTAATTAAGTAATGAAGAGGTGAATTAAAGAATGGAAAAAATGAATTCAGGAATCAAGAAACTCTCCCGGTATCGCCGCCATCGTTTTGCCGGTCCAGCTCTTCTGATAGTTGCGCTCATAACAATGGGAACTACTTTCCAAGTTGCAAGCGCCGTTCCTAACTCAGGTGAAATGGAGACCGCGCCAAAATCAACTCTGATTGAAGAAGGCAAAAGAATTTACAACTTCGGTTGTTCTACATGTCACGGTTTGAATTTAGAAGGTGGCGCAGTTGCACCAGCCCTAATTGGTGTTGGTGGAGCTTCAGTTGATTTCCAGGTTGGAACCGGGCGCATGCCAATGGCTGATATGAGCCAACAAGCTGCGCGAAAGGCCCCACTTTATAATGAAGAAGAGACTGCAGCACTTGCTGCATATGTTGCTTCGCTTGCTCCAGGTCCAGATGTAATTAATGAAGCCCAGTTAACTTACGAACGAGATGGAAATACTGCAGAAGGTGGCGAACTATTCCGCACTAACTGCGCGATGTGCCATAACTTTGCTGGCCAAGGTGGTGCGCTAACACAAGGAAAATATGCGCCAACTCTTATGGGCGTAGATGCAAAACATGTTTATGAAGCGATGATTACCGGCCCACAATCAATGCCAGTCTTTAGCGATAAGACAATCACGCCACAAGAAAAACTTTCAATTATCAAGTGGATCAAAGCTGCTGAGAATGAACCAAACTTAGGTGGTGCTGCACTTGGTCGCGTTGGCCCAGTTACTGAAGGACTTTTGGTTTGGACTCTCGGACTTGGATTATTAATCGGTATCGCTGTCTGGCTAACCATGAAGGCGAAATAAGGTAAATAAATATGTCAAACGAAATTCAGAAATTCCAAGACCCAGGGCTACCGGAACATGTGCATCGCAAATCTGATGTTGATCCAAAAGCTGCAGATCGTGCAGAACGCCAAGTTTCAATTCTCTTTGTTCTCTCTGCGCTCTCAACTGTCTTAGCAATTTACGCCTACATATTTATAAAGGACGATGTATTTTTCTTCCTGCCAATAATGGGAAGCACAAATGCGCACCAATTATTCCTTGGTCTAGGAATGGCCTTCGCACTTTTATTTATCGGTCTTGGTTTAGTTCATTGGGCAAAACATTTGATGCCAGACACTGAAGTGATTGCGGAACGACATGAATTTCGTTCACCTGATGAAGATCGCGAAGACTTTGTTAGAACTGTAAAGGAACAAGCTGGAGCTGCTGGTTTAGGACGTCGCTCTTTAATTAAGCGAACACTTGGCTTAGCACTAGGCGCATCAGCGCTTACCCCAATAGTTCTTCTACGTGATTTAGGTCCATTGCCAGGCAAAGAGCTTGAAAAAACTTCTTGGAAGACTGGGACTCGGCTAGTAACAGATCCAGGCGATCGCCCAATTCGACCAGAAGATTTAGAAGTTGGTGCGGTTGCTCAAGTCTTACCTGAATTAGAACCCGGAAAAGTGCGCCACCTTTATGACATCGCGAAAGATGCAGTCTTACTTATAAGACTTCGTCCTTCAGAATTTCAATTGAACGCTGAGCGTCTCTCTTGGACTCACGATGGAATTATCGCTTTCTCAAAGATATGTTCACATATGGGATGCGCCGTAGCGCTTTATGAGCAACAGACAAAGCATTTACTCTGCCCATGTCACCAATCAACTTTCGATGTTACTCGTGCCGCAAAAGTTATCTTTGGACCATCCGCAAGACCATTGCCACAACTTGCAATCACAGTTGATAGCGATGGATATCTAGTAGCACAACAACCATTCAACGAACCTGTTGGACCTAGCTTCTGGGAGCGCTCATCATGAAAAAAGCAGAACGCATTGGCGGAAACGTTGCCAGTTATGTAGATGATCGCACTGGCGCGGCCAAGTGGCTTCGAAAGAACCTAACCAAAGTATTCCCAGACCATTGGTCATTTATGCTGGGTGAAATTGTTCTCTATTCATTTATTATCTTGCTGCTTTCAGGAACCTTCTTAACTTTCTGGTTTGATCCATCTCAGCGCGAAGTTGTTTACGAAGGCAGCTACGAACCACTGAAAGATATAAAGATGTCGGCTGCATACGCCTCAACTCTTCACATCTCCTTTGATGTTCGTGGTGGACTATTGATGCGCCAAATTCATCACTGGGCAGCGCTGCTGTTCATGGCTGGAATGATTGCGCACTTAATGCGCGTCTTCTTCACTGGTGCTTTCCGCAAGCCGCGTGAAGCAAACTGGCTCATTGGTGTTGGCCTCGTAACTCTTGGAATCGTTGAAGGCTTCCTTGGTTATTCACTTCCAGATGATCTTCTCTCCGGAACCGGAATTCGAATTGCTGAAGCAATTATTCAAGCGCTTCCCGTAGTCGGTTCCTATCTCGCATTCTTTGCATTTGGTGGCGCCTTCCCGGGTGAAGCATTTATCCCGAGAATTTATACGGTTCACGTCCTATTGCTTCCAGGAATGTTCTTGGCGCTAATTACGATTCACTTGATGTTGGTTTGGTATCAGAAGCACACCCAATATCCAGGCCCAGGTCGCACTGAGAAAAATGTTGTGGGTTATCCGTTGATGCCAATTTATATGGCAAAAGCTGGTGGCTTCTTCTTTATAGTCTTTGGTGTTACGGCCTTACTCGGCGCACTTGCATCGATTAACCCCATTTGGCTCTACGGTCCCTACAACCCCGGGCAGATCTCTGCCGGTTCGCAGCCGGACTTTTATATGGGTTGGCTCGATGGTTTAGTTCGTATGGCTCCCCCAATTGAGAGTTACATCTTTGGTTACACGATTTCCTGGAACATTTTGGTTCCCGGGTTAATTATTCCGGGCATTCTCTTTACCTTGATGGCGCTATATCCATTCATTGAATCTTGGATGACCGGTGATAAGAGTGAACACCATCTTCTAGATCGTCCACGTAATAATCCAAACCGCACTGCTATCGGTGCTATGTCATTGTCTTTCGTTCTGGTTACTTTGATAAATGGCGGAAACGACATTATCGCTACCAACTTTGACCTCACGATTAATCAGATCATGTGGTTTAGTCGAATCGGTGTAATCGTTATTCCACCACTTGTCTTTGTTATTACAAAACGCATCTGTCTATCGTTGCAGCGCGCTGATCGCGAGAAAGTTCTCCATGGTCGCGAAACTGGTCGTTTGGTAATGCTTCCTCATGGTGAGTTTGTTGAAATCCACGAAGAGCTAACACCGGCAGAAAAGTTCACTCTTACCCAACACGAACAACCTAGAGCCCTTATCGTTCCTGCAGAAGATGCAAATGGTGTCGTTAATCCGCAAGGCATTAAGGGCAAGATTCGTGCGAGATTTAGTCAAGCTCATGTTGAGCAAGTTCCTGCACCTACTGAAACTGAAGCTAAGGCGCTTGAGAGCGGACACCACTAGCAAGTAGCGGTTTAATTAATGGGCGTTGTTTGAAGGCTTTTCGTATTCAAG
>CAMAYZ010000004.1 GCA_945863115.1 Bifidobacterium breve
ATAATTCGAATTCGTTCGAGTAATTTGTAAGAAGAAGTAAATTATGGCCGGGAGAAATCCCGGCCATAATGCTTTAAGATTCTGAAAGAGTTTTAGAAACTGCTTCATCGATTAACGGGGGAACCAATGGCAACAACTCAACTCTTATCGCTTACTGGCGTGAGCAAGGAGTTCCCTGGCGTTAAGGCACTTAATAATGTGCACTTTGATTTAGATAAAGGTGAAGTCCACGCAATTGTTGGCGAAAATGGTGCAGGCAAGTCAACACTGATGAAAATTCTTTCTGGAATATATAAGAAAGACACCGGAGATATTGTTTATCTCGGTAAACATGTAAATGTGACCAGCCCACTTGAGGCTCAGAAATTAGGAATTAGCATCATCCATCAAGAACTTAACTTGATGCCAGATTTAACAGTTGCTCAGAACATCTTTATTGGCCGCGAAAATCGTCGAATGGGACGTCTCTTTCTAGATGAATCAAAGTTGAATAAGGCAGCAAAAGCTTTGCTTGAAGAGCTAGATTTGGTTTTAGACCCTAAGCAAAAAGTTGGCGAACTTACAATCGCTAAGCAACAGATGGTTGAAATTGCTAAAGCAGTTTCTTACCGTGGTGAAGTAATCATTATGGATGAACCAACATCTTCACTTACTCCGGCTGAAACAGATGCGCTATTTAAAATTATCAGAGCTTTGAAGGCATCTGGTAAAGGTGTTGTCTATATTTCACACCGTTTAGAAGAGCTAAACCAGATAACTGATCGAATTACTGTTATTCGTGATGGCGAATACGTGAAGACTTTAAAGACAACTGAAACCTCTATTCCAGAAGTTATCTCACTAATGGTCGGTCGTAAGGTTGATCAAGATCAACGACCTTCAGTTCGTCCTATGAGTGCCGAAGTCGTATTGAAGGTCGAGGGAATCTCAGATTCAAGACTTCTGCAAGATGTTTCTTTCGAGCTTCGTAAAGGTGAAATTCTTGGATTCGCTGGCTTAATGGGCGCTGGTCGCACCGAACTTGCTCGCGCAATTATTGGTGCAGATCATAGAAGTGCCGGCAAGATCTTTCTTCGTGGCAAGGAAGTTAAAATTAAAAGCCCATCAGATGCTGTTAAATCAGGTATCGGGTATCTCTCTGAAGATCGCAAGAAATATGGTCTTCTCTTAATTCAAAACGTAACTTTCAACGTGATTCTTTCTTCAATTCCTTCTTTTTCAAATAAATTTGGCTTCCTTAAAACTAAGCCTGCGGGGGCAATAACAAGAGATGCCATTAAGCAACTTTCAATTAGAACTCCTTCTGAGAATCAATATTTGAAAAATCTTTCTGGTGGAAACCAGCAGAAAGTGGTTATCTCTAAGTGGTTGACACGGGATTGCGATATTTTGATCTTTGATGAGCCAACCCGAGGTATCGATGTTGGTGCTAAAGATGAAATTTATAAATTACTAACCAAGCTCGCCTCAGAAGGCAAATCAATCATCATGATCTCCTCAGAACTTCCCGAAATCCTTCGGATGTCAGATCGCATTGCTGTGATGTGCGAAGGCAAGCTAACCGGAATCATCGAAAATAAAGATGCAGACCAGAACAAAATCATGCAATATGCCACAAAATTCCGCGACTAAACCAAGATTTAAACGAGACCAAGAAAAGAGATAGCAATGACAGATGCAGTGAAAGTAACTGAAGGAAAAGTTAAGGGCGGCAATAGAGTTATCGCCTTTGTAAAACGTGAAGTTGGGCGCGTACTTGCTCTTGCAAGCCTTGTCGTAATCTTTATCTTTTTCACGATTATGCGTCCGGTTTTCGCATCATGGGAGAACGTCTCTGGTGGAATCCTCATGTCGACCACGGTCATTGGCCTGATGGCAATCGGAACAACCTTCGTAATCATTACTGGTGGTATTGATCTTTCGATCGGAACTGCGACCGCTCTGGTTGCCGTAATTGTCGGAAAACTTGTTGAAGGTTTAAACCTAAACGTTTGGACCGGTATTCTCGTTGGAATTATCGTCGGTGGACTTTGCGGTGTAATCAATGGTCTCTTGATTACAGTTTTAAAGTTGCCGCCATTCATTGCAACTCTTGCCACAATGAAGGCCGCGCAAGGGCTCGCCTTAATTATTTCTGACCTCAAGCCAGTTCTCTTTACAACAGATGTTCCTGGTTGGGATGCAATCGCGACTGGAAATATAATTCCGAACTTCCCCAATGGTGTACTCATTCTCTTTGTGGGAGCAATCGTTGCTTCAATAATTCTAAATAAGACCGTTATCGGCCGTTATACCTTTGCGATTGGTTCAAACGAAGCCGCTACAAAACTATCTGGTGTAAAAGTCAACAGTTGGCTTGTAGCAATCTATGGACTCGGTGGACTGTATGTTGGTTTAGCTGCTGTTGTCCTTACTTCACGTCTTGGTTCTGCTCGTCCAGATCTTGGTTTGGGATACGAGCTTGAAGCGATCGCCGCAGTAATTATCGGTGGAACTTCACTTCTCGGCGGTAAGGGAACAATCAGCGGAACAATTATCGGTGCTTTGATTATGTCGGTTCTTGTAAACGGACTTCGAATTCTCGAGCTTCAACAAGAGTGGCAATATGTCATAACAGGCATCGTTATCGTTCTTGCCGTATGGGGAGATAACGTTCGTCGCCGTAAGTCCGGAGAAATAAGCTAGCGATTCACCTTGCGCGAGCTCAAACCCGCGCTTACCCTTAAGTAATTGGAAAACGAAAAAGGGGCCACTGTGAAGTACAAATCAGTTAAAGGTTTACTCACGAATGATGAATCGCTAATCCCAGTATCTTTCATAGATAAGCTCGAAGATATTTTGCATGGCTTTCTCGGAATACTTCTATTTATCATTTCAATTCTCGCTGCTGGCTACAGCTTGCAGCGCTTAATCGAGACTCGCCCATTCTTTCCGCTCGGAATGATTCAGGCAATAAATGACATCTTGTTTGTAGTAATTATTCTGGAAATCATGAGAACGGTAATCGTTCGTTTCACTGATGGAATCTTCCAATTAGATAGCTTCTTGATCATCGGAGTTATTGCAGCTGTTCGACACATTCTTACTGTTGGAGCGTCCCTCACTATGGAGAAAGAGAAGACAACCGAATACTTCAATCGTGCTTTGATTGAAATGGGAGTTAATACCGGAATCGTGTTGGCACTAGTCTTTGCACTCTTCTTATCTCGTGCGGCCCGCAAAAACAACGCCAACAAATAATTCTTAAAGTGGCCAAATACAGCCCAATCTCGTGACTTTTCTCTCAAAAACGTTGAAATAACTCTTCTCAAAAGGTAGCCTTCCAGCCTGATCGCAACTAGATTTGCGACTTAACCTACGCAGCGAAGGAATGGAATTTAAGTCATGTCAGATTTTATTCAGTATTTCTTCAATGGCCTGGTAGTCGGGTGCATCTTTGCCATCGCAGCAGTTGGAATTTCACTTCTTTACAGCGTACTCAGGTTGGTTAACTTTGCAGCTGGTGACTTCTTAACACTCGGTGCATTTATAACCTATTTTTTAAGTGTAACTTTGGAATTAAACTTTCTCTTGTCAGTTGTAGTCTCGATGATTGCAGGAATGGCAATTAGTTGGTTCTTAGAGTTAGTGCTATGGCGCAATTTACGTCGCAATAAAGCCGGAACCCTTGCTCTGTTCTTAGTTGCAACTGGCGTTGCTTTAATGTTGCGGCCAATAATCCAATTCATATTTGGCACAGAGACTCGTAAGTTCAATATCGATATCCTAAAAACTTATGATTTTCTTGGGGCTCGAATCCCACAAACTCAGTTATTGGTTTTAATCTTTGCTTCGGCCTCAATTTTGACCATCGCGCTTTTCATCGCGAAGGCACGAATCGGTAAAGATATGCGCGCTTATGCAAACAATCCTGGTCTTGCATCGGTTTCAGGAATAAATGTGGATCGAGTTGTTCTAGCAACTTGGTTAATTTCTGGAGCGCTCGGCTCTCTTGCTGGAGTGTTCCAGGGACTCGTTCAAGGTCAATTCAATAATGCGATGGGCGAAAGTTTACTTTTATCTTTCTTTGCAGCAGTAGTGCTTGGCACAATTGGTGATGCATATGGTGCTTTAGCTGGTGGGTTGCTTCTGGGATTAATTATGGAGTTATCACAGTTAAGTATTTTCTTTGGCGGGGTGCCAAGTAATTACAAGCCGGTTGTGGCATTTGCAACCTTAGTTCTAGTTCTTCTCTTCAAGCCTGAAGGAATCTTTGGCTACCGAGCGAGAAAGGTCTAGAGATGGAAGCGTTTATACAACCAGGATTTTGGATATTTGTTTTAGCACTTGCTGGTATCTATGGAATCTTTTCACTAGGACTTCAAATTCAATATGGTGTTGGCGGAATCATGAATTTTGGTCACGTTGGAATGATGGCGGTCTCGGGCTACACAATCGCGGTGCTGGTAATTAAATATGAGTGGAGTTTTTGGTGGGCCGCACTTGCCGGAGTCATACTTGCCGCGTTCCTAGGTGCGCTCTTAGGTTTAACAACTTTACGATTAAGTGGCGATTACTTTGCAATTGCCAGTATCGCATTCGCTGAAATTGTTCGATATTGGATTCTAAATACTGACAACGTTACAGGCGGCACTCAAGGAACTCTTGCGATTCCAAGTCCTAATGGATTTGCAAGCTACACCGACAAGCCTGATGTAATTTTGACTTGGATTTCAGATCGTTTGTATCCAATTATTGGTGACGAAGCTTCGCGGGATTTATCAATGGTTTTGATTGTCTGGCCATTTTTTGGTCTGTTCATTTGGCTTTCTTCAAGGTTGCAAAAAACATCATGGGCAAGAGTCCTACGTGCAACTCGCGAAGATGACGATGTTCCCCGCTCGCTTGGCAAGAATGTATTTCGTTTTAGACTTCAGACTTTGATTATTGGTTCAGTCTTCGGTGGGCTTGCAGGAGTCTTTTGGTCGGTGCAATTTGCGCTACTGGCCCCGGAAGATTTCCTTCGAATCGTAACTTTCTACGGCTGGATGATTCTGATTCTTGCCGGTGCAACTCGAGTAAAAGGCCTTTTTGTTGCAGCAATTTTCTTTGGATTCCTTTATGGCGCAACCAGATTCTTAGAATTTTGGCCGCTCTCACTCCTTTCATCACCAGAAAGAGCATATCTTCGCGTCTTTTTGATTGGTCTAGTTATCGTCTTGCTTATGGTCAAAAGGCCTCAAGGCTTATTTGGTAAACGCCAAGAAATGATTTTGGAGTAAGAATGGAAACTACAAAAACACTTAATTCTTCAGTCTTGGATGTAAGAAATATTTCAGTGAGTTTTGGCGGTGTTAAGCCAGTTCAGGACGTCAGCTTCACCATTAAGGAAAATTCCTTTACCTCTGTGATTGGACCAAATGGCGCTGGTAAAACTTCGCTCTTCAATCTTCTAAGTGGCATGAACAAAGTCAGCTCTGGTGAAATCATTTTTATGGGCGAGGC
Organism: Bifidobacterium breve; assembly: GCA_945863115.1. GTDB lineage: Bacteria > Actinomycetota > Actinomycetes > Nanopelagicales > Nanopelagicaceae > AAA044-D11. The sequence goes on from CAMAYZ010000004.1 coordinate 5,485, forward strand.
TATTCACTCAATCCATGCACACAAGATTGCGCAAAAGGGACTTGTTCGCACCTTCCAAGGCGCAAAGGTAATTAGAAGACTTACCGTTGCGGAAAATTTAATGATGGCGGTCAAAGGAAATCCAGGAGATAACCTGCTGGGCTTTTTCAATCCACGAGCACGTAAATCTTTTGAAGTAAAAGCCCGGGAAGAAGCGATGCGCAGACTTGACCAAGTTGGCCTTACAAAGTTTGCAGATGAATATGCCGGCATTCTTTCAGGTGGCCAGCGCAAACTCCTAGATCTATCTAGAGCTTTAATGGCAGACCCAAAGATGTTGCTTCTAGACGAACCCTTTGCTGGGGTTAATCCGACCCTAGTAGAGAAGCTTTTAACTGTTCTGGCCGCACTTAGAAAAGAGCAGTCAATTACCTTCTTGCTAATTGAGCACGATTTGGAAACTGTGATGAATATTTCTGATCGAGTAATTGTTATGGCTGATGGAAAAATAATTGCGGATGGCTTACCAAAATCAATTTATGAAAATGATTTGGTGATTGATGCATATTTAGGCTCACGCCGGAAGGATTCATAGATGGCTGACAACAGTTCAAATAAATCATTATTTACAGTTTCCAGCCTGCAAGGTGGATATGGTGATATCCAAATTCTAAATGGCGTCTCTATTGATGTGCCTGAAAAGAATATTGTCACGATTGTTGGACCAAACGGTGCCGGAAAATCAACAATATTAAAAGCAGTTTATGGAATAGCAAAAGTTACATCTGGCTCAGTAACACTCCACAAAGATGGCAAAGATATTGATGTCCTTGCTACGAAGCCACATAACTTATCCAAAATTGGAGTTGGGTATGTCCCACAGATTGAAAATGTTTTCCCAGCTTTAAGCATTGAAGAGAATCTTGAAGTGGGATATGTAGATTTTGCAAATAAGTCATTAGATGAAGTTCGCGATGAGATTTATCAAAGCTATCCTGATTTGAAAAAGCGCCACAGAGATCGTGCCGGAACTTTATCCGGAGGTCAGAGACAAATGTTAGCGATGGCTCGAGCACTGATGTCTTCACCTAGAATCTTGTTACTCGATGAACCATCAGCTGGTTTAGCACCAGCGCTTGTTGACCAATTGTTTGATGAGCTAGTAAAGATTAATCAAACTGGTGTAACAATTTTGATGGTGGAACAAAATGCGCGTCGTGCATTAGCGATTTCTGACTATGGCTATGTATTAGACATGGGCCGGAACCGACATGAAGGCGTGGGATCAGCCCTGGTAGATGACCCTGAAATCGTAGGGATTTATCTCGGAAAGAAGTAGAAAGAAATAATTGTTACCAAAAAGTTATAACTTCTCCGCGTAGATATTCTCGAATTCCTATCACCTCCTCAATAAATGCCCTTGCGTGCCCTATTAATTTAGGTGAATTGAAGTTACATTTGGCGCGATATGTAGCCACTTGCCTTAACCTAAAAGGTTAAGTTAAACCTAGGAGAGATATGAAAGCTAAATATGCAATATTTGCTTCAGCAATTGCTTCGGCACTTGTTGTGACTTCACTTCCAGCACAAGCTGCTGGTGTGGATATGAAGATCGGTACTATTCACCCACTTACAGGTGGAAATGCTGATTACGGTATTGGATTGACTACTGCTGCAGAATACGCCGCAGAGCAAATGACAAAAGCAATGAAGGCTGCAAACGTAGCTGGAACTTGCAAGATTGTTGCTTCAGAAGATGATCAAGCAACTCCTGCACTTGCAGTTGAAGCAGCTACCAAGCTTGTAAAGAGCAATAAGGTAAATGCAATTGTTGGACCATTAACTTCTGGTTCGACAACTCTTGCTGCACAATCTGTAACTGTTCCTAACAACGTGGTCATGATTGCTACTGCAGCATCAAGCCCAGTAATTACAAAGTTTGTAGATAAGGATCTGTTGTTCCGCACATATCCATCTGACGCTTTCCAAGGCAAAGTAATCGTTGCCGCTGTTCAAAAGAAGTTTGGTAAGACAGTAACTCTAAGCATTGGCGCACGTAACGATGCTTTCGGAACTGCTCTAGCAAACGTTGTAACCAACGAATGGGTTAAAGGCGGCGGAGACATCGGTCGTAAGGTTCTTTGGAACCCAGATAACGCAACCTTCGATTCAGAAGCAAAGCTTCTAACTGAAGGCTCACCAGATGTTTGGGTAATCGTTGACTTCCCTGACACATTTGCAAAGGTTGGACCAGCATTGGTTCGCACCGGCAAGTGGGATGCAAAGAAGACATTCTTCACAGAAGCAATGTATGACGAAGCTGTAATCAAGACAATCGGCGTTGACATTATGGCGGGCGCAAGTGGAACTGCTGCAAAGTCAATCGGAATCGCATCTGATAAGTGGAAGGCAGCTCGTAAGGCTGCAAAGCCAGCAACAAAGGAAACTTTCGTTGATGCTTCAGCTTATGATGCAACAGTCCTTCTATGCCTTGCAGCAATTCACGGAAAGAGCAATAAGGGTTCAGTTCTATCAAAGAGCCTACGTGCTGTTTCAGGTGCTAAAGGTGGAGCAAACATTCCATGGAGCAAACTGACTGATGCTGTTAAGGCAGCAGCAGCTGGTAAGAGCTTTACCTACCAAGGTGCTTGGACCACTGCAAAGTTTGATGCATATGGTGATTCAAGTGGAGCACTATTCCGCGTCTACAAGATTGCAGCTGATGGAAAACTCAGCTCAAATGATGCAGAGGATGTTCGCTTCTAGTTAGTCCTGAAAGTTCAGCAAATTAGCTGAATAAAAAGGAATATGTTAAAAAGTTAGGCCCTAGGAAATCTAGGGCCTAACTTTTTTTATATCATCTCTAACGTTGATTTGATTCTTTTTACAGACTCTTCGATAATCTCAAAACTGGTAGCAAAATTTATTCTAATGAATCCTGTTCCGCTCGGTCCATAAAGGTGGCCGGGCGCAACTGCAATTTTTCCATGAGTCAGTAACAACTCTGCAAGATCTTCGCGACTATTTAAATTCTTAAACTTATCGACACTTCGCAGGTCGAGCCAGCCGAAATAACCGCCATCTGGTTCCCGATATCCAATATCAAACTCAAGCTCAGAGAGTAAGCCACCCAAATAACTTCTTGATTGATCTAACTGCGCAATTACTGAATCTAGCCAATCTTTACTCTCTCCATAAGCTGCCGCTGATGCGACAGCGCCAAAAAGTGAGGCACGTGAGTGCACGGCGGTGGGTATTCCCGCAACAATCTGCCTGGTCTTCTCTCCAACCGCAACTATCTGGGCACACTTTAAGCCAGCAATACTCCAGGATTTTGTTGCTGATAAAAATGATATTCCAACCTCTTTCGCAACTTCTGAAGAGTTAAGAAATGGCGTAAAGCTTTTTTCCTTGTAAGTTAGAGGTGCATGAATCTCATCCGCAGCAATGACAACGCCAAATTGATCAGCAAGATCGGCAAGCTTTGCTAAATCTAATTGAGAAAAGACTGCTCCTACCGGGTTATGTGGATTACAGAGAATGTGCACCTTAACTCCAGATGCGTAACCCTCCGCTATTTTCTCGAGGTCAAGCGAATATGTTAATTGATTCTCAATTAACGGAACGTCATAAGGCTTGCAATTTAATTCCTTAATCCAGTTAAAAAAATTGTAGTAAACCGGCGTATTGATCATTATTTGGTCACCTGGTTTGACTATTTGCCGGCAAACTTCGATAACCCCTACTCCGACATCAGGACAAATCTTTATATCTTCAGGAGTTATTTTCCAATTCCATCGATCTGCTGCAAAATTAGTGAGGCTCTGACCCAACTCCGGTATTTTACCTAAATATCCAGCATCAGAATTGTTAACTAAATCAATTAAGGATTTTTTAATAGGTTCAGAGAGTTCAAAATCCATTACCGCGAATGGCATGGGCAGAATTTCAGGTGGATATGCGCGCCACTTCTCACTTTTTCTCAACTGCAGCGACGACAGTGGTGGCACTGCTACCGACTTATTATTTTTTTCCACCTGAGTAGCGTAGTGTAATTGGGATTGATAAAACGATAGTGACAAGAGTAAAATACTAAGTCTTATGACGATACTTACTTCTCAGAAATTATCTGGCCATCCAATTTCATTAGCTGTTCTAGATTTTGGGCTTTTTACAGTTCACGCCAATGGCAGAATCATTGGAATCCCTGGTTTTTTGGTAACCACAAGCACTGGTGAAAAAATTCTTATTGATACTGGATTTCCAGAGAAGTACGCCAAAGATATAGACGCGGCCTCAGTCGAAGATAACTTAGGAGAGTTTGGCGAACTCCTTGAACTTACTTATGAGAATCAACCTGACGCTCAATTAGCAAAACTTGGATTAACTAAGAGCGATCTGGATTTTGTAATTATTACTCACACACATATTGATCATGTCGGCAATATAGATGGATTTCCGGGAACTCCAATAATTATTGGTAAAGAGGAGAGAGCTTTAGAACGTCCTATTTACTGGAGGGGTAAAAAACCTTTAGAGTGGCCAGCAAATGAATATCTCTTAGTTGATTCTGATTATGATTTTGGACCGGACTTTAAAATTCTCCATGTTCCAGGCCATACACCTGGTGAATTATCAATCCTTCTCACACTCCCCAACACTGGTTCCATACTGTTAACTAGCGATGCTATTTCCAGAGAGTCTGAGATTAGTGAGGGTTGCCTAGACGCTACAGATCCAGCCCAAGCGATAGCTAGTGCGAATCGAATATTTGATTTAGCTAAATCAAAAAATGCTTATGTAATTTATGGCCATGGACCAGAGCAGTGGAAAGAGCTAAAGAAAGCACCGGATCTTTACAACTAATCAAATATTAGCTACCGGACATCTCTTCCCTGATTTAAAATAATCACATTGCCGCTAGAAACATCACCAGCGCTAGAAATTAAAAAGCCTACCCATGCTGCGATTTCATCTGGTTTCATAGCAGCACCTCTCGGCATTTGAGAGATTGCTTTCTTTAATATTTCATCGCTAAGAACTTTAAACAAAGGTGACTCGGTCATTGCAGGAGCAATTGAATTTACACAGATTCCCTCGGTAGCATAACGGCGAGCCAAATCCTTAGTTAAAGTATCCATTGCTGCTTTACTTGCGCGATAGTGCGGTGGATCAAATACATCAAAGTTGTAGGCCCCGTTAGAAGAGATATTGACAATTTTCTTAATTCCAGGTCGCTCTAACATTAACTTAACTGATTCTTGCGAACAGTAGAAAGCAGAGGAAAAATTCACTGCCATTTGTTTATCAAATTCAGCGGCTGGAATATTAGGAAATTCAGACATGAAGCAATCTCCGGCATTATTTACTAGAGCATCAACGCCACCAAATTTTGCCTTAATATTTTTAAAGACTTCAGCTATTTTGTCAGCAGATGTTAAATCAACTTGAAAGGTTGTTACATCAATTGGGAATGCTCCCTTAAGTTTTTCAAGGCTTCCAGCATTTAAATCGAGTGCAACTACGTGGAAATTATCTTGAATAAGCCGAGCAGTTATAGCGCTGCCCATTCCACCACCGGCTCCAGTTACAACTGCAATTTTGCTGCTCATAAAGTTAGTCTTCCATATCTTTATTATGTTTGGAATCCACTAAAACTCCGTTTCTCCCAAGGCTGTAGCCCTATATCGAGTCGTTAGACTCTTGGCATGGAGCCAATTGTCATTCGTGAGCTAGTGAGTATTTCAGATCAAAATCTGGGCTTAGATCTATTTGATGCAATTTGGCCGATTCCTGGTGGTGGTCGTGAGATACCAGAAAATTTAATGCAAGCATTTGTTCATAACGGTTCTTACTTTGTCGGCGCATTTAGCGGGAATGAGATTCTTGGTGCAACTTTTGGTTTCATTGGAATCAATGGTGGAACACATCTGCATTCGCATATGGCGGCCGTGGTGCCACAAAGTCGAGATTTAGGTGTTGGGGCAATGATGAAGAATCACCAATACGGCTGGGCCCGGGAAAGAAAAATTCCTTTTGTATCATGGACTTTTGATCCACTCGTAAGAAGGAATGCAAGATTTAACATTTCTAAGCTCGGTGTTGAGATTTCAGATTATTTCCAAGATTTCTATGGTCCAATGACTGATTTAGTAAATGCAGGTGATCATTCTGATCGACTAATGGTTAAGTGGAACATTTTGGATAACGCTCCACAACCTTCAAAAGAATTTTTAGAGCTGCCCAAAGGTGCAATTAATATTGAAGTCCCTGAGGATATTGTTGCGTTAAGAGCGAAAAGTATTGAAGAGGCTATGGCTGAGCGCATACGCGTTAGAGAAGCATTTCTTAAGGCATTTGAGAGCGGCTATAAAGTCGTTGGTTTTTCAAATGTTCATGGTTATATTCTTTCCAATGTTGAGAGTGGGAATTAGTGAAGATTCTTGAGTATGAACTCCGCAGAATACATTTGCCGCTAGTCAGGCCGTTTAGAACTTCATTTACTACTCAAACTGACCGTGAAGTCTTATTGATAAAAGTTACTACCGAAGATGGGATTGTTGGCTGGTCTGAATGCGTAGCGATGTCTGCTCCCCTTTATTCGCCTGAATACATTTCGGGTTGCCTAGAAACTATCCGAGAATTCCTAATTCCTACTTTGAACAAAGCCACTGAAATTAGTGCGGAGACTGTTGCAGATCATTTGAAGCCGTTCTTAGGTGCCCAAATGGCTAAGGCGGCAATAGAAACTGCGATTTTAGATGCTCAGTTGAAAACTTCCGGTATTTCATTTGCCACCTATCTCGGTGCAAATAAAACAAAAGTTCCTTGCGGTGTTTCAGTTGGAATCGCCCCTTCAATTGAAGCCTTAGTTGATGAAGTAACCTCATATGTAGAGGCTGGATATAAAAGAATTAAATTAAAGATTGAGCCTGGTTGGGATTTAGAGCCAGTAAGAAAAATACGAGAACTTTTCCCTGATAAGCCACTACAAGTCGACGCAAACCAGGCCTACTCAAGAAGTGATTCCAAACATTTAAAGCAATTAGATCAATTCAATTTACTACTGATTGAACAGCCATTAGACGAACATGACATTCTGGGCCACGCGCAGTTAGCAAAAGTTATGTCGACGCCAGTATGTTTAGATGAATCAATCATCTCCCTGTCATCAGCTCAAGATGCTCTCGAATTAGATGCCACTTCAATAATTAATATAAAACCTGGACGTGTTGGTGGGTACCTAGAGTCAGTTAAAATCCATGACTACTGTTTAGCCAGATCGATACCAGTTTGGTGCGGCGGCATGCTTGAAACCGGAATCGGTCGCGCAGCAAATCTTGCCTTGGCTGCTCTTCCTGGATTTACTCTTCCTGGTGATACCTCGGCATCATCGAGATTTTTCAAAAAAGATATAACAACACCATTTGAAATGGTTGATGGATATCTCGAAGTTCCCAATGGTATTGGAATCGGAGTTGTTCCAGATATTGAATTCATGGAATCAATTACAAGATCAGTTGAAACAATTACTAATTAAGTAGATTTGGGATTAGTTAAGTTTTCTAACCCATCACAGTTCCGGTGTTTTCAGCATTAAACGCCCGCTTGCGTGAAAAAGCTCCTAGGCTTATCTCATTACCTGTGCGTTCTGCGCGAATCTTCACCGGTTCTACATCGTGATCATGGCCCGCTCTGACTGCATCGATTAACTCTGTCATTAGCTTTCCAACCATAGGTGCATTCTTAAATTGATTCCCACTTGTTCCTATGGCTACAAAGAATCCATCAAGTTCAGTTCGGTCATAAATCGGCGTCCAATCAGCTGCAACGTCATAGATACCAGCAATGCCAGACGCAGTATTAGGAATCTTCAACGCCGGAAACCTTCGTGCTGCACGAGTCACTTGTGCTTCGAATAACTCTTTAGTTCTATTGAGATTTACTGCTTCAACATCATCCACCCAATCAAGGCGATCACACTCTGGTTCAGTGCCGCCAATATAAGTAGCACCTGTCGGAGAAGATCTCATGTATGTACCAAGATCCAGATCACCGATAATTGGTCCTGAAAGTAAATTCATCGGAGTAGTTATTTGATGAACTTCCTGACGCATTGGCTTAACAGAAATTGTAAAATCCTGGCCTACGCCAGCAAGTTTGTTAATGCCGTTTGACCAAGGTCCTCCTGCATTAATAACTACATCTGCGAAAATCTTTTCGGTGCCATCTACCTCTATACCAATGACTTTATTTCCCTCTTGAAGAATTGCAGTTACTTTAGTTTTAAAACGGAATGTGACACCAGCGCTAATTGCAGCTTGTGCCAAATTCTCTGTCGCAAGTAATGGATCATCAATGTAACCACCATTTGGTGTGAAAATCGCACCAAGAGAATCTTCGGCATCTTCCCAAAATGCATCGTCATCCAATTTTTTTGGTGGCCAGTATTTACCAACATCGATTCCAGCTACATTTTTCGACAAGTCTGTTGAATTCCAAACTTCATAAGGGATTCCAACTGAATCAAATAGCTGTGATGTTTTCTCACCTGAAATCACCGGTGCATCCAACATAACAACGCCGACATCAATCATCTTTGAATAGCGCTCCTGTTTTTTGCCAAGATGATCAGGCCAATTTTTCCAACAATGAAAAGATTCCCATGCAAGTGCTACAGAATCGAAAGTTGAATAATTAAAACGAACAACGGCACTTGAAGCACTTGTTGATCCCTGTCCTGGGCCTTGTGCTTTATCGACTGCAATAACTTCATAACCCTTAGCGACCATTTCAAAGGCAATGGAACAGCCGATTACACCGGCACCAATAACTATTGCTTTAGCCATCTGGGAATTTTAACTCTCATTCCGATGGGGTGGAGATGGTGGCGGGTGAAGGATTTGAACCTTCGAAGGCAGAGCCGGGGGATTTACAGTCCCCTCCCATTGGCCGCTCGGGCAACCCGCCAGGGTTATTTACGGCTTGCGTAGATTACCTTATGAAGCAGCGCACTTACTAATTCCTAATTCGGGCTCCATTTTTACGAACTTCAGCGATATTCGTTGCACCTGAAAGAGCCATACCGTTTTCGAATTCTCTGCGCATAATTTCAATCACTTGCTCTACACCGGCTTCACCATTGGCCATAGCGCCATATAGATAGGCACGACCAATAAACACCGCCTTTGCACCAAGTGCAATCGCCCCAAGTGCATCAAGGCCCGACATGATTCCGCCGTCTATATAAATTTCTACTTTGTTTCCGACAGCTTTAACAACGTCAGGAAGTATTTCCAATGGAACTTGGCCGCGATCAAATTGGCGACCACCATGATTAGAAAGAATGATTCCTTGGACTCCAAGTTTTGCAACGGCCTTTGCATCATCAACACTTTGAACGCCCTTAACAATAATCGGGCCCTTCCAAACTGAACGCAACCAGGTAATTTCTTTCATGGTTGTAGATGGATCAAATATCAATCCCCCAAGTTCGGATAAAGGTTTATCCCATCCTCGAAAAGCCGCAAATTCTAATTTTCCGGTGGTGAATAAATTAAGCCACCAAATAGGTTTGCGCGCGATTGCTAAAACTGTATTTAGGCGAATTTTCGGTGGAACAGTTAAGCCGTTGCGGTTATCGCGGTAGCGAAGACCGGGAACCGGAGTGTCGACGGTTAAAACTAAAGCTTCGAAACCATTATCTTTCGCCTGCTTAATTACGGCCAGGCTATCACTGCGATTTTTCATTATATAAAGTTGGAACCAGCGTCTTGAATTTGGAACTGCTTCTGCTAGTTCTTCTGGTGAAGTTGTTCCCATCGTTGATAAGGCATATATCAAATTCTTTTTGCTTGCAACATTTGCAACTACAGGTTCACCAACATGGTGCATCAATCGGGTGTATCCGGTGGGCGCAAAACAGATTGGGATATCTACAACCTTGCCCAAAATCTTTTCAGTGGTGTCTATCTTGGATACATCGCGCATAACCCGTGAATTGAATTCGATTCGGGCATATGCAGCTCGGCTTCTGGAATAGGCAATTTCATCGACGGCGCCACCTTCGACATAATCAAATACCACTTCAGGAGTTCGCATCTTTGCTATTTGCGCTATATCTTCGATGGTTTGGGCGCGAAGTAATTTACCTTTATATGGATTTAGTGAAGGAAGGGTCCAATCAATTAGCGACCAAAAGTATGGGAGGCTCGGGAATTTACGAGTGCTCCGAATCATGAGCACAATTTACCCTACAATTGCGCACAGTAGAATATGTGAATTCTAGAAAATAGCTTATTGGTAAAGGGGTCTTAAATTGGCTGATTCAAGTTTCGATATTGTCTCTGAAGTTGATCATATGGAAGTAGATAATGCTTTCAACCAAGCCGACCGTGAGATTGCAACACGTTTTGACTTCAAAAATACCGACAGCAAGATTGAAAAATCAGGCGAAAAGTTTCTAATTGAAGGACAGTCTGAAGAGAAGGCGAAAGCTGTTCTGGAAGTATTCAAGGATAAGTTGATCAAGCGCCAGGTATCTTTAAAGCATCTTGAATCAACTGACCCAGAACTAAGTGGAAAGATTTATAAGATTAGCTGCACACTTAAAGAGGGAATCTCTACCGAGAATGCAAAGAAGCTAGCCAAGATAATTAGAGATGAAGGTCCAAAATCTGTTAAGACCCAGATCCAGGGAGAAACACTTCGAGTTACAAGTAAGTCTCGTGATGATTTGCAAGACACCATGGCGCTAGTAAAAGGGCAGAAGCTAGATTTTGCAGTTCAATTTACGAACTATCGCTAGTTAATGAGTAAAACCCGGCTTGGATTTATCTACGGATTTAGCTCTTACACACTCTGGGGGTTGTTTCCACTCTATTGGCCATTACTACAGCCTGCCACACCATTAGAAATGGTTTCACACCGAGCTGTTTGGTCGTTAGTTATTTGTGTAGTAGCTCTTGCAATTATGCACCAACTTAAATCAACTTTTGCCTTAATGCTCTCCCCTGGGGTCTTCTGGAAATTTGTATTGGCGGCTGGCTTTATTTCGGCAAATTGGCTTGCATATATCTGGGCTGTGAATAACGAGCAGATTGTTGAAGCATCCCTTGGTTATTACATGCAACCAATACTCCTTGTTCTACTTGGCATTTTCGTATTCAAAGAGGAGCTGCGAAAGATTCAATGGGTAGCTTTTATTGTTGCGGCAATCGGAGTAATAATTTTAACTGTTGATTACGGCCGCCCGCCTTGGATCTCATTTGTTCTTGCTTTCTCTTGGAGCTCTTACAGCTTTGTAAAGAAAAAGATAAATTTAGGTTCGCTTCAAGGGCTTGCGATTGAAACTTTTATCGCGTCATTCTTCTATGGTGCTTATTTAATATGGTTAGGCGAGAGTGGTAAAGGTCAATTCGGAAATGGAGTTGGTCTAACAGCTCTATTGATTGGTGCGGGTGTTGTAACAGCAGTTCCGCTACTTCTATTCAACGGGGCAACAACACGAATTCCTTTTACGATGATTGGATTGCTGCAATACCTAACCCCAACAATTCAATTTATGCTTGCAGTGTTCTTGCGCCACGAACCAATGCCTGCAGGAAGATGGATTGGATTTGTGTTTATTTGGATTGCGCTAATAGCACTCGGTTATGACTTGATTAAATCAGGAAGTACGCGAGATAACCGCTTGGCTCAGCCCGACTAGTGCGGCCTTAGCTGGACCCTCTGGAAGTATTTCTAAATGCTTCTGGGCTGATCGACCATAACCAGCAACCAATTCTCGAGACTTAGTAAGGGCGCTATGGTTTCGAAGTGTCAAAATAGTTTGTGCTACTACTGCTTCATCAGTTATCGGAGCTGACAAAATCTTCTTCAATTCTGCATCTGCCGGGTCATTTGATTCTAGAATATATAGAGTCACAAGAGTTGGGACACCTTCGCGAAGATCGGTTCCTGGAGTCTTTCCAGATTCCTTTGAGTCACTTGCGATATCGATAATGTCATCTGCTAGTTGAAAAACAGTTCCGATTTCTTCACCAAATTTTGTAAGAGCCTCCATAATTTTTGCATCAGCACCTGAAATCATTGCGCCATATCTCGCACTTGCTGAAATAAGTGATGCGGTTTTATCTGCCACAACACCTAAGTAATGTTCAAGTTGTGTCTTTCCTTCACTTGAACCTTGAGTTTCAGTTATCTGCCCGATAACTAGCCTTTCAAAAGTTAGCGCTTGAAGACGAACTGCCTCAGGGCCAAGATCTGCCAAAAGCTGAGAAGTCTTAGCGAATAAATAATCTCCGGTAAGAATTGCTACTGTGTTATTCCAGCGATTGTTTGCACTTTCAACACCTCTACGAAGAGGCGCTTCATCCATTACATCATCGTGATAAAGCGTTCCAAGATGCGTTAATTCACAAACAACTGCAGCTTCGATAATTCCTTTAGCTTTAGGATCACCGAAGTGTGACGCAATTAAAGTCAGTAGTGGGCGCAGACGTTTTCCTCCGGCATCAACTAAATGCCTTGAGGTCTCAATAACTAATGGATATTTTCCTTCAATCGCATCACGCAACAGGACTTCAACTTCGGCCATCGATGCCAGCAAATCATTTTCTAGCTTCGGATCAATATCCGGAATCCCGATTTGTGCCATTAGCGTAAGAAGTAAGCGAAGTCTTGCGCGATATCAAATAGCAGTGATGGTGCAATTCCGAGAAGAATTGTAAATATTGCACAGATTGAAATTGAAATTCTAGTAAGCACCGATGGGATTACAACAGAAATTGAATCATTAGTTGCATCAGCGAAGAAGAGCATCAAAATGACTCTTAGATAGAAGAAGACTGCAATAGCACTTGAAAGAACTCCGACTACAACCAGAGTGATATTTCCGGATTCATATGCAGCCGAGAAGATTGAGAACTTTCCAACAAAGCCGCTAGTTAGTGGGATACCGGCAAAGCTTAGTAAAAATAGCGAGAATACCGATGCGACCAATGGCGATTTCTTGCCAAGACCAACCCATCTATTCACGTCACTAACTTCACCAGCAGAATCTCGAACCATTGTGACGATTGCGAAAGCACCTATCGTGGCAACTCCATATGCAAAGAGATAGAAGAGCGCTGCGCTAAGAGCGTTCTCATTTAGCGAAACTATCGCGGTCAGAATAAAGCCAGCATGCGCAATTGAAGAGTAGGCCAACATGCGCTTCATATCTCGCTGTGAAATTGCAGCGATAGATCCAACTATCATCGTGATTACTGAAATTACTGCAATAAATGGTTTCCAACTTGTTTGCGCAGCATCTAGACCGAGATAGAAAATTCGTAGCGTCGCACCGAAAGCCGCTGCTTTTGTTGCTGCTGCCATGAATCCAGTAATTGGTGTTGGTGCACCTTGATAAACATCTGGTGTCCAAGAATGGAATGGAACAGCGCCAACTTTAAATAGGAGCCCAACAGAGAGAAATGTAATTCCAAGAAGTAAGAAGACGTCATTGCCACCAGAACCGCGAATCGCATCTGTTAATCCATTTAGCGAAATAGTTCCGGAATAGCCATAAAGCAGCGCAGCACCAAATAGGAAGAAAGCTGAAGAGTATGCACCCAATAAGAAGTATTTAAGTGCTGCTTCCTGTGAAAGCAATCTGCGGCGGCGAGAGAGACCGGCCATCAAATAAAGTGGAAGTGATAAGACTTCAAGGGCAACAAAGAGCGTTATGAAATCTGTTGCAACTGGAAAGAGCATCATTCCAGCAACTGCAAAGAGGGTAAGTGGGAAAACTTCAGTTTGTTGTTTTCCGGCTTGTATCGCTGCGGCTTCTTCTGCAGATCCAGGAAGTGCTGATGCTTGAGGAACAAAATTGTCTTGATCTGCAATTACCAAAATTCCAAGGAAAGCAAAGATTAATACTGCGCCTTGTAAAAACATTCCAGCGCCATCAATTGATACCGAAGTAACTGCAGCAATAGATGAACCTTGATTTCTAACGCGAACTAGTAAATTAAATGAAACTACGATTGCACCTAGGGCAATTACTAGCTGCATTCGAGCCCGCCAAGCTTGCTTAATAAATGCTTCAACCAGAACTCCGATTAGGGCGGCTCCGAGAATTACTAAAATTGGAGCAAGGAGTGCGTAATCTAATTTAGGTGCGGTTAACATTTATTTCCCCACCTTTGCAACTGGATCGCTTACCCCAGCGTTAGTCATGATTGTTTGCGTAGTTGGATTGATAACTTCTAGAGCTGGTTTTGGATAGAAGCCGAGAAATACTAGAACTGCTATTACCGGAGCAATTGCAATTTTTTCCCGAAGATTTAGATCTGATATTCCGGCACTTGAAGCAGGTGTTTCACCATGAATTGCGCGTTGAACAGCAAGTAGAACATAAAGTGCAGCAAGGATAATTCCGAGAGTTCCAAGAATTGCAGCGACTGGATACTTGGCATATGAACCAAGAAGAACTAAGAATTCACTAACAAAACTTGATAAACCTGGAAGTGCTAGTGCTGACATTCCGGCTAAGAAGAAAGACCAAGCCAGAACTGGTGCAACTCGTTGCAAGCCACCGAAGTCGGCAATCTGTGAAGAGCCACGACGCTTGATCATCCAGCCTGCAGTTAGGAATAGTGCGGCAGTTGAAAAACCATGATTGACCATGTAGAAAATCGCACCGGTTAAGCTCTGTGAAGTTAGTGCAAATATTCCCAGGGTTATGAAGCCGAAGTGCGAAATGGAAGTGAATGCAATTAAAGAATTGATGTCTTTCTGTCCGATCGCCAGGAAGGCACCGTAGAGAATTGAAATTACCGCCAAGGTAATAATTATTGGTGTAAATGTCTTTGTTGCATCTGGGAAGAAGCTCATGCAGAAACGGATCATTCCGTAAGTTCCAACTTTATCTAGAACACCAAGAAGCAGAGTTGAAGTTCCCGCTGTTGCAGACTTAGCAGCCGTAGGCAACCAAGTATGGAATGGCCAGAGAGGAGCTTTAATTGCAAAGGCAATAAAGAATCCAAGGAATAACCAATTCTGAGTTGTGGAATCAATTGTTAACTCTGAAAGTCTTGCGATATCGAAAGTAGCGCCACCTTGATTGGTAGAAATAATGTAAAGGCCAATTACTGCGGCCAACATAAGCAGCCCACCGAAGAGGCTGTAAAGCAAGAACTTCATAGCTGCTGCGGCACGATCACCGGAACCGTAGCCACCAATCAAGAAGTAAACCGGGATTAGCATCGCTTCGAAAATCACATAGAAGAGGAATACATCTGTGGCGGAAAAGACGCCGATCATCATAGTTTCAAGAATTAAGAGCAGGATGTAAAACACCTTTACATTCCAGCGCCCATTCTCGGATTCATTCCAACCCGCAAGAAAGACAATTGGAACCAAGATTGTTGTCATCAAAATAAGCACAAGTGCCATGCCGTCAATACCAACAGCATAATTAATATTAAATGCAGAGATCCAAGTGCGAACCTCGGTGAATTGCAGTGCACTGTTATTTCGATCGAAACCTAGCGCCATCACAATTGAAGCCAGGGTTACAAGTAGAGAGAAACCGAGTGCTACCTGCTTAACCAGCTTGGCATTGCTTGCTGGTAAAAATCCAACAATTAAAGCTCCGATTAATGGGAGTAGCTGCATTGATGTCAAGATACTCATAGCGTCACCATCCAAACTGCTGCAACTAAGGCAAGGACGCCAAGAACCATAATTAAGGCATAACTTCTGACAAATCCATTTTGGATATTGCGTAAGGATGAAGCTGAAATTTGAACTATCCAACCAACTAACCGAACCAAGCCATCAATAACTTTATAATCAGTATTTACTAACCCGGCAGTCAATTTCTGACCTGGACGCATAAATACCGCTTCGTTAAAAGAATCTTGGTAGAGATCTTTACGTGCAGCTTTGGTGATCCCTAAAACATCTTCAGGTGCAACGGCAGGAACTGTGCGATATTTCAGAACTGCAATTGCAACACCAATTGCAACTACTGTCAGTGCCATTATTGAAACAACAATAGGTGGCAACAAATGTCCGGCATGATGTTCATGGTTCTCGTTCACAACAGGTTCAAGCCAATTGACTAGAGCGCTTCCAGAATTAAGAAGGAATCCTGATGCAACTGATCCGACAGCCAGAACTGCCATCGGTGCCCACATTAAGAATGGAGACTCGTGCGGATGAGCATTTTCATCCCAACGCTTTGTTCCGGCAAATGTTAAAACCATTACGCGGGTCATATAAAAAGCAGTTATCCCAGCGCCAAGAAGTGTGATGCTTCCTAGAAGAACTCCTTGAACTCCCCCAGAATCAAATGCAGTTTCAATGATTTTATCTTTTGAATAGAAACCAGCAAATGGCGGAACACCGAGAATTGCTAAATAACCAAGCCCAAATGTTGCAGCGGTGATTGGCATCATTTTTCTCAAGCCGCCATAACGTCGCATATTTACTTCATCATTCATACCGTGCATTACTGAACCAGCACCTAGGAACATTCCAGCTTTGAAGAAACCGTGAGTGATTAGGTGCATGATTGCAAATGCGTATCCAACTGGACCAAGTCCAGTCGCAAGAATCATGTAACCAATTTGTGACATGGTCGAAGCAGCTAACGCCTTCTTGATATCGTCTTTTGCAGTTCCGATAAGTGCACCAAACAAAAGTGTTATTGCGCCTACGACGACAACCATTAATTGAGCAGTTGGTGAAGCATCGAAAATAAAGTTGGAGCGAGTAATTAAGTAGACGCCAGCAGTAACCATCGTCGCCGCATGGATGAGTGCAGAAACCGGTGTAGGTCCTGCCATCGCATCGCCAAGCCATGATTGCAATGGGAACTGAGCAGACTTGCCTGCTGCTGCAAGCAGAAGCATTGCGCCGATTGCGGTGAGCGCACCGGCTGATGCACCAGATGCACCTTCTTTAACACCAGCGAAAGTAACCGTTCCGAATTGGGTAAATGCGATCATGATTGCAAGTGAAAGACCTACGTCACCAACTCGGTTGGCAACGAATGCTTTCTTTGCGGCGGTTGCATATGCCGGCTTTTGATTCCAGAAGCCAATCAATAAGTAAGAGGCGAGACCTACGCCTTCCCAACCAACATAGAGATTGAGATATGAATCCCCTAGAACAAGAAGCAGCATTGCTGCAATAAAGAGATTTAAATACGCGAAGAATCGACGTCGATCTCGATCGTGAGACATATACGCAATTGAATAGATATGTATAAGTGTTCCGACGCCAGAAATTAGCAACACAAAACAGATAGAAAGTTGATCTAGTAGTAGAGCAGCATCAACCTGAAATGAGCCCACAGAAATCCATTCAAAAAGCTTCTGCGTAGCAGCGCGCGCTTCACCTTCGCGGCCTTGCATTGCGAAGAATTCAAGTATGCCAATGATAAAAACTGAGCCTGAAACTAGCGTGGCAAAGATATGTCCCCACTTATCGGCTTTTCGGCCCAATAGAAGCAGTAGACCAGAACTGAATAGTGGAAGGGCAATTAGATAAACCAAATTTGTGCTCGTAGTCATTAGCGCTTCAACAAACTAGCATCATCAACAGATGCTGATCGACGGGAGCGATAAATCGTAACGATAATCGCGAGACCAACTACAACTTCACAGGCCGCAACGACCATCGTAAAGAAAGACATTACTTGGCCAGTGAGATTTCCATGAATTCTAGAGAAGGTTACAAAAGCTAAGTTCGCTGCATTTAACATCAATTCAATGCACATAAATACCACGATGGCATTTCTGCGAACTACTACTCCGATTGCACCAATTGTAAAAAGAATGGCGGAAAGATAAATGTAATTTGAGATATCCAATTAATCTTCCTCCACTTCTTTAACTTCAAGTTCGAATGGCTTGGAAGACAACATGTCGCCTCTGGCATCAAGGGTTGCCGAGATTGAAGAAGGGGCTGGAGAGCCATCAGGAAGTAGTGCAGGAACGTCTACTGCATTGTGAAGTGCATAAACACCTGAACCTGGAAGGCCAGCAGCAGTTGCGATTGATGCGCCACGGAATCTAGCAATTGATTGATCTCGTTGTGCTGTGCGAGATTTAGTTGAGGTGCTGTGCGCAAGAACCATTGCGCCGAGAGCTGCCGTGATTAATAGGGCAGAAACAACTTCAAAAGCCCAAACATAGTTAGTGAATAACTCTCTTGCGATACCTTGCACGTTTCCACTGGAGTTTGCATCTCGCAGTCCAACTGCCTCAACGCCAAGATTTGCGCGGCCAATCAATGAGAGAAGTAATCCGCTTAGTCCAATCGCTGCCACAATTGCAGTTGATCGTTGGCCACGAATAGTTTCAACTAGTGAATCCGAAGAATCGACGCCGACTAGCATCAAAATAAATAGGAATAACATCATTACGGCACCGGTATAAACAATTATCTGAACAATGCCGAGGAAAAGCGCGTCTTGAGCAATATAAAAAATTGCCAATGTAACCATTACCCATGCCAAGAGAAGTGCGGAGTGAACTGCTTTCTTTACAAAGAGCATTCCGAGCGCAGCGGCAACTGCAAGCGGTGCAAGAATCCAGAACAAAATTGCTTCCGGGGCAAGGGTTCTGCCAACTTCAAGCGCAACGCTATCCATTAGACCCGCCTTTAATGTCTCCGCGGTAGTAATCAATATGAGTTGTTCCTGGAACCATCGGATGTGGTGGTTGCAACATTCCAGACTTCAATGGTGCCAATAAATCTTCCTTCTCAAAGATTAATTTAGCGCGAGATTCATCAGCTAATTCATACTCGTTTGTCATTGTAAGTGCGCGAGTAGGGCAAGCTTCAATACAAAGTCCACAGAAAACGCAACGTAAGTAATTTATTTGATAAACCTTGCCGTAACGCTCTCCCGGTGAATATCTCTCATCTTCAGTATTTGTTTCGCCTTCAACAAGAATTGCATCTGCCGGACAGGCCCAGGCACATAGTTCGCAACCAATACATTTTTCAAGACCATCGTCATAACGATTTAATTGATGGCGGCCATGAAAACGTTCCGCAGTTGGCTCTTTTACCTCTGGATATTGAACGGTGTTAACCTTTTTAAAAATTGTAATAAAAGTTACCCAGAAGCCTTGAAGTTGCTTACCAAAACTCTTTGCTTCCTGACTCTTGATTGGGGTATTTGCCTTCGCTGCCGCTGTTAAACCGAGATCATTGGAACGCGGAGTTAATGAGTTATCCATTTATTTGCTCCGCTCTATTCTTATTTGTTTTTCCTGGAATTGCAGGGACTGGGAAACTTGGTGCAGGAACTTCACCTAGCGCATCCTCTAGGGCGCGACGCTTCTTTGATGATTCAAATAGGCTAGAACCAGCAAGAACAAGAAGAACGATTCCAAAGCTAAATCCAATTAACACTGAACGTGGTGCGCCTTGTTGAGAGAGCACGCGCAGCGTTGAAACAATCATGATCCAAAGTAAGGAGAATGGAATCAGGACTTTCCAACCAAATTTCATAAATTGGTCGTAGCGAAGTCTTGGAAGAGTTCCACGTAACCAGACGAAAATAAAGAAGAAGAAAACAACCTTAGCTAAGAACCAAATAACTGTGAACCAACCACCAAGCCAGCTTTCGGTAAAACCAAGACCTGGAAGTGCGTGATATCCACCAAGGAATAGTGTTGTTGCAAGTGCTGAAACTGCAACAATGTTTACATACTCTGCCAAGAAAAAGAGCGCGAATTTAAGTGATGAGTACTCGGTATGGAATCCACCAACAAGTTCACCTTCGGCTTCAGCTAAATCGAATGGCGCACGATTTGTCTCGCCGACCATTGAGATTGCATAAATAACGAAGGATGGGAATAACGTTACGCAGAACCACCATTGATTCTGAGCTTCGACGATTTCAGCTGTAGACATTGATCCTGCGTAGATAAATACGGCAACAAGTGAAAGCCCCATAGCAACTTCATATGAAATAACTTGGGCGCTCGAACGAAGGCCACCAAGTAATGGATAAGTTGAACCTGAAGACCAACCAGCCAAAACAATTCCGTAAACACCAACTGAGGCAATTGCAAGGACGTATAAAACTCCAACTGGAATATCGGTTAATTGCATTACGGTTTCATGGCCAAAGAGATTTACTTTTCCAGATAGTGGAATTACCGCAAATGACATAAAACAAGTTGTTGCGCTGATGATTGGTGCAAGGACAAAGACAATGCGATCTGCAGCTTTTGGAATTAAATCTTCTTTGAGGGCGAGCTTTACACCATCTGCTAGAGACTGAATCAAGCCAAATGGGCCGACTCGGTTAGGTCCAAGACGTTGTTGCATCCGTGCAACTAATCGACGCTCTCCCCAGACTGACATAAGGGTTGCAACTACGCAGACAATAAAAATGAGTAATCCCTTTACAAGAATTATCCAACCTGGATCGGTAGCAATTATTTCGGCATTTGTCATGCTTTTACCACCGTAACTTGGCCGCTTACGAATCCCAGATTCGCAATTACTTGTGAATCAATTGAATTACGTGGAACCCAAATTTGATCATCAGCCATCTCGCTAATTTCAACTGGGAGTTTCAATGAGCCTAAGTCAGATGAAATTGAAAGAAATTCGCCTTCATTAACTCCAAGTTTCTCTGCTCTACTCTTTGAAATTCTGGCACTGGCTTTGCGTGCCGTGCCAGCTAAGTTTGCTTCGCCATCTTGCAAAGTTCCTAGATCCAACAATAAGCGCCAGGAAGTTAAGTGCAGTTTGCCTTCTGCAATAACCGGTTTAGCTTCAGAAGTTTTCTCAAATGCAATTTTCTTACCATCCCAATTACCAAGCGCGGCAATTTCACGTGCAGTGGCTGCAACAGTAGGCAGATTAATTGGTGTTCCCATTTCATCGGCAATCATCGAAAGAATTCGGACATCACTTCTTGAAAGTGAATCGGTTATGGCCTTATCAAAGGTTCGTGTGCTTCCTTGCCAATCTTGGAATGAACCACTCTTTTCAATTACCGCTGCAACTGGAAGAACAACATCTGCTACCGCCGTTACCGAGCTGTGTGTAATCTCGAGTGAAACAACAAAGGAATTTAGTAATTGTGAAAGCGCACTGTTTGAAATATCAAGTGGATCTACTCCACCAACCACAACTGCATCAAGATTTTTAACAGTAAGCGCATGCAAAATTTCAGTAGTTGAACGTCCAGGATTAGTTGGAAGTGAATCAACTGACCACGCAGCTGCAACATCTACGCGAGCACTTGCCTCAGAGACTGGTCGGCCACCTGGAAGCAGGGTTGCGATTGCGCCAGCTGCAAGTGCGCCACGTTCGCCTGCACGACGTGGAATCCAAGCCAACTTGGCTCCTGATTTCTCTGCTAAATCTACTGCGCTAGAAAGTGCACCAGCTTTTTCAGCAAGACGTTCACCAACCAAGATAACGCTCTTAGCGGTTAGCCCTGAGATTGTTTTGATATCCGAAATTGATTTTGCATTTAGCTTTACTGATCCGCGGCTTGCAACAGGTGCATCACTTATTACAGTTAATGCGCGCTTACGAAATTGCTTATAGATTCTCAGGAAAACTATTGGCGATTCCTCTTCAGGTTCAAAACCAAGCAACACAACTTGATCGGCCTTATCAATATCTTTATATGTAGTTTTCAATCCAAGTGCAACGCTACTTAAGAAAGCGGTTTCCTCTTCAGAATATGGGCGCGCTCGGAAATCAATGTCATTTGTTCCAAGTGCAACTCTTGCAAATTTGCTATAGCCGTAAGCATCTTCAACGGTTGCTCGGCCACCGACTAATACCCCAGCGCGCTTACCTTTCAATCCTTTTGCAGCGAATGCAATCGCTTCTGGCCATGACGCTTCATGAAGTTCACCATCTTCACCGCGAATCATTGGTGAAGTTACGCGTTCTCTACTTGTTAAATACTTAAATGCCCAGCGACCTTTATCGCAGTTCCACTCTTCATTAACTGAAGCATCGTCTCCTGCAAGTCGGCGCAGAGTTTTACCACGACGAATATCGGTGCGCATTGCACAACCTGAAGCGCAGTGTTCACAAGCAGAATCAACGGAAACTAAATCAAATGGACGGGCTCGGAATCGATATGAGGTTCCAGTTAGTGCGCCAACTGGGCAGATCTGAACTGTGTTTCCGGAGTAATAAGATTCAAATGGATCTTCTTCATAAATACCAACTTGTTGTAGCGCCCCACGTTCATTCAAAGTGATAAATGGGTCGCCAGCGATTTGTTCTGAGAATCGGGTGCAACGAGCACAGAGAACACAACGTTCGCGGTCGAGCAAAACTTGAGAAGAAATTGCAACTGGTTTTTCAAATGTTCGCTTTACGCCTTCGAAACGAGATTCTGGTCGGCCATTGCTCATTGCTTGATTTTGAAGCGGGCACTCTCCACCTTTATCGCAGACTGGACAATCAAGTGGATGGTTAATAAGTAGAAATTCCATAATTCCAGCTTGAGCTTTTTCAGCGACTGGTGAAGTTAATTGGGTTTTTACAATCATATTATTTTCAACTGGAATTGTGCATGAAGCCTGAGGCTTTGGAAATGCCCGACCGTTTATTTCAATATCAACTAAACATTGGCGACAAGCACCAGCAGGTTCCAACAAAGGATGATCGCAGAAACGTGGAATTTGAATTCCTAATTTTTCAGCTGCGCGAATAACAAGTGTTCCCTTTGGAACAGTTACTTCAAAGCCATCAATTACAACTGTAATCATTTCAACAGCTGTTTGAGTTTCTAGTAGCGCTTGCTCTGGAGTCATTTACGCACCTACAGTCTTAAAGATTGTTGATGCAACTGGATCGAATGGGCAACCACCATTGCGTTGGTGTTCTAGATATTCATCGCGGAAATATTTAAGTGAAGAAATAATTGGTGCAACGGCGCCATCAGCAAGAGCGCAGAATGAACGGCCAGCAATATTGTCACAAAGATCAAGGAGCTTTGTTAAGTCGGCTTCAGTTCCCTTGCCATCTTCAAGATCTTGAAGCATCTGAACTAGCCACCACGTTCCTTCGCGACAAGGTGTGCACTTGCCACATGATTCATGCTTATAAAATTCACACCAACGAAGGGTTGCGCGAATAACACAAGTTGTTTCATCAAAGATTTGAAGCGCCTTGGTTCCAAGCATTGAACCCGCAGCTGATACGCCTTCATAATCAAGTGGAATATCTAAATGTTCATCGGTAAACATCGGGGTTGATGAACCACCAGGAGTCCAGAATTTAAGTTTGTGGCCGGTGCGAACACCGCCTGCAAGTTCAAGTAATTCGCGAAGTGTTATGCCAAGTGGTGCCTCAAATTGTCCAGGATTATTTACGTGGCCTGAGAGTGAGTAAAGCGTAAAACCTTTGCTCTTTTCGGTTCCCATTGCCTGAAACCACTCAACGCCATTATTAATAATTGCTGGAACGGATGCGATTGATTCGACGTTATTAACAACAGTTGGCTTGGCATAAAGTCCAGCAATAGCTGGAAATGGTGGACGTAGCCTTGGCTGACCACGGAAACCTTCAAGTGAATCTAGGAGCGCTGTTTCTTCACCGCAAATGTAGGCGCCAGCACCAGCATGCAACGTAAGTTCTAGATCGAAACCTTTGCCGCCAATGTTCTTGCCAAGTAAACCTGCTTTATATGCATCTTCTATTGCTTGTTGCACGCGACGGAAAACATGAACAACTTCACCACGAAGATAAATAAATGCATGGTTTGCGCGAATTGCGTATGAACCAATAATTATTCCTTCAATCAAAACGTGTGGGTTTGCAAGAAGCAATGGCATATCTTTACAAGTTCCAGGTTCAGATTCATCAGCATTAACAACTAAGTAATGTTCTTTGTTATCGCCTTGTGGGATAAATCCCCACTTGCTTCCGGTTGGGAATCCAGCGCCACCGCGACCACGCAAACCAGAATCTTTAATCATTGCAATCACAGCATCAGGTTCCATAGTCAATGCTTTTGCTACAGCGTTGTAACCACCGTTGCGCTTATAGCCCTCGATGGTAAATGAATCTTTTTCATCCCAATTCGCTGAAAGGACTGGAGTTAACTTACTCATCTATTTTCCACCTTTAGCAATCTTGAGTCCAAGTAATGATGCTTCGCCAGCAGATACGCCTTCGTTAGCAAGGCCATCACTTAAACCAGCAAGAACTTCGGAATTCTGCTTCCAAGTGCGAAGAGTTTTTGGTCCGCGTGTTGGCGCTGTTGGCTTACCTGCTCGCGCACTATCAACCAGATCTTTAACACTCTGCGGAGTTTGATTGTCATAGAATTCCCAATTGACCATAACTACAGGTGCGTAATCGCAGGCAGCGTTACATTCAATTCTTTCAATTGAAACTCTGCCATCTGCAGTTGTTTCGTGATTCTTGATTCCAAGATGATCTTCTAGTGATTTATAGATTTCATCGCCGCCCATAACCGCGCACAAAGTATTGATGCAGACACCTACGTGATATTCACCAGCAGGTTCGGTCCGATACTGGGTATAAAACGATGACACAGCAGTAACTTCAGCGGTAGAAATATTTAGTAATTCAGAGATTTTTTCAATGCCGCGTGGTGTTACATAGCCATCAAGTGCCTGCACATAATGCAGCAAAGGCATTACTGCAGAGCGAGACCTTGGATATCTGGCAATTATTGAATCCATTATTTTTAATTGATCAAGAGAGAAATTCATTAGCGATCAACCCCTCCCATAACAGGATCGATTGATGCAACAGCGCCAATAACATCGGCAATCATTCCGCCTTCGGCCATTGCTGAAGTTGCTTGAAGATTATTGAAAGATGGTTCGCGGAAGTGAACTCGATATGGCCTGGTTCCACCGTCAGAAACCAAGTGAACTCCGGTCTCACCTCGTGGTGATTCAACGGCTGCATAAACCTGACCAGCTGGAACTCGGAAACCTTCAGTAACTAACTTGAAGTGGTGAATAAGTGATTCCATAGAGGTTCCCATAATTTCGCGGATATGTTCCAAAGAGTTACCCATTCCATCACTGCCAACTGAAAGTTGTGATGGCCAAGCAATTTTCTTATCTGCAACCATTACTGGTTGACCTTCAGATTTATCTAACTTGTCACAAGCTTGTTCAATGATTCGAAGTGACTGTTCGAGTTCTTGCATGCGAATTAAGAATCGACCATAAACATCACAAGTATCTGTAGTTATTACATCAAATTCATAATTTTCATAACCGCAATATGGATCTGTTTTGCGTAGATCCCATGGCATTCCAGCCGAACGAAGAACTGGACCGGTAATTCCAAGAGTTGTGCAGCCAGCTAGATCTAAATAACCGATACCTTTTGTTCGCATCATCCAGATGGTATTGCCAACAAGCAACTTCTCATTATCTTTAAAGTTATGACGTAACTCTTTTACAGTTTCCCGAATCTTGGCAACTGCTCCTTTAGGTAAATCTTGGGCAACACCGCCGGGACGAACATAAGCCATATTCATGCGGAGTCCAGAGACCATCTCAAAAACATCTAAGACCTTCTCGCGTTCGCGGAAAGCGAAGATCATTGGTGAAAGTGCGCCAAGTTCAAGAGCGCCGGTGCCCAGAGCAACCATGTGTGAAGAAATCCGGTTTAGCTCCATCATTAGCACGCGAATTTGACTTGCACGTTCTGGAATGTCATTTGTGATTCCTAGAAGTTTTTCTACTCCTAGACAGTATGCAGTTTCATTAAAGATTGGTGCTAAATAATCCATACGAGTTACGAATGTGACGCCTTGGGTCCAAGTGCGATATTCAGTGTTCTTTTCAATGCCAGTATGTAAATAACCAATTCCAGCACGTGCTTCAGTAATTGTTTCGCCCTCAAGTTCAAGAACTAAACGAAGAACACCATGTGTTGATGGATGTTGTGGGCCCATGTTTACAACTACGCGCTCTTCTTTTGTCTGACCAATTTCAGTTACAAGTGAATCCCAATCGCCACCGGTTACTGAATAAACGCGGCCTTCAGTTGTTTCGCTTGCTGATGCGTATGCGTCGTGAAGAGTCATCGGTAAGACCTGCGTTCAGATGGTGCAGGAACTGTCGCACCTTTATATTCAATTGGAATTCCACCAAGTGGATAATCTTTGCGTTGCGGATGTCCTGGCCAATCATCCGGCATGAGGATTCGAGTTAAACCAGGATGGCCATCAAAAATTATTCCGAACATGTCCCAAGCTTCACGTTCGTGCCAATTGTTACCGGCCCAAACTTCAACAAGTGATGGCAGGTGTGGATCAGAATCAGGAACACTAACTTCTAATCTAATTCGACGGTTATGTGTCATTGAAAGTAATGGATAGACCGCATGTAATTCGCGGTCCTTATCTTCTGGGTAATGCACGCCATTAACACCAAGACAAACTTCAAACCTTAATGATTGGGTGTCACGTAATTTCATTGCGGTTTCAAAGAGTTTTTCGCGCTTAACATGAAGCGTTAATTCGCCACGATCAACAATAACTTTTTCAATTGCATCGCTGAATTCGGGATATGCACGTTCTAATTCATCGGCAACTTCATCAAAATAACTTCCATATGGTCGCTCACTTGAGCCGAAATTAGCAGCGCTCCGAACTAGCCCGCCGAATCCTGAGGTGTCACCAGAGCCACTGGCGCCAAACATTCCGATGTTTTTGCTCATGTAAGCAGACCTTTTAGCTGATGAGTTGGTTTTGCAGCAAGTGCAGCTGCTTCAACTTCTTGAATAATCTTTTCGCGATTTACGCCAAGTTTTTCACTGCCAATATGTTCGTGCAATTTTAGAATTGCATCCATCAGCATTTCAGGACGTGGTGGACATCCTGGTAAATAAATATCTACCGGGACTACGTGGTCAACACCTTGCACAACTGCGTAGTTATTAAACATTCCGCCAGATGATGCACATGCACCCATTGCAATTACCCATTTAGGTGCAGCCATTTGATCATAAATTTGGCGAAGAACTGGAGCCATCTTGTTTGATACTCGACCAGCAACAATCATTAAATCTGCTTGGCGAGGTGATGCTCGGAAAACTTCCATTCCAAAACGGGCAGCATCGTAACGACCGCCACCAAATGCCATCATTTCAATTGCACAACAGGCAAGACCGAATGTTGCAGGCCAGAGTGAATTCTTGCGCATGTAGCCAGCAAGTTTTTCAACTGATGTTAAGGCAAATCCTGCCGGTAACTTCTCTTCTAGACCCATGGATTTAATCCCATTCCAATCCGCCGCGACGCCAGACATATGTATAAGCGACAAAAACTGTTGCAATAAAAATAACCATCTCAATCAATCCGAAGAGTCCTAATTGATCAAAAGTCACTGCCCATGGATACAAGAAAACAATCTCGATATCAAAAATAATAAATAACATTGCAGTTAAGAAATACTTAACTGGAAAGCGCCCGCCACCTGCAGCTTGTGGCGACGGTTGAATTCCGCACTCATAAGCTTCAACTTTTGCCCGGTTGTAACGCTTTGGGCCAGTAACTGCGGCTGCAACTATTGAAAAAATAGCGAAGCCGAAGCCAATTGCGCCAATTACCAGGATCGGTACGTATGGGTTCACGGTAAGAGAGTCTACGGGTTTAGGCGTTGTAGGTCACAATTTGGAAATGTGAATCGGTATGGGTTGTAGGACATGTGGCACCAATCACGGTTTTACTCCCGTATGAATAGCGACAATGCCGAAGGTTAAGTTTTTCCATTGGACACTTCCAAAACCGGCCGCCCGCATTAAATCTGCGAGGCCATTTTGATTGGGCCAGGCCAAAATAGATTCGGCTAAATAAACATATGCATCGGGATTAGATGACACTTTTCTTGCGACCGTTGGAAGTGCGCGCATCAAATAGCGGAGATAGATAGTTCGAAAAATTCGGTTAGTTGGTTGCGAGAATTCAACAACAACCATTCGTCCACCGGATTTTAAAACTCGAAGAGATTCTTGAAGTGCTTTACTCGTGTCAGATGTATTTCGTAATCCAAAAGAGATTGTTGTTACATCAAATTCATTTTCTTTAAATGATAGTGCGAGCGCATCACCTTGCACGAAAGTTAAATCTGGATGTCGCTTGCGACCTGCATCTAACATGCCTTTAGAAAAATCTAACGAGATAACTTCGGCGCCGGCATCAGCAAGTGGTCGACTGGAAGATCCGGTTCCCGCTGCAATGTCCAAAATTCGCATTCCAGGTTTTGGTGCAATTATTGTCGTTGCTACTTTGCGCCAGGCTTTGGTTCGTCCAAGGCTGAGTAAGTCATTTAATAAGTCATATCGCCGGGCAACCCCATCGAACATTGCGGAAACCTCATCGGGTTCTTTGCCTAAATCAGCTCTACTCACGCGTATATTCTCGTGGTAGTAGGCTCCGACCACAAATTAAAAGGAATCGAGGATGGTCAAATGGTTCAGATATCACAAGTAGGCACCCTTAAATCTGCAGTTATCGCTCGCACAACTGTGGCATCACAAATTACTTTGATTCTTACTGGAACCGTCTTTCTTGCCGTGATGGCTCAAATCGCTTTTCCAATTCCTGGCTCACCTGTTCCATTCACTGGTCAAACTCTCGGTGTTCTACTTTTGGGAACTGCTTACGGCGCCGGACTTGGATTTAGCACAATCGCTTTCTATTTATTAATGGGTATGGCTGGTGCTCCAATTTTCTCTTCTGGAACCAGCGGAGTAGAGCGAATTGTTGGCCCAACTGGCGGTTACCTAGTTGGAATGTTGATTTCCTCGCTAGTGCTTGGCGCGCTTGCGGGTCGTAAGTGGGATCAGAAAATAAAAACTGTAATTCCAACAATGATTATTGGAAATTCAGTAATTTTTGCCGTTGGCCTTATCTGGCTACATCAATACACCGGCGAAAGTTGGCTCTGGACTTTTGAAAAAGGTTTCACCCCATTCGTATTTGGGGAATTCATAAAAATTGCAATCGCCAGCACTGCGCTTCCCGCAGTCTGGAAGTTTGTTTCAAAGCGTTAATAATTAAGTTATTAATTAATCGTGCCGACAAATATAACTACTGAACTTCTTGGCGAGCATCCGGCCCTAGAGGCAGTTGCCACGGATTTAGAACTGACTGCTTCTTGGATACGTGGCGGCGATGGTTTAATCGGTTTCGGTGAATGGAAGAGCACAAGCGTTAAAGGTAAGAACCGATTTACAGATGCCAGAAAGTGGTGGCACGAACAGCTTGCAACTTTAAAGATAGAAAATAGCGTTCACGGTAGTGGAACTGGGCCAATTCTCTTTACCTCATTTGCATTTGATTCTGCCGAAGAATCTAAATTAGTAATCCCCCAGCTGATTATTGGTAAACGTGGAGATAAGTCTTGGATCACTTGGATTGGTAACGACGGTGCTCCTGCAATTTCACAATTCAAAAATTTAAAAACAAGTGGTGAAGTTACCTTTGAAACTGGAGCCTTATCTGACTCGGAATGGAAAAACCGGGTCGCTAAAGCGGTTTCTAAAATAAAAAATGGTGAGCTTGAGAAGGTCGTATTAGCACGTGATTTAATCGCTCGAAATTCCGAGCCAATCTCAAAGCGAAACTTAATTACCTTTTTAAGTGCAAATTACCCATCAACCTGGGTCTTTATGGTGGCTAACTTGATTGGTGCAACTCCTGAACTGTTAGTTCGTTTAAATAAATCGCTTGTGACTTCAAGAATCCTGGCTGGAACTATTCGTAAATCTGGTGATGAAGCGAAAGATCTTGGGCTTGCTGCGTCACTAGCTAAATCATCCAAGGACTTAGAGGAGCATGAGTATGCGGTCCGTTCCGTAGCCGATGCTTTAGCGCCATATTGCTCTTCAACAAATGTTCCAGAATCACCATTTGTTCTGCACCTGGCAAATGTCATGCACCTTGCTACGGATGTAACTGGAGTCATAAATGATGCAACAACTCCCGTTGATATTTTCACATTAATTTCTTCACTTCATCCATCTGCTGCAGTTTGTGGTACGCCCACTGACGCTGCTAGCGCCGTGATTAATGAATTAGAAGAAATGAATCGCGGTCGATATGCCGGTCCAGTTGGTTGGATCGATGCAAGAGGTGATGGTGAAATTGGTATCGCACTTCGAACTGGCGAACTATCTGATGATCAAAAATCAATGCGAATCTTTAGTGGTTGTGGAATTGTTGCGGGATCTAACCCGGAAGATGAACTAGCAGAGAGTCAAGCTAAGTTGAGTCCGATGCGAACCGCACTTGAAATGCGAGAGTAAGTTTTAGCTAAATTACTTGCCATTGACTCCCGATTTGGAACTTCAACAATTACAAAGTTTAATCCAGGATTATTCTGAGAAAAAGCAAAATTTAAATCTGAAGTTGATTTAACTTTAGTTACCTTAATGTCAAAACTAGAAATGATCTTTGCTAGATCTTGATTCTGTGGCGTAGCGAAAATTTCTTCAAATCCGACCACTCCAGATTGCGGCAAGGTAGAGAAAATTCCACCGCCATTGTTATCAATCACGAATATCGTTAAATTATTAGTAGCTGGTGAAAGCAGCGCTGTTAAGTCATGCAAAAAAGTTAAGTCACCAATAACCGCGTAAGTGCGTTCAAAGTTATTAGAGATTCCGAAAATGGTTGATAGGTTTCCATCGATTCCGGCTAGGCCACGATTAGCGAATACTTCAACTCCGGCTCGGGGTGTGGCAAAAGCTTCGATATCTCTTATTGGGCGAGATGAGCCGATAAAGAGTGCAGAACCTGTTGGCACACCAGCCGAAATTGCTCGTAAAGAAATCTGTTCACTCCAGGTTTGATCCTCAGCAATTACGTGCGATGCCAGCTTTGAAATTTCATTCCAATCTGAAATCCAAGTTGGGTTTAGCGTAGAGACTTCAAGTTTTGGTAGCGCAAAAAATATCTGCGATGCAGTTCGTTTAGTATCAATCGTTGAAATCCTTGGATCGATTACATAGGTTTTATCGGCTAGCGCCAAATAACTATTTACACTTCGCGATAGCGTTGTGCGGCCAATTACAATCGCAAAGTCTGGCTTCAAATAACTTCGGATAACTTCATCGCTTAAAAATGCACTGGCATGACTAGTTGCATTTGAAAAAGTCAGAGGATCTTCAGCAATCACCGGCAGCCCCGATGCTTCGACAAACTTTGCTATTTCAGTGGCAGCTAGTGTTCCTCGATCATGGCCGATAACAATTACACCATTTCCAGTAACGGTTAGCGATTTAGCGCTCTCGATTAATTGCTTTGGTGGATTGATGTGCAATCCACTTAACCAATCATTTGTATCTTTTGGAAGCAACGGCTCATCGAATTGAATATTTAGATGGGTTGGGCCATTTCCTAATTCGAAATTAACTCCGGTGACTAAATCAAATGCTGGAATGTTTGGGAACATACCCACTTGATCTGTTGTCTGATTGGCACCCGTTTTGCGAAGCCGATCTGGTCGATCTGCAGTAATCGCAATTAATTTATTGCTTGCATGCCAGGCCTCTAATAGTGCTGGATGAAAATTAGCTGCCGCGGTTCCGCTTGTGCAGATTACAGCCACATGTTGGTTGGTTGCCTTAGAAATTCCTAGCGCATAAAAAGCAGCACCACGTTCATCCAATTTAATATGAAGCTCAATTATTCCGCGAGTTTTTGCCTCATGTAATGCAATCGAAAGCGGTGCATTTCTAGAGCCCGGTGAAATTACAAAATCACTAACTCCGAATTCAATTAATTTACGAATGGTCTGGCGGGCAAGATCAGTTGCGCTGCTCACTCTGCCACCTTTCGCCAAATCCAGATTCCCAAATTCTTTCAATGCGATTCTGCCACCAAAGTCTACGGTCTGCTGATGCCAAATATTTCGCTGCTAACTTTTCATCAAGCGAAGTTCGGTGCACAGCGATAGTGCCAGCAGTTATTTCAAGTGGCGGGGTTATGACATCACTTTCAAGAAGTGAAGAAGTTGCAAGCCCACAATCAAAACCTAAATCACTTTGGCTGGCGGCTAAGGCAAGCCCGTGAGAAATTCCAATTCCGGTATCCAATGCACTGGAAATAACTGCAGGCAACCCAATCTTTTCGATTAACTTGTTTGCCCGAGTAATACCACCAGAAGGTGCCCATTTAATGATTGCGATATCTGCAAACTCTTTAGCGCTTGAAAAATCACTAGTTAATGCTTTTCTGACTGATTCATCGATAGCAATCTTCATTGGAATCTCTTTTTTTAGCTCTTTTAAATCTGCAATCTCTAAACAAGGTTGCTCAATGTATTCAAAGACTTTGCCAAAACGGAGATAGTAGTTATAAAGGTTCAACAAGGCAGTTTCAAGGCTCCAACCACCGTTAACATCTAATCTAATTTTGAATTCTGGATTAAAGTCCAGAGCGGCTTCGACCAATTCGCAATCATTTTCAAAATCATCAACCTTAATTTTTACAGTCATTGCACCAGGGAACCTATTTAGAATTTCTGGGACGCGATCAATCTCTACATTAGGCAACGTTGCATTTATTCCGATCGAACTTCGTTTTAGCTCTGGCCACGGAGTATTTGCGCCTTCGAGCGCTGCGTACAACCACTGCTCTGCTTCAGCATCGGAGTATTCAATAAATGGTGAGAATTCACTCCAACCGGCAGCTCCACGAAAAAGCGCGGCTTCGCGAATAGTTACGCCACGAAAATTTGTGCGGGTAGGTATGGCAACTACCGTTAGATCATTGAAGATCTCATCTAGGTGCCACATTTTTGTTTACGGACGCTTTGGAAATTTATTGAAATTTGGTTCGCGGTTCTCTTTAAATGCATCACGGCCTTCTTGACCTTCTTCGGTCATGTAGAACAGAAGCGTTGCATCACCAGCAAGTTGTTGCACGCCAGCAAGTCCATCATCTGCCGCATTTAATCCCGCTTTTAACAATCTAAGTGCCATTGGTGAATGTCTCAACATTTCACGGCACCAAGAAACTGTTTCGGTTTCAAGTTCGCTAACTGGAACAACAGTATTTACTAAGCCCATTTCAAGTGCTTCTGCCGCATCATATTGGCGACATAAGAACCAAATTTCGCGAGCTTTTTTCTGGCCAATGTGCGCAGCCAATAAACCGGCGCCATACCCACCATCGAAAGATCCAACCATTGGTCCAGTCTGTCCAAACTTTGCATTGTCAGCTGCAATTGTTAAATCACAGACAACATGCAAAACATGTCCACCACCAACAGCCCAGCCTGCAACCATTGCAACAACCGGTTTCGGTAATCTACGAATTTGAATCTGTAAATCTAAAACATTAAGTCGGCCGATACCTTTTTTAGCGAGAGAATCGTTTCCTAAATACCCATCATCACCGCGAACATTTATATCGCCACCGGAACAGAATGCTTCAGTGCCAGCACCTGTAAAAATAATGACTCCGACAGAATCATCATCGCGAGCTAGTGAGAAAGCTTCTTGTAACTCAAAAAGTGTTTGCGGGCGAAATGCATTACGGACTTCAGGGCGATTGATTGTAATTTTGGCAATGCCTTCAGCCACTTCATAAACAATGTCTGAAAATGCCTCGCCGCCAGTTCCAATAATCCATTTTGGAATGGCCCGACTGCCCGGCTCGCGCTTAAAGGGTTTGCTCACATTTCCTCCTACAAAATATATAGATAGCCTACGCGGGTCATGAAAACTTCGGTAATTGATATTGGTCTCCAATGGGACACCCCAGCGCTGACCCTTGCCCTTTCCGCAGCAATTAACCAAGGCGGAGCCGGCCAAGTCATCGTAGAAACAACCGGATCTTCAGGAATTAAAAAACGAGTCCAACTTTCAACCAATGCAATCGCGGCATCCGCGGAATTATCAAACGCACAAGTTGGCGCAAAGCCTGGTGATATTTGGTCCCTCCTTCTACCAACAAATCACATCGCTGGTTTAAATGTATTAGCTCGGGCCATAAAACTTGGAAGCGAAGTTGTAAGTGTCGATGAAAGCGCTGATTACACGGCCATCGTTCCGACCCAATTACATCGTGCAATATCTGGTGACGCCAAACTTTTGGAACATTTGCAGAAATGTAAGGCGGTATTAGTAGGCGGAAGCTCTGCTAGCAAAACAATTTTAGAAGCAGCAACTAAAGCTGGAATAACCGTAGTTACTACATATGGAATGACAGAAACTTCAGGTGGTTGCGTTTACAACAACAAGGCGCTTCCTGGTGTTTCGGTAACGGTTGACCAATCTGGCCGATTAATGATTAAGGGCCCAATTCTCGCCTCCGGTTATGAGAATAATCAGGAGCTTTGGAATGAAAACTTTAAGGATGGTTGGTTTACAACTAGCGACCTTGGAACTGTAATTGGCGATGAAGTTCAAGTAATTGGTAGAGCAGATGATGTAGTAATTTCAGGTGGCGAAAATATTTCACTAACTTCAATTGAAATTGAATTAGCAGCAAATATTCCTTGTGTGAAATTTCTTGCCACATCAATTGCAGATCCAGAGTGGGGTCAGAAAATCTGCCTAATTTCAGATATGGAAATTGATTTAGATCTAATTTCACAAGTCCTAAAAAATAACTTAGGAAAGCAATTTGTTCCTAAAGAATATTTATTAGTTAAACCAATACCTGAAATTGGAATTGGCAAACCAGACCGTGTCAAAGCCAGCCAACTATTCCTTGATAAGCAAAGATAACCAGATGAATATTTGGATTGCAGGTGCCAGACCCCGCACACTTCCAGCTGCGATTGCTCCGGTATTAATCGGAACGGCTCTCATCAACATTGATGGCCAAGAAATTAATTGGGTAAATGCACTTCTCGCATTAGGCGTTGGTTTACTGCTTCAAATAGCGGTGAATTATTCAAATGATTTTTCCGATGGAATCCGAGGAACTGATGAAGTTCGCGTCGGGCCCGTGCGCCTGGTAGCAAGCGGTTTAAAGAGTTCTACAGCTGTAAAGAACGCGGCAATTCTTAGTTACTTCTTAGCTGCGATTTGCGGATTAGTCCTTTCACTTCGAACATCGCCATTATTAATATTTATCGGAGCTCTCGCAATTGTTGCTGGTTGGAAATACACCGGTGGCAAGAAGCCATATGGCTACAGTGGATTCGGTGAAATTTCGGTATTTGTTTTCTTTGGTTTAGTTGCAACTATGGGATCTTATTTTGCGCAATCCCAAACTATTACTTGGCGAGCGTTTCTACTAGCAATTCCGATGGGTGCGCTATCTTGCACAATTCTTGGGTTGAATAACTTACGAGATCGACCAAAAGATGAAGCGGTAGGAAAGAAAACTTTGGCTGTGAGGTTGGGTGATGCCCGAGCTCGGATTTTCCTAATTCTTTTACTTTTCATGGCATTTGCTACTTCGATTGCGGCTTCAGTTATTACGCCTTGGGCGCTGATTGTTTTAGCTACAACTCCTTTTTATTACCTTTTAATCAAGGGAATAACTAGTGGGGCCATCGGAGCCAGATTGATTCCGCTTCTAGGTAAGGCTGGCGAGGTTCAACTACTGACGGCGCTGTTGATAACGTTCGCGCTAATGATTACAAAGGCTTAAACTACTCCTATGCGTTTGATCTTAACTGTGGCCTCACTTGCTTTCGCTTTTTATGCTTTCTTTGATTGCGCAAGAAGCCCACAAGAAGACGTCCGTAAGTTGCCAAAGTGGGCGTGGTTGTTAATCATATTTTTATTCTCTTCAGTTGGTGCGATTTTCTGGTTCTTAATTGGAAAGCCTCGACGCAATCCAGGCCCTGGACGTGGTGGTCGCGGAAGAATAATTCCGCCAGATGACGATCCAGATTTCTTGCGCAAGCTCTAAAGCCCGCTAATTACCTAAAGCCCGCTATATGTATGCTTTCCAGTTCCCCAGATATTTACATACACATAATTAAATAAGAATGTAGATCCGGCGAATAAACATAACCAAGCAGCTTTACGACCACGCCAACCAACTGTTACACGTGCATGTAAATATGCTGCGTATGCAACCCAAGTAATAAATGCCCAAGTCTCTTTTGGATCCCATCCCCAATATCTGCCCCAAGCTGCCTCTGCCCAAATTGCACCTGCAATAACCGCAAATGTCCAGAGTGGAAATACCAGTGCTACAAGTCGATAAGTAAGTTGATCCAAACTCTCTAACGATGGCAATTTAAGCGCCCATTCTGGACGGCCGCCACGCTCTTCGTATCGATCTAAAATTAAGTATGTGCCTGCGATGCAATTTGCTAGAAGAAAGACACCACCAGAAATAATTGCTGCAGATACGTGAATTACTAACCAAGCCGATTTTAAGGCTGGGACAAGTGGCGCACTTGGGACATAGAGAACTGTAATTGCAGTTCCAAGAGTCAATAAAATAGAGATTGCTACCGGCAATCCAAGCCACTTAATTTTATATTTCCAGAGCGCAAAAATATAAGCACCGGTAAATGCGAGAGCACCAGTTATGGAGAATTCATACATATTTCCCCAAGGAACTCGCTCTGCTGAGACACCTCTGAAAATAACTGCCAAAAGTAATGAGATGAAGCCGAGAACAATCATTACTGTTCCGAGATCACCACTACGTTTAGTTCGAGAGAAATCAAATTTGGTCTTCTCTTCTAAATTGCGAACTGAAAATGCAACCTCTACTGCATGAGCGACAAATGCAACAGCAAAAAGTGCCATCGCGGTATAGACACCGTAGTTGGATAGGTATGCATAATCTGATGAATTCACGTGCCTATCCTTTCATCTTAATTACAAGTGATGCAATTTCATTCTCGAGTCCTGGAGCCGCATTCTTTGCAAGTCCTGCAACTTCAACACCAGATTTACTTTGATTCTCTTTAATCCAAATGCGACGCGATCTGGTGAATAGCGACATCAACAGACCAAGAATTGCCAGTATTGATCCAAGCAATGCATATATCTTGCCTGGGTCGCTAACTATTTGCAGGTTGACCCAAGGTGTCCAACCTTCGAATGTGATTGAACCGTCACCAAAATCATGGGTCTCGTTTAACTTCAAAGTTTTTAACCCAATTCGTTTCATTTCTGAAGTATTTAACCGATAAACAGATTGTGGATTGCCGGAATCCAAACCAAGATCACCGGTCCAGATGGAAAGAAGCAATCTCGGATCTAAAACTTCAGGATAGCTAGAGATCGCCCCACCTCCTTCTCCTCGTTCATAAGTCGGCGTGAATGATCCGATGAACCCAATTTGAGGTTGCATATCCGGAACTTTTATTGCTCCAATAGAAGTTAAATTTCCATCTTGCGGCAAGAAAATTACTGCTCCTTGATATTTTATTTCACCAGTCTTATCGCGAACTGTGACAAGTGGTGAATAGCCATTTGCTTGTAAGTAAACCTTGGTGCTTCCGAATGTCAGAGGAGAATTGACCCTGACTACTTGAGATTTTTCAGTTGTCCCAATTTCATTCGCTACATTGGCATTTAGTTTGAAGTCACTTGGAGCACCAGTTACCAAATCATATGTAGCTTTAAAATTGGTTGCAGTTATAGAAAATGGATTTAAACTCTTCTCGGATTGTAATTTTCCAAATGAAATGACGTCATAAGAAGTAGGAGTATTAATAAATCTCTCTCCAACATTAATAATTGCATCACCCTTCATTCCATAAAGCGAACCTAAAGCAACTCCAACTAAAACTAGGATCAGAGATAAATGGAAGAGCAAGTTACCGGTTTCTCGCATGAAACCTTTCTCTGCCGAAATTGAATGGGCATCTCTTCTTATTCGGAAACGGTTTTTACGTAACCAAGCCTCAGCGCCATCAAGAGTGCCCTCGACTACTTCGGTATGAAATTCCATACGATTTAAGTTCTTCGGAGTAAGGGATGGGATTGCCCGGATTCCCTTTAAGTGTTCGAAGGTTCTTGGTAAAACACATCCGATTAGCGAGACGAAAAGCAGAATATAAATCGCGCTAAACCAAGGCGAGCTATACACATCAAAAATTTGAAGTTGATCTAGAAATTTAGCTGTGCCTGGATTGCTCTTGAAGTAATCACTGACAGCAAGCGGATTCTGAGTTCGCTGCGGAAATAGCGAACCGGGAATCGCTGCAACGCCCAATAGCAATAATAAAATAAGTGCGGTGCGCATGCTTGTGAGTTGTCGCCATAACCAGCGAATTGAAGAGCGGGCGTCTAGTTCAGTATTTGTAGTCACTTAAGCCACCGGTGCGAAATCTGAAATGAAACCGCGAAGGGAATTCATGACATCCGCCCATAATCCAGTAACTTGTAAAATTCCGAGAAGGATTAAGAAAATGCCACCGATTAGCGTCAAATAATTTCCATGTCTGGAGATAAATCTTCTTAGTCGGTTCGATTTATCAAAGAAAATACCAACCAGAATAAATGGCGAGCCCAGACCAATGCAGTAAGCAAAACTTAAAATAGCACCGCGAAGTGCACTCGATTCTTGAAATGAAAGTGTTTGCACCGCAGCTAAAGTTGGACCAATACATGGTGTCCACCCAACTCCAAATAGAAATCCAAGGATTGGTGCACCAGCTAGTCCGGCACGAACTTTCCATACTGGCTTAAATGAGCGGTAGAACTTCTGATTAAATAGAAAGATTATTCCCATTGCAATTGTCAATAAACCTAGAATTATTGAAATCAGCGTTGAATTACTTGAAATCTTTGATCCAAGAGAACCGAATATGGCGCCATAAGAAATAAAAAGAATTGAGAATCCTAAGACAAATAAAATTGAACCAAGGGCGGCTCGTCCCCTACTTCTAACTTCAGTCATACCTGCTGCATAAGCTAAATAACCAGGAACAAGTGGGAGCACGCAAGGCGAAGCAAACGAAATTAATCCGGCAAACATAGCGACCGCTGAAGCAATCAACAGATTGCCATCAAAGATAACATCAACGAAAAATTCAAACATTGACTTCACTTCCTGAAACTTTTTTTAATACTTCTCGCATAGTAGAAACCGTCACCTGGCCACTAATTCGCGCTGCTACCCGGCCTTTCGTATCAATAACTATCGTGGTTGGGATTGCATTGGCTGGAAGTGATCCTCGGAAACTTGCTATTACTGCATCGTCAATAAGAGTTGGATACGTCAATCCAAACCTTTTTACAAAACTCTGTGCCGAGGTCAAGTTATCCCTCGTCAAAATTCCCACAAATTGGATATCTGGATTTTTAATTGCGAACTCTTCAAGAGTAGGTGCTTCAGCTCGACACGGTGAGCACCATGACGCCCAAACATTTACTACAGTGATTTTTCCTAGTTCAGAATTAAAGTTTGTTCCGTCAAGAGTTTCACCCGAGAGAGTTGGGGCCAGAATTCTTTCTGACTCATTTAATACGACTGCAGATCCATCGCCAGAAATATAAGCGTTCTCACTATTGCTTGAAGTTCCACCGGCAGAACATGATGTCAAAGTTAAAACTAATGCGAGAGCTAAAATTAATTTCATTTCGTTGGCAATAAATGATTAGCTGGCTCGGAGTATGAAACGCCATTAATCATTCCTTCGTCATCCAAATGTAGGGTTGTTACAGATGCCAATGTGCAGATTCGTTTTCTTGGATCATGCAAAAGCCTTCGCCCTTCTACGGCTGAGCGCAGAATCCAAATTGGTAATTGGTGAGATACAACTAGCGCATCTTTACCATTTGCTGCATCGCGAGCTGCAAAGACTGCAGCAAGCATCCGTTCAATTTGTTCGGTGTAGGGCTCGCCCCAAGAAGGTTTTGCTGGATTGCGTAGGTGCCACCATGAAGCTGGATGGCGAAGAACGCCACTTCCCAATTCGAATTTCTTTCCTTCAAAAATATTTGCAGCTTCAATTAATTTTTCATCAGTCTTTATCTGTAAGTTATGTTTTGCAGCAATCGGGGCTGCGGTTTCCTGTGCCCGTTGTAGTGGTGAAGCATGTATCGCTCCAAGATCTAACTTCGAACTCCAGTCTGCGACAACTTGTGCCATTTCTTGACCACGAATTGAAAGTCGCCAACCTGGTTGACGTCCATAAAGAATCTTTTCTGGATTCTCTACTTCCCCATGTCGCAAGACGTGTATCGCTCGTGTCATGAGGTAATCATAACTTGAACGCTAAGGTTGGGTTATGTTGAATCCTGGCAAACGAGTTGCCTTCTTTGATGTAGATAACACAATCATTCGCGGATCCACGATTTTCTTCCTTGGCCGCGGCATGTATCAAAGAGGTTTCTTTAGTAAGCGCGATATCTCGGCCTTCGTTCTGGCAAATCTAAGGTATCGCTTAACAGGTGCTGAGAATCAGGAAGAGATAGAAAAATTTCAAAATGCGGCAACTGATTTTATTGGTGGCCATGGTGTCAAAGAGATCGAAGCCATAGGTTCAGAAATTTATGATGAATTCGTCTCCCCAGCACTTTGGCAAGGAACGATTGAAATCGCGAATCAACATTTATCTAATGGCGAAGAGGTCTGGTTAGTAACTGCAGCACCTCAAGACATGGCAGTCCTGATTGCAAAACGATTAGGTTTCACTGGCGCTCTAGGAAGTAAAGCAGAAGTTATTGATGGGGTTTACACCGGAAAAATGAATGGTCTTCTGTTGCATGGAAATCAGAAAGCGATTGCGATTAGAGAGTTAGCGCAACAAAGCAATATTGATCTTGCAAATTCTTATGCATATTCTGATAGCCATAACGACTTTCCGCTGTTAACCGCGGTTGGAAATCCCGCGGCGATAAATCCAGATACCTTGCTACAAATTCGAGCAATCAGAGATAACTGGCCAATTCATGATTTCCGGCGAGGTCGGGCGGTGAAAGCGTTATTCGGACCGCTTCTTGCAAGATTTGCCGCTGCCTTAACATTCTTATCGCCTAGAAGATTTCGGTCGAGGTAGCTTCTAAAACTCGGTAAAGTAGGGCAGTTATGTCTGTTAATTCTTTTGCCGATGAATTGCGTGCCCGCAGCGATGAATCAATCGCGCATCTTTTTGCGGTGCGCCCAGACTTACTGTCCCCGGTACCAACAGATTTATCTGCGCTATCGGCTCGAGCTAATTCAACCCCAAGTTTAATGCGCGCTCTTGAATCTCTAAACAAATTTCAAATAGAGGTTTTAACTTCTGCTAGCACTTTAACTCAACCTTTCTCAAAATCTGAATTGCTCTCAGTTTCTGTTCCTGAAGCTGGCGAAGAATTACTGCGACTCTGGGCTGCAGCACTTGTATATAAAGATGGCACAAAATATCGGTTACCCGGAAATTTAGGTCAATTAATTGGCGATGAACCAGCGGGTCTCGGTCCAAAATCTTTAAAGAAAATAGATTTTAAATCACTGAAAGATCTGCCAAGTGATTCGGCCGCAGTTCTCGAGCGATTAACTTGGGGGCCGCCACGTGGGCAAGTCGGAAATATAAAGGCGCCTGGCACAGCAATTGGATGGTTGATTGAACATGATTACTTAGCTGTGATGGATTCAAAAACTGTTGTTCTGCCTCGTGAAGTTGGAATGCATTTACGTGGTGGAAAAGTCTTTAAAGAATACTCGCCTCAAGCCAATTCATTTGTTGGAACTGCACGTAAGCAGAAAGATATAGATCGCGCAGCAATTGCAAATATTTCAAACTTTCTACGTTGGTGTGAAGAGCTTGCACACAATTGGTCAGATGAACCTCCCATCGCACTTCGTTCGGGTGGTCTTGGAATTAGAGATTTAAAGCGCAGCGCAGATCATTTAGGAATCGACGAAAATTGTGTTGCCTTTGTTGCTGAAGTGCTTTATCTAGGTGGGCTAATTGTTATAGACCCTGATGATCAGATCTTGCCAACAAACTCCTTTGATATTTGGATGTCGAGATCACTTGAAGAACGTTGGAGCTCACTCGTAAATTTATGGCTTGAAACTTCTCGAGTGAGTGGCTTAGCAGGCAAAATTGGCGAAAAAAATATTGCACCTCTTGGCCCAGAACTTGATCGTGCCGGTATCGCATCAATGCGCAAGGTCACTCTAAATATCCTTGCCGAAAATTTAGAGTCTGATCCAGCAATAAAAAATCTGCAAGAAATAATTGCTTGGCAGATGCCGCAACGCTTTAACGCTGAATATATTGAATGGACGCTTCGCGAAGCTGAATGGTTAGGACTTACCGGTCAAGGCGCGCTCTCCGAATTTGGTATTGCTTTTCTAAATGGATCTGATGATCTCGGCGTCGAACGTGCGCTACCAAAACCAGTTGACCATATTTTGATTCAGGCCGATAACAGTGCAATAGCACCTGGGCCATTGACGGTAGAGCTTGCAAACATGATTGGAACGATTGCAGATATTGAAAGTCGTGGCGGGGCATCCGTTTATCGCTTTAGTGAGAGTTCAATTCGCCGAGGGCTAGATCATGGTCAAACTGGCGAACAGATAAAAGATTTCTTGAAGAAGACCTCGAAAACTCCGGTTCCACAACCACTTGAATATCTAATTAACGATGTTGCGAAACGTCATGGTCGGCTTCGAGTTGGTATGGCACAAACTTATATTCGCTGTGAAGATGAAGGTTTATTAACTCAGATATTGCACGATAAGAAATTGGAATCTCTTCGCTTCCGTAAATTAGCACCTCAAGTATTGGTCTGTGATTTTGAAACTGGAGATGTTATTGCAACGCTTCGCGAAGCAAA
Source organism: Bifidobacterium breve (assembly GCA_945863115.1). Classification (GTDB taxonomy): domain Bacteria; phylum Actinomycetota; class Actinomycetes; order Nanopelagicales; family Nanopelagicaceae; genus AAA044-D11. The sequence goes on from CAMAYZ010000004.1 coordinate 48,166, forward strand.
TTATTTACCGGCTGCCGAGAATGCAAGTGGCATTTTGATATCAGCCCCAGCAATCCGTAGGGCAAAATCACGACCAAAGCCACCAAGAGTCATAAGTGAAACTTCGGCACCATATTCACAAAGTGAAATTATTATCAAGGCTGCGGTGCGCACACTTCGGACTGGTGAAAAGGCGAGCTCACATAAACCACGTGAAGTTCCTAGAACAACTGCAAATGAAACTTTAGATTTACTTCATCAATATATTGAAGAGCAAGCAAGCCTGACCATCGGTTATGCAGATACAAATGGTGGGGTTTCCAATAGGCTTATCGATCCAATCTCTATCTCCTTGGGCACGTTAATCGCCAGAGACCATGCAACTGGCGAGATGCAGAGCTTCCGGATTCCGAGAATCACCGGCGTCAGTCCAGCAAAGTAAGGCAGACTTATCCCATGGCAATCGTCGAAGATTTGAAAAGACTTGTTGAATTTGAATCACCAAGTGAAGATCTTCTTGCTTGTCGCGGAGTTGTTGAGTTAGCAATTCAAATTGCAAATGAAAATTTAAAGCCAGAGGCCGAATTAATTGAGGAAAATGGCCGCCCGGTTTTTTGGTGGGGAAGCAAGAATCCCAAAATAGTTTTACTCGCACACTTAGATACTGTCTGGCCAAAAGGTTCTTACCTGCCTACCTGGAGCGTTGCTGGAGATATTGCAAAAGGCCCTGGGGTCTTTGATATGAAAGCTGGCTTTCTACAAGCTATCTATGCCGTCAAAGAAATCCCTGGTGCTGATTCAAAGGTTGCAATAATTGCAACTACTGATGAAGAGCTCGGTAGCCAGAGTTCCAAGGCGCTAATCGAACGAGTTTCAAAGAGTGCAAGTGCAGTCTTGGTTTTAGAGGCGTCACTTAATGGCAAGGTAAAAACTGGTCGAAAAGGCACATCGATGTATCAGATCGCATTACATGGGCGAGCATCGCACGCTGGACTCGAACCAGAAAAAGGCATCAACGCAACTACTGAAATTGCCACAATAGTTATTGAAGTTGCAAAGTTAGCAAATCCAGAATTTGGAACAACAGTTGTTCCAACAGTTATGCATTCAGGAACCACAACGAATACAGTTCCAGCACTTGCAACTCTTGATATCGATATTCGCTCGTTTTCTGCGGCAGAGTTAATTCGCGTTGATACTGCAATACGAAAGCTTGCAGCCGCACACCCAGAAGCAAAGTTAGAAGTTACGGGTGGCATCAATCGACCACCGCTAGAAACTTCTGCAACTTTAGAGCTCTATGAAATTTTAGAGAAGGTCGCAAGTGAAATAGGTATGGAGCCAGTCGGGCACGCATCTGTAGGTGGTGCGAGCGATGGAAATTTCGCCGCAGCCGCAGGAGCTCGCGTATTAGATGGACTTGGCGCCGTCGGTGATGGTGCACATGCTCCACACGAACAAGTATTGCTCTCTTCAATTCCGTCGCGAGTAAAACTTCTAACTGCTTTTATTAAGGAATTAATTCGTGACTGATGGCCCGTTAATTGTTCAAAGCGATAAAACTCTACTTCTAGATATTGATCATCCACTTAGCGATGAATGTCGCCGTTCAATAGCTTCCTTCGCTGAACTTGAAAAATCTCCAGAGCATATTCACACCTATCGATTGACTCCGCTTGGATTGTGGAATGCCCGCGCTGCTGGACATGATGCAGAGCAAGTTGTTGACATTCTTCTTAAATATTCCAGATTCGCAGTTCCACATGCTCTACTGGTTGATGTTGCTGAAACCATGTCTCGTTACGGCAGACTCCGTCTTGAGGCTCATCCAGTCCACGGATTAGTTTTAGTTTCACATGATCCTGCGGTCCTTAGAGAAGTTACTCGAGGCAAAAAAGTTGCACCAATGTTGGGGCTCCAACTTGATGCCGAAACGATTGTTGTTCATCCTGGTCAACGCGGCTTTTTGAAGCAGGCACTATTAAAACTTGGTTGGCCGGCCGAAGATTTTGCTGGGTATGTAGATGGTGAGCATCATGAAATTGATTTAGTTCAAGATGGTTGGAGCATTAGAAAATATCAAGAGCTTGCAGCTGAAGGTTTCTGGCACGGTGGCTCAGGTGTTGTTGTGCTCCCCTGCGGAGCCGGAAAAACAATAGTTGGCGCTGCTGCAATGGCCCATGCCAAAGCAACAACTTTAATTCTTGTTACAAACACTATTGCTGCAAGACAGTGGCGCGACGAATTATTAAAGCGAACCACATTGCATGAAGATGAAATCGGAGAATATTCGGGCTCAAAGAAAGAAATTCGTCCCGTAACAATCGCTACGTATCAAGTAATGACAACCCGCAAGCAGGGCGTCTATGCGCATTTAGATCTATTTGATGCAATCGATTGGGGCCTGATTATTTATGACGAAGTTCATTTGCTACCAGCGCCAATCTTTAGATTTACCGCGGATATTCAATCTCGCAGACGACTCGGTCTAACTGCAACACTAGTTCGCGAAGATGGAATGGAGGGCGAAGTATTTTCCCTCATTGGACCAAAGCGTTATGACGTTCCTTGGAAAGAAATTGAAGCGCAAGGTTATATTGCACCAGCTGATTGCATTGAAGTTCGGGTTAATTTAACTGAGGAAGAGCGCCTTAATTACGCAACTGCCGAACCAGAAGATCGTTACCGTTTCTGTTCAACAACAGCCACTAAGCGCAAGGTTGCAATCGCTCTTGCAAAACAGCACAGCAACGAGCAAGTTTTAATTATTGGCCAATATATTGATCAGCTTGATGCGCTCAGTGCCGAACTTGGAGTTCCGCTTATCAAAGGTGATACCCCGATTAAAGAACGTGAACGCCTTTTCAATTTATACCGAACTGGCGAAATAAAGTGTCTGGTTGTTTCGAAGGTTGCTAACTTTTCGATTGACTTACCTGATGCAACTATTGCAATTCAGGTTTCAGGAACTTTTGGTTCTCGCCAAGAAGAAGCACAACGACTTGGTCGAATTCTGCGACCAAAATCAGATGGCCGAACCGCACGATTTTATTCAATTGTGGCAAGAGATACTGTTGATCAAGATTTTGCACAGAACCGCCAAAGATTTCTAGCAGAGCAAGGTTATGCCTACGGAATTATTGATGCGGATGATGTTTTAAGTGCCAATCCTGATTAAAGTTTAGAGATAGCAAATCTAAATCGCTCTGGGTCAACTCTAAAGAAGTCATGCGGTTGGCCATTAATTAATATTACGGGAACTTGTTCGCCATACTTTTCTTCAAGTTCTGGTTTTCCATCAATCAATATTTTTGTTATTTGAAAATCTAGTTCGTTACGAATTTCCTCTAAAACGGCTAGGGCAACTTCACATAGGTGGCAATTGCTCCGCGAATAAATGCTGACTTCAATCATTTATAGATTCTAGAACTACTGTGAGACTTCTGTGCCAATTGTCAGCCTTTTTGAGAGGTAGCGGGTGGTATCCAAAGCGCGCGACTGCTAGCGTTTTGCCCATGCGTTCCAGATACCTTCTATTAATTGCTGCACTATTTGGCAGCGTTTTAGTTGCTCCGGCTTATGCGCTACCAAGCACCGTCAAATCTGTTGACGCACCTTGGGTTTATTTTTATGCTGACAGTTCTACGGCGAAGCAAATTGCTAAAGAGCCGATTCCTAGAACTTATTCGGTCGATAAGGCGCTACTCAAAAGTTCTTTCAAAGTGGACTTTACAAATACCCCAGGAATTTACCAGCCAGCAATCAATGCAGCGGTTGATGTCTGGTCTCAGAATTTTACCTCTCAGGTTCCTGTAAAGATTAAAGTTCTTTGGGAGCGCCAATCAAATTCTGGAACCCTGGCTTCAGCAGCGCCCGGAAAATTTCACACTAATTTTAAGAATATTCCTGATGGAGATCTTTGGTACGCCTCTGCACTTGCAGATTCACTTGCTGGTGAAGATATTGAACCCACAATTCCAGAAATTACAATCAGGATAAATTCAACAAATGGTCCGATGCTCTATCTTGGAACTGATGGAAAATGTCCAAGCAATAAATATGATTTAGTCTCAATGATTTTGCATGAAATGGGACATGGCCTTGGCTTCTTATCCAATGCCGATTATGACGAACTTTACGGCTACGGAAGTATTCAACAACCAACTCCATTTGATGCATATGCCCAACTTCCGGATGGGCGTCGCCTAATGGATCTTGATTCACCTTCTATTGAATTAGGTCAAGCATTAACAGAGCCGCTTGTCTGGTCAGGAGCTAATGCGATTCGTGCAAATAATGGAGTTAAGCCACTTCTATATACGCCCTCACCATATGAAGGCGGTTCATCGTTAAGCCATTTGGATGAAACTACTTTTGCAAATAGCCCGCGCGATGCTGTTATGACACCAAATCTAAAATTCGGTGAGGTCTTCCATTTACCAGGACCACTTCTAATTGCCATGTTTGAAGATTTAATGGCGAAACCACCCGTCGGTATTCCCTTTGGAATTCCAACAGTGCCTAGAAATGTGAAGGCTCTAGTAGGCGATAACTCAGCAATTGTGAGCTTTGATCCACCGATTAATCAGCGGACGGCACAAATTAGTTCTTACATAATTAAAGTTAATCAAACAGGTGTTGAAAAAACTGTGACATCAAGCCCAGCCACAATAACTGGTTTAACTAATGGATCGGCTTACTCCTTTACGGTCAGGGCCAAAAATGCGGTTGGTATTTCAATTGAAGCAACAACAAATCCCGTAATTCCCCAAGCTCCTTGGCGCAAGAGTTACCTAGATTCAACGGCAGATGGCAAATATTTAGCAACAGCAACCTATGCAGGTAAAACTGTGGTTGCCTATTCAGATACTCAACGTGGAACCCTAAAACTTGCAACCTGGAGCGGTAAGAAGTGGCTAATTAAAACTGTTGACGGCGATGGAACAGCTGGTGGCAAAACAAATAACAGTGTGGCCGGAAGTATTTCAATCTGTACAAATAAAGTTGGAAAGACTGAATACCTAAATCTATATTACGGAGATTTAACAAATAAGGATTTACGTAGGGCCTCATATAATGGCAATAAGTGGAGCTTTGAAGTCATTGATGGCAATGGACCCGTAATTCAGAACTATAAAGAGAGCGCCAGAGTGCGCACCGCAAGTGATGTAAGCGTTTCAAATGCTTGCGCTATTACTACTGCCGGAGAACAAGTTTTTTATCGCGATGAAAGCCAAGGAATTTTACTTGGAGCGGTTCGAGATGGAAAAGATTGGCGCTATGAAATTATTGATGGCGATTCGGAGTTAAGAAATCGAACTATGGGGGATGTTGCCTTTCATCTGAAGGCGATAACTGTGGGCAAGCTTGTCAATGTTTATTATGATTCAGTTTTATCGGTAAGCAATGCTGACAAGAGTGCACAGCGCGGAGAGATCCGAATCGCAACTCGCGAAAGCGCATTTGCAGAGGATTGGAATTATCAAAGCGTGCAGCAAGGCAGTGGGAATGCGGTTGTTGCCGGATATGACCTAGCTGCAACCCAAATTTCTAAAGTTATTTATCTGGGGTGGCTAGGGGCATCTGGAATCTCGCTTCCGAAACCAGATCAAATTCAATGGAGCAAAACTAATCCTTCTGCGCCTCCAGCTACTTCAAAAACAGATTATTTTGGAACTCCTAGCGGACCTATTGCGGTTGATAACACGGCAATGATCTTTGGCTGTCAGGATCGACTCTGCGCTTATAACAAAACTGATCAGACGATAAATTTGATTTCAAGTTCAAGTACTAAAGATGCAAAATCTGCGACGTGGATTACCATAAATAAAGTTAAGTTCGCGCTGGTTGCAAGTGCCGGAAAATTAACGCTCTTTAGAAAGCCTTGATTCAAGCCATATTAGATAGTAAGTGAATTTGATTATCAGAATTCACTTCAACTAAAACTACGGCCCCAATTCCAGATTGCCATAAAACTTTTTTTACTTTGCCAGGCAGAGAGTTTGCGGCTAGCGCCTTACCTTTACTCGTATATTTAACAATTACCGGTGTTGGTTTCTTTGCGCGCCAACTTGGAATATCAATAATCGTTGTTTTAGATATAAAGCTTGTTATCTTGTTTGCTCCAGCTTTTATTGTCTCAATTGCCGGAGGTTTTGGTGTTATGACTTTGCCAAGCTTTAATCCAGAAAAAACTCCAGTTCTATCTGCAGAAATTGTAAATTGTTGCGTTACAAGTTCCTGACTTAAGTTTCCGGTTATTTTCAAGCTAGTTCCGCTAATCGCGATAGCAGTCGGTGCAATTAGTCCATTTGCATCGTAGAAAAAAGTTTGCGAAAGCGCACCATTCGTAGCGATCTTCCAGAGAACTAATCTGGTTAAAGTATTTTTGGGATTGGTGGCACCTTCAACAGTAATTGAATCCAAATTAACTGCAGAACTATCTATAACTGCTGTAGCTGAATCTAGAGGCTTAGATGTTGCACCAACAACCCAGAAAAATCCTTCACGGTCGCTAGTTATTGCAGTAGCAATATCGTCATTTGCACTGCCGAGTCGTAGATTCCAAATTAGTTTTTTGTTCTTATCTAAATTTGCGATAAATCCATCGCTACCGCCCAGAGTCGGCGTAGTGACTAAGTCTGCTAGACCAGCTTCTACTGTTCCAATCACTGCGATTGAAGTTGGGTTGAGTGCGAAATCTGAAATCTGATCCCCTGACCCAGCTGGCGAGATTGCAGTGATTGCAGGCTTTGATGGCAGAACTTTTACTGCGGCTGAAGCTGCCGGCGAAATGAGCGAGAACGAAACAACTAAGGTAAAAACCCAGAACTTTGAAGAAGTTTTATGCAAGTTCTTGTGACCGATCCCGTGCAGCGGTCATAGCTTTTGCAACTATGTCACCAAGATTAGCTTCGCTAAATACTTTCAACGCTGCAGCAGTGGTTCCATTTGGGCTCGTTACATTCTCGCGCAACGTTGTGGCGTTTTTCCCTGATTGTTCTAGCATCGCAGCTGAACCAACCATGGTCTGAATTGCAAGAGTTGTTGCTTGATCACTTGATAACCCGAGTGAAATTCCGGATTTAATCATCTCTTCGACAAATGCAAAGAAGTAGGCCGGCCCAGATCCACTGAGTGCTGTAACCGCATCTTGTAGATTCTCTTCAACAGAAATAACTTTTCCGCAGGTAGCGAGAAATTCAGATATAAATTTAGCTTGCTCTGGATTTACGCTTTTACCTAGTGAAATTGCTGCCATGCCAAGGCCAATCAAAGTTGGCGTATTTGGCATAACTCGAATAACCGAGATATCTGGCCCAACTATTTCGCTGATGAAATCTGTAGTTTTGCCAGCAGCAAATGAAACTAAAGTGGCGTTCTTATTGAGGTTTCCATTGATTGAAGCCAACAGTTGCGCTAAATCCTGGGGCTTAACTACTAACAAAACAACATCGCTGGTCTTTGCCAATTCAGTTAGATCTACTTCCCTGGCACCATATTTACTTGAGATTTCACGAGCTCTTTCAGTGCGTTTCTCAGTAAAGACTATTTGGGCCTTAGGAAATCTTGAAGAGATTAGACCGGAAATAAGCGCTTCTCCCATTACTCCAACACCAATTAATCCAACTTGGTATTTGGATTTAGCGAACGAAGATTGTTCTGACATAAGAGAAGCCTACCTAAAGCCACCTTCTCCCGGCTTAACCAGATGTGCTTATTTAACGAATAAGCCTTAGGCTCTGTGACTATGCCCGAGGTAAAACCAAATTTCGCACGTGACTGGGTCGAGTTCAATGATCCTGCAAAGCCAGAAGAGCTTTATAAGTGTGATCTAACTTGGCTCACTTCTTACTGGACATGTATTTATGGCTCAGGTTGCTGTGGAATTGATGCAGATAAACCAGATGCTGGTTGCTGTTCTGATGGCGCTTACTATTCTGATGAAGATGATGAGAAAAGAACTCTTGAAGTCGCAAAGCGTTTAACTCGCGATATGTGGCAATACTTTGATGAGGCTCAACCTAAAAAAGCAAAAGGCAAGATGCAAATCTCTGAAGTGGGTCTAGATAAAGATCGTAAAACTAAGAAGATAGATGATTCATGCATATTTTTAAATCGCAAAGGTTATACCGCACCTGGCTTTACCGGTGATTTTGGTTGCGTTCTGCACCATCTCGCCCAGAAAGAAGATATTCATTTTGTTGAAACTAAACCAGACGTTTGTTGGCAACTTCCTATTCGTAGAAGTTTTGAACAACGCGAATTTGGCGAACAAGAAATTACGGTAAATGTAATTGGTGAATACGAACGACTTGCCTGGGGCGATGGCGGCGCTGAATTTGATTGGTATTGCACTAGCAACACTGAAGCCCACGTTGGTCGCGAGCCGGTTTATCTCTCAAATAAAGTAGAACTCACCGCACTAATGGGCGAACCTGCATATGCAGTTCTCAAAATGCATTGTGATAATCGAATTGAAGCAATTGCAGCAGCGCGAAAAGAGCAGAAGAAGCGTGAACTACCGCTATTTGTTATTCATCCAGCAACGCTTGCAGCGGGAAAATAACTTAATTTAAAGCTTTTCGATCGATTTTAGACGTTACCAACATATGCGGGACCGTAAGCGCCCAAACTACAACAAGTAAATACCAGAGATAACTCGCATCAATATTGGTTGAATCCAAGAGTGCAATTACTAGAGCTACAACTACAGTTCCAAAAAGTGCAGGTAAGCCGGGAATGACAGCTGCAATGAATGACCTCCTCGGATTATCTTCCGCTGCCGCACGCTTTGCCTTAGGCAAAATTAAAGTCAATCTTGCGGTATGACGCATCGCATGCCAGCAGCCAAAATAAACTGCGAATGCGACTAAAGGTGGGGCAATGAGAGCGAGCGTTGCAAGAACTATTAAATCTAAAACTTCCCGTAGGCGCTTTTCGGTTATCAGTAACACCAAAGTCGCAGCGAAGAAGAGCGCCACTAAGAATTTAAGTTGTGGTGCAACATCTGAGGCCCAGTCAATTAATAGTGGATTTATCTCTCGTAGCGCACTTGCTGTTGATTCTTTGAGAAGTGGAATTAGGACCGGTATTACTCCGGAGGAAATTGCAAACATATTCTGAGTCTTTAGTTTCATTCGGCGACGACCAGTTAGTCGGTCCTGTTCGGCAATAAATGAAGCTTCGCCGAAGCCGAAATGGAAGGCACTCATCGCTAAAACTAATTGAAATCCTAATTTGTTCCAGTGCAAGATTGCCAGAACTGCAAGTATTGCAATGGCGACATAACCAGCAATAAGGATTGCTAACTTTGGCTTGGAAGTTGCTGGTAGCGCTACGAGATGATCTACCGCTCCGTGTGGAATACCGATCGCTAACGCAAAAACAGCCAAACCAACCTGCCAACCTAAATTCTCGTCAAAATTAAATAAGGTAAATAGCCCTGAAACAACGATTGCGGAAATTGCGGCAATGGTCGAGAAGTTGCGAACTGAGTTAAAAACCCGCTTTGCACCATTCACAGGTCTAGTATATGAACCACCTTAAGCAGTATTGGGAGAATTACTGTGTTGAAATTTGGGTATGTAGCAATGCTTACTTTCACCGTTGTTGGTTCATTCTGGCTTGAATTGATTCTAAAGATAAGAGTCTTAAAGCGGATTAAACGAGCGCTGATGAGCATTATTCCGGTTGCGATTCTATTTCTTATCTGGGATGCATATGCAGTTGCCAGCGGGCATTGGAAATTTGATCCAGAGCAGATACTCGGAATTTACGGACCATTTTCGATTCCACTTGAGGAGTATCTCTTCTTCATTATTGTTCCGATGGCCGCAATTATGACTATCGAAGGTGTTCGCAGCGTTAAGAAGCACTGGCCAGTTGGAGATGAAAAGCGATGATCTATAGCGATATTGCAATTGTTGGCGTGATCTTTGCAGTTTTCTTCGACCTTTATGGTGTTAAAACTACGCTGCTTTCAAAATCCGTTTTCTGGACTTCATATGCAATTATTGTGCCGTTCCAATTGATAACTAATTGGTGGCTAACTTCGCGAGGAATAGTTACTTATAACCCCGATGCAATTATCGGAACACGTATTGCTGGTGCACCCATCGAAGATCTGCTCTTTGGTTTTGCCCTAGTTCTATCGACTATGAGCCTCTGGGTTTACTGGGGTCGTAAGGGTATTCAACCTAAGAATTAATTAACTGCAGCAAAGAGAATTGCAGCAAGGCCAATTACTATTGAAATTTTCTGCGCTGTTTTGGTATGAAGCATTTCAGCAGTTTTTGGAATGAAGCTGAGAATTAAAATGAGTGCACCTGGCGCAAGAATTATGAGGCTATTTCTTACAACCCCTGGTTCACCAGTCTGATAACGCAAATTCAATAAACCAATAGCGACCAATAAATAGCCGCCTAAACGATAATTTGTCATAGCTAAGGATAACCCTTCCTCAATAAAAAATTTGGGGGCACCATTTCTGGCGCCCCCAAATTTACTTAATCTTTAGATCAGATTAGTGATCTTCCTTCATGCCTTCTGCTGCTGACTTCAGACGAGCAATCTTGTAGATTGTTAGTCCGAATACGCACTTAGCAAGAACGTCGGCGATTGTGTAACCGATTTGACGGTTAACGAATGCGCCTGGATCTGTTGCTGCAGTGTCTGTAAGGATTGGCAGTAGGTATGAGATTGGGTAAACGCCCCATGTTGCGATCAATAGAAGACGTAGGCGACCAACGGTTGCTGCTACACCTTCTGGTTGACGATCAAGTGACTTACCAAGCTCTACGAATAGGACGTAAAGGATGTATAGGAAAGGAAGTGTTGATAGAACGCCCCAAATTACTTTTGGATTTGTTTCTGTTGCGATTTCACCTGGGTAACCAAGTGCGATCATCGCTGCTGATGCAGGAACAAGGCGAGCAATGAGTGAACTTGCTGCAGCCTTAGCTAGCGCAAGAACAGCAATAACTTCTACAAGTAGTAGAGGTACTGTCAGGATCCAGTCAACATAACGGTATGCCTCATTGAATGCACCTTTTGCAGTTCCAACTGTTACGCCGCCATCAACTGATGACTCTTCGAATGAGTTGAATATGCGCCAGTAGTGATATGCAGCAATGAAAGTAACCATTGAAGATAGGACTAGAGCGTTACGGTACTTCGGTAGAACGCGAGCTTGTGACACCAATGTGTAAACGGTGCATGCAAGCATCGAGATCAAGCCAAAGGAGAACATGTTGTAAAGCGTGCTCCATTGACCGTTTGTTAGGTTTACCATTTATATAGCCTCCGTAGGCGTTTTTGGTTCTGGGCCTCGGATGAGGCTTCAGCCGTAAAAATTGTGATCCCATATGAAGAGCACAAGTTCTGCGTAGTAAAAGGGTAAAGGGCTATGACGGAAAAATCACGGCTATATCTCAGGAATTTTCCCTAATTTTGACGATTTTAAGCGTGTGGGTGGCTGCATATAGCCTTCTGGCATGGCAAAAAAGGCAGCTCCGACCAAAGACCCATTCCGCTGTTCTGAATGCGGATGGAGCACCACTAAGTGGGTCGGAAGGTGCGGAGAGTGCCAAGCCTGGGGCGTTGTTGAAGAAGTCGCAGCCCCTAAGAAGCTATCCCTTGTCGCTGGGCAGGTAACTTCGCCAGCTCTGCCAATCGGTGAAGTTAGTTTAGAAAATGCGAAGGCAAGATCTAGCGGAGTAAGTGAACTTGATCGTGTTCTTGGTGGCGGTTTAGTTCCTGGCGCCGCAATTTTATTGGCTGGCGAACCTGGAGTCGGAAAATCAACTCTCCTATTAAGTGTCGCTGCAGAAAGTGCACGAGCAAAAATTAACTCGCTTTACATCAGTGGCGAAGAATCAGCTTCTCAAGTTCGGTTACGTGCTGAACGATTAAATGCAATAGATCCAAACTTATGGCTTGCATCTGAGAATGAATTAAGTTCTGTCATTGCTCATATTGATGCTGTTAAACCACAATTGCTAATAATTGATTCAATCCAAACTATTGCGAGTGCTGCAGTAGAAGGAGCGCCCGGTGGCGTAACCCAAGTTCGTGAAATCGCAGCAGCACTAATAAGAATTGCAAAAGAGAGATCGATAACTTTAATTTTAGTTGGCCATGTTACAAAAGATGGTTCAATCGCTGGCCCAAGACTTCTCGAACATATTGTTGATGTGGTTTTAAATTTTGAAGGCGAACGTCACTCCAGATTACGTTTAATTCGCGCAATTAAAAATCGTTTCGGTGCATCTGATGAAGTTGGCTGCTTCGATATGAATGAGAATGGAATTACTTCACTTCCAGATCCAACTGGGCTATTTACAACCCGACATGGAGAACCTGTTCCAGGAACTTGCGTAACAGTTACTCTCGAAGGCAGACGGCCTTTGCTCGCCGAGATTCAAGCACTTGTTGGTGCGGCGGTTCCAGATGGCAGAGATTTTGGAAATTCTCGTCGAGTTACATCGGGCCTAGATAATCCACGGACTGCAATGACTTTAGCTGTTCTAGAGCTTAGGGCGAATATTCGAGTTTCTGGTCGCGATGTTTATGTTGCAACTGTTGGTGGAATGAAAATTTCAGAACCTGCTGCAGATCTTGCAGTTGCACTTGCTGTTGGTTCGGCCGCTAAAGGACTTGCACTACCTGCAGATTTAATCGCAATTGGCGAAGTTGGACTTGCTGGCGAAATTAGAAAAGTAACAGGAGCAACTCAGAGAATTGCTGAAGCGGCTCGATTAGGATTTAAAAAGGCGATGGTTCCAGCAGGCAGCGATATAAAGATTCCTGGAATTGAAATTATGGAGGTCGCCCGCTTAGAGCAGGCGATCGCTCGCGTAAAGATTAATTAATTTCTAATTAATTATTTAGGTGTTGGTGCTTCAGCTAAATGACCAGGAGTATCTGGCATTTCAGTCTTAGGCATTCCCTTGAAGGTGAAAATTTCTTTCTCATCTTCGATAGTTGTTCCAACCAAGATAATTTCTGCAGCCTTTAGATCGCCAAAGAGAATCTTCTCTGAAAGCACATCTTCGATTTCACGTTGAATGCAACGACGAAGTGGACGGGCACCAAGAAGTGGGTCGTAACCCTTCTTCGCAAGAAGCGCCTTTGCCTCAGTCGTTAATTCAATTCCCATGTCGCGAGCGCGAAGTCTTTCATCCAAATTAGCAATCATTAGATCAACGATTTGAATAATTTCGTTCTCAGTCAATTGGTGGAAGACGATTACATCATCGATACGGTTAAGGAACTCTGGGCGGAAATGGCTCTTAAGTTCGTCATTTACCTTGCCCTTCATGCGTTCGTAGTTTCCTTGCTCGTCTGATGCGTTTGTGAAACCAAGGTTCAAGGTCTTTGAAATATCGCGAGTTCCAAGGTTTGTAGTCATGATGATTATTGTGTTCTTGAAATCCACAACTCGGCCTTGGGAATCGGTTAAACGACCATCTTCAAGCACTTGTAGAAGTGAATTAAAGATATCTGGGTGTGCCTTTTCAATCTCATCAAATAGAACTACAGAGAATGGTTTACGGCGAACCTTTTCAGTTAATTGGCCACCTTCGTCATATCCAACATAACCTGGAGGTGCGCCAAATAACCTTGAAGCGGTGTGCTTCTCGGAATATTCCGACATATCTAGCTGGATAAGTGCATTTGAATCCCCGAATAGGAATTGGGCAAGAGTTCTTGATAGCTCTGTTTTACCAACACCGGAAGGACCGGCAAAGATAAATGAACCACCTGGGCGCTTTGGATCTTTAAGTCCAGCGCGAGTACGACGAATTGCTTGTGAGAGCGCCTTAATTGCTTGTTCTTGCCCAATCACGCGGCGATGTAGTTCATCTTCCATGCGAAGCAGGCGTGCAGTTTCAGCTTCAGTTAATTTAAATACTGGAATTCCAGTTGCGTTAGATAGAACTTCAGCGATTAGCTCTTCGGTAACTTCTGCAACCACATCGAGGTCACCAGCTTTCCAAGTCTTTTCAGCTTCATTCTTCTCAGTGATTAAGGTCTTCTCTTTGTCGCGGAAACTCGCGGCACCCTCGAAGTCTTGAGAATCAATTGCAGACTCTTTCGCCTTGCGGGCTTCAGCAATTTTGTCATCATAAGCGCGAAGCTCTGGTGGCGCTGTCATGCGACGAATACGTAACCTTGAACCAGCTTCATCAATTAAATCAATTGCCTTATCTGGCAAGAAGCGATCTGAAATATAGCGATCGGCCATTTGAGCTGCGCCAACTAGTGCGCCATCTGTGATTGAAACTTTATGGTGTGATTCGTAGCGATCACGAAGTCCCTTAAGGATTTCAATTGTGTGTTCAACAGTTGGTTCTGCAACTTGAATTGGTTGGAAGCGACGTTCTAGCGCTGCATCTTTCTCAAAGTGCTTGCGGTATTCGTCAAGAGTAGTTGCGCCGACTGTCTGTAATTCGCCGCGGGCAAGCATTGGTTTCAGGATACTTGCGGCATCAATTGCACCTTCAGCAGCTCCAGCACCAACTAGTGTGTGAATCTCGTCAATGAAAAGAATGATGTCGCCACGAGTACGAATCTCTTTTAGAACTTTCTTTAAACGCTCTTCGAAATCTCCACGGTAGCGGCTTCCGGCAACTAGTGCACCGAGATCAAGTGAGTAAACCTGCTTATCTTTTAGGGTTTCAGGAACATCGCCCTTAATAATTGATTGTGCTAAACCTTCAACAATTGCAGTCTTACCAACACCTGGTTCACCAATTAGAACTGGGTTGTTCTTGGTGCGGCGAGAGAGAACTTGCATAACTCTTTCGATCTCTTTGTCGCGACCAATTACGGGATCAAGTTTTCCTTCGCGCGCAGCTTGAGTTAAGTTGCGACCAAATTGATCAAGAACTAAAGATGTTGATGGAGTTCCTTCTGCAGGTCCACCTGAAGTTGCCGCTTCTTTTCCTTGGTATCCAGAGAGAAGTGAAATTACTTGGGTGCGAACTCGATTTAAATCTGCACCAAGTTTTACTAATACTTGTGCGGCCACGCCTTCGCCTTCGCGAATTAATCCAAGGAGAATATGTTCAGTGCCGATGTAATTGTGACCTAGTTGTAGCGCCTCACGAAGTGAGAGTTCAAGAACTTTTTTCGCACGAGGTGTAAATGGGATATGTCCGGAAGGTGCTTGTTGACCTTGACCGATTATCTCTTCAACTTGTGAGCGAACAGCTTCAAGTGAAATACCAAGTGCTTCTAGTGCCTTGGCTGCTACGCCTTCGCCTTCATGAATTAAACCAAGAAGAATATGTTCGGTGCCGATGTAATTATGGTTGAGCATGCGTGCCTCTTCTTGGGCCAGCACGACAACACGTCGGGCTCGATCAGTAAAGCGCTCGAACATCGGTTCCGCCTTTCAGAATGCTAATCACTTAATAGCCCAACTCTAATGCGAAGGTCTGTAATGAGGCTAACCGAATATTGCCCCTATTTATGCCCGAAAAACTGAGAATTCCCACAATATTTAGTGGCTGGCCCTGAATTTTTAAAGAAATTTAAAGGGTGAGAAGCATTCGGGTATTGCCCAGGGTATTTGGCTTGACGCTCTCGAGATCGAGGAATTCGGCTACACCACTGTCGTACGAATGCAGAAGTTCGGTGTAAACATCTGGCGATACAGGAGTTCCCTGGATTTCTTTAAAGCCATGTCTTCCAAAAAATTCGGTTTCAAAAGTTAGGCAGAAAATTCGCTTCACTCCAAGTTCGGCTGCTCTTTTGATTAGCGCTTCGAGAATTCCATGTCCGATTCCTTGCCCTCTAATACTTTCATCAACCGCAACCGAACGGACTTCAGCTAAGTCTTCCCACAAAACGTGAACCGCGCCGCAGCCCACAATCTTTCCAGAAATCTCTGCGACGGTAAATTCTTGAACGCTTTCATAAAGCGTTACGGTCTCTTTAGTTAGAAGTCTGCGACTTGCAGCATATTCATCGATGATTGCACGAATTGCTTTAATGTCAGATGTGCGGGCTGCGCGAATAATTGTTGACATACGTTACGACTCTTCCGGTTTAACAAGTGGGAAGAGAATAGTTTCGCGAATTCCAAGTCCAGTAAGTCCCATCAGCAAACGATCGACTCCCATTCCCATGCCCCCCATCGGTGGCATTGCGTATTCCATCGCACGTAAGAAATCTTCGTCAATCTGCATAGCTTCAAGGTCGCCCTTAGAACCCAGAGCAGCTTGTTCAATTAAACGTTCGCGTTGAATTACTGGATCAATTAATTCTGAGTATCCGGTTGCAAGTTCAAAACCATCAATATACAAATCCCACTTCTCGGCGATGCCAGGAATTTCGCGATGTGCGCGAACTAGTGGTGAAGTGTCGATTGGGAAACCCTTAACAAAGATTGGTCCAACTAATTTATCGGCTGCAACGTGTTCGAAAATTTCTTCAGCTAGCTTTCCAGTTATCCACTTAGGATCGATTTTCATGCCTAATTTTTCAGCGATTTTAACTAGTTCTGCTCGGGGCGTAAGCGCAGTTACTTCTTGGCCCACTCCTTTTGAAAGTAAATCAAAGAGCGAAGCTTCTTCCCATGAACCACCGAGATCAACTTCTCTTCCGTCATGATGAGTAACAACGTGACTTCCAGATGTTGCGAGTGCCGCATCTTGCACGAGTTGGCGAGTTAAGGTCGCAATTGAATTCCAGTCACCATAAGCTTCATAACTTTCAATCATTGCAAATTCTGGTGAGTGACTTGAATCCGCGCCTTCATTTCTAAAGTTACGATTAATTTCAAATACTCTTTCAATGCCGCCAACGACGCAGCGCTTCAAGAAAAGTTCTGGAGCGATTCTCAAAAAGAGTTCCATATCGTATGCGTTACTCAAAGTCTTAAATGGTCTTGCAGCAGCGCCACCATGCATAACTTGGAGCATCGGAGTTTCAACTTCTACGAATCCACGATTGTGAAAAGTTTCTCGAAGTGAGCGCATAACATTTGGACGTAATCTGGCATTTGCTCGAGCCTCTGGGCGAACAATCAAATCTACATAACGCATGCGAACGCGGGTTTCTTCGGAAAGTGGCTTATGTTCTACTGGAAGTGGGCGAAGTGACTTCGAAGCCATCTTCCAGCTTGATGCAAGGATTGAAAGTTCGCCGCGCTTTGAAGTAATAACTTCGCCAGTAACGCTAACTAGATCTCCTAAGTCGACTTCTGATTTCCAGAGATTTAATACTTCTTCGCCGACTTTATCGAGCGAGAACATGGCCTGGATTTCAGTTCCGTCACCTTCGCGAACTGTTGCGAAACATAATTTGCCGGTATCACGTTTGAAGATAATTCGACCAGCAATACTTTCAACTATTCCAGTAGCAACATCAATCGCCAAATCTTTATGTGCTTCTCGGATTTCTTTAATACTTTTGGTTCGCGGAACTTCAACTGGATATGGCTCGGACCCGCGCTCAATAATCGCTGCCCGTTTTGCCCTACGAATTCGCAGCTGTTCTGGCAGATCATCAGCATCATCCACGACTGGTGGATTTGCCGAGTTCGTTTTTTCGCTCATAAGGTGAGTAAGCCTACCGTTTAGACTGGTTAAGAATTGCGTTCATGAACTAACCGCAGTCCGATTAAGGTCAAATCTGGCTCGTGGAAATCAATTGTTTCACTGACGCCGATAACTAAAGGCGCAAGGCCACCGGTTGCAATAACGCTTACTTCACCAGTATCTGGATAAAGATTTAATAGTTCATCCGTAATGCGATTTACCAGACCATCAACCTGTCCTGCAAAACCATAAATTGTTCCAGACTGAAGTGCCTCAACTGTATTTTTACCAATTACATTCTTAGGTGTTACTAATTCAACGCGACGTAGTTGTGCTGCACGTGCCGCAAGAGCATCAACTGAAATCTCAATTCCAGCTGCAAGTGCACCACCTAAAAATTCGCCTTTAGGTGAGACCACATCGAGATTAGTAGAAGTTCCGAAATCAACAACAATGCATGGCCCGTTTTCACCATAGAGCTCATGAGCGGCCAAAGTGTTTACGATTCGATCTGCGCCAATTTCTTTTGGATTATCAACTTGAAGTGGGACGCCAGTCTTAACACCTGGCTCAACAATCGTTGTTTTAAGATCTGGATAAAAATTAGTAATCATGGTTCGTAGTTCGCGAAGAGTCGAGGGAACTGTGGAACAAATTGCAAGAGCAGTAATTTCGAACCCTGCTACGAGTGCGGAATAGCGAACCCACAATTCATCCGATGTATCTCTGGGATCTGTCTTTACTCGCCAGCTTCGAATTAGCGCTTTATCTTCAAATACTCCTAAAACCGTATTTGTATTTCCAACATCGATTGCCAGTAACATCTTTACTCCATTCTCAGATCTAAGCCAATATCTAGAACTGGCGCGGAATGAGTTAGTGCACCAACAGCTAGATAATCAACTCCGGTTTTTGCATAGGCATGAGCATTACTTAGAATTAATCCACCGGATGCTTCTAACTTTGCCCGGCCAGAAACTATCTCCACTGCAGCTCTACATTCTTCGATAGACATATTGTCGAGAAGCACTAAATCCGCACCTGCCTCAACTACTTCACGAAGTTGTTGCAATGAATCAACTTCAACTTCTAGTGGCAAATTAGGGAACTTAGCTTTAACTAATTTAAATGCTTGGGCAACGCCTCCCGCAGCAAGAACGTGATTGTCTTTGATTAGCGCCGCATCTGAGAGCGAGAAGCGATGATTCATTCCGCCACCCATTCGCACTGCATACTTCTCTAATTCTCGTAGTCCAGGTGTTGTTTTGCGAGTGTCACGAATCGCAACATTTGTGTCTGCTACTTCATCGACCCAACTCTTGGTAAGCGTTGCGATGCCACTTAAGCGTCCGATGAAATTCAAGGCACTTCGCTCGGCAAGAAGCAGTGCTTGGGTTTTGCCAGTTGCAACTAGTAGAAGCGAGTTGGCTGATGCAACTTCTCCATCTTTCTTCTTGATTTCATAATCTGTAATTCCGCATATTTCTAGAACTGCACAAACAACTGGAATTCCAGCTATTACTCCCGGCTTACGGCTCCAAAATTCGGCTACAGCGTTCTGCTCTTCTGGAATTGTGACAACTGAAGTTACATCTGATCCACCAGCTAAATCTTCAGTAATAGCCACCCGAATTAAATTTTCAAGAGTTTTTGGATCCAACTGAGAAATTGAAAGTAATTCATTAAGCGATTTACTAAATGTCATGGCTTTACCTCTGCAAACTTTGAGCGCCATTTTCCATCTTTGTCATAGCTCTGCACAATTCGCTTTATCCAGCCGTTATTGCACTCCGGAAAATCACTACGCCAATGGGATCCACGCGTTTCTTCCCGCTCTAAGGCGGCCCGAACAATTGCAGTGGCCAGTAAATATAAATTTGAAACTTCCCAAGCTTCAATGCATGGCTTATCACTTGTGTGAGTAGCTAATTGCTGCAGAGTTGCAAGAGTTTCATTCAAAGACTGCGCGCTTCGCATTACCCCAGCACCTTGACTCATTGCTAATTGCAAAGTCATTTTTATTGCAGGATCCAATAAGAATTCGAGAGATTTCTTCTCACTAGGTTTGCCTTGATCTGCAATATTTTTCGTAATGTCATCTGAAATTCTGGTTCCAAAGACCAAGCCTTCTAAAAGCGAATTGGATGCTAATCGATTGGCGCCATGTGCGCCGGTGCAAGCAGTTTCACCACATGCATATAGTCCAGGAATTGAAGTCCGTCCGACTAGATCTACTTTCACACCGCCAGATGAATAATGCGAGGCTGGTGAGACTGGGATCATCTGTTTTCTTGGATCGATTCCATTTTCTATGCAAGAAGCAAAAATAGTTGGAAATCTCTCTGCAAAATCTTTTATTTTGGTTGTATCAAGCCAGACATGTGGTGAATTGCTCTCTTTCATCTGTTTGAAAATTTCAATTGCAACTATATCTCGAGGCGCTAAATCACCTTGTGGATGTTTATCTTTCATAAAGCGCACGCCTTTATCATTTACAAGCACAGCGCCTTCACCGCGAACTGCCTCACTTATTAACGGTTGCTGTCCACTCAAACTATCGTCACGCCATAAGACCGTTGGATGGAATTGAATAAATTCAACATCTGCAATTTCTGCGCCAGCGCGAAGTGCAAGTGCTACGCCATCGCCAGTTGAAACTGATGGATTGGTTGTTTGTGCATAGACCTGGCCCAGACCACCGGTTGCAATTACAACTGCGCGAGCAAGTGCTCGACCAACACCATCTCGACTACCTGCGCCAATTACGTGAAGAGTTACACCGCAGACTGCGCCAGAATCTGTCGTTAATACATCGATAGCAAGTGCATTCTCAATTACTTCAATTCCACGGTCGCCATTTACGGCGGCAAGCAACGCTCTAGAAACTTCAGCTCCTGTTGCATCTCCACCTGCATGCAAGATTCGATTACGTAGATGTCCACCTTCGCGAGTTAGGGAAATTTCGCCGCTCTCAGATTTATCAAAGACCGCACCGCGCGCAATAAGTTTACGGACCGCTTCTGGACCTTCAGTGACTAAAACATTTACCGCTTCGTTATCGCACAATCCAGCACCAGCAATTAAAGTATCTTTTTTATGTTGATCAGGTGTATCGCCAGGCCCAAGTGCTGCTGCAATTCCACCTTGCGCCCACTTAGTAGAGCCTTCATCAATTCTTGCTTTAGTAACAAGCAGAACTGATAAGCCACTTGATCGTAGATTTAGCGCAGTAGTTAGTCCGGCGACTCCAGAACCAATCACAATTACATCTGCTTCAACGGTCCACCCAGGTTTTCCTGCTAATAATTTCATTTGGAATTACCTAGATTCGACATAGCCATATTGTCTATCAACCTGATGCCATTAATCCAGCCGGCAACAATTGCTCGACAATTTACGGTTGAATCCTCTGCGAGAGCGAAGCTTTCACCATCAATTATTTCAGCATAATCTAGAAGGAAGTTTGGAATAGCTAAAATCCCTTTAGTTAATTGAGATCTAGCGGTTGTTAAGTCTGAAGCTGAATTAGCTAGGTTGAGAGCTTTATAAATGCCACCGGCATTTTCCCGCTCCGTAATTGATAACTTTTGATTCCGAGATGACATTGCTAGACCACTTGAGTCACGAATGGTTGGGGCTGAGATTAACTCGATTGGAAGTTGCATCTGGGCAACCATTCTTTTAATCAAAAATAGTTGTTGGAAATCTTTTTCTCCGAAGACTGCAAATTTTGGTTGAACTAAATCAAAGAGCCTTTTCACGACGGTTAACATCCCATCGAAATGTCCAAACCTATGAACTCCTTCAAAGAGATTCCCAATTTCACCGGAAGCAATAATCTCTGGATCATTTGGATAGATTTCTTCAAAAGTCGGCGTCCAAATTTTTGTAGCGCCACTTGTCGTAGCTAATTCAGAATCGGCATTTACGCTCTTTGGATAGCTTGAAAAATCATTAGGGTTTTCAAATTGCAAAGGATTAACGAAAATACTTACAACAACTTCTTCACTATGTTTTTTGGCAATCTTAATTAGCGAGGCATGGCCAGCATGAAGCGCGCCCATAGTCGGAACCAGGGCAACTGGGTGTTTAAGTTCTAGATCCATGCTCCAGTCCTTTCCGGGTACCGGGCTCGTGGTCTATAGGTTACAGGGCGAATTAGATTCGTTGCAAAATACTTTCAACCTGACCGATTCCAGGAATTTCGGCGGTTGGGTCTATTTCAAGCCAAGGTTCTAAAACAAACCTACGTTCGTGAGCCCTTGGGTGCGGCAAAACTAGGACTTCTGAATCTATAACTTCATCACCGTAGATAATTAAATCTAGATCCATGGTTCTTGGACCCCAGTGAATTTCACGCTTTCGACCAAGTTTATTTTCAATCTCCAGCATTGCAATCAGAAGTTCTCTTGGGTCTAATTCGGTTTCTGCAATTGCGATTGCATTTAAATATTTTGGTTGTTCTGGTCCCCCAACTGGGTCAGTTTCATGGTTGGTTGAAAGATGAGTGATTTCAATAACTTTAGCTAATTCAGCTATTGCGCTATCAATATTTAATTCACGATTTCCTAGATTAGAACCGAGAGCGATTACTGCCTTCATCTGTGGCGCTCAATCGTTACCGCAATATCTGTAAATTTCACATCTACTGGCGCGCTTGGCTTATGAACAGTTACAACAACAGTTACAACAAGTGGAAAGTCAGTAAGCAAACGGTTACTAATTTGCGTAGCCAGCGTTTCAATTAATGAAACTGGTTCGCCCGTTATTTCTTCTACAACAGCTTCGGCAACTGTTGCGTAATTAACCGTCTTGGTTAAATCATCGCTGGTGCCGGCTGATGCCAAATCAAATTTAAGAATTACATCAACAATAAAACTTTGGCCATCACGACGTTCTTCTGGAAATACGCCATGAAACCCAGTTGCCGAAATGCCAGAGATTATTATTTGATCGTTCATTTACGCATCTCCTCTACAACTGCAATTGCATCGCGATGTGGTTTAACAGAGTGAGTTCGAACTCCCCATACCCCAGCTTTGGCTAAATATGTTGTGAGTGCAATCGAAGCTGATTCTCGATCGTCAGCAGCTGATGCACCGAGCAGATCTCCGAGGAATCGCTTGCGGGATACACCAACCAAAATCGGAAAGCCCAAAAGATTCAATCGATCAATATTCTTAAGAAGTTCCCAGTTGTGGGTTGAAGATTTCGCGAAGCCAATTCCCGGATCCAGAATTATCTGTTCGGGCAGGACTCCTGACTTTGTTAAAGCAATAACACGTTCATCGAGTTCATCCTTAACTTCACTTACAACGTTCTGATATTCGGCGGCTTTCTGCATATCTTTTGAATGGCCTCGCCAATGCATTACGACATA
Organism: Bifidobacterium breve; assembly: GCA_945863115.1. Taxonomy (GTDB): domain Bacteria; phylum Actinomycetota; class Actinomycetes; order Nanopelagicales; family Nanopelagicaceae; genus AAA044-D11. The sequence continues at coordinate 71,074 of CAMAYZ010000004.1, forward strand.
TTGGATAGTCGGATTGCTTGCTATTAACGCTGCCATTTTTGGATCAGCTAATCCACCGCTTACATCATTAACAATCGTTGCTCCTGCACCAATTGCGGCCTGCGCAATATTTGCTCGAGTTGTGTCAATGCTAAGTGTTACTCCAAGTTCTGCAAGCTCTGTTATCACTGGAATAACTCGATCGCGTTCTATCTCTTCAGTTACCCGATCAGCTCCTGGTCTAGTTGATTCGCCGCCAACATCAATGATGTCAACGCCTTCAGAGATCATTTCCTTCGCGCGATTAATTGCAGATTCAAAATCAAAGTGGCGACCGCCATCCGCAAACGAATCCGGGGTTACATTTAAAATCCCCATCACAAGGGTGCGCTCAGATTTCATGTTATCGATTGTTTGAAGTTATAAGGCTCATGGCCTCGGCACGAGTTGCTGCATCCCGCAATTGTCCGCGAACTGCACTCGTAATTGTTTTCGCTTCAGATTTGCGAACTCCGCGCATAGACATACACAAGTGCTCACAATCAATTACAACAATTACACCCGCCGGATTTAAAACTTCAACCATTGCATCAGCAATTTGAGAAGTTAATCTCTCCTGAACTTGTGGACGCTTGGCATAAACATCAACCAACCTCGCCAGCTTTGATAAACCTGTTATCTGACCGCGTTCACCCGGGATGTATCCAATATGCGCGACGCCGTGGAAAGGCGTTAGGTGATGTTCGCAGTGAGAGAAAACTTCGATATCTCTAACTATTACTAGTTCACGATGGCCGATATCGAATGTAGTTGATAAAACTTCTTCAGGTGTCTGCCAAAGTCCGGCAAAATTTTCTTTCATTGCGCGAGCAACTCGGCCAGGAGTATCACGCAGACCCTCGCGATTTGGATCTTCGCCAATTGCAATTAGTAATTCAGTTACAGCTTTTTCGGCACGTGCTTGATCAAACTCGCCCTTGGCGCCGCCATCATGTGGCCCCATAGAAACTGGAGTTATGTCATTCACTTGGTGGTGTTGCTTTCTTTCTTGGTTTGCGAACAGCCTGAGCTTCTTCTTCAACTACAGGCACTTGTGGCTTTGCTGGTGAAAGTGCGACAGGTGGTTGAGTGCTTGGCTTGCGAGTTTCTGAACCTGTCCATGCTGGTCTTCTTGAAACCAATCTAACTTTCTTAAAGATCATTTCGATTTCATCTTTAAGTAAAGTCTCTTTTTCCAATAGAACTTCTACTAAATCATCGAGGATATCGCGATTCGCAACTAAAATTTCATATGCCTCTTGATGCGCATTTTCAATCAAGTTTCGGATTTCTACATCAACAATCCCGGCAATCTCTTCTGAATAATCCCGTTGATGTCCATAGCTGCGTCCAAGGAAAGGTTCGCCTTCACTAACACCAAGTTTGATTGCGCCAATTCGTTCTGTCATTCCATATTGCGTAACCATTGCGCGAGCCAAGTTTGTCGCTTTCTCAATATCATTTGAAGCGCCTGTGGTTGGATCATGGAATATAAGTTCTTCAGCTGCACGCCCACCTAAAGAATATGCAAGTTGATCGAGCATTTGATTTCGTGTTGTTGCGTAACGATCTTCATCAGGAAGAATCATTGTGTAGCCAAGCGCACGACCACGAGGCATAATTGTAATTTTATGAACTGGATCAGTATGTGGAAGTGCATGCGCAACAAGTGCGTGCCCACCTTCATGATAAGCAGTTATGCGACGCTCTTCTTCGGTCATTAATCTGGTCTTACGTTGTGGACCAGCCATAACACGATCTATTGCTTCATCTAACGCTGCATTAGTAATAACTTTTGCATTCTCTCGTGCAGTTAATAACGCCGCTTCATTCAAAACATTTGCTAAATCTGCACCAGTAAATCCAGGTGTGCGCTTTGCAAAATCCTCTAACTTAACTGACTTTGCTACTGGCTTATTCTTCGCATGAACTTCAAGAATTGCAGTGCGACCCTTTAAATCTGGGCGATCAACTGGAATCTGGCGATCAAATCTCCCAGGACGAAGTAGCGCTGGATCTAATACATCTGGGCGGTTAGTTGCCGCAATTAAAATAACTTGGCCATTTGCTTCGAAACCATCCATCTCAACTAAAAGCTGATTAAGAGTCTGCTCACGTTCATCATGTCCGCCGCCAAGACCTGCACCACGTTGACGACCTACTGCATCAATTTCATCGATGAAAATTATTGCTGGTGCATTTGTTTTTGCCTGTGCAAATAGATCGCGAACTCGAGACGCACCAACACCAACAAACATTTCAACAAAATCAGAGCCGGAAATCGAATAGAACGGAACGTTCGCTTCACCTGCGACTGCGCGAGCTAGTAACGTTTTACCAGTTCCTGGTGGACCATAAAGCAGAACTCCCTTAGGAATTTTTGCCCCAATATCTTGATACTTCTGTGGCGATGCTAAGAAATCTTTTATTTCAGTAAGTTCTGCGACTGCTTCGTCAGCACCTGCAACATCAGCAAAGGTGTTTTTTGGCATTTCTTTTGTTTGCAGTTTGGCTTTTGATTTACCAAATGAGAAGACTCGGTTTCCACCTTGAGCATTTCCCATGAAGAGAAGTAATAAGAAGCCAATTAATAAGAGTGGCAAGATGCTTAAAAGAATTGAAACAAATACTGATTGAGATGGAACTTTTACATCCCACTTCTTTGGCGGTGGGTTGCTGGTCAAAAGTTCAATTATTTGAGGCTCTTCACCTGAAACATAAGATGCGTAAATCTTCTTTGAACCTTTAACAAAATTTCCTGACTTTAAAATTACTTCTATCTTCTGTTCACGATCCACTACAAGTGCTGAATCAACTTTATTGGCTGAAATTGCTGCAAGAATTGTGGAGGTTTCAACCTTTGTGAATTTGTCACCACTTGATGAGATGCGACCAAAGAAACTCACGAGAATTAGAGCGAGAATTATCCAGAAAAGTGGGCCACGCAGAACTTTTCGAGCGCGCGCCTTCGTAAAAGTTATCTTCTTTTTGCTTACTGGCTTACTTGATTTAGCTTCCTTCTTAGAAGTTTTTTCACTCATGAATACATATGTTTCGCTAGAACGCCAATGAAATCTAAATTGCGATACTTTTCATTAAAATCAAGACCGTACCCGACAACGAATTCTGTAGGAATGTCGAAACCGACATACTTAACATCAACAACTACTTTTGCGGCTTCAGGTTTACGGAGCATCGTAAGGATTTCTACACTCTTTGCCCCACGTGATTCAAGGTTTGCTTTCAACCAGCCCAGAGTTAAACCGGTATCAACGATATCTTCAACAATTACTACTTCTCGCCCGGTAATGTCGCGATCTAAATCTTTTAGAATTCGAACCACGCCACTTGATTTGGTTCCGGAACCATAGGATGAAACTGCCATCCAATCCATTTCGATGTGTCGTTGTAGTGATCTTGCAAAATCTGCCATTGTCATAACCGCGCCCTTGAGCACGCCGATCAAGAGTAAATCTCTTCCTTCATAATCTTTTTCAACTTGCTTTGCTAATTCCAGAAGACGTAACCGAATTTGTTCTTCAGTAACAATTACGCGTTCGATGTCTGTGCTAGTTGATGCTAGATCCACGAGGAGATTCTCTTTCTACTTTTCAGGCTGCTTGGGTTACGGTTTCGAGAGCGAAAGTCTGCCCGAAATTCGGCAAACCTTCACACCACCTGGAAGGGAGGTGTGGCCCTGACCACGCCAATCACTCACAAAAGCTTCGATTGGCTCTAAATGTGCCGCACTAATACTTCCGGCAGGCGCTCCTGCCGCATAAATTGCCATTCGCAAGACCCGGCTCCTAACGGCAACCGGCAGGGTGGCCAAGATGGAAATCTCGATATCCCGCGGCTCCACTTGGCGAAAAACATTTTCTGCCCACTCATCTAGCGCGATGGCATCTTCACGCAAAATCTTTGCCGACCTGGCGAGAGCGTCGATAATTCCTGGTCCAATATCATTTTCTAAAAGCGGCAAAATATTTTCTCGAACTCGAACTCTTGTGAAATCTTGATTTGAATTATGTGGATCTACCCAATATTCGATATTTGATTCATGACATGCAATCTCGGTAGTTGCGCGATCAATTCCAAGTAATGGCCTTACAAAGATTCCAGAGACCTCATGCATGCCAGATAAAGATTTAGTTCCAGAACCGCGGGCTAACCCTAAAAGCACACCTTCAGCTTGATCATTTTTAGTATGACCTAATAGAAAAGTATTAGGGCCATAAGTTTCAATTGCTTGTTGAAAAACTTTATAGCGTGCTCGTCGGGCGGAAGCTTCTAAACCATCAGTAATTTGAACACTTGCGCGACCAAGAAAAATATCTTGGAACCCAAGTTTAATTAATTGTTGCTTAGCAAACTCTGCAATCTCTGCGGAATTTGCTTGCAAGCCATGATCAACAATTACCGCCACCAAATCAATTGAAAAATTCTTTGACTCCAGTTTTGCTGCAGCTGCTAACGCAAGTGAATCTGCGCCACCTGAAACTCCGATACAAACTTTAGAATTTGGCTCTAATTTTTCAAACCAAAAACGAACTGCTTGGCGCAGTTCAAGTAGCGCTGGGGTTTTGATGCTCACAGGGAGCACTCTATAAAACTATTAGACCCGACCGCCAGATGGCATTAAGCCCTTGATGCTATACATGTTCGAGTAAATGAGCCCAACTCTTTTAGAATTCGCTTCCCACATCATGCCATTTCCTGCATAAATAGTTATGTGGTGAATATTTTGCACTGATCCATCATAAGAATAAAAGAGAAGATCTCCTGGAACTAATTCATTGAATGGCACCCGCTTTGTTGCAACAAAATAAAGTGCCGCATTTAAACGACCCCAAGTTGGCCAACCTAGACCTGCATCTTTATATGCTGCATAGACGAGACCTGAACAGTCGAAAGAACTTGGACCTTGCGCACCCCAAACATATGGTTTGACGGGGTTACGAGCTAAAACTTGTTTCTTGGCATAAGCAACTGCTTTTGTTCTGATCTCTTCAGTTGATCGAATTGTCGTACGTCCAGTGAAGCCTTTATTTGGCCAAACTTTAAATTGATTTGGAGTTTTGGTTGCGGTGTTTGCATTAGATTCTTCTAGAAGTGCAAGTTGTCGTTGCTGCTCTAGAGTTACTCTGAAGTTTTTAGCCTTTGCAAGCTCTGCAGCAAGTTTATTTTGAACAGCGCGAAGTTTATTTACTTCTTTCTGTTGGGCAGCTTTTGCATCATCTGCAACTTTCTTGGTTTCTGCAACTTTCACTGTTGCTGCCTCTTGGGCTGCCTTTGTTCTATCAGCTTCAATCTTTGCAATTTTTGCTGCGCTCTCTGCCGCTTCGAAACGCTTGAGTGCAACAGTGTTTGTATTTCCAATATTGTCTAACGTCGTTAGCTGGTCAATTAAATCCTGTGGACCATTTGCGCTAAGTAAGGCATTTATATTTGTGAAATCCCCACCCAGCTTGTAAGCGTTCGAAGCCATTTTTCCAATTACGGTGTTTGCCTTGCTTACCTCGGCCTGAGTTTTTAAGGCATGAACGGCCGCAGCATTTGCATTTTCTTTAGCAATTCTTAATTCGGTAAGAGCTTTGTTGTATGCAACCTGAGCGGTTGCTGCAATCGCAGCTAACTGATTTAGAGTTTTAGTTGCACTACTTAAAACTGCTGCAGCTTTTTTAGCAGCGGCTGCTTTTGCTGCCTCTTCCTTCTTGGCAGCATCGATCTGTGCCTGAGTTGGCTTTGGAGGTTTGGTGGGCTTGGGAGTAGCGGGAGGATTAGAAATCGCTAAATCTGCATTAAAAATTGAGAAAACCGAGAGGCCAATTGCAAGCGCCATAAAGGCACCCACCGATTTACGTGACTTACTCGTTTTACCAAAAACCATTTTTCATTGCCCCCAGGGAAGTTATATGTTCCAAGGGTAAAGGGCTTGCCTGAGAAATGACGGAAGTTAATCCCTTGTGTCGCTAATTAGCAACATCACGTCGCTTAAATAAAACTGCCGCAAGGCCGCCACTAATAATTAGATATAACGCAGAAATCGCCAATGAATGTTTATAACTTAAATCTAAATTTCCACCAGCACCGATGTTCTGGAAGTTGGCTCCTGGTAACCATTTAGCGGTGCTTTTGATCAAAGCTCCCAGAATATTCTCAAGGATTAAACTCCAAAGAACTCCGACCGCAATTGCGCTGATTGGGGATCTCAGCAGGAGACCAAGAATCATTCCAAATGCACCAAAACAGAGAGTTGAAATAAAAATATTTAAAGTATTTTCAAATAGGAGTTGCATTGCGCCAGACGAACTCCATGAAGAGGTATCTACTTTTGCTCGTCCTGCCAGTGCGAAGGAGATCGCAACACTTAGTGCACCAGCAAAAAGAACCATCACTAGCGCAAATAACTTCATTGCAATAAATTTTCCAGCCAATAATTTCATACGTGAAGGTTGGCGGACAAGTAGATTTCGCAGAGTCCCCAGAGAATATTCTTGTGCAGTCTGTGAGGCAAAGATGCACAGTGCGACGATGCCTAGAAAGACACCAACTAATTTAAAGCCATAAACAAGCCCCATTGAATTACTCAATTCGGCTGGGCTAATCCGTTCGCCTCGTTCTCCATTTCCATTTTCTGAATCAATCATCAAGAAGATAATCGAGGTAAAGAGTGCGCTTAAGCCACCAACTGTGGCAATTGTTCCTAATAAGAGCGTCGGGCGACGAAGCTTGCGCAATTCTGCGATGACTACGCGAATCATTTGTTATCCCCTGTCATCTCAAAAAACGTTTCTTCGAGCGTAGGAAGAACTACCGAGATTGAGGCCAGAGTTATTCCGGACTCAAATGCCAGCCGATTAATCGCTGCGCTAGCCTCTTGTGCAGCATCAATGTGTAAAGTTCCCTCGACAATTGAAATATTGAAACCAGAATCACTTAGTTTTTTTGCGAGATTAGTTAGATCTACTTCATATTCTGGTTTGGCAATAATTATTGGTTTTTGGCCTGAAAGTAACTCTTGAGTCCGGCCAGAGAAGATAACTTTTCCTTCACGCAACATCACCAAATATTCACAGATCATTTCAAGTTCGCTAAGTATGTGTGAAGAAACGAATACCGTTGTTCCACTATCTGCTAATTCCCTGATGATTCCACGGACTTCTTGAATTCCGGATGGATCCAAACCATTTGTTGGTTCATCTAAAATAAGTAGTTTTGGATTTGGAAGTAGCGCTGCTGCAATACCAAGGCGTTGTTTCATTCCCAATGAATAAGTCTTAAATTTTGAGCCACCGCGATCAGCTAAATCCACTTTTTCTAATAATTGATCAACTCTAGAAAGTGGGAACCCACCGAGTTCTGCTAATACCTTTAAATTCTCGCGACCGGAAAGCGCCGGATAAAAAGCTGGACCTTCAATCATGGCGCCTACATAAGGCAGATATTTTTCAGGGTGCGAAATACTTTCCCCCAATACTGTTGCCGTTCCACCAGAAGGTTCTATCAATCCCAAGAGCATCCGAATAGTTGTAGTTTTTCCAGAACCATTTGGTCCAACAAAACCACATATTGAGCCTTCTGGAACTATAAAGTTTCCGTGAGATAGCGCTGCTCGTTCGCCATAAATCTTTGTTAAATCAGAGGCCGAAATCGCAATTTTTTCGATTTTTTCCATGTCACAACCCTACCGAGTAAACTTTCGTCATGACGCACCAGCATCGTCCTTGGGGATATTCCAATTCAGCAGACGGAGATTTGCCTGATTGGCAGTTACATGAAGAAACTCTTGCCGTTCGCGCTGGTTTAGCAAGATCTGGTTTCGGCGAAACTGGCGAAGCTATGTATCTGACAAGTGGATATACGTATGACACTGCAGAACAAGCAGTTCATTCATTTACAGATGAAGTCGATCACTTTGTTTACAGTCGTTTTGCAAATCCCACAGTTTCAATGTTCGAACAACGCCTTGCAGCAATTGAAGGTGCTGAATACTGCGTTGCAACTGCATCCGGAATGTCAGCAATGTTTGCGTCAATCGCTTGTATGGTCGAAGCCGGTGATCGTGTTGTTGCTGCAGCTTCTATGTTTAGTTCTTGTTACGTAGTTCTCTCTGAGATTCTTCCTAAGTGGGGAATTAAAGTTGAATTTGTTAAAGGTAGCGATAAGAAAGTCTGGGAGAAAGCGCTGAGCGAGAAAACTAAAGTAGTTTTCATTGAGACACCAAGTAACCCAATGTTAGAAATAGTAGATTTGAAGATGGTTAGCGACTTGGCGCATAACGTTGGCGCAACGGTAATTGTTGATAATGTCATGGCATCACCTATCTTGCAGAAGCCACTTCAACACGGCGCCGATGTAGTTATGTATTCTGCTACAAAACATATTGACGGCCAAGGACGAGTTCTTGGTGGCGCGATTCTTGGTGGTTTCGATTACATTCAAAATTATTTAAATCCATTCATTAGACACACTGGCCCAACGCTTAGTGCATTCAATGCTTGGGTTCTTGTTAAGTCACTCGAAACTCTTTCAATGCGAGTAAATAAAATGAATGAGAGTGCCCAGCAAATTGCAGAATTTCTGGCAGAACAACCAAAGGTAACTTCTGTAAATTATCCGGGGCTAAAATCCCATAGTGGATTTGAAATTGCACAAAAACAGATGACTGGGGCCGGAACCACTTTAAGTTTTGAAATAGCTGGCGGTGCTAAAGAACTTTTCAAAGTTATGGATGCGCTTAAAGTTATTGATATCTCCAATAACTTGGGTGACAGTAAATCACTTATTACCCACCCTGCTTCAACTACCCATCGCAGATTAGATCAAGCAACCCGTGAGTCAATGGGAATTACAGAATCGCTCGGCAGGTTATCTGTTGGTTTAGAACACTCTTCGGATTTGATTAAGGATTTACAACAAGCGCTGCGATAACAAGTAGAAGTGAAAATACGCTTAGGTAAGTAATTGACCACTGAAATAACTTTGCAGCCGCTTTATTAGAATCAGGGCCATCAATCTTTAGTAATTCAAGTCCGAAGCCGAGAGAAATTGCAACCGTAATTACCCAGCACCACCATGGAAGATTTGCGCTCCAATTAACACCAAGTGAAGTTATAACCATTCCAATTGTGTGAAACCACATCTGCTTCTCTACAGATTTTATTGTGGCAACAACAGGCAGCATTGGAATTCCGGCGGCTGCATAATCATCTTTATATTTAATTGCTAGCGCCCAAAAATGCGGTGGCGTCCAGAAGAAAATTACAAGGAAGAAGAGCCAGGCAGTTAATGACAGTGAATTTGTTACTGCAGCCCAACCAATTAGAACTGGCATACATCCAGCAATACCGCCCCAAACAATGTTCTGTGAAGTCCGGCGTTTAAGCCCGATTGTGTATCCAAAAACATAAAACACAATCGCAGCTGCGGTAAGAACCGTCGCCCATAGCGTTGTGAAAACCGAGAAAATTACTAGGGAAATTACAGTTAACGCTGAAGCGAAAACAAATGCTTGGGTTTCACTTACTGCGCCACTAACGATTGGTCGTTTAGAAGTGCGTTCCATTAAGCGATCTGAATCAACTTCGATAATCATGTTGAATGCATTAGATGCACCCGCAGCAAGAGTTCCCCCGATTAAGGTAGCGATTGTTAGGCCAAGAGGTGGCACACCTTGAGCAGCAAGGAAAAGTGCGGGCAAAGTGGTAACTAAAAGCAGTTCGACTACTCGCAATTTCATCAGAGCGATATATGGCGAGATTTTTAGATTGCGCACGAACCTAGCCTACTGCCGCTGTTACAAGCGGTTTAGCGATAGTTGCTAACATCTTGTCAATTATATTTCGTGCTCGGTCCCGAGTATTTTCGGTTGGGGTCACACGGCTTGCAATAACTGCAAACACATATTCACTTTCGCCAGCTTCAACATACCCAGCCAATGTTACGGAGGTATTTATCCAACCAGTTTTAGCTTTAACTAAACCTTTTGCAGCTGAACCGTATTCCTGAAACCGCTTTTTTAGCGTTCCAGTTTTGCCAGAAGTTGGAAGCCCATCATAAACCGCTTGATACTGTGGTTCATTTCTAATCTTCAGCAATAGTTCAGCAATAGTTCGGGCAGAAACTCGGTTTTCTCGTGAGAGCCCACTGCCATCAAAGACTTTCAAGCCAGTTGAATCAACGTCCAACAATCTCAAAGTTTCTTCGAAGGCTAGATTTAAACTTAAATCATCGCGCGAATAGCCCATTTTTACAGCAGCATTCCTGGCTAAGCGATCAGCCAAAACGTTATCACTCCATAGAAGCGTGAAGTTTAAGATTTTACTCAATGAGGGTGAAGTTATTCTTGAAATCTCTGTTGGTTCTTGATCGGGGATCGCTGCTGGCTTAGAAATTCTCTCAAACTTTATTTTGTTATCGTAATAAGTTCTGAGGCTCTTTATATCAGCGTCAAACATCCCATAAAACTTGATTTTCAATCCAGAATAATCCCCACGAAAATTAATAACTTCATTAATAAGTTTTGTCGAACGTGCTCGCTTTAAATCTTTTGCATCTTGAGCACTTGTGGTTAGCCAAGGGTCACGCTCTCCTTGCAAGATGAAAACATCAGGATTATCAGTTGAATTAATTGTTGTAGTAAATACTTTATCTGGCCCGAAAGCCGTGATTGCTGCAGTCGCTGAAATAAGTTTGAGGACTGAAGCCGGAGCCCGTGGCACATCTGCTAAATTTGAATAGATTTCAGTCTGTGTTGCTGGATCAAAAACAATTATTCCTGGTTTTGCAAGAGTGGGTGAAGTCGCAAGTTTTTTAAATGAACTAGGGACAGTAAGCGCATTTGCATTTGGTGCTGATGATGCCAATAGGCTAATAATTGATGCAACTGAAATTATTTTTCGTAGAAACAATTTAGATTGCCACTTTCTTGCTAAATCTGCCCTGGGAAATTGCCGCTCCAAGAATAACAATCGCACCACCAACTGGCTCGTGCCAGGTGATGTCCTCACTAAGGAAAATCCATCCGATAAACACTGCAACAACTGGAGTTAAGTAAGTAACAGAACTTGCAACTGAACTTCCCGCACGTTCTACTATTTGGAAATTCCAGATATATGCAACTCCACTGCCAAGGATTCCAAGGGCCATCATCGCGAGGACCGGGCCGAAACGATATTCATTCTTGGAGATGCCATCCAATAAATAGAATGGCAGAAGAGTTATGGCGCCAGCTGTGACTTGGCTTGCTGCTAGTGCTTCCGCTTTTAAATTCAGCGGGGTTAAATACTTTTTGATTATTGGGTAGGCAAGTCCATAACAAGTAATAGCCGCAAAGAGTGCGAGCACACCACCGCCTGAGCCTGACCCAATTCCATTCCAAATTCCGAGAACAACAATTACACCGATTCCGCCGATGACTAATCCAAGGATTTGTTCTTTTTGTATTTTCTCTGATCTAAAGAAAATAAAGATGAAGACTAAGGTTGCCAATGGCGTAAAGGCATTGATAATTCCAGCTAGAACTGTTGTAACTTGTTGCTGGGCATACGCAAATAAAAATCCAGGAAAAACATTTAGAAGCAGCGAAACAACCCAGAGAATGAACCAAGTTTTTGGATCAGTTGGAAGTTTTATGCCACGAATTTTTACAATGAGCAGCAAAATCATCGCGCCAAGGGCGCATCTTCCAAATGCAACGCCAACCGGATTTAAGAATTCGAGCCCTAATTTGATAAATACAAAGGAAGATCCCCAAACTAAGCCAAGTAGTAAATAAATAGGGAGCCAGGATTTTTGCTTCATGCAAACTCCCCCTAATGTTTGGGTATGACAACGGCTGAAATTGGACCTGGGGAATTCTATCCAGTGGTTGGTGTTGGCCCACATCCAAAACCATGGCCTGAAGCAAATCATTTTGATCCAGAGCTTCTTGCAAACGGAGACCGTAGAAATGTTTTGGATCATTACCGATATTGGAGTGTTGAAGCAATAGTTGCGGATTTAGACACGAAGCGACATGAATTACAGATTGCAATAGAGAATTGGCAACATGATTTAAATATTGGTTCCGTCGTTCGCACTGCTAATGCATTTAATGTGTCGAAGGTGCACATCGTCGGAAAACGCGATTGGAATAAGCGTGGGGCAATGGTTACCGATAAATATCTCCATGTATTGCATCATCCAACGGTTCAAGATTTCAAGAACTGGTGTGCGCAAAACGGCGTTCCAATAATTGGAATTGATAACTTGCCAATTTCTAAAGAGTTAGAAACTACAAAATTGCCAGAGAAGTGTGTCCTGTTCTTCGGGCAAGAAGGTGCTGGAATGTCAGATGAGGCTGTTGATATTTGTGAAACAGTTCTTGCAATCAGACAATACGGTTCAACCAGATCAATGAATGCATCTGCTGCTGGTGCTATTGCGATGTATGCCTGGGCAATGCAGCACCTAAATAACTAGTCTTCTTTTACTACGTCTTCAACCGCTTTAATGCGCCGGCGAATCTCTTCGGCTTCGTCTTCTCTACCTAATGATTGCAGGACATCTGCCATCCGGTTCTCGATCTCTAGAATAAATTCAAAGTCCCTATTTTCATTGTCTGTAGCAATTTCTAAAACTCGATCTAAGGTGTTTAATCCATCTTCACCAAGTCCCGCAACAATTTGTGCTTTTCCTAATTCCAATAGTGAATAAGTCTCACGATAGTGATCATGGGCCGTCACAAAAACATCTAAAGATTTTTGCGCTGCAATCAATGCTCCTTCGCCATCACCAATTTCTGTTAAGCAATGCGCAATTTTTTGATCGCATCTTCCAACATTAATAACTTCTTTTAACTTCTTAAATAATTCGCGGGCTTCTCTAAATGATTCAAGAGCTTGCTCATAGTTCTTTAACTCTCGTTGCGCGCACCCGATTAAATGTAAATCATTTGCTGCGCCGCTATCATTTCCATCAACTAAATGCTCTTGAACACAATCAGACATGCATTCAATTGTCTTTTCATATTCTTTCGAGGAGAACCACCATTCACCAAGGGTGCAGGCTAAATCAATTGCTAACGGAGATTTTGATTCGCGAAGTAAAGCAACCGCTTTGCTCATTGCATTTGCAGCCTCATTCATTCGCTTCAACTGATTTAAGTTATATCCAATAGCTGAATAAGCCTGAGCTAAACCATCAGTAGGAACAACAGAACCAAGTTCGGCATAAATATCTCGCGCAGTTTCAGCAAGGGCGAGCGCTTCGTCATATTGCCCACGTGCATAAATTCGAGCACTTAACTCGTAATAAGTATTAGCACGATCTAGACCTTGGGTTTCAGGAATCCGCTCCCAGAGCATCTCTTCGGTGACGATATCGTCCGTTGAATCCTCGTCCTCACTCATGGCAATGACTCTAGCAATACCTATCGCCTGGCGCACCGGCAGGGGTATAGTTCCGACACGTGCGTTTCTTAAATATTCCTAGCCACGACCTGACCTATGACGATGTCTTCATGGTCCCCAGTTCATCTGAAATTGCCAGCCGTATGGATGTGGACCTTTCCACGCATGATGGCACCGGAACAACAATCCCAATCGTTGTTGCAAACATGACTGCAATCTCTGGGCGTCGAATGGCTGAAACTATTGCACGACGTGGCGGCATGGCCGTTATTCCTCAGGATATTCCCATTGAAATTGTTAGCGATGTAATTAAGTGGGTTAAGTCAAGACATACCTTCTTTGATACTCCAGTAACACTTTCACCAACTGAAACTGTTGCTGATGCTGTCGATTTAATTAATAAGAGAGCACACGGCGCTCTTATCGTTGTTGAAGATGGCAAGCCGGTTGGAATCGTTACTGAAGAAGATTGTGAACGAGTTGATCGCTTCACTCAACTACAACTAATTATGAGCAAGGATTTAGTTACTGTTCCAGATTCGATTGCGCCTCGGGAAGCTTTTGAATTTCTAAATACCCAACGTCGACGCCTTGCACCTGTAGTTGATAAGAGCGGAAAGCTAGTTGGAATTCTCACCCGAACAGCTGCGCTTCGTGCAACTCTTTATCAACCTGCACTTGATGCAAATAAGAATTTAGTAATTGCATGTGCGGTAGGAATCAATGGTGATGTTGCAGCTAAAGCGAAGGCGCTTATCGCAGCCGGTGCTGATGTGCTTGTTGTAGATACAGCGCATGGTCATCAAACAAAGATGATTGAGGCACTTAAGTTAATTAGGGCCCTGAAACCAAATATTCCAATCGTTGCTGGAAATGTTGTCACTGCAGACGGAACTAAAGCGTTGATTGATGCTGGCGCAGATATTGTGAAAGTTGGAGTTGGTCCAGGTGCAATGTGCACAACTCGGATGCAAACTGGTGTTGGCCGTCCACAATTTTCAGCAGTTCTAGAGTGCGCCACCGAAGCTAAGAAACATGGAAAGCATGTCTGGGCAGATGGTGGGGTTCGACATCCACGCGATGTTGCACTTGCACTTGCTGCTGGAGCATCCCAAGTGATGATCGGATCTTGGTTTGCTGGAACTTTTGAATCTCCAAGTGATTTAAATAAAGATGCAACTGGTCGCCTATATAAAGAATCTTTTGGAATGGCATCTGCTCGCGCAGTCGCAGCAAGAACTTCTAATGATGGCGCCTTTGACCGGGCACGCAAAGCGCTATTTGAAGAGGGAATTTCCTCATCACGAATGTATATAGATCCAGCACGACCTGGCGTTGAAGATTTACTTGATGAAATTATTGCCGGTGTTAGATCTTCATTTACATATGCGGGCGCAACAAGTATCAGTGATTTTGCAGATCGCGCAGTGGTTGGAATTCAGTCAGCATCTGGATATGCCGAAGGGCGTCCACTTCACACAAGTTGGTAATTAGGCTTCTTGCTCTTGTCTTTTAATATTTTTTCTAGATAACAAGATATGTCCGAAGAAGCCAATCGCCAGCGCAAGAATTACACCGATATTTGAATATGCCCACTGGCCATCTTTCCCGCCAATTAGCCCCATGAAATATCCTTGCCATGAAAGCCAGCTAGCAAATGTGTTGGTAACAAAGCCCCAACCAACTAAAGCACCGACTGCGACTAATGAAAGTGAACGCAGATTCCATGCACCATAAATTCCTTTTGGATTAAATAGATCTTCTTCTTTATAGTCCTGCTTACGCATAAAAACATCCGCAACAAAAATTGCAGACCAAACAGCGATTGGCACTCCTAGCGTTATAAGAAAACCCTGGAACGGCCCAAAGAAATCTCCAGCAATCCAAACAATATAAATTGTTCCAAGCGCCATGATTACAGCATCGATAGATGCGGCAACATGTCTCTTCACTGGCAGACCAACAGAAATTAGTGCAAGCCCAGATGAATATAGGTCAAGAATTGCTCCACCGATAAGCCCAAGAATTGCTACTGCTGCAAAGGGAATTAAATACCAAGTCGGAACAAGTGTTGTAAGTGCGCCGATTGGATCCATTCCAATTTTTTCGCCAAGGTCTTTGCTGCTGCCGGCCAACATTGATCCGTAAATTACTAAGGTAATTGGAACAATCGAAGCTCCAAAAACTGTCCAGCCAACTACGCCTTTGCTGGAAACCGTGCGCGGTAAATATCTTGAATAGTCCGCTGCGCAATTGACCCAGCCCAGCCCGATTCCAGTAATTGCGAATATAAGTGCGCCCAAAAAAGCTTGGATACTGCCATTGGGAATTGCAGATACTGAATCCCAGTTAACTAGGTGCGCTGTCAAAGCAATGTAGCCAGCAGTTAAGGCGATAGTTGAAATAGTTAAAACTTTTTGAATGCGCATAATGACTTTAAAGCCAAGAACTCCACCAAAAACAGTTAGGCCTGCTGCAAGAGAAAATCCTATGATTCGAGAGACATTTGGTTCGATACCGCCAACTCGAGTAAGAACGGTTTCGGTTGCAAGTGTTGCAAGTGCAACTAAGACGGTTTCCCAACCAACAAAGATCAAATATGAGAATAGGCCAGGAACAATATTTCCTTTAACGCCAAAGGCGGCACGTGAAAGCGTCATTGTTGGAGCATTTGCGCGCTTTCCAGCCAGCGAACTTATTCCAACTAAAAAGAAGGAAGCGATAGTTCCAATAATTGCTGCAAATGTTGCCTGCCAAAAAGATATTCCAAAACCAAGGAAGAATGAGCCGTATGAAAGTGCGAGTAGCGAAACATTTGCTGCAGCCCATGGCCAGAATAATGAGCGCGCTGATCCACTTCGTTCATTTTGTGCGATGAAATTAGTGCCATTCATTTCTAACATGGGGCTAAGAGTAGAGGTAATAGATAAGATTGGCAGATGTTTGCGAAAGATGAATTCCTAAAAGCTAGACTTGCAATCTTAATTGCATTCCTTATCAACGGATTCTCAGTTGGAAACTTCGTCTCTAGAATTCCAGACTATAAGTATGAACTCGACATTTCTAATGGGGTTCTCGGTGCCGCGCTTTTCTGTGCATCAATTGGTGTCCTTGCAGCTCTTCGACCAACTAGTAGAGCAGCCGCCAAATATGGCAGTGGCCCGGTAGTGAAATATTCTGCTTTTACACTTGGTATGGCGGTTCCATTTGTTGGGTTGCTTTTCAATCTGCCTTGGTTTCTCTTCTCACTATTTATATATGGTGTTCTCTCCTCAATCCACGATCTTTCAATTAATGCACATGCGGCTGCCTTAGAAAATAGAGCCGGAAAGCGAGTGATGAGCACATTTCATGCGATGTGGTCGATTGGTGGTTTAACAGGTGGCGCAATTGGTGGATTGCTAGCGAGTTTAAATGTTTCAATTCTTTTCCATGCCATAGGTGTTGGAATTTTCATAGTTCTAGCCGCATTCACTACCCGTAATTGGTTCTTACCTGCAGATGCAGATCAACATGTAATCGAGAAGCATAAGAAACGAAGAACTCCGCGCAAATTCATAATCTTAGGTTTACTTGGACTTTGCGGTGCACTTGGTGAAGGAGCAGCAAGTGATTGGGGTGGTGTTTTAGCACGCGACACTTTTGAAGCATCAGGTCTAATGTCTGCTCTTCCATATGTTTTCTTCTCGGCAACGATGGTCATCGGAAGATTATCTGGAGATTTTCTTGCACATAAATTCGGTGTCGTGAAACTTCTTACCTGGTCCGGATTTATTGCAGGAATTGGATTAACCGCAGGATTATTCGCAGGAAACATCTATGGTGTAATTATTGGGTGGTTTATATTTGGTATCGGGATTTCAACTGTAATTCCTCTGATGATCAGCGCAACTGGAACTCTGGCTAATGAGAAATATTCGGGTCAGGTATCTGCGGCCGAAGGTGTGGCACTTGTAACTGGTGTCGCATACTTTGGCTTCGTGGTTGGCCCACCACTAATTGGTTTCATCTCAGAAATTATTACCTTGCGCTGGGCGATGCTTCTGCCAGCTGTATTGGCAATAATTTTTGGATTAAGTGCAAAAAAAGTATTGTCATAGTAAATTGCACTCCATGATTACTCCTCAGAAACTTGCATCCAATCAATTTGATCACTTCTACAAGGGCGGATACCGCATTGGTGCACTTCGCAATGGCCCAGGTGGACCAATGCGACCTGAAGAGTGGATTGGTTCAATGACAACTCGCTTTGGCGAGAAGACCATGGGGCTCTCAACACTCATTGACGGAAGTTATCTGCGAGATTCAGTTATCGCGAATCCAGAACAATGGCTTGGCGCTGAACATTTAAATACCTTTGGTGCAAGCACAGAATTATTAATGAAGTTACTTGATCCAGATCAAAGACTTCCAGTTCATTATCATCCAAATCGTAAGTTTGCTAAAGAACACTTATCTTTAAAGCATGGAAAGACCGAAGCTTGGATTATCTTGGAAGCGCCAGCAGGAGCAAGTGTTGGTTTAGGTTTTGGTAAAGAGATGTCGAAGCCGGATGTTTCAAAGATGGTTGACGCCAGAGATTCAGATGGCTTACTAGCTTCGCTTCAGAAGTTTGAAGTTAAAGCTGGTGACACAGTTTTCGTTCCAGCAGGAACGCCACATGCAATTGGCGCCGGAATATTTGTTCTTGAACTTCAAGAACCAACAGATCTTTCTGCGTTATTGGAATGGAATGACTTTGCCGTTGACGGTGTGAAAGATGGCCATCTTGGATTAGGTTTTGACACAGTTCTAGATGCACTTCGTTACACACCAATTGAAAAAGCTGAAGCTGAAAAATTGGTCTTCTCTAATCGACTATTTAGTAATTCCGATCAATCAGTATTTACTGCTGTTGCAGATCCTTATTTCCGTGCAGATTATCTAGCTGGAAATAACAGCAAAGTTGCTGCTGGTTTCGGCATCATGTTGGTCCTAGAAGGTAATGGAAATATTGCTTTCGAAAACCATTCACCAATTTCTGCAGTTAAAGGTGATGCAATCCTGATTCCACATAGCGCTGGAACTTGGACTCTCACCGGTGCAAGTGGTGTTGTTAGTCGCCCACCACTAGCAAAAGATGCCCCGCTAGCTATTTAACTTCTGCGGTCTCTACGGTTGGAAGACTTTCCAGAGCATTTGCCATCATTGGTGGACAGGGCTCGCCAGGCGCAATAACTGGCTCAAAATGCCACCATTCATTTAGATAAACCCGGCATAAACCAAAGCTTGAACCATTCTCTTCTAACCATTTAACCGCCTTGCGATCACCTGGGTAGTTCACATCTATTGCAATTCCCCACGGGTGATGCGAAATATCTTTTGGTAAAACCCATTTCGAAGCTTCTTTTTCACTTCCATATTTCTTTACTGCATCATTAAATAATCTTTCTTGTAATTGTTGGGAACGAAATCCAGAAGTTATGCGGATATTAAATCCGGCAAGCTTTGCGGCTGCCTGCGCTGCCAAAAATCTAACTTCAAAAGTTCGATCTAGTTGAGTTGGTCTAACTTCGGAGTGAATTATTGGTGATATGCCTAGAGATTCTTCAGGTGCCATGCATCCTTGTTCAGTATCACTTGTTCGTAGTTCATCGCTTTCGACGTTAAAGCATAAAAGCGGCTTAACAACTTTTGGAGCAGATGTAATCTGACCTACACCTGTATTAGTTGTAGATAAGACAATGACTGCACATGCCAGTAGAAAATATCCAGATGCGTAGAAATAAAAATCTGAAGTTTGCTTATCCATGGCTTCGAGCGCTCTTTGGGAAGTTAGTGATCATGCCATCAACTTTGAGTGCTTTACAGCTTTCGAATTCACTATCTTCATTAACCGTCCAGACGAGTATTCGGCTTCCTCTATCCTGCAATTTCTTTACTAAAGATGGATACCTAGTAACGAGTCCAATATTTAAGGCTAGAACTTTTCGCTTGGAAAGCCTTGCTGATAAGTAGTATTTGGTAACTTTACAAAAGTTCCATTTGGATTTAACTCTTCCGATAGCAAAACTTGAGAAGGACATGACTATTACTTCAATTCCGGCATCACTAATGTGAGTAGATTTCGTTTTTAATAATTCCAAGACCTTCTGTTCGATTCGTCCGCCAAAGATATTTGGGTGTTTTGTTTCAATAAGTAAATCCTTTTTGGCAGAAATTGCTAACTCCAATAATTCATTCAAGGTCATTAATTCACAGACACTTCGGAGCTCTTTGAGACTACTTCTAGAGACCCTTAACTTCTTTCCCGCTATTCGTTTGGTTGTTGCGTCGTGAAAACAGACAATCTCGCCATCCTTTGAAAGACGGACATCGCACTCAAAACCATCTGCACCTTCTTCAATCGCAACCTGGTATGCCAATCTCGTCATTTCAGGATTGTTTCCTGAAGCGCCACGATGTGCGTAGATTTTCATTTGCCGATTATGAAGAGGAATGAGTTGACCAAGCCAAATTTCTTAGAAGGTGGTTTAGCAAGAAATAGGGTGCGCATAACTGGAGCCCAGATTCCAAATACCCTAGAAAATACTCTCGCTCTTGCACTTCTATCTACAGCAGAATTTCTCAAACTCCCAGAACTTTCAGTTGGGTGCGCTGCAATTACGATTGGTTCGAACCTACCCTTAAGTCCGGATCGAATTGCGTCTGCAATAAAAATATATTCATCCCCTAAATAATTTGCTGCACCGGCACCAAAGTTTTCATCAAACTTAATCCCAGCGGATTTGATATCCGAAACTCTGATCATCATTTCGTAGGTTGCGGCCTTAGCAGAATTAGTTAATTTCAATGAGTGTGATTTTGCTGGATAGCTCTTTCGCAACTTCCCAGTTTCATCCACGGCCTGCATCAGAAGAATTGAAATTTGCAGATTATGGTTTAAAAACTCAACGGCTGCTGAAATGCCAGATTGTTTAAACTCAATATCGTCATCTCCAAAGAGTAGATACTCGGTTTTAGTATTCGATATTGCAGCATTTCGGCTCTTTGCCACACCTCTACTCTGTAACTCCAGCACATCAACGTCACTCGCAAAAGTTGGGGTAGTCGTGCCTTCAGGATTCTGAACTATCACAAGGTTATTTACTGAAGTTAAAAACTTAATATTTTTCGCCCGGTCAGCTAAGGTTGAATAGCCAATTGTTAAAGGCAAAGAGCTACTCACTGTGTGTGCGTGCCCTTGCGAATCTCATTAAACCATTAGAAATATTCGAAAGACTTGAACTCTGCATCCGTAGTCCAAAGAAAAGCACAACAGTATTTGATGGGCTAATTTCTCCGGTAAAACTTAGAGCAATTAAAGCTCCGAAGAGAATTAACATGGCTAGACCAGAGATCAAGGTTCCAGTTTCGCCAGAGCGAATTCTGGTTCCAATCTTGATTGAATTTGGAATATGTTCTTTGCGAACCCGTGCCTTCACAAAACCACGTTGTGACTTTAATTGTTTGCGAAATATTCGTCCAAAGATTTGTAAGATCACTAAAACTATAACAATATTTAGTAAGCCAAACTTCCAATTTAGAAAAGTGAAGAAAATAATAATGACACCCATTTGGGTGAAAATACTTAGCAATGAAGTTAACTCAAAGGCAAGTGACCAGCGCCAATTCTCTTTAGCCCGATTTAGCTGCTCATCTGAAGCTTTGAATGCCCGGTCAAAAACATTGATTCTATAGATCCTTTGAAAATAATGACCTGCTCTAGTTCCACCAAAGAATATAAAGAATCCAGTCACATACAAAATTATTTGATTTCTGGTTAATTCACCTTCGTGCAAAATTATCTGCGTAAACAATTTAGCAACTGCTAATTCCGATACCGAAATAAATGCTGCAGTTAGAACTAGGACAATTAAAATTATGCGAAACTTCGTATTCGGAAAAAGTTGCAACGTAGATGATTTAAGTTGTCCTAATATCGGTCGCACGAGTTAATTATTCCTTAGTTTTGCTGAAGACACGATAGCTGCGATATGACCAACCGTCACAAATAGTGAGATTCCGAGCGCAATCTCCAAGGATTCATTAAATGTTCCGAATATCGCGACATAAATCGTGAACTCGACCGAATGAAACATCCGCTGTGCTGGAATGAAGTTGAATAATTTTCGAAGCTTCCGAAGAATCCCTTTAACCGGCATATTGATTCCAGTTTTATCCTGAATCTTTGGAAGTCCAGAGAAGGCTCGGGCTACATGGACCGCGTCGTTAAATCCTTTATTTACGATGACTAAAATTGCTAAGAGCGCCCCAAGAAAAGGGAAAATTGATCCGGTAATTGGTTCATTTGGCCAATTCGCAAGGCGTAAACCAAAACAAATTGGTATCAGCCCTTCGGCTAAATAATGTCCGAGTTTGTCTAAGAAAATTCCCATTGGTGATTTAGTCTCGCGCCATCTCGCAACTTCGCCATCACAGCAATCAATCAGCATTTGCAGTTGGCTTAGAAATAGCGCAATAGCTATTCCTTGCCATCCTTGAATGAGAAGTGCAGGACCAATTGAAGCACCGACAATAATCATTAGCCAGGTGACACCATTTGCAGTAATTGGAGTCATTAAGAAAATTCTTGTTAGATAAGGAGAAATTCTTCTCTGATAAAGATCAGCAACCCAGTGTTCGGATGTTGATCTTCCAGTAACTGATGGTGGTTGTGAGACCTCGCGAATCTGAGCAATTGTAGGTCTAGTTGGTCTAGTTGGTCTGGTTGTCATTAGTTAGCCAACCTTTTCGTTGCGACTGAGAACCCACTGAACTGAGGAAACAATGAAGAATAGAGCGCAGAAGTAATAAACCAGAATTGTTAGTGACCAGCCCAGCCAAATCCAAAGCGCAATAATCAAAAGTCGACCAAATATAAAACCACCTGCGATGGCGAGCCAGGCCGGTTTTCTCTCACCTTGAAGTGCCCGATACATATTGTCATAGTGGTTAAAGAGAATTGCGAGCAACAATAAAAAGATTGCTGATTTATCCAAATCTGAAATAACCGCAATTTCAATCAGAATTGCGCCCTCTAATAGGCGAAGGAGTGAGGGTGTAAGCCAGTCAAAGCGATTGGTTGAGTCCTTATTTATAAATGAGTCAATTTGATCATCGATTAAATTCTTGTTCACTCTAGCTTTTGGCCAAGTTAGGGTTTTTGTAAATCTACCCCGGAAAACAAGCGCGATTGAGATAATTGAAAGTATTGGCATTACCAAGAAAGTAAATTTAGCGCCGCCAATGACTGAGGAAGCGCTAATTACAAGCCAGCGCTCTCCGATTGGGAATTGCAGGGCTTTTTTCGCCCAGTATTCCAAGCGACTTTTCTTTTCTCGCTCTGTTGAAACATAACCATCATTTTTTAAATCAAAAGATAATGGTTCTAGGTGTGAGCTCCTGATTTTAATTATTCGTGCAAAGTTATAGTCAGATAAATGTCTGAAAGTTTGAAACAGCATCATTCCCATCGCAGGGATCCAAAGGTCTTCGCCATTTTTTGCCGCGCCATATGCCAGTGCAAAGAAAACTAAATATTCTTTAATTCGATCGGTGATTGCATCAAGCCAGGCGCCTAATTGTGAAAATTGACGCGTGTATCTAGCGAGTTCGCCATCAACGCAATCGATAATAATGCTGAGTTGAAGTAAGACTGCTCCTGCAAAAATTGCCCAGAAACTACCCTTGCTAAATTCATATGCCGATAACAATCCAACAGCAAACGAAATCAAAGTAACTTGGTTTGGTGTCATCTTTAGGCGAACCGCTAGCCAGGTGAAAAGCTTAGAAATCTTCCGAAGGAAAAAGACTGAATAAAAACCATCATTTGCCCGATTCGCTAGTTTTAGCCGCAAGCGCGCATCGTTTAGTGCTGATATTTGATTTTGGGTTGCAAGGCGATCAGCGCTGTTACTGCTTCTAATAAAAGGAGCTCCGGAAACTTCTGCTGGCGCAACCACTATTGCGGCACGCACTAGTGCAACGAGAATTAAGTCAATCGTGTTTCCAGGGTGGCCGGTATCTTTTATTTTTGAAAGAGTTTCAATAATTACTTGTCGCTGAAATTGTGAGAGCCGAATAATTCCGAGGAAGGTGTGGTTGCCATGGCCCACTTCATGAAAACCAGAACTGGCGCCAGATATCTGACCTTGGCTTACCCGGGTTTCGCCATTTTTTAACTTTGCGACCAGAGCAGTTGTTACCGTGCGCGGATAATCGGTCAATAATTCAAGGTGGGGTTTAGTTACAACAGTATTAACATCGACGAGAAGCAAATCTTGATTGCTCGATTCGAATGCTAGAAGCACATCTGAAATCTTGGTGACCTGATCAATATCTAAGGTCCGTAGATTTGCCGTCATAAGCGGTAATCTATCGTGTCTAACAGGGAATCTTTAGATATAGACGGGTTGGAAAGATAGAGATGGCTATTCAAGTTGTGATTTTGGCAGCAGGTATGGGAACGAGATTAGGAAAGCCTTGGCCAAAGCCATTAACGGTTTTATCTGATGGCCGCTCAATTATGGCGCAGCAGATGGAGAATGTTTCAAAAGTTTTTGGTGACAAAGCACGCGTTACAGTTGTAGTCGGATTTAAACTCGAAATGATTATGGAAGCACATCCAAGTGCTAGTTTTGTTTATAACGAAGTTTACGATCAAACAAATACTTCAAAGAGTTTGTTGAAAGCTCTACGTGCCAGTCAGGAATCTGGTGTTTTATGGTTAAACGGTGATGTTGTGTTTGATTCAAAAGTTCTTGAACGTGTTGCAGATCGAATTAAATCTGAGAAATCATTTGTATGTGTAAATACATCAGCTACTGCTGAAGAAGAAGTTAAATACACGGTTGATGGTAAAGGCTTCATAAAGGAACTTTCAAAGACTGTAAAGAACGCACTTGGTGAGGCAGTTGGAATTAACTTTATTGCTGCCCATGAGAAGGCAGATGTAATTACGCAATTAGAGGCATGTGCGGAGCAAGATTACTTCGAGCGCGGACTTGAACTCGCAATTGAGAAGAACGGTATCCAAATGGAACCAGTAGATATCTCAGATTTATTTGCAGTAGAGGTTGATTTTCAAGCTGATTTAGATCGGGCCAACGAAGGACTCAAATAATTACTTTGCCAGTCTAGAAATTCCTTCTTTAATTGCAGATTCAACTTCAGATATTTTATGATCTGAAATCTTAATTTCGTGAGTTATCTTCTGGATTTCAGCTAAATCAATTTTTGGGTTAATTGATACTGGGTTTAATTCAGTTACACCGGCTCCCAGTGCATAATCTGAGTATTTAATACCGTCACCATGAACGTAATCTTCGAAACCGTTGAACACAACTAGCGCACAAGGAATTCCATAACTCTGACATGTAATCATCACATGCATCGCACTGGTAACAACACTGTCGTATTCATGAAGCTTTTCGATAAAGGCGATGATGTCATTTGGATGTGAAATTTGAACTGAAAGTTCGTCGAAATTTTCAGGTAACTTAACTGGTGCTTGGAGATGAGTGTGGTGGCGAATAAGAGCGATTCGACCATTAGTTTTCCCACGTGTGAAAGGCAAAATTCTTGATAACACGACTGCTGGATCACCAAAAACTTCAACCTTAGGTCCGCCGGATTGTAAAAGTAGCTCTGCGGTATGTGGGCCGCGAACCGAGATGTATTCAGCCTTAGGATTTAAAGCATGCTTGAAAGAGCTAACTCCAGTTCCGACGACAACTGAATTACTCTTAATGAATCGACCAACAGAACCCAAGCTCACTAAGTGCTTCTTTGGCGCCTGAGTAGTAAGCCCTTGAAAAATGATTCTATTTTCGGTGTAGTGATTGAATATAAATGGTGTTAACCAATCGCCATAATTACCAGGATATGGATTCTCCCACCAAGCGATAGTTATTTTTCTTTCACTTGGTTTAGCTGAATATGCCAAATAACTTGAAGCAACAGTAATAGCCGCCGTTTCATATCTATTAGGTAGGACTTTGCGTTTAAACAACTCGAGAGATTCGTTGTATTTTTTAAGATCTCCGGCTTTTCCTGATTTAACTAGTTCACCAATAGTTTGATTGTTTAGATTGTTGTGTCTTTTCCCTGTTAAGAATCCAGTAACACCTGACGCATCAACCAAAAGTCGCAAGCGTGCTGACATTTGTTCAGGCAGTTTCTCTTCAACATACTTGGCAAATTCAAGTAATTCTCGCTTTGGATTGAAAAGTTTCTTTGCTTTGTTACCTTTATGTTGTTCAACTTTGTTTTTGAAATTTTCAACTTGTCCGCTTGAACCAAATCTAAAGAATACTTCATGGCTTTCAAGACTTCCTGCACCTTTATCCACTGCGCAGTTCGACGGAATCATTTGAAATGTCATATTTGATGAAGTTGCACGCCAAGCTTCTTCAAAGAAGAAATCATCTGTGGCTCTAACAGTTGCAACTTCTTCGAAATCTGCAGCTGCCTGAATCATTTTGCGAGCTTGTGGTGTGTTATTAATTCCCCAGAAGCATGGCTCCCAGAAACGCCCACGATTTTCATATCCAATTTTTGTAGGATTACTAAATCCACGTTGAAATCCAATAATGTCCGCGGTCGAATTTAAAATAAAATCTGGGATACTAAATAGTTCGCAATCAACGTCAATCCAAAATACTTTCTTATCTGGATTTGCTGCACATACCTCAGCGATAAACCCGACTTTTTTCCGGCAAATTGCGGCCCAATCTTCGCCCTCTTTTTTAGTAATCTCCCGTAGATCTACCTCGATGCCAAGTTCTTCGAGATTGGCTCGAAGCCTAGAACCATGGCTCTTGTAATAATCATCACTGGTAAAGAATGAACAAACTATCGCGTTCTTAATCTTGATCTCTGGCTTTGGTTTTGCGACTAGCTTAGGAACAAATTGGCTTTCTAGGGCGGCAAGGACCTCTCCGCCTTGATAATCCAATGTGCTCATCGGGGAAAAGTAGCCGTCAAACCTAAACGCTTATTTTTCTTTGAGAGAACTGAGAATTTACGGAAGGTGAATTTTAGGATTTCTAATTCAAATCTACTGAATTTTCTTTCTGATATCTCGCTTTATCATCTTCCAAAGAATCCTTGCTACATACCTAGTTGGCAGCTTTTCAACTACGCGCAAATCCATGGCTACTAGCGCCTTAGCCGCTAAATCGACCGGAATCATTGTTAACTCTGGATTTTCACCAATCGGAATCTGGGCGCTTTCGAATGAATCTAAGTCACCGATAATTTTTATTCCTAGCCCTTTAATCTGTTCGACGTTCTTCTTCGAAACAGTCTTTGCTATATCGACTGCCCATTGCGGAGTTAACAATCTTGCAGCGTCCGGTTCTGGAATTACTTTATTTGTTAAATACTTGATTGATCCATTCCTAATAAAAGTTTCGTAATCATGCCAGCTTCGCTTCTTTGGAAACTTCTTATTTATGGTGTTCAGCAAAGTAATTTCATCGAGAGTTAGTGAGCGATTGCTGTCTTGATCTAATTGGGGCTTTAGAAAGCCAGGTTTAAGTGAGAGCAAGTTATTGAACTCTTGATACATGAAATCTGGTTGCTTCTCATCTACAACAATCACACTCACATTATCTTTCCCAAAATGCTTAATCCATTTCGCTAAGACATCTGCATGCATGTGCCTGACCCAGAACGAAGGTGTGATTGTTGAAACCCCTGGCTCATCTAGAATCGAATGTAACCATTTTTCGTAACTACTTTTGATTCCTATTTTCAAATGTTGTTGATAGGCCGAGGGAATTATCTTCAGAAGTGGGCGAAGAGTGAAATAGATTTTGACATCGGCGCAATCTAAGTCTTTCTTAAACCTAATTATTTGTTCTTCGGTTAATTCACATAAGAACTCTGAACTAATGAGAACTGTTGATTTTGCTTTATTAATCTGCTTAATGAAGTTACGCCATTTTTTATCCGTGGCTAATACCCCACCACGATCTTCCCAGCCCCAGGTTTTAGCCATCAGTGAATAGATAGCTTTGTGGTGAGCCTTTCCCCCGACATCTGGATAGGTAATCCCTAACTTGCCTAGTTCTGGTCTTGCCGCAAAAAAGCTAGATTGAATTGCGGTGGTCCCAGTTTTATGGAATCCAGCATGCACAATTATTTTCTTAGCCACACACAAAACCTTACTTGCTGGATTTAACTCAAAGAGGTAAGAACTCGGGAAATTTCATCAAAAATTTCTGATCTTGGGTCAATTAATTCGAAATGTCCTAGATTCTCAAATTCCAAAAATTGAATATCTGGTCCTGCTTTCTGCGAAACATAATCCCGAGAGAAATTAATCGGTACTCGTAAATCCAATGCACCGTGAATAACTGTGGTCGGAATCGATGTCTCGGGAAGTCTTGTTGGATCTAAGTCAGGCCTCAGTGCTGCAGGAGCACCGAGAAAATCAGAGACTGCGCCTTCATCTAAATCTAATTCCTCTGCTGCAAGCAAATTTGTCAGTGGCGCAAGGGCGATTATGGCTGATGCATTAACTTTATGAGAGGCGACAAGGGCAAGATGTCCACCGGCAGAATGTCCAATCAAAATTAATTTTGAGTATTTCTCCGACACTTCTTCGATAGCACTAATCACATCGCTGATCATTGCATCTGGATTTCCAATAATTCTGCGATATTCAATAAGTGCGACCGACCAACCAGCAGTCGAAAGTGCTTTAGCTAACGGAGCTAAATGTTTTCGATCATATTCTGGGCGCCAATAACCGCCATGGATCAAAACAATTGTTGGATTATCGGGTTTGGCTGAATAGTAGAAATCGATTACTTGGTCATCTGATTTTCCGAAAGAAAAGCTCTTATCTGGTTCTGCATAAGGTAGTTCAAAGACTGAACGATCTTCTACTTCCATGTGTTAGATGGAATCCATAACAGTTATTTTTTCGCCATTTACAAATTCGGTGGCAACCTTCTGCCAAGCTGCACTTGCATCATTAACCATATGCGCATCCCACAAAGCGCGATTTGTCCAAACTTCCCAGACACAAACTTCATTTAGATTCTGCGCATTTGTAAATATCTCTAATTCTTCGCATCCATTTTCGGTGCGAATATGAGCGCCATGCACTTTTATTCTTTTAATAAATTCTTCAGATTTACCGGGCTTTACATCAATTGCTACAAAGAGGTAAACCTTGCTCACTTTCTAGCTTTTCCTTTTTAATTTAGGAATTCTAAATTCTTTACCATTTGTTATGCCACCTGATCTCCAGAGCAGCACTACTACGAATGTAAGTGCGATTATCACTGCGCGAGAGCCAAGTGGAATTTGAACTTGTATTCCAAAAACTGGCAGATCTTGTTCCATCATTAGTAAAACTTGGCCAATGGCAGTAATGGTGAAGGTTCCAACAAGTGCGCCCCAAATACTCGCGCTTCCGCCAACTATCAACATTGAGAGCGTTATAAAGGTGAATTCTAGATAATAATCCTGAACTTGGAATGTTCCTGCTACGTGGGAATACATTCCACCAGCTAAGCCAGCGATTGCACCAGAAAGAATGAAGGCAATTAAGCGAACTTTAAAAATACTGATTCCAAGAGCTGGTGCTGCCATTGCGTCTTCGCGAGTAGCTCGAAGAGTTCTACCTATTTTTGAGATATTTATGAAGTAAACAATAATTATGGAAATTACGGCCAAGAGAAGCAGAATCCAATTGTTCTCAATCAAAGGAACACCAGGCAAGGCTTGTGAACCTGGACCAATTTTTTTGTTGTTGAAAAATACGTTGTATGCCACTCCCAAAAGCGCAAAGGTGGCGATACCTGCAGCAAGACCATTTAGCCGCATCAAGAAAACTCCGGTGATTGCTGCAACCAGCGCACTCACTGCGGCAGAGATGACAAGTGCAACATAAATGTTTACTTGAGGAGAAATTAGCGGCTCCCATAATTGGTTCATTGCCAGGGCATTATCTTTGATATTCACTGGTGCGGTTAACATTGCAGAAACGTAAGAGCCAATTAAGGCGAATGCTCCATGCCCGAAGGAGAGAACGCCAGAATTTCCAACGAATACTTGAAGCGCAAGAACCATTACAAATAGGCAGAGCGCGGATTGGGTAATTAACTGCAAACTTGTTGAAGCGCCACCCACAAAGTGAGTTAGAAGAATTAAAATAATTATCGGACCGAGTAAGTTTTGTATCGAGAATTTAGTTACGCCACTGTGCTTCATTAGACACGCTCCAATTCAGAGCCCTTACTTAAGAGCCCTCCTGGACGCACTAACAAGATGACCAAGACCAGAATAAAGAGCCAGCTATATGCATAGACGCGGCCATTTCCTAGCAAGGTGTTTAGTGAACTAAGAACAACACCAACAATAAAGCCACCGAGTGCGGCTCCTCGCAAAGAAGCGATGCCACCGATAACAATTCCTACAAGTGAAAGAATTGTGATGTTAAGCCCGTAATAAGGACTTATCTGCGGATTTTGAATAACTAGAATTAAAGCAACGCAGGCAGCAAGCACGCCACTGAGACCAAAGGCAGCGCTAATTAATCGATTTGATCTGACACCTAAAAGTCGTGCGGTCTTAAAATCTGCAGATGCTGCACGAAGTTGTAGGCCAAGTGAAGTTTTTTCTACCAAATAACCCATCGCTAGTAAAATAGTTATTGTTAATACGATAGTTATAACACTTGAAATAGTTATTGAAAGGCCTGCGACTTTAAAATCGCCACGAAGGAATGGCGCTACTGCTGCTGATCTTGGAAGCGCTCCAAACATTAATTCATAAACTCGTTGTAAAACTATTGAAAGTCCGAAGGATGCAATCAACATAACTGCGGGGTTTACTCCACGCAATCTGCGATAAACCGAAAATTCCATTAGAAGCGCGACAAAGACTGTAACTAACACAGTAAAAATAAGACTTAAAGCTAGTGGAAACTGTGCTGTTAATACCAATGTATACGCCGCAATTGTTATTAGTTCAGCGTGAGCGAAATTGACTAGGCGCATCACACCAAAAACTAACCCAAGCCCGAGAGCTGCTAATGAATAAAGCCCACCGAGGCTAATTGCATCAAGAATTGATTGGACCATATTATTCACCAGCTCCAAAGTAAGAACGTTGCAAAGATTCTGAATTTGCAGCATCTGCTGGAGTCAGTGTTGCTTGAACTTTTCCGTCACGAATAACAATCGTTTTCTCAGCAAATGAAGTAACTAAATTGGCACGTTGTTCAACGATAACGACTGCGGTTCCCATTCCAATAATCTCCTGCAAACGTTCAAATACATCAGTGATCACTGTTGGGGCTAATCCCAAGCTTGGTTCATCAAGTAACAAAACTTTAGGCTCAGAAATTAGTGCACGAGCGATTGCTAATTGTTGCTGTTGTCCACCACTCAACATTCCAGCTTGATGGTTCTCGTGAGTAGATAGGACTGGGAAAAGTTCGCGCATCTTTAGAATTGCTTCGTTAGCGCCTTTCTTATTACGTCTTCCGGTTAGACCAAGTGCAAGATTTTCTTTCACGCTTAGCCCACTAAAGATTTGACGACCTTCTGGAACTAATGAAAGCCCCAATCGCACAATATCTTCTGGCTTCTTGCCTGCAATATTCTTTCCATCAAAAATTATGGATCCACCTTTAGGCGCTATTCCACCGGCAATTGCCTGAAGCAGTGTTGATTTTCCAACACCATTTGGACCAACAATGCCGATTGATTTTCCTGGTTCTAGCGTAAATGAAACATCTGAAATAACTTCAACCTTGCCATAACCAGCAACTAAATTAGTAACTTCTAGCAGTGCCATTAGTGCACACCTGCATTTCCGAGATAAGCAGATTTAACATCAGAGTTATTCAGAGCATCTTGTGGATTGCCATCAAAAATTAGAATTCCAGTGGCTAAAACAATTACTCGGCTGCAAGCCTGTGTAACTAATTTAACGTTATGTTCTACTAGTAACATTCCACATCCAATATTTTTTCTAATTTCATCTAGTGCGTGTAACAATCTTGGAGCTTCATCTTCATTAAGGCCGGCAGCAGGTTCATCCATAATTAAATATTTTGGATGTGCTGCTACTGCGCGAGCAAGCCCAACTAATCTGGCATTTCCGTGGGAAATGCTTCCTGCTGGATATGCTGAAAGCTTTTCAATACCTAAAATTTCTAAAATTGATTCAGATCGCTCGCGTGCAACTTTTCCAGATTCGCCTAAACCAATCGCACCTAGTGCAACATTTTCCGCAACAGTTAGATTTCCAAAAAGTCTTCCAGATTGAAAAGTTCTTGCAATTCCTGCACGAGCGCGGGCATTTGGCTTTAAGCCATCAAGAGGTATGTCATTAACAACAACCGTTCCGCCATCTTGTTTTTCGTATCCCGCCAAAATGTTAATGAAAGTTGATTTGCCGGCACCATTGGGGCCAAGTAGGCCAACGATTTCTCCAGGGTTAATATTCACTGAAACGTTATCTAAAACTTGAAGGGCGCCAAAAGACTTGCTTATTTCATTGGCGTGAAAAGATTTTTGATTCAAGCTTTTTGCTCCCCTCTTTTATTGGTGCTATGAACGCAGAATAACAATAAAAAGAGGGTGTGCGACGTGATGCCGCACACCCTCTTAACTTATTTGCTTATATTAGAAGGTTGGCTTCTTTGCAGCCGCATACTTCACAAGCTTTGTCTTGCCATTGGTGGTCTTTAGGATCGCCATTGGTCGAGACACGTTCACGTGAAGTGTAGGTGTAAATGAAGTTGCTCCTGCTGTTAGCTTTTCATTCTTGAACTTGTCCATTTCAGCGGCAAGCTTCTTGCCATCTGTTGAACCAGCACGCTTTGCAGCAAGTGCAAATGCTTCAATTGAAGCAGCTCCGGTGATTAGACCTGAAGTTGCAGCAGCTGATCCGGTTACCTTCTTGAAATCAGCAAGAATGCTTCGGACCTTTGCATTTGTGTCATCGCCATAAACAGAAGCGTATGTCACTACATAGTGGTTAGAGTGATTTGTAACTGCAGAGGCCCAGAATGCGCCATCCATACCGAAACCTGAAATTACAGGTGTCTTAATTCCAGCAGCACGGATTGCACCAAGTGCTTCAGCTCCGCCGCCTGGGTATGAACAAAGTGCAATTACGCCAGCAGCATCTGTCTTAGCAGCAGCAACTTGTGCAGTTACTGGCTTATCAAGTGCTCCTGCTTGGGTTTGGTTGAACTCTTGTGTTGACTTAACAGTTCCACCAAGTTCTTTGAAACGCTT
>CAMAYZ010000005.1 GCA_945863115.1 Bifidobacterium breve
CTCTTGTTGGTTTCCTATCATCCGGACTTTAACCGTCGGTCTCAGAATTTCACTGAGTCAACCGATACCTGGCGGGCATCGGGTCGCGGACTATAACCGCCGGTTCGAAATTACATCGACCCCGGAAACAACGTGCTAACTCTACTGCGGTAATCGCTCTGGTGGAAATAAGAAAAACTAGCTAAAGCTTTTTAGCGCTTGAACATACGGGATTGGCCGCCGATTACAACCCCAAGATAGGTCATCAGAATTCCTGATACTAAATACCATGAGACCGTATTTCCATTTGTCGGCGAGATCAGATCGATTAGAAGTGATCCCATCAAGGTGCCGCCAACACTGAATAG
Organism: Bifidobacterium breve; assembly: GCA_945863115.1. GTDB lineage: Bacteria > Actinomycetota > Actinomycetes > Nanopelagicales > Nanopelagicaceae > AAA044-D11. Next base: position 348 of record CAMAYZ010000005.1, read on the forward strand.
CGTGAAAGTTAAAACACCCAGATGCTGAACAATTGTAGATGTGAAAGCAATGTAAATAACGCCGATAGTTCCGCCGGTATAAATCCACCACGGTCCACTTGGTAGCGGAGCTATTTCAACTCCTTGGAAAACTAAAAGTGCAAATAACATAAGGGTTAGAACTGAAGTTCCCATAAAGAAATTCAAAAGCGAGGTGGTGAAACTTGCTTTTGAGTATTCATTTATCTGGCCATTTAGCGCACGCTGAACTCCAACTAATGCACCAGCTAGAGCTGCAAGTGCAACAGCTAACACCGAGAATGAAGCAAGTGATATCCGATCTAAGGCAGAAACAATCACTGCAAAGACAGTTATCAGCGCCGCAGTAACGCGACGTTTGGAAATTAACTTCTTGCCGCCTCCCGTCAAGCCAATTCGATCAACGATTAATGACATTGCGGTTTGACCGGCAATTGATGCAACCGAATAAAGGGCAACTCCGATTAATGGGACAACTTGAGTTTGTAGCGCGACGAAACTTCCACCTAAAACTCCCGCGAATAATCGCCAGCGGGGAATTTGTTTTGCGGCTACTGCCGCACGAAGATTTCTAATGCCGTCTTTAATTGATTTATTAAAAGGTGCAATTAGCGAAATTACTATTAAACCTGAGCCAAATGAAACTAGTGCAGCTTCAGTGCTGTTACCCAGCAAATGTGAGAGCTCGCCATTTGCTCGCGATTGCAGAGCAATCATTACTCCCGAGATTGCGGCTAGCGCTTCGAGTCGGGCAATTTGTGAATGTGAGTTCTTAATTTTCTAACTCCTCTAATTCAGAGTGTGCCTTTAACCAGGTTTCTTCGATTTCAGATTTTCTATGGCTCAATTCCATCAATTCTTCCATGTTCGCACTTAATTTTTCGTGATCGAAAGCTAAATCACCTTGAACCCCCTCTAACTCCAGCATTTGCGCTGTAAGTTTTTCAAGCTGGCGTTCATATTTAGCAATCTCTTTCTTCAGCTCTTTTGTTTCAACGATATTTGAACTCTTAACTTTTGGTGCAATAGGTCCGCTAGATTCAAAAGAGCCGGATCGAAGTTTTATGTATTCATCAATGCCCCCAGGTAAATCGCGTAACTTTGAATCACCAAGTAGGCCAACAAAGCGATCACACACTCGTTCTAGGAAATATCTATCGTGTGAAATAACCAAGAGCGTGCCACCGAAGGAATCAAGCAAGTCCTCTAGCGCAGTCAAAGTCTCAACATCGAAATCGTTTGTTGGCTCATCTAGCAGAAGAACATTCGGGCTATCCATTAGTAACCGAGTTAGTTGCAACCTGCGACGTTCGCCACCCGATAAATCTCCGACTGGCGTCCATTGCGAATCTGTATTAAAACCTAATTTTTCACAGAGCTGGCTGGCTGAAAGTTCTTTTCCATTACCAAGTTGAACCTGGTTTGCAACTTTTTCTACCGCTTCGAGTACTCGCCAAGTTGGATCTAACTCTTCAAGATGCTGTGAAAGAAATGCGGCTTTCACTGTTACACCGGTCGTAATTTTTCCAGACACTGCAGTTATCTGGCCAAGCAGAGCTCTAAACAGCGTCGTTTTACCTGCGCCATTTACACCCACAATGCCAATGCGATCACCTGGTCCGATATTCCAATAGAGATCTTCTAAAATCATTTTGTCGCCAGCTTTAATCGTTGCTTGATGAATCTCGAAAACTGTATTGCCTAATCTATTCGCCGCGAAATTTAATAGCTCGGTCTCATTTCTTGGCGGTGGCTCATTTGCAATCAAAGTATTTGCAGCATCGATTCTAAATTTTGGTTTTGCAGTTCGTGCTGGAGCGCCCCGCCTGAGCCAAGCTAGTTCTTTTCGAATTAACATATTTCGCTTGCCATCTTCAACAGTTATTTGGCGGGCACGTTCTGCTTTCGATAAAACATATGCGGAATAACCACCGTCATAGGCCAATACGTTTCCTTCAACAACTTCCCAAATTTGATCTGATACTTCATCCAAAAACCAACGATCGTGCGTTATCACTACAACCGCCAATTTTGTATTGCGTTTCAAATATTGGGCTAGCCATGAAACACCTTCAACATCTAAATGGTTTGTAGGTTCGTCTAACAAAACTAGATCAAAATCTGCGATTAACAATTTTGCTAAATTGACTCGCCGGCGTTCACCACCCGATAGATAAGAAATCTTGCGATCTAACAACTCTTCACTTATGCCACCAAAAAGCCCAGTTAAGACTTCGCGAACTTTAGAATTTCCAGCCCATTCATGTGTTGCTAAATCTCCAAGAACAACATCGCGCACTAATGAATTTTCTTTTAGGTCATCAGTCTGACTCAATATTCCAATATTTACTGAACCCGCTTTAGAAACTCGTCCGGAATCTGGTGCTTCAATTCCAACCATTACTTTTATTAGCGTGCTTTTGCCGCCGCCATTTCTACCAACAATTCCGATTCGATCGCCAGCATTTACGCCCAGCGAAACCCCGTCTAGCAAAGCTCGAATATCAAAAGATTTAGAGACCGACTCTAGATTTAACAAATTATTGGCGGCCATTGCGCAAGAGTATTTGACGATTGCTAGAGTGGGTAAATGGACGTAACTAATAGGCAATACGCGCTCGATCTAGATGCCAAAGACCCTTTGGCAAAATTTCGGGATGAATTCGTGATAAACGACCCTGCGATTTGTTACTTGGATGGAAATTCATTAGGTCGGTTGCCAAAACGAACAATCAAGGTGATCAATGATTATCTTCTGAATGATTGGGGTGCAAAAGTTGTCGAAGGTTGGAGTGATTGGATTGAAGAGCCATTTGCAACCGGGGACTTATTGGGACGCACAACTTTAGGCGCAGCTGCAGGACAAGTTTTAGTAACTGACACAACTTCCGTTAATTTTTACCAACTAGCTGGTGCGGCACTTGCTGCCCGACCAGACCGCAAAACCATAATCATTGATGCCGCAAACTTCCCAACAGATCGCTACATCTTGCAGGGTTATGCCAAAGAGCGTGGATTAAATCTAGTAATTATTAACAATGAGGATCCAGCAATTTCACAGCACGAACGGATTACTCCAGAGCTCCTAGAAAAATACATGAGTGAAGATGTTGCCTTCGTAACCTTTGAAGTTATTCAATATCGGGCAGGTGCTCGCAATGACATAAAAGCGTTAACTGATGTAGCCCGAAAATATGGTGCTTTTGCTATTTGGGATTGCAGTCATGCTGTTGGTGCCATTGATCTGCAATTTGATAAAGATGGTGTAGATCTTGCAGTTGGTTGCACATATAAATTTGGGTTCTCTGGGCCGGGTTCACCTGGTTGGTTGTATGTTTCCAAGCGAGTGCAGAAAGATTTGCAAGTTCCAATTCAAGGCTGGCATGCACAAGCGAATATGTTTGACATGGGCCCAACCTTTAAGAAAGCAGAAGGTCTAGCGGGCTTCCAAATCGCCACTCCTTCAATAATTGCACTTCGTTCGGTGCAATCTTCATTTGGAATTATTGATGAAGCTGGAATTGCAAATATTGAAGCAAAATGTGCAGCCGGAACTCAGATGATGATTGATCTTTATGATGCCTGGCTCGCCGATCTTGGATTTTCTTTAAATACCCCAAGAGAAGCAAAATGGCGTGGTGGCCATGTTTCATTAGTTCATCCTGATGGTAAACAAATTGCATTTGCGCTTCGACAATTAGCAAATGTGATTCCAGATTACCGTGCACCGAACTCGGTTAGATTAGCGATTTCCCCGCTACAAACTTCTTATGTGGAAGTCTGGGATGGTTTTTCACGGCTAAGAGATTTAGTTGCTTCGGGAGACTACAAAAAGATTTCGAACACGAATTCTAAAGTTACTTAATTAAGCGCGGGCTGTCACTGCGTTTTTGAGCCAAGAAATTATGTCTGCTGTTGGTGTGCCAGGTGTAAATATTTCACCGGCGCCCATTGCCTTAAGCGCAATCTTGTCAGCTTCAGGAATAATTCCGCCGCCGAAAACTACGATGTTCTCTGCTTTGTTATCTTTCAAGAGTTTCATGATGCGTTCAAAAATTGTCATATGGGCGCCAGAAAGAATTGAAAGCCCGATTGCTTGAACATCTTCTTGAATTGCTGTTGCAATTATTTGTTCTGGGCTCTGATGAAGGCCGGTGTAGATAACTTCAAATCCAGCATCACGTAACGCACGAGCAACAACCTTTGCGCCCCGGTCATGTCCATCTAGACCGGGCTTAGCAACCACAACACGAATTGGGACCGAATTGGTTGTTTCAGACATAGCACCAACTTATCACGAGAAATATGTCGTAGGGTTTGGCACATGGGCCAAATCGATCACACCGAACTCCTTAGCCAAGTTCGCAATGGCGACCGACAGGCGTTGGCGAAGGCAATTACGATTATTGAGAACACGGGCCTCCCCTTTGAGATTGAAGATAAAGCTGGGACTCAAGTAATCGGAATAACCGGTGCGCCAGGAGTTGGAAAATCAACCACAGTTGATGCCCTAATTAAATTATTAAGAGAGCGAAATTTTTCAGTTGCAGTTCTTGCAGTAGATCCATCCTCGCCAATATCTGGTGGTGCACTTCTTGGTGACCGAATTAGATTAACTGACCACTTCACTGACCCCGGCGTTTTCATTCGTTCGCTTGCAACGCGTGGACATCTTGGTGGACTTTCAGTTAGTACGAAAGCAGTGTTGCGATTAGTGCAAAGCGCAAAATTTGATTTCATTATTGTTGAAACGGTTGGTGTAGGACAGAGCGAAGTTGAAGTAATGCGAGTTGTTGACACCGTAATAGTTGTTCTTGCCCCTGGTATGGGAGACGGAATACAGGCATCTAAGGCCGGTTTACTTGAAATCGGTGATATCTATTTAATTAATAAATCAGATCGTGAGGGTGCAAAAGAAACTGCAGCAGATATTGAGCGATCGATTTCCATGTCGATGCCTAAAACAGTTGCAGGAAAGCCATGGATTCCACCAGTATTGCTTGGTGCTATGCAGAATGGAACTGGGGTAGTTGAACTTATGGCTGAAATTGAGAAACATAGGAATGGCTAGTAATGATTAAGAGCGCTCATGTAGATACTTTTGCCAGAGATAATCTTCCAGATGAATCTCTCTGGCCAGAATTAATCTTGAATCATCCAGCTGCAACTTATCCAGAACAACTAAATGCAAGTTTTGAATTGTTAGAAAGAACTATTGAATTAGTTGGGCCGAATAAGGCCGCAATAATCGCGGCTGATGGCAACTTCACTTATGGCGAGCTACTTGAACTGGTAAATAGGATTTCAAATTATCTGATCGCTCAAGGTGTAGTCCCAGGGAACCGAATTGCAATTCGTAGTCCAAACAATGCGATGGCGGTTGCAATCTGGTTAGCAATTCTCAGGGTAGGTGCCATCGCTGTTACAACTATTCCGTTACAACGTGCAGTTGAATTAGCAAAGATAGTTGAAATTGGTCAGATCCAATTTGCTCTTGTCGATCACAGATTTATCGAAGAATGGCAGGCAATTCCGAACTATTCCGGAAAGACTTTTATTGTTGGTGGCGGAAGTGCATTTGATACCGAGATAGCGAAGCAAAGTGCTGAATTTGAAGTCTGTGGAACAGCAGCGGATGATGTCAGTCTCTTTGCATTTACATCTGGTTCAACCGGTGTACCAAAAGCTACGATGCATTTTCACCGAGATATCTTGGCCATTGCCGATACCTTCTCAAAGAACGTTGTTAAGCCAACTAAAGATGATGTCTTTGCTGGCAGCCCGCCAATTGCTTTTACCTTTGGCCTCGGCGGGCTAGTTATATTCCCGCTTCGCGTCGGCGCAACAACTGTTTTATTGGAGAACGCTGCACCACCAGTTCTATTGGAAAAGATTTCTGAATATAAAATCTCGGTTCTTTTCACTGCTCCAACTGCATACCGAGCAATGCTTGCTCAGCTTGAAGGTAAAGATATTTCATCTCTACGGCGCTGTGTCTCTGCAGGCGAACACTTACCGCTTGCAACCTGGCGAGCTTGGTTTGATGCAACTGGAAATAAATTGATAGATGGTATCGGTGCAACAGAATTACTCCATATTTTTATATCAGCAAGTGATCATGAAATCATTCCAGGACTTACAGGAAAGCCAGTTCCTGGTTATCAAGCTATGGTTGTTGACGAGAGTTTTGTAGAAGTAAAAAATGGCGAGCAAGGATTGCTCGCGGTTAAAGGTCCAACTGGTTGTCGTTATTTAAACGATGCCAGACAGAAGGATTACGTCGTTGATGGTTGGAATTTAACCGGTGACATTTATACCCAGACTTCAGAGGGTTATTTCAAATATGAATCTCGCGCTGATGACATGATTATTTCAAGTGGTTACAACATCGCGGCACCTGAAGTTGAGAATGCACTTCTTGTGCATAAGGGAGTCGCAGAAGTTGCTGTTGTTGGCCTGCCTGATGATGAACGTGGAATGGTAGTTACTGCATACGTAGTTCTAAGACCCGAATTTCTAGCATCTGATGTGATGGCTAAAGAGTTACAGGACCACGTCAAGAATCAGATTGCCCCATATAAATATCCAAGATCAATACATTTTGTTGATTCGCTACCAAAGACAACGACCGGAAAGTTACAACGCTTTAGATTAAAGAGCTAGAAAATCTTTGTTGGTTGCCATTTTCCATAAACTTTACGTAATTCGTTAACGATTTCACCAACAGTTGCGTAAGCCTTGATTGCTTCAACCGTTGCCGGAACCACGTTATCACCAGCTTTAGCGACCTTTAATAAGTTCTCAAGCGCCTCAGTTACAACTTTGTTATCGCGCTTAGCCCGCACCGCTTTTACAGAAGCTACTTGTTCAGATTCACTCTTTGGGTTTATTTCAAATGGCTTAATTGGTGCTGATTCGGATTGGAAGGCATTTACACCGACAACTTTTCTAGCTCCAGATTCGATTGCCATAGTTAACTTATAAGAGTTCTCAGAAATTTCATTTACGAAATAACCGTTGTTGATGCATTCGAGAGCGCCGCCGCGCTTTTCAATGCCTGCCAACAATTCCCAAATTTCACGCTCTAATTCATCAGTCATACGCTCTAATTCATAACTTCCTGCAAGTGGATCTGGGCTGTCTAGCACGCCAGTTTCAAATGCAATGACTTGTTGGGTGCGAAGTGCCAGAGTTGCTGCTTCTTCAGATGGCACACCTAGTGCTTCATCAAATGCTGAAACGTGCATAGTTTGAATTCCACCAAGAGCTGCAGACATCATTTCAATCGAAGTTCTTACAACGTTATTCATCGCTTGTTGCGCGGTAAGAGATGAGCCAGCCGTGAATGCAAAGATGCGTAACTTTTCAGAGGCTGGATCTTTAGCGCCATATTTTTCGCGCATTAACTTAGCCCAGACGCGGCGTGCAGCGCGGAATTTTGCAATCTCTGGCAAAAAATCAATATTTGAAGATAAGAATGTAAAGAGAGTTGGTGCCACGAAATCTACGGAAACACCACGAGCAATTGCCTTATCTAAATACTCACGGGCATTTGCAAATGTAAATGCAACTTCTTGCACCGCATTGGAGCCAGCTTCACGAATATGATAACCAGACATTGCAAGTGAGACCCACTTAGGGATCTTTGTTGCGATGTGTTCGATTACGTCGACCGAAAGCTTTAAACCAGCTTCGGCTGGAAATATCTGAGTTCCACGAGCAACATATTCCTTAAGAACATCGTTTTGAATAAACATACCGAATTTGTTTGGATCAACGTTGCGTTGTTCAGCTAGCGCAATAAACATTGCTGCCCAGATATATCCAATTGAATTTGCAGTAGTTCGAACTTGACTAATTTTTTCTAGTGGAATTCCATCCATCAAGATTTCGATATCAGCTAGTGAATCAATAGCAACACCTACGCGACCAACTTCACCAAGTGACATTGGATCATCAGAATCAAGGCCAAGTTGAGTTGGAAGATCGAGTGCAACGCTAAATCCAGTTAGGCCTTGATCAAGCAACATTTTAAAGCGGGCATTTGTTTCTGCAGGAGTTCCGAAGCCACCGTATTGCCCCATCGTCCAAACACCAGCGTCAGCATTAATGCCTCGGGTGTAGGGATACTCTCCTGGTTTTTCTAAAGACATTTACTTTCCTTCGGCCTCGAGTTGTTGCTTCAAGACCTTCTTTGCAATCTTGCCAGTTGAGTTCAATGGGAACTCGGCAACAATGCGAAGGTCTTTTGGCTTCTTATATGAAGCCATTCTAGATTTACAGTGCTCAAGGATGCGAGTTGTTAGTTCGGCATGGTCAACCGTGGAATTTGGAACCAGCGTCACCATTGCAGTTACGCGTTGGCCCCACTCGACATCGTGAATTCCCATCACGGCGACTTCTAATACTTCCGGAATTTCGGCGATTACATCTTCAATTTCACGTGGATAAATGTTGTAACCACCGCTAATAATCATGTCGCCTTTGCGATCAACTAAATACAAGCGATTATCTTCATCGATTCGACCTAGGTCGCCAGTGTGCAGCCAACCATCGCGAACAGCTTTTGTAACTGTTGCATCTTGGCCAGCCGCTCCGTAATAACCACGCATTACGTGATCGCCTCGAGTTATAACTTCACCAATTTCACCAACTGGAACTTCTTTGCCGTTCTCATCAACGATAAGAATTTCGACACCAACGCATGGATTACCCGCGCTAGTAAGAAGTTCTGGATTTTCTGACAAACCAAGTGCGTGATCAGCTTCGCTTAAAACGGTTACGGGTGGAATCGCTTCGACTAGACCGTAATACTGAACCATCTTTGTTGTAATTTTTTCGTGACACTGTTTAATTTGATCTGGTGGCATTGGGGCACCGGCATAACCAAGCATCCGCAAATTCGCCATCTTCTCTTTGGTAATTTCATCTACCGCTAGAAGTCTGGCGACCATTGTTGGAACTAGCGCAGTTGCATTGCCACCACGATTTTGAATTACATCAATAAATTCTTCTGGATCATATTTAGCAAGAACTATCTGTTTTGCACCGAATGTAAAATATGGAAGAACAAAGAGTCCGCTTGTGTGCGTTACAGGACCGGCGTGAACCCAACAATCTGTTTCGTTTGGAATTCGCCCAAAAATATCTGTAATGATGTTATTCAAACTTGCTGTGCGATTGCGATGTGTTCTGATCGCACCTTTAGGATTTCCAGTCGTTCCTGATGAATAGTTAAGTGAAACAAAACTATCTGGATCAACTGCGGTAGAAAATGCATGAGACTCTTGTTTTGCTAGGAATGCTTCATAAGGCGTTGTTCCATCATGTTCGCCATGAATTAAAATTATGTGATCAACTAATTCTCGAACTGGAGCAGATTCATCCCAAAATTTCGCATCCATGATCAAGACTTTTGCGCCACAGTCATTTGTAATTCTTACCCAGTCATTTGGGTGCAAGCGATAATTTAAAGCAACTCGACATAAACCAGCTGTGCTAATTCCTAAATCAGTTTCAATATATGTGCGCTGATTCGATTGAAGATCCAGAACCCGATCGCCTGGCGCTAAACCAAGTGCTTTTAAAGCACGAGCTAATTGAAAAATTCGGGACCCGATTTCACCAAATGTCATCGCACCTTCTGAACTCTCAACCGCAATTCGATCGCGATACTTTCGAGTTGATCTAGCTACAAGTGTTCCGACATCCATTAGTGCTTGCTCCGTTCAGAGGATATTGCTGGTGGTGAATAAGCGCTATCAAGCACCCAAGCACCTTCTGGCAAAACTGTTAAGGGGTTAATGTCTAACTCACAACCGCTGGGCCAATCAATAACTGCGTCGGTGATTCGTAGCACAGTGTCCACAAATGCATCTCGGTTGCTCGCAGCTGCGCCACGAACCCCGGAAAATAGAATTGCAAGTCGGGTTTCGTCAATCATTTCATTCACAATTTTTGAGTCAACTGGAAGTAAACGAACCGCAACATCAGAAATAACTTCAGTCAAAATTCCACCAACCCCGATTGTGAGAACTTTACCGAGGGAACTAGATGTGATTCCAACAAGAGTTTCTACGCCCTTTGGAACAAAAGTTTCAACTAATACTTTATTGCTTGTGTTTTTATCTGGGCCAAGGCGAGAAAGCCGTTGATAAGTTTCACTAGCGCTCTGGGAATTTATATCTAGCGCAACTCCACCAGCTTCGCTCTTATGCAATAAACCAGGAATGACTGCTTTCATTACTGATCGACCACCAACTTTTGCAACTGCGGCAATTGCTTCATCAACGCTATCTACAACAACTGAAAGTGGAACTGGAACACCAACAGAGGCTAGTGCGCTCTTCAATTGATCTTCGGTCGCTTGGTCAGCAGGAGTTGGAAGTGATTTACAAAGTGGTTTGCGTTCAACGCTATGTGCGGGTTTCGTTGCAACCCGGAGTGTTTGAAGTGCACGAACTGCACGTTCTGGAGTTGGAAATACTGGAAGCTTTGCTGCTTTAAACAATTTATCTGCTTCCGGCGCCAAGCTCTGTGAACCTGTTCTTGCAACAACAACTGGAATATCTCGAACACCACGAACCGCACTAAGCGCATTTGCTATGCGATCAACATCGCTTCCAACTAGAACACAGAAGGTCGCAACAATTGCATCGACTTCTGGATCCTTAGCAAGCACCTCAACACATTTCTCAAATAAATCTGGTGCGGACATAACAGCTGCAGTTACATCCACCGGATTCGCGGTATTTCCATAACTCGGGACAATTGCGTCTAAAGCTTCTGTAGTTTTGGGCGAAAGTTTGGCAAGAGTTAGGCCATATTTCTCAAGTGCGTCGGTTCCTAAAATTCCACTTCCACCAGATGTCGTAATAATCGCAACTCGGTTTCCAACCATTGAAACCTTACTTGCAAAGATACTTCCGGCATCAAGTAGATGTTCAACATCATCAACACGAACCGCTCCTGAAGAATTAATTGCAGCATCTATAACGCGGTCTTCGGTGGCCAGTGCGCCAGTATGTGACGCTGCTGCCTCGGCACCTGCTGCGGATCTTCCAGATTTTAAAATTGCAGTGGGTTTCTTTTTGGCAATCTCACGGAGCGCGGTGACATCAGCTAGAGATTCGGCATACATCAAAATTGCATCAACGCTTTTATCATCAGCCAACGTTGCTGCAACTTCTAGCGCAGTTACATCAGCTTCATTACCGGTTGTTACTACAAAACCAATCGGCAAACTTCGATCAACAGCAAGCGAGTAAATTCCATAACCAAGTGCTCCGGACTGACTCACTAATGCGATGTTTCCACTTTCTAACGGTGTTGTTGGACCGGAGAAAACTGGTGAGAACGTTGCCGCTAACTTACTTGCACCACCTGCGGAACCAATGCAGTTTGGCCCTACTAAACGCATACCTGATTTTTTAGCAATTGCTAGTAATTCATCTTGAGCAAGTGCCCCTGCTTCATCAGCTTCAGCAAAACCAGAGGACATAACGATTGCTACGCCAACTTCTGCATCAGCACAATCTTGAACCGCTTCCTTAACAAAATTAGCTGGAACCATAATCAAGGCGAGATCGATTTTCTTGCCAATATTTTTTACATTTTCAAATGCCTTAAGTCCAAGAACTTCTCCGCCTTTAGGGTTCACTGGAAATATTTCGCCAGCAAATCCATATTTCTGAAGATATTCCAATGGAAGTCTTCCCATTGCGCCTGCGCGTTCAGTAGCACCAATAATCGCTACTGATTTAGCTGACCAGAGTGCAGAGATCGAACTTTTCAAAGGTTTGCAAACCCTTCAATCTCTAGTAACGCTTCCGCATCCCAGAGGCGTGTTACGCCAACCAAAGTCATTGCTGGAAAATTCTTGCCAATTAAACGTTGCCAAACTTTTCCAATTTCCCGTGAGTTTGCTCGGTAATCAGCTGGATCAACAGAATAGATATTTAGCTTTACTAAGTTATCTGGAGTTCCACCAGCAGCACTTAGAGCCGTAAGAAGATTCGTAATGACTTTTTCGAATTGTTCAACGATTCCGTTTCCTTCGATGACGCCCTCTTTGTTTAGTGCGGTTTGACCAGCAAGAAAAACTAGGGTTCCACCCTCAACAACGACCGCATGTGAGAATCCAATTGCAGGAGCCATGCTCTCTGGATTAATTTTCTTAGCAACCATTTTTATTCTCCTTTAAGAATTTCTGCTTGGCCAGTTGTATTAGGTAGATCGATAAAAGCAATTGCTGCACTTGCGACTTCGGCTGGAGTTAAAAATCTTCCACTAGGTTGCTTGGCTTCAAGCGCTGCTTTTACTTCATTAAAATCTTTTCCGGTGCGCGCAGCTGCCGCTTCTAATGATCGCTTTGTCATTGGAGTATCTACATAACTTGGGCAGACCGCATTTACGGTGATCCCATACTTACCTAATTCTGCTGCAGCGGCTCTTACTAATCCAATTACTCCATGCTTTGCTGCGGTATATGCCGAAACATTTGGCTCACCAATTAGACCAGCAGAACTTGCAATGACAATTATTCGCCCAAATTTTGCTTCTTTCATTGCAGGAACTGCAGCTCTCAAATATTGAAATGGCGCAGTTAAATTAATTGCGATCGAGTGTTCCCAAATTTCATTAGTAGTTTTATCTATTGGAGCAGCAGCGCCATCGCCAGCATTTAAAATTAAAACATCAATTCCGCCCCAGGCAGAAATAATCTTTTCCAGTGCGATATCCGCACTCTTCGAATCTGTAACATCAGCAGGAATTATTAAACTTTTATTAGTTCGCCCCGCAACGATTGCCTCTAAATCCGGCGTAGTTCTGGCGGTTAACGCAACGCTGTGGCCAGCATCTAATAATTGAGTTGCAATGGCTTCGCCAATTCCGCGACTTGCACCAGTAACGAGAACTCGGAGCGGGGTATTGCTCATGAATTCTCCCGTCATCTGGAAATCATATTGAAAATAGGGCTTACGTATTTCTTCCGATAGGCAATAATACGACATATGAACCAGAGAGAAGTAATCATTGCGGAAGCAGTTCGGAGCCCCTTTGGCCGATATTTTGGTGGATTATCCAAAGTTCGTCCTGATGATTTGCTCGGATTTGCACTCTCCTCGCTTGCAAAGAAAATTCCTAATCTTGATTTAGACCGTGTTGATGATGTGATGATCGGTGATTCAAATGGAGCCGGTGAAGACAATAGAAATGTTGCTCGCATGGGTTCTCTGCTTGCTGGATTTCCAGTAACAATCCCAGGTGTAACAATAAATAGATTGTGCGGTTCCGGAGCAGAAGCAATTATTCAGGCTTCACGTGCAATTAGAAGTGGTGACAGTGATTACATAATTGCTGGCGGTGTTGAAGTAATGAGTAGAGCGCCATGGATTGTTGAACGAACAAGTAAAGAAGAGCCAACAAATCCGGTTTTTAATCAATCAACAGTTGGTTGGCGGCTTACAAATCCATTATTTCCGGCACATTGGACTGCAAGCTTAGGTAGATGTTCGGAAGAAGTTGCAGAGAGATTTAATATTTCAAGACAAGCGCAGGATGAATGGGCTCATCGTTCACATCAATTAGCTGCCGCTGCATGGGATAAGAAATTGCATGAAGGTTTTGTTATTCCATTTGGTGATGTAGTTAAAGATGAATCAATTCGCGCAGATGGCACGTTAGAAAAGTTGGCGTCGCTTCCTTCAGTTTTCTCAGAAAATGGCGCCGGAACGGCCGGTAACTCATCTCCGTTAAATGATGGAACAGTTGCGATGTTAATTACCGATCGCGCTGGAACAGATAACTTGGGGCTAACTGGAATTGGCCGAATTCTTGGTGCACAAGTAACGGCAACAAATCCAAATGAATTTACCTTGGCTCCGATTTCTGCAATTCATAAAGTTTTGGCGCGCACCGGTAAGAAATTTAGTGATATTAAAGTTTGGGAAATTAACGAAGCCTTTGCATCTATGGTTCTGACAGTTCTGCATGAAGTTCCAGAAATTGACCTTGCTAAGGTAAATATCAATGGTGGCTCGATTGCAATTGGACACCCTGTTGGTGCATCGGCTGCCCGAGTTGTAGTTGATTGCGCCCGAGAATTAAAACGTCAGGGTGGCGGAATAGGTATTGCCGCTGCATGTATTGGTGTTGGTCTGGGCGTTGCAATAGTTGTAGAAGTCAAAGGGTAAAGTGCGCACATGATCGCAATTAAGGATTTCACTGACGTTACCTATACAACCGATAGTGGCGTAGGCATAATTACTATTAATCGACCAGATCGTTACAACGCACTTCGTGGTCGCACTGTTGATGAATTACTTGCAGCATTTAAATATGCCTGGGTCGATCAAGAAGTTGGTGCCGTTATCTTGACTGGCGCTGGCGAAAAGGCTTTCTGCACTGGCGGCGATCAGAAAGAGCGCGCTCAAACTGGTGGTTATGGTGAAACTGAAACTGGAATGTTTGAAATTGAATCACTACACAAACTAATTAGAGCAATTCCAAAACCTGTTATCGCAGCAGTAAATGGTTTTGCAATCGGCGGTGGACATGTTCTGCACGTGCTCTGCGATCTTTCAATCGCATCTACTAATGCAAAGTTTGGTCAAGTTGGTCCTCGCGTAGGCTCTTTTGATGCTGGATTTGGTTCTGCCTATTTAGCTCGCGTTGTTGGCGAAAAACGTGCCCGCGAAATTTGGTTTCTCTGCGAACAATATGATCCAGAAACAGCTGAACGTTGGGGCTTAGTAAATAAAGTTGTTGCACCAGATCAATTAATGGCGGCATCGATGGAATGGGCAAAGAAAGTTGCTGCGCTATCTCCTACTGCGCTTAAAGCTTTGAAGCATTCATTCAATGCTGACTCTGATCACATTATGGGAATTCAATCACTGGCTTTCGATGTTCTCGATCTTTATACAAAGACAGATGAGGCAAAAGAAGGTGGCGCTGCATTTACCGAAAAGCGTGCACCAGACTATTCAAAATTCCGAAAGAATTAGTTTTCGCCTTCTTCAGCAATCGCATAATTTGTAAGATCGGTTCGGGCATCCCAAAGTTCTGGAAAGAATGTAAAGCTATTTAGTCTGGCCAGAATTTCAACTGGAGTTCCTTGAGTTCCGGAAACTTTTAAGCCAATACTTCTTTCAACAACTTTGAAGTGTCGGTGGCGCCACAAATACATGCGTTCATCAAGTTCTACCAAAGCTTCGGCAAGTAGGTAAATATCTTCGAACTCGGTATGACGAACAAAGAGTTGCACGAGATCTAAGTTAGCTGCTGCGAGTAAACGCTTAAACTCAACACCTAGACCTGGAATGGCCTTGCGAATCGAATTCATACCTGGTGAGTCAAAGCCAGAACCATGCCCAAGTGCGCGACGGACCTGTTGATAATCCCAAGGTGACATCTGTTCCAACATATCTAAGGCATCATGGCAAAATTTAATGTCCAACATCATGCGCGGAAATAGGCGAAGTGCTGCGCGAATTTCATCTTTCTTTAAATGCTCAAGGGCTTGAATGGCTTCTGCTGTGCAATGTTTTAGCCAAATTTCAGAGGTCTGATGAACAACTGTAAAAAGTAATTCGTCACGGTGCTTCCAAGTTTCAGGAACTGGTTGCAGATTTAATAATTCAACTGTGCGGATGTAACGCTCGTAATCCGAGTTCCCTGCACCTTCCAAGATTTGATCGGGACCGTATGCCATTTTCTATTCCTTCTACTAGTGGAGCTTAGTTGGGCATCATCCGGCCACCGTTTACATCTAAAACGGTTCCGGTTATGAATGAGGATTCGTCACTTGCTAAAAACAAAACGGGATCAACACACTCTTGTAACTTTGGCATTCTTCCAAGTGGAATTGCATCAATTACTTCTGCTTGGTCAGCTTCACTCATATCGTTAAACATGCCTTCAAGCCGATCAGTTAGAAATAATCCGGGAGCAATTGCATTTACTCGAATTCCAAATTCGCCAACTTCTTTGGCAAGGCGACGAGTTAAACCAAGTATTGCAGCCTTAGCAGTTGCGTATGGAACTCCTGTAACAGGGCTAGCACTCCTGCCGCCAATAGAAGAAAAGGTAACTATGGAACCGCCACCAGCTTTTTTCATATGTGGAATCGCAGCGCGAGCGCAGTTAAATGTGCCCTTTACATTTACATCTAAAACTAAATCAAAATCTTCATCTGAAATATCATCAAGGTCCCGCGGTGTGCCAAGTGATCCACCAGCCGCTGCGATTAAAACATCTACGCTTCCGAGAGCTTTAGCTAATTCATTTACCGCCGTAGTCACAGATTTAGAATCGCGCACATCAACTTTTTGGCCTGCCGCATTTCCACCGCTTGCCTTTAACTCTGAAACGAGAGATTGAATCGCAACCTCATTTGTATCGAGGATTCCAACGCTTCCGCCTTGAGCAATGACACTTCTGGCAATCTGACTTCCAAGCCCACCGGCGCCACCGGTGATTAATATGCTTTTGCCGCTGAAGCGATTGGTATTCATGTGACTAACCTTAACTTGCCCATGGCCCAAATCCAATGCTTATTCTGGGTAGAGAAATAAGGTCGCCTCGCCTATTATTGACGATAGTCAAATAACTGTCATGCCATTTGGGCAGTTTTATCGAGGGGCAATGGTTTAGAAGATGAAGATTGTTTGTATTGGTGGCGGAGCTGCTGGACTTTATTTCTCAATTTTAATGAAGAAGCAGGATCCAACTCATGAGATAACAGTCATCGAACGTAACCGACCATATGACACATTTGGTTGGGGCGTTGTTTTCTCTGATGCAACCCTTTCAAACTTTGTCCGCGCTGACGAACCAACCGCTAAAACTATTCTTCAATCCTTCAACCATTGGGATGACATTGATGTTCGTATAAAAGGTAAGAGCATGATTTCTGGCGGTCATGGCTTCTGCGGAATTGGTCGAAAGCGCCTCCTAAATATTTTGCAAGAAAGATGCGAAGAGCTGGGTGTTAAATTAGTTTTTGAAACTGAAGTTAAAGATGATCAACAAATTGCCGCAGAATATGGCGCTGATTTGATAATTGCATCTGATGGCTTGAATTCAGCAATCAGAACTAGATATGCCGATACTTTTAAACCAGATATTGACACTCGGGTCTGTAAGTTTGTTTGGCTTGGAACTAAGAAAATTTTCAAAGACTTCACCTTTATTTTTGAAGAGACTGAGTTTGGTTGGTTCCAAGCACACGTCTACCAATTCGATGGCGATACTTCGACATTCATTATCGAAACTCCAGAAGATGTTTGGAGAAAAGCTGGCTTAGAAGACATGAACCAGGAAGAGGCAATCGCATTCTGTGAGAAGTTATTCGCGAAAGATTTAGAAGGCGCAAAGTTAATGAGTAATGCTTCCCACCTTCGCGGTTCTACCAACTGGATTCAATTCCCTCGAGTAATCTGCGAAAACTGGACACAATGGAACGATATTAATGGCAAGCAAGTTCCAGTTGTCTTGATGGGCGACTCTGCTCACACCGCACACTTCTCTATCGGTTCCGGAACAAAGTTAGCTATGGAAGATGCTATTGATCTGGCTAAATTTATGAGCGAAGCTGGAACTCGCACCATGCCAGAAATCCTTGCGGATTATCAAGCTATTCGTGGAGTTGAGGTTATTAAGATCCAGAGCGCTGCAAAGAATGCGATGGAATGGTTTGAAAATGCTGCTCAATACACTCATATGGAGCCAGAGCAATTCAATTATTCATTGCTAACTCGTAGCCAGAGAATTTCACACGATAACTTGAAGTTACGTGATGCCAAGTATGTTGAAGATTATGAGAAATGGTTTGCAACTAAAGCATTTGCTGATGCCGGAGTTCCACTTCCAAAGTCGGGTGCACATATTCCGCCAATGTTCACACCATTTAAAGTTCGTGATGTTGTTCTTCAAAATCGCATAGTCGTTTCACCAATGGCGCAATATTCATGCGAAGATGGTTTGCCATCTGATTATCACTTGGTTCACTTGGGTGCACGTGCCATGGGTGGTGCCGCACTTGTTATGACTGAGATGACTTGTATTAGCCCTGATGGCCGAATCACTCCAGGGTGTCCTGGAATGTATCAACCTGAACATTTAGCGGGCTGGACTCGCATCGTTGATTTTGTTCATGCAAATTCTCAGGCAAAAATTGGAATGCAGATTGGTCATGCTGGCGCTAAGGCATCAACACGTCTTGCGTGGGAAGGAATTGATCAACCCCTCAAGGAAGGCAACTGGGAAATCATTTCCGCATCGCCACAACAATATATTGAAGGTGTTTCACAAACTGCCCGCGAGATGAATCGTGCAGATATGGATCGCGTTAAAGCAGATTTCATTAGAGCAGTTAAAGATGCAGACAAGGCCGGTTTCGATTGGCTAGAACTCCATGCAGCTCACGGTTACTTACTTTCTTCATTCATCTCACCGCTAACAAATCAGCGCACAGATGAATATGGTGGAACATTCGAAAACAGAATGCGCTTCCCAATCGAAATCTTTAAGGCGATTCGTGAAGTTTGGCCACAAGGCAAACCAATTAGCGTTCGTATTTCTGCACATGACTGGACACCTGGTGGAATCATGCCGGCTGATGCTGTTGATATTGCAAAGGCATTTAAAGCTGCTGGCGCTGACATTATCGACTGCTCTTCTGGTCAGGTAAGTAAGAAGGAGAAGCCAATTTACGGTCGTATGTTCCAGACCCCATTCGCTGATCGAATTCGTAACCAAGCAAATATTCCAACAATCGCAGTTGGGGCCATCTTCGAAGCAGACAACGCAAACACAATCATCGCTGCAGGTCGCGCTGATTTGTGTGCTGTTGCTAGACCACACCTTGCAAACCCAGCTTGGATTCTTACTGAAGGTGCGAAGAGTGGGTACGCCGATGTTCCTTGGCCAAAACAATATGTAGCGGCAAAGATTCAGCTGGAGCGAAACTTAGAACGCGAGAAGCAACAAGCTGCTGCTGCGAAGAACGCAATGTCTTTTGAGCAGATAACTCAGATATTTGGTGAAGTTTAAGCGTTTAAGTAATTACGTAATTTAGTTCCGTCTTCGTCGGCAAGTGCGGCGAGACGGAGCTCTTTGATGCGAGACGCTGCATCTGAATTCTTTGAAACCTTATCTACCTCAACCATAATTGATGTGAAATTGCGCCAGCCATTTCGATGAGTATCGCCATACCCCTTAATTACATTTGCGCATTCGGCAATTTCGCAAGCTAGTTCGTAATTGACTGGGGCTAGCTCTTCAATTTTAGATAGCCAGGCATCAATTCTTTCTTGTTCAAGATTGAATCGAAGTGATCTTGGGCGAATTGGTTTTAAACGTGCAACAAAATAAAGAAGGCAATAGCCGCTGATTGAAGCAGTGTTTAGAATAATTCCATTTTCACTAATCTTTTCAATTGTTTTTACAACTGGTTTGGTGCGCAAAATCCATTTACCTATCGGTGTTGGAAGTGTGTCTGCAATTTCTTCAGACATCGGATGCAGATATTCTCTAACTTCCATGATTTGTTCAGCGCCAATTTTTGCTTCAGTGCTAACTCGTTGGAAACGAGAACGACGAGTTTTCAAATCTGCAACGCGGATTGTGTCTTCATACGTCATCCAGAGCGCGGTATAACGTGCGGTTTCATTTAACAATTGGGCAGTGCCATTGCCAAATTTCGCTTCAACTTCTCTAATCTTTGAAAGTCTGGCCAAATAACGATCGGCATATGCAACGCTTTGATAATCAGCTGTGCGCTTTACGCCATTAATCGCCATGACTCGAGCTGGTTCTGGAAAATCTGCTTTTACTTGTGCTGCTTGGGTCTTTAATTTTGCTCCAACAACAGATGCGGGTTCTTTAATAATTGCTAACTCTTCTTCTGCACTAATTTCGCCAGGCTCTACTGGGCGCTTACCAATTTGAATTGAGACTCCGGTGCTTGCTGGTTTCTCTAAATCAGTCACGATCTGCTTTGAAATGTCATAACTCTTATCAAATGCTGCCATTGATGTTTTTACACCAACACCGCCGCGCTCAATCGCTGCTGCGAATTGCTCTTTGGTAAATGGAAGTGCGCCACTTCCTGCAATCGCACCAAAGAGAGCCGCTGAAATAACGCTGCTAGATTCTTCGGCAACCTTTGCAAAATCCGCTGCTATAAATTTCTTGGCCGCAGCTTTAGCTGATTTTATAATTTCATCTGAATCAACTCGACCATCGCCCATCGATGTTCGTTCGGTCATTGAGTAGACGCGATGTGTTGAAGTAATAAAGGTTGTGATATCCGAAGTTACAAATCCTCTAAAGATTGCGCGACCGGCTTCCATTAGCTCTGAAGCAACAACAATATCTACTTCTCCTGGTGTTGCCATTGTGCTTAGAACGGGTTCATGAACTCCAGGTTTTCCGGCGCCATCATCAGGAAAAAATTCTAAGTAATAAACAGTTGTTCCGGTTCGTTGCGCAACTCCTGGAACCGAAGTTGTTTGAGCAAAAAAACCATTGTGCTCGGCCATATCGATGGCCCAATCTGCTAAAACTCCACCGCCTTCACCACCCATTGCAAGTAGTGCGAGCGTGATCGGACGATTGTGGGGCGTATTTAAATTAGGCATCAATTCCTACTAGACGTCGTTCAATTCCATTTTGCAGGAAGCCAATGATTAAATTACGCATCCGCAATTTCGTGCGATCCCAAATTGATGGGTTGCTAATTATCGAAGTTTTGTAGAAAGAAGGGCATAAAACAGCTGCATGTGCTGCTTCGCCGCAAAGTCCACAACCCACGCAGGAATTTAGAACTGTTGCCACCGGATCTTTTCGCATTGGATCTGGATTAGCTGCAATTGTTAATGAAGGACAACCATTTAAACGAATACAAGAGTGATCGCCGGTGCAAGTATCTGGATCTACTCCGAAACGTTCGCGAACTACGCGCTTACCCTCTTTAACCCGCTTTGCCGCTAGTGGGCGTTCGCGTCGGGTTTTGTTAAGTGTGCACTCGCTCTGAGCAACAATAACTTTTGGCCCTTGCTCTTTTGTTGTTAGAGCATCCTTAAAAATATTCTTCATTTCATGCACTTTAAATGTGTTGGAAACCGTCTTCGCCCACTCGACGCCGATTCCACGAACTGCACGCTCGATTGGATGTTTTGTTGATCTAATTTCACTCGATGCTGCTGATGAAAGAACATCTTGGCCACCAGTAGCTGCGCTGTAAGCATTGTCTACAACTACAACAAGACCATCGCTCTTATTGAAAACCGCATTTCCAATACCGCTGGTCAAACCATTGTGCCAAAAACCACCATCACCCATAAAACTGATTGTGCGTTTATCGCTGTCTAAATCGTGAAGCGCTGATGCACCCGCGGCGCCAAGTCCATAACCCATGGTTGTTGCACCGATATTAAATGGTGGCAAAATTGAAAATAGGTGGCAACCAATATCTGCTGAGATGTGATGCTTTCCAATTTCTTTCTCTGCCAACTTAAGTGCGGTAAAGATTGGTCGTTCTGGACATCCGGTACAGAATGACGGTGGTCGGCCATGAATCTGTTCGGTTGGGGCAACAGATTTAATTGAATTTGGTTTATCGCCATCTGGGCGAACAATTGCTGGCAAATTATTCTGATCTAAAAGTTCTGGTCCAAACTTCTTAACGAATTCTAAAATTCCCTTTGTAACTGAAGCTGGTGTGTATTCGCCTGCAACAGGTAATAAGTCTTTACCGTGTAATGCAGTCTGAACTCCGGCACGACGCAGAATCGCATTTATATTCTGCTCAATGTAGTCAGGTTGGCCCTCTTCAACGAGAAGTATGCCCTTCTTACTCTTAGCAAATTCGACAACTTCATCATCAACTATTGGGTAAGTAACGTTGAGAATATAAAGCGGAATCTTGCTATTGCCGTAAACATCGGAAAGCCCAAGAAGCTGAAGTGAACGAATTACTGTGTTGTAAAGCCCACCTTGCATAACGATTCCGAAGTCTTGCGTTCCATCTGCAAAGAATTCATTTACTTTGTTATCTTTAATGAATTTAACTGCAGCTGGCCAACGCTTTGTGACCTTCTCTTGTTCGTGCATAAAGCTGGCTGGTGGAAGAACAATTCGATTGGTGTCACGCAGTGGATTCTCCATCGCATCACGCAAAGTGAATTCTGGTTTTATATTATCTTTCGCAATAAATCGACCATGCAAGTGACATGAACGTAACCTAAGTTGAAGCATCACAGGTGAATTACTTGCTTCAGATAATCGGAAACCAATATCAACTGAATCAACAATCGCAGTTAAGTTTGGTCGTGGATCTAGTAACCAAACCTGTGACTTCATTGCAAAAGCATGTGATCGCTCTTGCATGATGGATGAACCTTCGCCGTAATCTTCGCCAACAATAATTAGTGCGCCGCCAGTTACGCCACCTGATGCAAGATTTGCAAGCGCATCTGATGCCACGTTTGTTCCAACAGTAGATTTAAAAGTAATTGCGCCACGAAGTGGGTAATAAACTGAAGCTGCAAGTGACGCTGCGGCTGTTGCTTCGGATGCGCTATTTTCGAAGTGCACACCTAACTCGTCAAGAACTTCTTTCGCATCGCCCAATACATCCATTAAATGTGAAATTGGTGCGCCTTGGTAACCGCCGACATAGGAAACACCAGATTGTAAAAGTGCTTTTGTGACAGCGAGAATTCCTTCACCGAAAAATTCTTCGCCCGCGCCAGCGCGTAGCTTTCCGACTTCAGTAGCGAACGAACGTTCAGCCATGTCACTCCTTTTAACTCATCTGCGGACTCAAAGGTTCTCACCTCAGAGGGAAAAAATACTCCGTAATCGTCGCATGCGCACTCTGACCTGTCTAGGAGATTTTCCTCAGAATGGGTGTGGGCTAAATGACAAATTCCTGAACGCTCTTGGGGGAAATTGACGGTCGTCAAACCTAGAAATTAGGCCAGCACACGGCTAATCTCAATCCCCTGCGATGACCAATCCGCGGAAGGCTTAAAACCGATAATAAGAAGGAGCAGATAAATGGCAAATCTAAATGCCTTAGCAAATGATCTTGTATCAGGAGCAGTTCAGGTCCTCGACCTAACAGCACCATTACATTCGAACACACCAATTTTGGTTCTTCCAGAACCATTCGGCCAGACCGCATCTTTTCAATTAGAAGAAATTTCTAAGTATGACGATCGTGGTCCAGCTTGGTATTGGAATAACTTTCATACCGGTGAACACACTGGAACTCACTTAGATGCTCCTAACCACTGGATCACCGGAAAAGATGGCGACGATGTTGCATCAATTCCGCCACAACGTTTAGTTGGTCCTGCAGTTGTTTTAGATTTTGTTAAAGAAGCAGCAGCGAATCCTGATTTCCTTCTCGAAGTTTCACATATCGAAGCTTGGGAAAAAGTAAACGGTGAAATTCCAAAGGGTGCTTGGGTTCTATTCCGCACCGGTTGGTCAAAGTTTGGTGATGATCCAAAGGCATTTGCAAACGCAGATGAGAATGGACCACACACACCAGGACTTCCACCTGCATGTGCTGAGTTCCTTGCAACAAAGCGCGACATCCTTGGATTAGGTGTTGAAACAGTTGGTATCGATGCTGGCGGCGCATTCGGAATGGAAGTTCCATTCCCTTGCCACAACTATCTACTTGGAAATAACAAGTACGGCTTAACTCAACTTCGCAATCTAGATAAGTTGCCAACAACTGGTGCAATTGTTATTGCTGCGCCACTAAAGATTGTTGGTGGATCTGGATCACCTACAAGAGTCTTTGCTCTAGTTTCAAAGTAATAGCTAAAAGTTAGAAAGCCCGCCAAGTGATTGGCGGGCTTTTTCTTTTACTTTCCAAATATTTTCTTGGTAAAACTCTTCTTGGCCAATCTCTTTGCAACCAAGAAACCTGATCCGCCACCAAGTCCTGGTCCCGGATGTGTTGACGCACCAATGTGCCAAAGGTTTTTTATTGGAGTCCGGTGACCTGTTGCAGCAGATAATGGACGCCACGGCGCATATTGATCGATGCGGCAATCTCCAGCATATGGATCTCCGCCCACCAGATTCTTATTCATTGCTTCAATTTCGCGTGGTCCTAGAACTATCTTTGCAATCGTTGCAGATTTTAGATTTGTGATTTCGGTTCCAAGTTGTTCCAGAACTCGGTCGGCATATGCATTCAACCGCTCTTCATTCCAAGTTCCATCTCCAGGATTAATCTCATTAGCTAAGTCGCCTTTAATTACCTGTGGATTCTCTTGAAGTTGAATCCAAATAATTGATGCACCAGCAGGAGCTCTTGATGGATCTACTGCACAAGGTTGGCCAACCACAATTGTTGGACGAGCTGGAAGATAACCACGGTTTGCTGCGTTAACAGATTCAGATAGCGAATTAATTCCATCTAAAACGTGAACTATTGCTACATCTTTCATCCGAGCATCAGTCTTCCAAATTGGAGGTTCTGAAAGTGCTAGATGAATCTGGATTGCTGCGCGGCCATAACGGAAATTATCAGCAGAAGTTTTAATCTCTACTGGAACTTCCTCGCCCGCTAATAGCGTTTGATAAAGCGCTTGCGGAGTAGTTGATGCTAGAACTGCTTTACCTGCGCTAAAAGTTCTACCGTCACTGAGTATCACTCCAGTTGCACTCTTATTTTCTACAATAACTTTTACAACATCAGCATTGGTAAGCAAGTGACCACCAGCATCTGTAATGATTGAAGTTAACGCCTCTACTAATTTAATTCCGCCACCGACTGGTACTGGCATTCCACCGAATGCAACTGCAGCAGAAATAACTTTGGTAATGAATGCACTCGCAGCATCATCTGGACCAAGACCATTATGAAGTGCCCACGGCGCGAGTAACGCTTTGCTAACTGGAGATTTAAATTGACGATCAAGCCAAGGTGCTGCTGGTTCCAATAACTCTGCGCCCACTGCAACCAATCCACGATTTCCAAATCTCTTGCGGGCTAATTGCGCAAGCTTTAGCGAAGACTTACGCCAAAGATCTGCACCAAGAAGACCAAATGCTAAATCTAATTTTGGAGTGAACTCGCCCATCATTTGCGACCAAGATTCACCATCGCCTAATCGAGCAAATTCCGCACCGGTGATTTCTGGATTGGTAGATAAAATTGCAGTTCCATCACTACATACAACGCCGGTTGGAAGTTCGGTATTTTTATAAACCAAACCGCGCTTGTCTAATTCTTCTTTTAGATCTGCATATGCCGGACCACCAACAAACAGTGGGTGCCAACTTGAAAGTAATTCGTGGGTATATCCCGGCAGTGTTGCCTGCTCAGTTTTGATTGCGCCACCAGCGCTAGCATTTCGTTCGCAAACTAAAACTCGCCAGCCCGATTTACTAAGGACAGCGCCCGCAACAAGTGAGTTGATACCGCTACCAATAATGATTGCATCGAACTTTTTGGATGTTGTCATGGTCGAAATCTATTGCGGGTATTGTCCGACCGTCAATAATCGTGAGAAGATCGCGCATGTCAAAAATTGTGATTATTGGATCTGGAATCAATGGTTTAAGCGCGGCGGCCTTATTGGCTAAGAGAGGTAAATCGGTAACCGTTCTCGAGAGTGCAACCGAATTTGGTGGCGCCGTGCGCACCGAAGAAGTTACCTTGCCCGGATTCAAACACGACCTCTTTGCTACTAATTTAAGTTTATTTGCCGGCGGTGGCGTTATGGCTGCCCTTAAAGATGATTTGATCCGCAACGGTTTGGAATTTGTTCCATCTGCGAAACCATATTGCTCGGTCTTTCCTGATGGAAAATCAATAGGAATTGTTATGGATCGTGAAGCAAACATTGCAACTTTGAATCGGGTTGCACCAGGCGACGTCGAATCTTGGAAATCTTTAACTACAAAGCTTGGCGTTCTTGCACCACATCTCTTTCCAATTCTAGGAACCGAACTTCCATCCTTCGCTGCAGCTAAATCACTCTACAAAACCTGGCGAGCGATTGGAACCGAAGGGTTATTTGATTTAATTAGATTGCTACTGCAATCAAGTCGCGCTTTTACTGATGAACATTTCGTTCACCCAGAAACTAAAGCTCTCGCCGCAATTTGGGGAATGCATCTTGATTACGGTCCAGATATTTCCGGAGGGGCGCTATTCTCATTCTTAGAGTCAATCGGTGGCCAAGAATTTGGAATGGTTCTCGGTAGGGGCGGCGCAGATAATCTAATCAAAGCGCTCGTTGCGGTGATAAAAGAAAATGGTGGAACGCTAGTTTCTGGCGCGAGAGTTACCGAGATAATTACAAATAACGGAAAAGCAACTGGAGTAAAGACGGCTGATGGCAAGGTTTATGAAGCAACTAAGATAATTGCAAATGTTAACCCCGCTTTAATTCCAAACTTGTTGCCACAAATTGAAGCTGAAAAACCTGAAGTTTCCAAGGTTAAAAATTTCCGTCCTGGGCTTGGAACAATGATGATTCACCTAGCTTTAAGTGACTTACCTGATTGGACTGCTAGTGAAGCCCGCGGATTTAACTATGTTCACATCGCTCCATATGTTGATGACTTAGCAATGACATATACAGTTGCAGCAGCTGGAAAACTTCCAACAACACCTGCACTAGTTATTGGTCAACCGACTGTAAGCGATCCTTCGCGTGCACCTGAAGGCAAGCATGTTCTCTGGATTCAAGTCCGAGTATTGCCACTTGAGATTTCTGGAACTACTTGGGATCGAGTTGGCGAAGAATATGCCGATCAAATAATTGAAAATATTGAAGAGTATGCGCCTGGCTTAAAAGCAAAAATACTTGCAAGAAAAGTTTTGACTCCGCCAGATTTAGAACGCTACAACGCTAATTTAATTAAAGGCGATTCACTTGGCGGCAGCCACCATCCTGCGCAATTCTTCTTTCTACGACCAATTCCAGGTTGGACTGGCCACAAAGCACCAATTGAAAATCTCTTTATATGTGGATCTGGAACTTGGCCAGGTGGCGGAGTTGGTGGCGGTAGCGGCTTAATGGTTGCGAATTTACTCAGTAAATAACTTGGCGCGCCAAGCATCTGGCCATCTTTGAGCACCAGCTTCTTTATTTGGGGAGTGCACAATTACATAATTTCCAATTGCGGCAATTTCGCCATTTACATCGGCGGTGAATTCTAATTCTAAAGAAGAGTTCCCGATTCTCTTAACTTCAAGTCGAGTTCTTATCTCTTCGCCGAAAAAAATACGCCGCTTGTATTCCATTGAAACTTTTACTCTTGGAATCTGGCCAAAGAGCGAAGAAGGTAATCCAACGCTGCGATAGAGCGCAGCTTCACACTCTTCTACCCAACGGAATGCGCACGAATAATGTTGGTGTCCAGCGGCATCGGTTTCAGCCCACTCTAGGAATCTTTTTATCTCAACACTTGCTCCGGCCATTTATTACCTCTCTAAAGCGCTACTTTATTTTTAATTACCCCACTAACATTACCGCCGTGGTCAGCATATTTGCAGGTGAAGCTAAAGATTTAATTGACCGGGCGAATCGACCTCAATCTCTGATCATCACAATTTACGGTGCATATAGCCGTTCGCTTGGTGGCTGGCTCTCTTCAAGTGCAATCGTTAGCCTCTGTGCTGAATTAGATGTTGATGAAGCTTCGGTTCGAAGTGCGCTCTCTAGATTTAAACGACGTGGAATCTTGATCTCTAAATCTCAAAATGGTGTGCAAGGCTATGCCTTAAGTGCTGAAGCTAGAAAAACTTTTGAACTTGGTGATTCGCGTGTTCTTGAAAGACGTGAATCTCCACGTGATGAAGGTTGGGTCCTGGTTGCATTCTCTATTCCAGAGAAGAACCGAGCGCTTAGATACCAATTGCGTTCGCGGTTGATACGTGTTGGATTTGCCCAAGTTACCGGCGGCCTTTGGATTGCGCCAAGACAACTAACTGCCGATGTTACTGCGCTGGCAAAATCATTAAATATAGAAAAATACATGAGCATCTTTTCGGCACATCACCTAGCTTTTCAAGCAACGCCAAGTGCTGTTGCGCAATGGTGGGATCTAGATGGGATTGGTTCTTTATATAAATCATTTAGTGTGACTGCGCGACCAGTTCTAAAGAAATGGTTTACGAAAAAAAATGCTAAACCAGACCCACACCAAGCCTTCATTGACTACACAAAAGTTTTAACAAACTGGCGACATGTTCCATATTTTGATCCAGGGCTTCCTAAGGAATATCTCCCAAAAAATTGGCCTGGATTTGTAGCGATGGATAGTTTCTTTAAAGTCCATGATCTACTTGCCATCCCTGCCCTTAACTATTTTCATAGCGTTGCGGGCAAGGCGGAAGTAAAAAAGAAGAAGTAATTATTTAGATTTGTACTCTTTGTTTACGTAGAGATCAACATATTCGTTTACTGCCATTTGGGATAACTTCTTATAGTCCATTGAAACTTCAAGAATTTTCTTCTGTTGGTCAGCGCTGAATATGCGAGCTAAGTTGATTTTGAATTTCTCGATGAGCAATGGAATTCCATCAGTTCTGCGACGTGCATGCCCGATTGGATATTCGACAACTACTTCATCGAACTTGCTTCCATCCTTGAATTCAACGGTGAGCGCATTAGCAATTGAACGCTTACTTGGATCGTGATAATCAACCGTGAACGATGGATCTTCAACGCAGACGATTTTCTCGCGAAGCGCATCGATTGCTGGATCTGAAGCAATGTCATCTTCGTAATCGCGAGCAGTTAAGCGACCAAAAATAAGTGGAACTGCAACCATGTATTGAATGCAGTGATCGCGGTCTGCTGGGTTTCCGAGCGGACCTTTCTTATCAATGATGCGAATACATGCTTCGTGAGTTCTAATTTTTACACTTGCAATATCTGCTGCGCTCTTTCCAGCTGCCTTCATTAGCCCGTTAATTGTCATTGCGGCTTCGACTGCTGTTTGTGAATGGAACTCAGCAGGGAAAGAAATCTTAAAGAGAATGTTCTCCATTACATATGAACCATATGCACGCTGGAATTTAAATGGGTTTCCACGGAATAGTGAATCGTAGAATCCCCAGACCTTTGCAGTTAGAACTGATGGATAACCCATCTCACCAGTCTGCGCGATCAGAGCAAGTCGAACTGCACGTGATGTTGCATCACCAGCCGCCCAAGATTTACGAGAGCCAGCATTTGGGAAGTGGCGATATGTGCGAAGTGCTTGACCATCAACCCATGCAAGTGAGACGGCATTTAAAGTCTGTTCACGAGTTAAACCAAGCATTTTTGCAACAACAGCTGTTGATGCAACCTTTACTAGGATGACGTGATCTAAACCAACTTTGTTAAATGAGTTTTCAAGTGCAATACAACCTTGAATTTCGTGGGCTTTAATCATCGCAGTTAAAACATCGTGGATCTTTAGTGGTGGTCGACCAGCCGCAACAGCTGCACGTGAAAGCCAATCTGCAGTGGCAAGAATTCCACCCAAGTTATCTGAAGGATGGCCCCATTCGGCAGCTAACCAAGTGTCATTGAAATCTAACCAACGAATCATTGCACCGATATTGAATGCGCCTTGAACTGGATCTAATTCATAATTTGTTCCTGGAACTCGAACACCATTTGTAACAACAGTTCCTGGAACTAATGGGCCTAGTAACTTCTTGCATTCATCGTATTCAAGAGCTTCAAGTCCGCAGCCAAGTGTGTCTAGAAGGCAATTCCATGCGGTTTCATAAGCAACCTCAGATTTAATTTCATAATTTTCAACGTAATCAACAATGTCAATTATTTCTTTATCAAATTCTTGTTTTACTTTTACGATATGTGATGACACGTATGACCCTATCTTTTCTCTATTGGCACGAATTCCAGATCTTCTGGGCCCGTGTAATCCGCACTTGGGCGAATAATTTTGTTGTCGATTCGTTGCTCAATCACATGTGCTGCCCACCCAGTTGTGCGAGAGATTACGAATATTGGCGTGAAGAAAGCGGTTGGGATTCCCATTGTTTGATAGGCCACTGCAGAGAACCAATCAAGATTTGGGAACATCTTTTTTGCATCCCACATAACAGATTCAATGCGCTCGGCGATGTCATAAAGTTTTAGATCGCCAGCAGTCTTACTTAAGCTATGGGCAACAGATTTAATAACAACATTTCTAGGATCTGAAATTGTATAAACCGGATGTCCGAAGCCAATAACAACTTCTTTCCGCTCAACGCGGGCACGAATATCTTTCTCAGCTTCATCTGGATTTGAATATCGTTCTTGAATTTCTAGTGCAACTTCATTTGCGCCACCATGCTTTGGTCCGCGAAGTGCGCCGATTGCGCCAGTTATTGCCGCAAAAATATCTGATCCAGTTCCAGCAATTACGCGGCCGGTAAAGGTTGAAGCATTGAATTCGTGCTCTGCATAAAGAATCAGTGAGACATGCATCGCCTTAACCCACTCATCACTTGGCGCAGTGCCATGCAACATGTGCAAGAAATGTCCACCGACTGAATCGTCATCAGTTTCTACATCAATTTGCTTGCCACTGTTTGCGAAGTGATACCAATAAAGAAGCATCGAACCGAATGAAGCAACTAGACGATCGGCAATTTCTTTCGCTTCTTCTGGCGTATGAACTAAAGATTCTGGGGCATCGCAGCCAAGCGCCGAAACGCCAGTTCGCATAACATCCATTGGATGCGCTGTTTTAGGGAGTGCTTCTAAAACTTTCTTTACAGTATTTGGTAAACCGCGAAGTGATTTCAACTTGGTTTTATAAGCAGCTAATTCACTCTTGATTGGCAGCTTCCCATGGATTAATAGGAATGCAACTTCTTCGAACTCGCACTTTGCAGCTAAATCAAGAATGTCATAGCCGCGGTAATGAAGATCGTTTCCGCTCTTACCAACGGAGCAAAGTGCTGTAGATCCTGCAGTTACGCCAGATAGTGCAACAGATTTCTTTGGCTTAAATTCAATTTTTGGTGAATCGCTCATTATCCTTTTTCGTTTCCGTTCCCTAGTAATTTATCAAGTGCATTTTCATATTCGTAATAATTAATTCTTTGATAAAGCTCTTCCCGGGTCTGCATTGTGTCTAGGACGGCTTTCTGTGAGCCATCTTTCCGGATGGTTTCATAGACGTTCTCTGCCGCCTTGTTCATCGCACGGAATGCTGAAAGTGGGTAAAGCACAATCCCAACTCCCACGCCAGCAAGTTCGGTAGTTGTGAAGAGAGGTGTCATTCCAAACTCTGTGATGTTCGCGAGAACTGGAACTTTTATTACATCAGTAAATTTTTTGTAGGTTGGAAGATCTGTAATTGCTTCAGGAAAGAGCGCATCTGCGCCAGCTTCGATATATGCATTTGCGCGATCTAGTGCTGCATCAATTCCTTCAACTGCGAGCGCATCGGTTCTGGCCATGATTACAAATGAATCATCTACGCGGGCATCTACCGCTGCCTTAATGCGATCAACCATTTCCGCTTTGCTTACTAATTCTTTATTTGGGCGGTGTCCGCAACGCTTTGCGCCGACTTGATCTTCAATATGTATTGCGGCTGCGCCTGCTTTATTTATTGAGCGAACAGAGCGCGCAATATTAAAAGCTGATGCACCAAAACCAGTATCGATATCTACAAGTAGTGGAGTATCGCAAACATCAGTTATGCGACGAACATCAACTAAAACATCTTCAAGCCCAGTGATTCCTAAATCTGGAATACCAAGTGAACCGGCAGCTACGCCACCACCTGAAAGATAGATTGCTTTAAATCCTGCACGTTTTGCAAGAAGTGCATGGTTTGCGTTAATTGTTCCAATAACTTGGAGTGGAGATTCTTCAGTAAGGGCTTTACGAAATCTGGCGCCTGCACTGGTCTGGCTCATTGGTTAACCTTATCACCGGCTATTTACGGACCTACAAGGGCTATGCGGTAAATGTATTGAGAGGTAGGCAACATTTTTGACGACCGTCACCTACCCGCAAGTAAGTCTCTACTAATTAAGCCAGCGCAGCATCCAGGGTGATAGTTGCTGAAGAATAAAGTTTTGAAACTGGACAGGTTGATTTGGCCTTTTCAGCTAGTGCAACAAACTCGTCATTGGTGAGATCTTGTTTTGATCCACGTGAGATTAAATGTATTTCACTAATCCAAAAACCATCTTCTCGCTGCTCCAGAGTTACCTTCGCAGATGTTTCAACAGTTCCAGGAACTTTGCCAGCTTCTTCAATCAGACTTGAGAGCGCCATGCTGAAACATCCTGCATGAGCTGCGCCGATTAGTTCTTCTGGGTTTGTCATTGGAACATCTTCTACTCGAGACTTAAGCGAGAACTCAAGAACTTCTCCCGCCCGTCCAAGCTTCATTGATCCGGTTCCTGCAGGAACAGTGCCATTCCAAATTGCGCTTGCATGTTTAAAAACTTTCATTTTTACGCTACCTTTCAAGTTATGAAGCCAGGCAAAGTATTTAACGCGAGAACTCTATCGTCAGAAGATGTATCTATGCGAGGCCAAGGACAGTGCTTCAATCTAATTAAGGCTGGTTCATTCGCAGAGCCAATGACTGCTACTGAAATTCACCTCACTGGCAACGCATCACCAAAAGGCTCTAAGGATTGTGACACTTTGATTTATGTTCGTTCTGGAAGTGCAAGCCTAGAAATAATTGGCAGTGATGATGAAAATAGCGTAAAGGTTGAAGCTGGTTCCGCCGTACATATCCGAAGCGGAGAGAATTTCTTCTGGGCCAATGGCAACGATTTAGTTGCATTGGAAGTAAGCATTCCAACTGTGGGCCCATTTGCCAGAAAACAAACTAGCCCATCACAAACCTTCCAACGTCATGTGAAACAAGGCGCAAGCAATAAGGGCACTGCTACTGGTAGCCGGGAATTTGAAGTTCTTTTTGATGCCAACAATGGTTCAACTGCTGCCAGCATGTTCATTGGTTTTATCCCACCTTCAGGAGCGCCAGATCATTATCATCTTTATGATGAGATTTGCCATATCGTCAGTGGAACTGGAAGCGTTGTTGTAGATGGCGAGGACCAAGCAATTTCATCTGGTTCAACTTTTAGTGTTACTCCAAGATTGCTTCACTCGGTTGTAAATAGCGGCAATGAAGATCTCTGGTTGCTCGGTGTATTTCGGCCACAGGGTTCACCCGCTGCTGCATATTACCCAGATGGCAGGCCGGCACCAGGTTATGTTGAGACTGAATAGAAACTGAATAAAGTTCAAATAGAACTAGTTTTTACAAGGCATCTGTTGCAGACTAGGAACATTGTTAAAATGAAATATAACTATTTATGGAGGACATGCCTTGGCCGTTAATACTTCAACAGATCTGGCTGCAATCTATCGGTCAGATTTTAAAGTCTTTGATCATGTTACCTACATGAATTCCTGCTCTCAAGGTGCAATAGCAGATAGCGTAAAAGGGAGTTTTGAAACATACCTAAAGACTTTAGAACTCAAAGGTTCTGCTTGGGGTGATTGGGCTGGGCACCAAGAAAATGTAAGAAATTTGCTTGGAAAATTTTTTAATGTGCCAGCAAATCAAATTGCCGTAACAACTTCAGCATCTGCAGGTGTTGCTTCTTTAGCTTCGGCTCTGGATTTCACAGGTAAGCGAAACAAAGTAGTAACCACCGACAATGAATTCCCAACAATTGGACAAATTTGGCACGCTCAAGAAAAACGTGGCGCAAAAGTGATTCACGTTCCTAGTAAGGAAGATTTAACAGTTGATCTTTCTGCGCTTTTGAATGCCATAGATGAAGAGACTTTGATTGTTTCGGTAACTCATGTCTGTTTCCGCAATGGAACAATGACCGAACTAGAACCAATAATTGAAGCAGCACACAAAGTTGGAGCACTGGTTTTAGTTGATGCTTATCAAGCGGTTGGCGCAATTCCAATTGATTTATCAAAACTCAAAACAGATTTCTTGGTAGGTGGAGTTTTGAAATACATGTTGGGTGCACCTGGAGTTGGTTTTATGTTCGCAAGGCCTGAGACAACTAGCCATCTAATCCCAACAGCAACCGGATGGTTTGCAGCGGATAATATTTTTGCGATGGAAATCCATAGCTACGATCCAGCGAAAGATGCCCGGAGATTTGAGTCAGGCACTCCTGCAATTCCATCTCTCTACCCTGCAGCCGCGGGACTCGAATACGTTCTTAAGATTGGGCTAGACAACATCGCCGCATACGTTGCTCCAATCCATGATGAGTTACGCGAAGGCATAACAGAGCTTGGTTATCGAGTCGTTACCCCAAAGGCGCCGCAAAATCATGCGGCGATGCTTGCTGTTGCGACTTCGGATGAAAATGCACATGTTGCTGCGCTAGAACAAGAAAAAGTTATCGTGTCATCTAGAGATGGAAACGTAAGAATTTCACCACATTTTTATAATGACCGTGAAGATGTTGCAAAGGTAATTGCAGCATTCGCTAAAACTATGCAATTCGTCCGAAAGTAACCCTAATGTCTGCGAAGAAAGTAGAAACCTACAAACTTGCAAAAGGTTTAGAGATTTCAAGAGCCATAACTGGGCTCTGGCAAATTGCTGACATGGAGAAAGATGGAAACACCTTAGACCCAGTTCGTACCGCACAATTTATGGCACCTTACGCCGAAGCTGGATTGAATACTTTTGACATGGCTGATCATTATGGCTCTGCTGAAATTATTGCTGGAACGTTTAAGAAAAATCAATCAGAAGGCCCTAAGGCGAAACTGCTTACTAAGTGGGTTCCAAAACCTGGTCCTGTAACTCGTGAGCAAGTTAGAGAAGCTGTTCAAGCCAGACTTGATCGTTTACAAACCAAGAAAGTGGATTTACTTCAATATCACGCATGGAAATTCTCTAATCCATATTGGCTAGATGCTCTAATTTATTTGCAAGAGTTAAAAGAAGAAGGTTTGATCGGCGCAATTGGAACCACAAACTTTGACACCGCTCATCTTAGGATTGCTAAATCAAGCGGCGTAGATCTTGTATCTAATCAAATCTCTTATTCATTGGTTGATCGCCGCGGTGGTGGACAAATGGCTGATTTCTGCGCTGAAAATGGAATCGCAATTTTGGCCTACGGAACTCTATGCGGTGGATTTATTTCTAAGAAGTGGCTCGGCAAATCTGAACCTACTGGCGACGGCTTATCCAACTGGTCGCTTATGAAATACAAGAGATTTATAGATAGCGCCGGTGGTTGGGGTAAGTTCCAAAATCTCCTAGAAGTATTAAATAAAGTGGGCGAAGAAACAGATCGTTCAATTTCAACTGTTGCGAGCAAATATCAACTTGGACAGAAGGCGGTTGGTGCTGTAATTATCGGTGCTCGATTGGGTGAAAATGCCCATATTGAAGATGCGCTTTCTCTCTTCACTTTTGATTTAACCAAAGAGCAAAGGAAAGAAATTAAGAGCGCAATTAAATTATTGGATCCAATTCCAGGTGATTGTGGTGATGAATACCGAAAGCCACCTTATTTAACAGCCTCAGGCGATTTAAGTCATCACTTAGAAGAATTTCCACCCGTCTATAAGTCGATTAAGAATGGGAGCAAAGAGCGGATTGATTCCGGGACAACTTGGGAGACGCTCGCGGGATATTCCAGAGCGGTCCGAATTGGTGATCGCGTTCTAGTTTCCGGAACTACAGCAACACATGGCGAACTTGCAATTGGTCACAATGATCCAGCAGCGCAAGCTCATTTCATTATCGATAAAATTGAGGCTTCTCTTGAATCTCTTGGTGCAAAACTTTCAGATGTTGTACGAACAAGAGTGTTTGTAAACAACATGTCGGATTGGGAAGCAATTTCTCGAGCCCATGGTGAGCGTTTTGCCGACATTCGCCCCGCCAACACAATGTTTATCGCAAAACTTATCGGAGATGAATACTTGGCCGAGATTGAAGCAGAAGCGGTTATTCAATTGGTTGCTGAATAATGCAAAAGCGTGAATTAGTTCCTGGTTACTCGATATCACCTGTAATAAAAGGTGGTTGGCAACTAAGTTCTGGTCACTCGTTGAATCAAAAGATTGAAGACCAACGAGCAATTAATGACACAACTGCCTTCATTGAAGCAGGAATTACTACTTTAGATTTTGGTGATATCTATACCGGGGTTGAAGAGCTCATCGGAAAATCAATTGCAAAACTGCGAGAAACGCATGGAGATTCTGCCCGCGATTTAGTTCAGTTGCATACCAAGTATGTTCCTAACGAAAAATTCTTAGATAACTTTGATCGCTCGGATGTAAAAACGATTGTAGATCGCTCGCTTGCCCGACTTGGAGTAGAACAAGTTGATTTAGTTCAGTTCCATTGGTGGAAATATGAAGCGAAGTCATACCTGGCTGCAATGGAAGAACTTTTTAAGTTAAAGAGCGCAGGAAAGATTCGACATATCGGTGTCACAAACTTTGATGTCGAACGCTTAAGTGAAATGGTTGATGCTGGGCTCAAGCCTGCGAGCATCCAGATTCAATACTCAATGATTGATACCCGAGCTGAAGCTGAAATGTCTCAATATTGCTTAGACAATGGCATCGGAATTCTCTGCTACGGAACCGTCGCTGGTGGTTTCTTCTCGGAACGATTCCTAGGAGCTAACGAACCAACTCAAGTAGATACTAGGTCAAGTATTAAGTATCAGTTAATCATTAAAGAATTCGGTGGTTGGGCGTTATTCCAAGAGCTGCTTAAAACGTTAAATGTAATTGCAAAGTCACATAACACCGATATTGGAACAATTGCTTCGGCTTATATTGTGAATCGACCAGGTGTTGCGGCAGTTATTGTCGGTGCTCGAAATCTCTCGCATTTAGAATCTAACTTAATGATTCCAACAATTAAATTTACTGAATCAGAACTTGGCGCAATTGCTGAAGTTCTTGGCCGAAGCAAGGGGCCAAAGGGTCCGGTTTATTACTTAGAGCGCTATAACGATGAACATCGCAACATCATGCATACCAACAATAATTAAGTTAAGTCCTGCGCATTTAGATTTACGGTTCGAATTCGATCAATCTTCATAATCAATTTCTCTTCTGGATCTGGACAAGCGACAAGCGAATCTTGTTCTAACCAATCATCAGATGCCATCTTCCGCTGTTTTGCTGGAAGCAAAGGCAGGATTGATGCAATCGCATACATGCAGAAATGTTTTCCTTCAGGAATTCTTAGCTCTGCGCTATTGGTAACTTCGAAATAATCTCCTGGCTTTAAGCCACAGACTGAGCGTCCACCGATGCTATCGACGGTAACTCTAAGATCAAAGATTTCCATGCCTAGAGAATACGGCACAACGCATGGTTGTAAACGTTCAATTAACTTTAATTTGAGACTGCTGAACCTAAAGTTACGTTAAATGTCTTGGAACCACCGGTTGGCATTGTGGCCACAATTGTCACCTTGTCACCAGGAGCAAATGAACGAATCCGAACAATTGCAGATACTTGATCTGTTATTCGAACGCCATTTATTGATGTGATTATTGCACCTACTGGAATTCCAGCTTTTTGTGCAGCTTCATTAGGGGAAAGACTAGAGATCTTTGCTCCCTTACCTGGCGTAAAACTTCTATCAAAGAAGACTCCAAGAACAGGTCTGGTTGCTTTTCCGGTATCAATAATTTCATTCATTACGCGAAGCGCTTGATTCATAGGAATTGCAAAGCCAAGTCCGATTGAACCGCTCTGCCCAGTTGTTGACCCAAGAGTTGCAACCGCAGTATTAATTCCAATCATTCGTCCCAAAGAATCAGTTAGTGGGCCACCAGAATTACCAGGATTGATAGATGCATCTGTTTGAATTGCATCTACATAGGATTCTGCCGAATTAACTCCATCTCCGGTTACAACTGGGCGATTTAATGAGGAGACAATTCCGCTAGTAACTGTGCGATCAAGACCAAGTGGTGAACCAAAGGCAATTACTTGATCGCCAATCTTTAATTGACTTGAATCACCAAGTTCAATAGTTGGAACATTGCTCTTTGTAATCCGCAGAACCGCTAAATCATAATTTGGATCTCTACCAACAATGGTCGCGGTCAATTGATCTCCATTATTTAATCCAACTGTGATAACCCCAGCACCACCAACTGCATCTTCAATAACGTGGTTATTGGTAACTACATAACTAAAAGTTGATGATGTTTTAAAAATTGAACCTGAGCCACTACCGCCGCCGGTTGGTGTTGTGACATTAATCGTTACAACACTTGGTGAAACTTTATTTACTATCGAATTAAGACTTCCAGCTACTGAACTTAGTGCGCCTAAAGTGACGCCAGTTCTATTTGCTGGACAGGTGTTATTTACAGCCGCATAAATAGCCTGGGTCTTCTTATCAACACAGGCGTTTACAACAGAGGTGCTAAAAACTCCGGCGGCGGTAGCAATCCCGCCAGCTGTTGTTATTCCAAGGACAAATCCGGCGATTACTTTTGTTGAGGTGCGCATGGGAAAACCTTACTTTCTCTTCACTTAACGATTAGGGCAAAAAGCGTTAAAAATTTCTGTGAATTTACTCTGCAACCTTCTCCTCGGAAATCTGCATATTTCGCATTACCGGGGTTGCCAGCATTGCGACTATTAGGACTGCGGTAAATATTGCGAAAAAATGCAGGGTGTCTGAAATCCCGATTGCCATTGATAGTGGGCCTGCGATTGCTAACCCAACTGGACGTAACAACATTGTTCCCATTGCGTCAAAAGAAGAAACTCTAGATAGCGCTTCGCGTGGGACTTCTCTGGCCATCGCCGTCGACCAAATTGTTATCCATAAATCAAGTGTTATTCCCCAAAGCAACGCACAAAAGGCAATAAACCAGATCGATTGTGGTTTTGCCATAGACCACATGTATAACGAAATTGAAAAACTTATGAGGAGCAGAAAGCGAAGCGGGTATTTAAGTTTTATTTTGAGCCCAATAATTGATCCTAGTAATAAACCTATGCCTTCAGCGGTCAGAACCAAAGACCAGGATTTTGCACCATTAAATTCTTTAAGCGCAATCAATGGTCCTAAAATATTTTCGCCTGCAGCCCAAGCAAGAATAATAAATGAAAACCCAAATACACCAATTACAATCCAACGGAATGAAATAAATATTTTCCAGCCATGAACTAAATCATCAAGCATCGTGTTCTCGGTTTGCGCACTTGCAGGAGAGACGTGTCTAAAAGTTAACAAGACGATGCCGCCGATAGTAAAAGTTGCGGCATCAATTGCTAGCGCCCAAGTTGGACCCCAACCAGCCACAATGATTCCGCCGACTGCTGCACCTAAAATTATCGCGCCATTGGAGAAGAAATTATTTACTGAATTGGTTCCCTGAAGATGTTCATCAGGAACAAGTGCTGGTAGCACACCTGACATTGCAGGCCAGAAGATTCCCCACATCAATCCAAAGTTAATATTTACAAGAAGTAAAACAATTAGTGGGACTTCTCCAGTCGCAAAAAAGGCTACCTGGACAAAGAGCCCAGCAGACGCCATTAAATCAGCGAAAGCAACTGCTTTAACTCGGCCAAATTTATCAGCCAAGACACCGCCGAATGGACTCATGATAAGCATCGCAACGGTTGTTGATCCTAGAACTAGGCCAAGCATATTTGCATCACCATTTGGAAGATTCAGGATTCCAAAGGCCAGAGCGATTGGTGACATTCCATTTCCGAAGTTGCTTATAAAGCGAGCAAAATAGAATCGCTTAATATAAGGAAATTGAAACGGTTCTTTGAAATTCACTTAGTTATGATACTTGCAGTTTTACTAATTCTCCGCGTTCGAATCTCGCCGATGGAGCACCACTTAAAATATGAACACTAGCTTCACCATAAACCTGCCAAGTATTTTCAGAAAGTGATGTGCGGGCATCAAGGCCAGTAACTAAAGCAGTATCTTCATCAATGCCGATTATTAGCGTTCCCTCTGGCGCTTTCATTACAATCTTTGCGGCGCTATCTGGAATCCAACCAAAAAATTTGTTGTAATGCGGAATCGGGCGCAAATGCGGAATCACATTGAGCCCATGAATTCCTTCTGTTTTCATTCGAAAGAAATTAGGAACATCGCCACTTAGCGCCATAGCACCAGCGCTGCAACCAGCAAGTGCGGCACCGGCCAACCAATTCTTTTTGATTTCTTCCCAGAGAGGTGTCTCGCGCAACGAGTTAGCCAAATAACCAGGATCGCCGCCGGAAAAATAAATGAGTGCCGCATCTTTAATACGTGAAATGTATTCAGGATTAAAAGCATCTTCACGGCTAAAAATTGGTAAGAAATCTTGAACAGTTCCTATTCGGCGGGCCTGTTCCGCTCCACGCATTTTCCAAAACTGCAATCGCTCGTGACTCTCCTCGCCTGCAGCTGTTGGAATTTGTAGGAATCTATTTGGTTTCCCATTAGAAATTCCGGAATTTATTAGCGCGCTCTCAAGGTCTTGCATTACAGGCAGATACTCACCAGATCCAACTAAAGCGAGTGCGCCGGCTTCCTTCATATACTTTCTTTCATATGGTTACTTTAACGTCCGTGATTCAATTTCTTATTAGGTAAGATACTCGTTATGCGTAAATGGGCCAGAAAAATTGCAGTGGCCCTGTCGATAGCCGTCGTCATAACTTCTGGTGGATTTAACTTCTTTAGCAAAGCGGCATCCAGTGCGATTCCGAGATCGAAGGCGCTTCAAGGTGCGCCGCAGTCAAAGAACGGTGATACAAATATTTTGTTGATTGGTCTTGATAGCCGTAGAGATAATGAAGGTAATCCAATACCGAAAGAAATTTCAAAACTTCTGCATGTCGGACCTGCGAGCATAGGTGGCTATAACACCAACACTTTGATCTTGATTCATATTCCTGCTAACGGAAAAAAAGCGGTTGCAGTGTCAATTCCCCGCGACAACTATGTAAACGTTCCCGGATATGGAATGAAAAAGATTAAGGAAGCTTATAGTTACGCAAAATATGCAGAAGATTCCAAACTCTATAAAGAAGGTGTTAAGCAACCGTTGCGCGAACGACTTTCTCGAGATGCTGGGCGGGTTGCGACACTTGCAACCGTCTCACAATTCTTAGATGTTCCGATTGATCACTTCGCTGAAGTTAACATGATTGGTTTTTATGATTTAGCAAATGCACTTGGTGGTATTCAAGTTTGTTTGAACAAGGCAGTCAATGACACCCAGTATTCTGGTGCGGTATTCCCGGCCGGCTTACAAACCATTTCTGGTGCAGATGCTCTTAAGTTTGTTCGCCAACGTCATGGGCTTCCTAATGGCGACTTAGATCGTACGCATCGCCAACAAGCTTTTATCGCTGGCGTGATTACAAAGTTTAGGACTCAAGGAATTTTTGGTGACATTGGAAAGATATCTGGTCTGCTAGATGTCGCCAAGAAAGATGTTGTTATTGATTCCGGATTTGATGTTATTGGATTCTTGCCACAGGCCAAGGCGCTTACTGGTGGCAATATAAAGTTCCACACACTTCCTATTGAGGGTTATGTAATGCGCAACAGCCAAAGTGTGAATCTGGTTGATGAAGTAAAGATTCGTAAAGTTGTGCAGGATCTCTTTAATCCAAAGCCAAAACCAAAAGATCCGAAGGCTTCTCCTTCTCCTTCGCCTAAGCCAACAAAGATAAATTACGCTAACTTGGCAAGTGGAAAAGCTGTTGATGGCAGCAAAATTCCTTGTGTTAACTAAGTAGAACTGAGGCTAAATGTTCGCGATTTTCGCAGTTCTAATTGGTGTTGTTGTTGCAATTCAGTCACGGATAAATGGCCAACTTTCAGTAGATCTCAACAATGGTCTTGCCGCCGCGCTTGTCTCGTTCATAACCGGATTAGCCTTAGTTACGATTTTGGTATTTGGGTTTAAGCGGGAACGTGAGGCGCTATTTAGAATATTTGATGCGATTAAAAAGAAAGAGTTAGTTACTTGGGAAGTTATGGGAGGCGTTCTTGGCGGTTTTTTTGTTGCTGCTCAAAGTGCTGTTGTCCCACAAATTGGTGTCGCACTTTTTACCATTAGCGTTGTTGCTGGTCAGACCGTCTCTTCACTTTTAGTTGATAAGGCTGGAATAACTCCGAGCGGGAAGCAGAAAATCACTAAGCCGAGAATCATCGGAGCGGTTGCAACGTTGATTGCAGTAGCAATTGCAGTCTTCCCAGATTTAACAAATTCAGAATTCAGATTTCTCCCCTTAACGTTCTCACTCATTGTTGGTGTATTCGCATCTATCCAGCAAGGAATGAATGGTCGAGTGAATGTTGTAGCACGGAGCCCGCTTGCAACAGCTTGGTTGAACTTTGTAAGTGGAACTATCGTTGTTTTAATTGCGCTTTTAGTAGATCTTGCTCTTGGTGCAAGCATTGGGCCGCTACCAAGTAATTTCTGGGTTTATACCGGTGGCGCCGCTGGCCTAGTTTTTGTAGCGGTCTCTGCCTACATAATCAAACATCTAGGAGTTTTAAATTTTGTAATTCTAAATATTGCCGGACAATTAGTCGGGGCGGTAATGATTGATTGGCTTGCACCAGCAAAAGCTGGGTCTCTAAATGGTTATTTAATTTTTGGAACAGTTATGACAATTATTTCGATTGCGGTTTCTAAACTTTACGAAGGTAGAAAAATCAAAATCACTTAACTCTTGGTTTTGGCTTTCCCGCATTCTTGTTTGGTCCGGCTTTTTTGAAAGTTCCTTTTGGAAGCGGCGCACGCTTAGCAGGCGCCTTCTTTGCAAACTTCTTTGGGCCTGATGCTTTCTTAAATGATGGGCGTTTGCCTTCAGATCTTTCTGGTCTCTCTGATCTATCAGAGCGCTCTACTTTTTCAGTATCTGCGCGCCAAGTTGATGTTGCTGGGCGAGAATCTGATTTGTAACTCTTCTTAACTGGGCGATCTGATTTATCAAACTTCGATGGCTTGCCTGAAGGCTTACTTGAAGATTTAGGAGTGTTAAAGCGATTTACCTTTGCGGGACGATCTGATTTCTCAAAGCGTTCTGATTTTGGATGACGATCAGCTCTAAAGGTGCGAGCTGGACGCTCTTCACGCACTGGGCGTTCTTCATACTTTGGCTTTGCTGCTGTTGCGCCGCGGAATGAGCGAACTGGTTTTTCTTTTTCGCTATCTCCAACGCGTCCGCCACCTTCGCTACGCTTTTTGAAATTACTAGCATGTCCACGGCGGAAACCACCACGATCACCACGGTCACGACTTCCGCGATCATTGCGTCCTGGTTTTTCAGCTTCAACAATTACTGGAATACCTGATGGTTCTTGTGCACCTGTTACGCGAACAAGTTCTGGATCAGATGGACGAACATAAACTTCATTTAACTTAACTTTGGCTTGGTTTGTGATTCCAAATATTCCACGCTTCTGCTTATGGGTTGCAAGAGTTACAACAACACCAGTTGCACCTGCACGGGCGGTTCGTCCGGCGCGGTGGAGATAATCTTTGTGATCTGCTGGCGCATCGACGTGAACGACTAATGAAACATCATCAACGTGAATTCCACGAGCGGCGACGTCGGTTGCTACGAGAGCTGATGCGCGGCCATCTTTAAATGCTGCAAGTACGCGGGTGCGTTGGCCTTGAGATTTTCCGCCGTGCAATACGCCTACTGGAACACCAGAGCGAAGCATTTTTTCGGCAAGTTTATCTGCGCCATGTTTCGTGCGAACGAAGAAAATTGTGCGGCCTTCGCGGGCAGCGATTTGAGTTGCGACTAAATCTTTATGACCTTGATCCATAATCAAAACATGGTGCAACATATCTGCGGCACGTGATTTTTCATTCTCAAGTGAATGTGTAATTGGATCTTTTAAGAAGCGCTTTACAAGAGAGTCAACATCGCGATCAAGAGTTGCAGAGAAAAGTAGACGTTGTCCGTCATCTTTAGTCTGGCCTAAAATATCTTTAACAACTGGCAAGAAGCCCATATCAGCCATTTGGTCAGCTTCATCTAGAACAGTGATGACAACATCATCTAGAACAACATGCTTCTTCTCAATTAAATCTATTAAACGGCCTGGTGTTGCAACCAAGATGGTTACGCCAGAACGGAGTGCTTTAATTTGGCCAACATAAGAGAGGCCACCAGCAACAACTTGAGTGCTTAATCCAACTTTGCGAGAAAGCGGACCAACAACATCAGAAATTTGAACAGCAAGTTCGCGAGTTGGCGAAAGAATTAATCCAAGTGGACGGTGTGGCTTTGCAACGCGACCTTCTAGGCGCGTAAGCATCGCAAGTCCGAAAGCTAAAGTCTTTCCTGAACCGGTTTGTCCACGACCTAATACGTCGCGACCTTTAATTGCATCAGGAAGGGTGGCGCTTTGGATAGGAAACGGTGAAGTGATTCCTTGATTATCGAGCGCTTCTACGAGCGCAGGAGCAATACCTAAATCTTTAAATGACATTAAAATACCAATCGAGACATCAAGCGTGTCTCGTGGTGCCAAATATTAAGACTCGCAAGTGAACCTTGATGTTTATCAGAGGGTTCTATGGGGAGTGCTGCGGTTGCAACAACTGGCTAATTGTAACCTACTAAATTACCTTGCGACGCCAAGTCGCATATTTCAAAGCTAGTGGATCAGTAATTTGTGCGTATTTTCGCCCAGTTGCACGCGTTAATAATAAATCTGCAAACTCTGGATTACGCGCAAGTATTGGGCCATGCATGTATGTGCCAAAGATATTTCCACTTACAGCGCCATCATATT
Source organism: Bifidobacterium breve (assembly GCA_945863115.1). Lineage (GTDB taxonomy): Bacteria > Actinomycetota > Actinomycetes > Nanopelagicales > Nanopelagicaceae > AAA044-D11. The sequence continues at coordinate 45,168 of CAMAYZ010000005.1, forward strand.
TACTATCGCCATTGCCATGGCCAGTAATAACTTTCCCAAAAGCTTGTGCAGTTGGTCCCAATATTGTGCGCCCCATATGATTTTCAAATCCAGTTAATTCAAAGCCAAGAACGCTTGAAGTAGTTTTGATATCACCAACAAAACGTTTATCACCAGGAACACTGGTTACATCTAATAACCCAAGGCCGTCCACTTCTTGGCCATTTGCTACAAATCTATTTCCAATGATTTGGAAACCGGCACAGACTGCAAGAATTACCGCACCTCGCTCGATTGCCATATGCAAAATATTTAAATTATCACCGCGTTGAAGCGCTTCAAGGCTTAATAATTGGGCAGCGTCTTCGGCTCCCCCCAATAAATAAATATCGCCGTTTGTTGGTAAGTCATCGTTATAGGTGACGTCAACAATGTTTGCGGTAATTCCATGAAATTTTGCGCGGAACTCTAAGACTTCGGCATTGCCTTGATCGCCATAAGTTCCGAGTAATTCGTTATGAATTCGGACTATTTTTATTTGGCTCATGAATTCACCAACTCATGGAAAGCCGTGTATGCGGCGAGCACGTGGACGTCTGCGCCTGATTCAAATTTAGCCATCGCGTCATCAAAATTAGATGCTATCTCTGCTTCAATTCCTTCAACATGCAATCTGTAAGCAATATCTAACGCCCGTTCACCACAAACTACGATGCGCTTTCCTGACAGACCACTAAATGAAATATCCCAGAGCCAAGAAGTATCAATTCCATCAACTTCGCGGGCGTTGACGATTAAAACTGCGTTCTCGCCAGTTATGGATTTAAGCGCTTCGGTCCATGATGCTGGATTTTTGGTCAATCGAATATTTGCTTTAACGCCTTTACGGATTTGATCAACGCTGCGTTCTAAAGATTTCTCATCGATTGCAATTGGTTTCGCACCAAAAAACTTTCCAACCACATTTGCCATGGTCGCATTTTTATAGGCCGCGCTACCAGATTCAAAAGTTTCATCTGGATTTGAATTTGAAAGGCCGCAGGCGCATTTGTAATTATTACGAATCCACTTCAAGTATTTTCCGCATGAAGGACAGACCGCACCGTCTTGGTGCTTACTTCCACCGAAAGAAATTCTCTGAGATTGTGCCGCGCTATTTAAGGCTAGTGCTACGAAAGGATCATCAATATCACCAACAAATAAGGTTTCTGGCGCCGCACTTGCACTCTTCGCCCATCTATCAGCAACTCGTTTTACTTCATGCATGCGGTGCAGTTGATCTCTAGTTAAGTTGAGTAAGAGAACCACTTTTGGTTTAGCTTCTTCGATTACTCGAGATAGATGTAGCTCATCTACTTCCAGAACTGCGTAATCAGATTTAGTCATAAGGGCTGCAGCCACACCGCGCTCTAAGTTTGAGCCAGATGGGCTTGTGGCGACGCTTCCTAGCTTAGAAATAATTGAAACTAGAGCTTTAGTAGTTGAGGTTTTGCCGTTTGTTCCAGAGACACAGATTATTTTCTTGCCTTTAGCTAATTCAGAAATTGCCTTTGGGTAGAGCGCTAATAGAACGCGGCCAGCAATCGTTTCGCCAGTTCTGCGTAAAAGCTTTTTTGAAAGCAGCGCTGAAAATTTTGCGATAAAGATTGAAAGCTTTAGTCTCACTTGCAACCTCTTAATCTACTCTGACAACTCCTGTTGGAGTCGCGAGATGAACTGCAACAATTCCAGAATCTCCATCGTTTGCAGATGGATCAAGCCATTCAACTTCGATATCGCTTCCGATTGCCTTCTCTAAATCTGAACCAATCCACTCTGAAATTGTTTTTTCATCGCCAGCGATTTCAACTTTAACAATCTTGGAAATGGCTTTTCCGTCAGTAGATGGATGTGCAAGTGTCAACCACTGAATAAAGAATGGAAGTTGCTTGTCATTTAAAAGTTCAAGAATTCCGATTTGCTTCCAAGATAAATCATTACCATCAGGCTTCTTACGATGCCCTTCAACTGCAGGACGTCCAAGTCGAGATTCAATTGGTGAAATATCATCGCTCGCTAAAACCCAAGTTAACCAACCGCCGCCTTCTGCTGCACGCTTTGAAACAGCTTTACCAAACGGTGAAGAATCTGCAGCTGGATGATCTAATGGGCAAACAACTTCTATGTAATGACCGTTTTGTAATGGCAGCGTAAAGTTTCGAGTTCCAAATCTTGGATGAACACCACCGTCAACAAAAGTGCTTCCTAAGCGAGAACCAAGGCGTTGCACGGTATCTGCTAGTTGGTCATGTGACGTTACATATGAGACGTGGTCTAAGCGCATGGGGAAATAATGCCGTATAACAAATGCTGCTAAGTACCACTTTTGGCACAAATTAGGGGTCCAGAGGCGATTTTTCCCGTTAAAAAGTAGGAATCCACCACTGAATCAATACATTTATTACCTTGATTATGGCCGGTATGCCCATCGCCATTTAAGGTCAATAACTTTGCATTGGTAAACACCTTTGTTAAGTCTTGTGCCCATTTATAAGGAGTAGCTGGATCGTTTGTTACACCAATTACTAAAATCGGCGAAGTCTTTAATTGCTTCAAAGGCATCGGTGGAAGTTGCGGCTCGCTCTTCCAATATTTACATGGAAGCCCAGCAAAGTTTAGGTAAGGTCCAAACACCGGGGCCGCCTTAACAAATTCTTTTCGATCTAAAGTCATTTCCTCAACAGTTCTCGGTTCTTTCCAATCAAGACAGGTGATGACAATCGAGACATCAGTTTGATTACTGTAATAAGTTCCATCTGAGGCGCGATTGTTATATTCGTCTGCTTGTTTGAATATTTCTTTCGTATCTCTTTTTGAAATAGCTTGATCTAACATTTTCTTTAGGTCTTTCCAGCCGCCTTCAGAATCATACAAAGTGGTCGCGATGGCAGTTATCAAAGTAGATTCAGTGGCCACTCTTCCATCTTGGTTTTTCAATGGATTAGTCGCAGCCTGGGATAGTAAATTCTTGATATCGACAAGTTTAAATCTTTCCTGAGACGCTAGGAAATTATTTAGAGCTTTATCAAATGCGATTGCTTGTGAAAGTTGTTGGTCCCGTGTTGAGACATTTGGTGATACCGCACCATCTAAAACTATTCTTCCTACTGATTCTGGGAAAAGTGCCGCATATAAAGTTCCTAAATAAGTTCCATAACTCTTTCCTAAGAAATTTAACTTCTTCTCATTAAGTAAAATTCTTAGAATCTCCATATCTTTTGCTGCCTCTAACGTGCTGTAATGCCGCAGTTTTGAGCCTGCAGCTTTAGCGCATTTATCAGCGAAGTCTTTAGAAATTGCTACCAAAGCCGCGACGCTGGCTGCTTTCCCATCGCCAGCTTCCGCATTCAAAAATGCATCTTCTTCGCTATCGGAAAGACATCGAATTTCACCCGATTCATTTACGCCTCTTGGGTCGAAGCCGACAATGTCATATTTACGATTAATCTTGCTAGACATAATGTATTCAGCGTTATACGCATAGAACGTCGCAGACCCACCAGGTCCACCGGGGTTTACAACTATTGCCCCCAGTTTATTTTTCTGATCTAAGGCGCTGTGGCGTAGGACTTTAAGAGAAAAACTTTGATTATCAACTTTCTCATAATCAACCGGAACTTTAAATGATGTGCATTGATATCCGTCATAACAATCTCGCCACTTTATTTCTTGAGACTTATAGTCTTCCAGAGTCCAGGTTTCGGAATCTTTACTAAGGGTTAGAACAGCAAAGCCGAGTGCAAGAATTATTGCTAATGCCAGTAGTAAAGGTTTAACCTTAAGAGACATTACTTAAGTAGAACCATAAGTGCTTCTATTGTTAGAAGCGGAGCTGCATTGTGTGAAAGATTTGTTCGTGCGCTCATGATTGCCTCTAGTTTTGCAAGTGTTACTTCAGGCGTCGTGGTTTCGGCAATTTTAGTTATTTCTGACATTAGATCGATATTTATGATTGAATCTAGAGAATTAGATTGAATTAGAAGTATGTCGCGATAAAGCGTAGCGATATCAAGTAGCGCGCGGTCTAGGTAATCACGCACCATTCTTGTTGTCCGCGATTTCTGTTCCTTCTCTAACTCTTTAACCGCCTTTGATCCACCTTGAGTTAACTTCGAACCTTGTTGGCCCCAAGCTTCTTTGAGCGCCGAAATTTCAGCATCGTCGCGTCTCTCGGCTTCTTCTTCAGCTTCCGCCTTAGCTGCTTCAACCAATACTTGTGCGGCTTTAAATGCAGATGCAATATCTGTGATTATTAAGGAGATTTTCAAAATTGCTTGGCGTCTAGTTCTTGCCTCTTCGCTCTTTGCTAAGTGTCGTGCGCGGCCGATATGTCCTTGTGAAGCTCGCGCTGCAAAATCCGCCATTGCTGGTGAAAATTTCTCTTTCTCTAATAGCTCTGCAACTGCCGCGATTGATGGTGTTCGTAGAACTAAACTTCGCGTTCTAGATCTTATTGTTGGAAGAACATCAGTAGAACTTGGTGCACAGAGCAACCAAACGGTTCTAAGACCCGGTTCTTCAATCGCTTTTAATAGCGCGTTAGCAGCAGATTCCGTAAGCCGATCTGCGTCTTCAATAACAACTACTCGAAAATTACCAACGGCTGGACTCCAAGAAGCCCGAGTAATTAATTCACGCACTTCATCGATCTTGATAGAAAGTCCTTCTGTCTTTATCAATTCAACATCCGCATGGCTTCCAATTATTGCGGTTTTGCAGTCAGTGCACTCATTGCAGCCACCAACTTTACAAACTAAAGCAGCAGCAAAAGCTAGTGCAGCATTGCTGCGACCAGAACCTGGAGGCCCAGTAAAAAGCCAAGCGTGCGTCATCTCTTGAGTTAGGTTTGTTGAGTCAGATGCAGCCGAGACGGCATCCTGTAAAACCGAAATTACATGTTCTTGATCAATTAAATTATCGAAGACTGATACTGCGCTCACTATTTTCTAAATCGTTTCTTCTCAGTCAAATTCTCTTTTAATTGTGGCAAACTTAAAACGCGTTCGATAATTTGTTCGTGGATGCTCTCTTTATCTTGAGTGGCATCAACAACGAAGTAGCGCTCTGGATCTGATCCTGCAATATTTAAAAATTCTTGACGGATACGTTCGTGAAACGCTAACGGTTCCGCTTCAAGGCGATCTAAAGAACGCAATCTAGAAAGCCCCAATTCTGCTGGGATATCCATAACAATCGTCAGCGTTGGTGCAAGATTTTCTGTTGCCCAACGGGAGATTCTTGCAACTTCAGATGGTTGCAGAATTCGGCCAGCGCCTTGATAAGCAACAGATGAATCTAAATATCGATCAGTAATTACAACTTGACCTGAAGCCAGCGTTGGTTGAATTAATGAGTAAACATGGTTTGCGCGATCTGCTGCATACAAGAGAGCTTCAGCTCTTGGTGAAATACTTCCAGTTTCAGTATCTAAAAGAATTTCCCGCAAACGCTTGCCTAGTGGAGTTCCACCTGGCTCACGAGTTAGTAAAACTCCCTTACCTATTGATTCTAAATATTCTTTTAAGAGTTGGGTTTGTGTGGATTTTCCGGAACCTTCGCCACCTTCGAATGAAATAAAGATTCCACTATGTGTAGCTCCGGTGATGCCACCAAGTTCGCCTCTACTTGCTGCCACGATATCCGACCAGAGCGAGACTGTTGGGCGATCGCGCATAGTGCGATACGAAATAACGCCAACAATTACCCCGATAATTCCTGCTGCAAACATTGTAAAAGCTGCACCATTATAAGTAACTTCAAAATTCTCAAATTTATAGGTATGGCGTCCGATTGCCGCAGCTACTAAAGGCGCAACAGCCAGAACAAAAACTAAAGAGACGCGAATCAAAGATTGAACGAAAGCAAAGGTTCGACCACGAACTTCATCCGCAACTTCAAGGCCAAGCATTGTGAAACCAGTTACCCAAGAGATTCCGGCGAACGCTCCAAGAAGCACGGTAATAAAAATTGCAAGAACTAGGTTTGTCATCAACGAAAGCAGAATTAAGAAGGAAGATGAAATTGTTAGAGTGGCACCAAAAATTCTTCTGCGCGAAAACTGCGCAAAAACCTTCGGCCCTAGTGATATTCCTAGCGCTAGGCCGGTAAAGACCGAGCCAAATAAAATTCCATAAGCAGCATCTCCCGCTTTTAAATCTCCAACAAAAGTTCGAGCAAGGCCAATAACTGCACCCGCAGCAAAGAAGGCGCCGAGCATTCCAAAAATAAGCCCACGAATAATTTTTGATCCGCTTACAAACTTAAAGCCTTCGTATAGTGATTTTCCAATGTTCTCGCTAGCTGCACCACTTTTCCCTGGACCTTTTGGAATTTCACGTAACTGATAAACAATCCATGCTGTGTAAAGGAAAGATAATGCATTTATATATAGTGCTAAATCTGCGGTTGATGAATACTCGGCAGGCAAGATACTTGTTGTTCCGACCGAAACTAAGGCAAGTAGTGAGAAAACAATTGCAGCTATCGGCGCAGTTCCGTATGCGGCCAACAGTGATACTTGATTAGCACTTTCTAACTTATTTTTAGGAACCATGTTTGGAACAGTCGCCTCTTTCGCTGGCGACCAAAAAAGCGTAAAACATTCCACCAATATTGTTGCGGTATATAACCAGAAATAATTACCTACAATTGGAATTGAAAGATATAACGCAAATCTAAAGATGTCGCAAAAAATCATTAATCGGCGGCGATCAAATCGATCAGCAAATACTCCTGCTATCGGCCCAAGTATTACGGCAGGTAATAGCCGAACAATAAATACTCCGGCAATTGCAAAGTTTGCTTTTGAATAATCGCCTTTTGAAAGTTCTAGTGCCATTGCTGTTGTAGCCAACAGACCAAGCCAATCTCCAAAAGATGAGAATGCCATCGAGTTCCAGAGTTTTCTAAATGCAGGTATTGATAAAACACTTCTGCTCTCGGTGCCCGCGGGTGCCCCAGGATATGGAAGTGGATTTGGCATGTGCTTAGCCTACTTATGCCGTAGTGGTTGCGGCTTTACCCTTACCTGTAGCCGCTTTTTTCTTAGTTTTAGCCTTACCTGTGGCTTTAACCGTGTTCTTGGTTAGTGATGGAGCAGCTTTCTTTGCACGTTTACTATTCTTTTTAACTCGGCTCGCTCCACCATTTTCAATTTCCCAAGCTCGCCGTCCTGCTAACAATTCAAGTCCACGTTCTAAAGTTAAAAATTCAACGTTATCGCCTCTGCGCAACGTCGCATTAGTTTCGCCATCAGTTATGTAAATTCCAAATCGACCATCTTTTACTAGAACTGATTTCTGGCTTGCCGGATCAATTCCTAAATCCTTAAGTGGTGGTTTGGCAACTCCACGACGTCGCACTTTAGGTTGTTTATAAAGTTCGATTGCTTCATCCAAAGTAATCGCAAATAACTGATCTTCTGAAGTTAGAGTTCGAGAATCTGTTCCGTGTGTCATGTATGGGCCATATCGCCCATTTTGAACAGTGATTGCAACTTCTTCATAATCTCCGAGAGTTCTTGGAAGTGACATTAGTTTGAGCGCATCTTCAATTGTTACCGTATCTAACGTCATTGTCGAAAGAAGTGATGCGGTCTTTGGTTTAGGCGCATCTTTTTTCTTACGTGGCTTCTTAAGTTCTCCAGTTTTTTTATCAACGACCATTTCTGGTTCTGGGAAAACTTCCGTTACATATGGTCCAAATCTTCCAGACTTTGCTAAGAGCGGCAGATTAGTTTCAGGGTGGATTCCAAGTTCGCGTTCCCCTGATGGTTGAGCTAATAAATCTATTGCCACTTGAAGAGTCAGCTCATCCGGCGCCATAGTCTCTGGAATGTTTGCAAACTTTCGTTCATCGCCAACACCTTTTTGAATATATGCACCGTATCGACCAACACGAATTTCAATATCTTCGCCCATCTTCATAGTGTTAATTTGTTGTGCGTCGATTGCGCCAAGGTCAGCAGCAAGTGCTTCTAGACCTGGGTTTCCTTCAGTGCCAAAGAAAAATTTAGTTAGCCAAGTAATTCGATCTTCTTCACCATTTGCGATTCGATCTAAATCTTCTTCCATCGAAGCGGTGAATTCGTAATCCACTAACTTCCCAAAGTGTTGTTCAAGTAATCCGGTTACTGAGAAGGCAAGAAATGTAGGAACGAGAGCGCGACCACGTTTTGCAACATACCCACGATCTTGAATCGTGCTCATGATTGATGCGAAAGTTGATGGCCTTCCGATACCCAACTCTTCAAGTTTTTTAACCAGAGTTGGTTCGGTATATCTAGCTGGTGGCTTTGTTTCATGACCTTCGCAAATGTAATTAGAAACCTTAATCGAATCTCCAACAGCCATTGCTGGCAATCTCTTATCGTTTTCCGCGCTCTCATCTTCGCCAGATTTATCTTCCACAATTTCTTCATATGCGGCTAAGAAACCTGGGAAGGTTACAACTGAACCATTCGCTCTAAATATTGCTGCGGCGCCAGTTTTTGTTTTAACATCAAAGTCAACCCGCATCTGCATTTTTTTAGCATCTGACATTTGAGATGCAATTGTGCGCTTCCAGATTAAATCATAAAGTGAGAATTCATCACGTGAAAGTTCTGGAGCTAATTCACCTGGAGTTCTAAAAGTTTCCCCTGCTGGTCGAATTGCTTCGTGGGCTTCCTGCGCATTCTTTGATTTTCCTTCATAAACACGTGGTGTCGCCGGAATGTAATCAGCGCCATATAAAGCTTTTGCAGAACTCCTCGCGGATTCAATCGCACTCTGAGAAAGTGTTATGGAATCAGTACGCATATATGTGATGTAACCGTTTTCATATAACCGTTGTGCAACGCGCATTGTTAACTGGGCACCCCACCCAAGTCTTGATCCGGCATCTTGCTGCATTGTTGATGTTGTGAAAGGAGCTTTTGGTCGTTCAGTTCTTGGAGATTCTTCAGTTGATTTAACAGTTAGAGATTTACCGGTAAGGCTCTGAACTAATTCATTAGCACCGCCTTCATCTAACAATAAAATGTTTGCCACTGATTTCTCTTTAAGGCCACCATTTGCATCAAAATCATTTGTTGCTGCAACTCGCTTGCCATCTAATGAAAGTAATCTGGCGCTAAATCCGGCTTCACACTGCGCGGTTAAATCCCACCATTTTGATGAAATGAAAGCCATGCGCTCACGCTCACGTTCCACAATCAATCTTGTGGCTACAGATTGCACGCGGCCAGCAGAAATTCTTGGCATTACTTTCTTCCATAAAACCGGTGAAAGGCGATATCCGTAAAGACGATCTAAAACTCGACGTGTTTCCTGCGCATCTACCAGGCGATAATCCAGATCGCGAGTTTCATTAGCGGCTTTTTGAATCGCTTCTTTTGTAATTTCATGAAAGACCATTCGGCGAATTGGAATTTTTGGGCGAAGAACTTCAATTAGGTGCCAAGCAATTGCTTCACCTTCACGGTCCTCGTCCGTCGCCAGAATTAATTCATCGGCATCTTTCATAAGAGCCTTTAATTCAGATACTTTCGCTCGCTTATCTGGATTAATTACATAAAGTGGTTCAAAGCCCTCTTCAATATTTACGCCCTCTTTAGCCCAAGCAATCTTCTTGTATTCCTTTGGAATATCGGCAGCGCGTTGTGGCAGATCGCGAATATGCCCAACGGATGCTTCGACGACGTAGTCATCTCCCAGGAAGCCGCCAATTTTGCGCGCCTTCGCGGGAGATTCTACGATTACAAGTTTTATGCCCATAATCTTTTGGGGAAGATCCTAACTTTTGTAGTACTCGTTTAAGTGTTAAGAGATGCTAGTTGATGCGCGACGATTGCGAATCAATGCATACACAATTATCAAAGTTGCAACCAATGCAATTGCCATTGAGTAATCGGTGTTGTCTCCGAGTGCAAACCCAACAATTGCTGGAGTTACAAGCAAACCAACTAGGTTCATAACTTTGATTAACGGGTTAATTGCAGGACCAGCAGTGTCTTTAAATGGATCTCCAACTGTGTCACCAACAATTGTTGCGTGGTGTGCATCAGAACCCTTACCGCCGTGGTTTCCATCTTCAACCATCTTCTTCGCGTTATCCCACGCGCCACCAGAGTTAGATAGGAATACCGCCATTAGCGTTCCAGTGCCAATTGCACCTGCGAGGTATGCACCAAGTGCGCCAACACCTAAACCAAAACCAACTGCGATTGGTGCCATAACTGCAAGCAGTCCTGGTGTTACCAATTCGCGAAGTGAATCACGTGTACAAATATCAACAACGCGACCGTATTCTGGCTTCTCAGTTCCCTTCATAATTCCTGGGTGCAATCTAAATTGTTCGCGAACTTCATGAACAACCGCTCCAGCTGCTCTTGAAACTGCATTAACTGCAAGTCCTGAGAACATGAATACGACAGCGGCTCCAATAATTAATCCGACCAAGTTACGTGGATCCGCAACATCAAGAATTCCTTGATACTGAAGTGCAACTTCTGCGTCGCCAACAGCCTTGTGAACAGCTTCTTTAATTGCATCAGTAAATGCACCGAAGAGCGCTGTTGCAGCAAGAACTGCAGTAGCAATTGCGATTCCCTTTGTAATTGCCTTAGTTGTATTACCAACTGCATCAAGCGAGGTAAGGATTTGTGCGCCTTCTCCTTTAACGTCACCAGACATTTCAGCAATGCCTTGAGCGTTATCTGAAATAGGTCCGAAGGTATCCATTGCAACAATTACACCAACAGTTGTTAGCAAACCGGTTCCTGCAAGTGCGACTGCGAATAGTGAAAGAACGATAGATCCGCCACCAAGTAAGAATGCGCCGAATACAGATGCTGCAATCAATAGCGCAGAATAAACAGCTGATTCAAAACCAACTGAAATACCAGCAAGAATTACAGTAGCTGCGCCAGTCTTAGATGAAGCAGCAACATCGTTTACTGGGCGCTTACCAACTTCAGTAAAGAAGCCAGTCAGCAATTGAATTGCTGCGGCAAGTAAAATTCCGATTAGAACTGCGCCGATTGCTAGCACGCGTGGATTTACATCAACTGCTGCAGCTTCTGGTGTTAAACCTGACATTTGCATTAGTGATGAAGGTAAATATGTATATGTTGCGAATGCAACTAGAACCGCAGAAATTATTGCCGACAGGAAGAATGAGCGGTTAATTGCCTGCATTGCTGACTTATCTGTTGAGCGAAGTCGAGTGATAAAGATTCCAATAATTGCGGTAACAATTCCAATGGCAGGAACAATGAGTGGGAAAATTAATCCCGCATCACCAAAGCCTGCTTTACCTAGAATCAAAGCCGCAACAAGTGTTACTGCATATGATTCAAATAGATCCGCAGCCATACCTGCGCAGTCGCCAACGTTGTCTCCTACGTTATCGGCAATTGTTGCTGGGTTACGAGGATCATCTTCTGGAATTCCTTGTTCAACTTTTCCGACCAGGTCAGCGCCAACATCTGCTGCCTTTGTAAAGATTCCGCCACCAACGCGCATAAACATCGCGAGCATTGCTGCGCCGAAACCAAATCCTTCAAGAACTGCTGGGGCATTTTCTTTGTAAATTGCAACCACAAGTGAAGCGCCAAGAAGTCCTAATCCGACGGTTGTCATACCAACTACGCCACCGGTTCGGAATGCAATCTTTACTGCGTTAGCTGCAGACTTTTGACGAGCAGCTTCAGCAACGCGAACATTTGCGCGAACTGCAAGCCACATACCGTTATAACCAACGGCTGCAGAGAACAACGCACCAAGCAGGAAGAAGATTGATCGGCCTAGGCGAATATCAAATTCTCCAGGCAGTGCGAAAAGTAAGAAGAAAACAATTCCCACAAAGTAGGAAAGGGTTTTAAATTGTCGGTTTAGATATGCGGCTGCGCCCTCTTGAACGGCGGCGGCAATCTCCTTCATTTTCTCGGTTCCTTCATCCGCAGCTAAAACTTGAGCGCGAAGGGCGTATGCAATGGCTAACGCCACTAATGAAATTCCCAGAACTACATAAACGTAGGTCAGGTTGGAACCAGTTACTTGGACCAGATTTTCCACGAAGATCTCCTATATGTGTGCGTCGTTGAACCCATGAGGTCGAAAGATTACACATAGAACCACTGGGAGATGCAAATAAATAGGTATGCCGCAGATTACATGCGCTCAATTTCACCTCGGAGACCAGATAACCTACCCGTGATGAACCTAGCCGCCACGAACTTATTTGATGCCCACTCAATTGTCTCCAGCCTGGGACTGATTGGGGTTCTTGGAATTATCTTCATGGAGACCGGGTTATTAATTGGCTTAATTTTCCCAGGCGGCGAGGTTGTCTTCTTGGCCGGTATCGCAGCATCTGGATCAGGAACGGCTCTTCTAGGTGATGCAAAACTATCCGCCCCACTTTTATTTGCACTCGCACCAGTCGCCGCAATAGTTGGTGGCGAAGTTGGATATTGGTTTGGTAAAAAATATGGCCGAACATTTTTTGAAAGAGCCAACACCCGATTCTTTAATCAAAAAATGGTTGCGACTACTGAAAAATGGTTAATTAAATATGGTCCGCGCAAAGCTCTAGTGTTTGGTCGATTTATTCCATTTGCAAGAACTTTGATTAATCCAGTGTGTGGTGTGGCAAATTTGGATCGTAAATTGTTTTCTACTTGGAATGCAATTGGTGCAATCATTTGGACTCAAGTTGCAATTGGTATTGGATACCTTCTTGGCGATGTGATTAAAGGTTCCGTTAATAAATACTTATATCCAGTTGTCGGATTAATTGTTTTGATCTCACTTTTACCGCTTTTAAATGGAATTTATAAAGAGCGCAAAGAAAAGAAAAATTAAAGACCTAGATCCGTAAGCTGATAGGCCGCTAAATATTTCAAACCATTCTCCGCAATAAGCGGGGCTGCGCCACGTTCAACAATTACTGCAACACCGACAACAATTGCGCCAGCTTCTTTGAGCGCTTCAACTGCAGTCATTACTGAACCGCCAGTTGTTGATGTGTCTTCAACTGCAAGCACGCGACGCCCCTTTACATCTGGACCTTCGATGCGACGTTGTAAGCCATGTGCTTTTTCAGCTTTACGAACTACAAAAGAATCTAAGTTGCGCCCTTTGCTGGCTGCAACATGCATCATTGCTGTCGCAACTGGATCGGCGCCAAGAGTCAAACCACCAACAGCATCAAAATCTAAATCTTTAGTTAAATCAAGCATTACTTCGCCAACCAATGGGGCGGCAATTGCATCGAGGGTTACGCGACGCAGATCAACGTAATAATCCGCTTCTTTTCCAGAAGATAAAATAACTTTTCCGTGAACAACGGCCTTTTTTAAGATCTCTTCTTTTAACTTGTCGCGTGAATTCATGCGTGAACCTTAGCCCTCTTCCTTATAAACCATGATTGTTTGCTTACCTTTTCGCACTAATGATTTTGGTGGATTGGCTTCGATCAACGCATCAACTTCGGTGCGTAATTTCGCCACTTCTATCGCCATTGAAGCAACGGCAGATTCCAACTCCATGATGCGTTTAATTCCGGCCAAGTTAATTCCTTCACCAACAAGGCGTTGAATGTTTCGCAGTGAAGCAATATCTAGAAGTGAATATCTACGACCACGACCAGATGCGCGACCTGGTGAAACTAAACCCATCCGATCGTATTGCCGCAACGTTTGCGGGTGCATCCCTGAAAGTTGTGAAGCGATTGAAATTACATATACGGCTTCATCATCTGAATGTTCTTCATTGCTCATGACTACGCCCTCGCCTTCTGAGCTAGATCGATTCGTGGATCAAATTCTTGCGTTGCTTTCGCAAATGCTTCGAGTGCTTCTTTTGCTTTGCCGTCGACTCGCTGTGGGACTTGAATTTCAACAGTGATTAATAAATCTCCGGTGCCGCGTGCAGTTTTTACACCACGCGATTTAATTCTAAGCGTGCGGCCATTAGGTGTTCCTGGGGCGATACGAACCGTTACTTCATCTCCATCAAGTGTCGGAACTTTTATATCTGCGCCAAGTGCAGCTTCGGTAAATGTAACTGGAAGGCTCATTAATAAATTTAATTCGTTCCGAGAAAATACTGGATGTTTAACAACATTAACTGTTACATATAAATCTCCTGGTCCTGCTGGCCCTTTACCACCACGGCCTTTTAACTTAACTTTGGCGCCATCGTTAATTCCGCCTGGGATTCGAGTTGTTACTGAATTAGTTTTTCCGCCTTGTGGTGCAAGTTTTAAATCCAACTCGGTTCCATAAATTGAATCTCTAAATGAAATTGTTGTTGTCGCTGCCAGGTCTTGACCACGTCTTGGTCCATGTCCGGCACCAAAAATTGTTCCAAAAATATCTTGGGAACCGCCACCGCCAAATAAATCTGAAAAGTCTGCACCTTGAAATCCGCCGCCGCCAAAATTAGGGCCACCTTGTGGAATTCGGCCACCCTTAAAGGCTTCGCGCATCTCGTCATATTCAGCGCGCTTCTTATCATCAGACAACACTTCGTAGGCTTCAGATACAGATTTGAATTTTTCTTCGAGTTTCTTATCGCCCTTAGTTTTATCAGGATGGAGCTCTCTAGCCAGCTTTCGATACTGCTTTTTAACAGCTGCAGCATCATCACTTTTCTTGACACCAAGGATTAAATACAAATCTTTCTCGTATAAATCCTTGGCGGCCATTTTTAATTCCTAATTAGTTTTCAGGATCTGTAACTGCGACTCGAGCTGGGCGAATTACCCGCTCTTTAAATTTAAATCCGGGTTGTAAAACTTGAGTTACTAAAGTTTCACTTACATCAGGAGAGGTTGAATGCATTAGAGCTTCATGAATATTTGGATCAAATGCCACATCAACATCTGCAAATTGTGAAAGCCCGAGCTTGGTTGTAATTGCTTGAAGCTGGTCGGCGACCGCTTTGAAACCACCGGTAAGTTCACCATGCTCTTCTGCTCTAGAAATATCATCTAAAACTGGAAGCAGTTCCGATAGAACTATTGCTGTGGTTATTTCGTTAGCTGTAATGCGATCTCGATCAACCCGCTTTCGGTAATTGGCATACTCGGCTTGAACTCTTTGTAGGTCAGAAGTTAAAACTGCAACTTCATCTACTTCGACTTCAGCCAGCGCTTCATCTACCGCATCAGAGAGTTCTTTGTCAGAACTCTCTGGCGCTGTGTTCTCAGTTTCGTCTGTCACTTACTTTCTTCAACAATCTCTGCGTCTTCAACGCCATCATCTGCTTGTGGTGCTTCAGCAGACGCAGCATTGGCTGCATAAAGTGCAGCGCCTAGTTGTTGTGAAAGTTCGCTGACTTTTTCAGTTGCAGATTTAATTGCTGGAAGATCGGTTCCTTCAAGCGCTTTCTTTAAATCTGCTATTGCAGTTTCGACTTCGCCACGCTTTTCAGCGTTCTCACCTTCGGTGAATTTTTCAGCGTTATCTTTTAAGAACTTCTCGGTTTGATAAACAAGTGAATCGCCAGTGTTGCGAACTTCCGCTTCTTCGCGACGTTGCTTATCTTCATCTGCATGCGCTTCGGCATCCTTCATCATGCGATCAATTTCTTCTTTAGAAAGAGCTGATCCACCAGTAATTGTCATCGACTGTTCTTTGCCGGTGCCAAGATCTTTTGCAGAAACATGAACGATTCCGTTTGCATCGATATCGAAGGTAACTTCAACTTGTGGAACACCTCGTGGAGCAGGTGCGATTCCTGTTAGTTCGAACATGCCTAGGCGCTTGTTATAAGCAGCCATTTCACGCTCGCCTTGGAAGGCTTGAATTTGAACTGCTGGTTGATTGTCATCGGCAGTTGTAAAGATTTCAGAACGCTTTGTTGGGATAGTTGTATTGCGTTCAATCAACTTAGTCATAACGCCCCCCTTGGTTTCGATACCAAGCGATAGCGGAGTTACATCGAGAAGAAGAACATCTTTAACTTCACCCTTAAGAACACCAGCTTGTAGCGCTGCACCAACTGCAACTACTTCATCTGGATTAACGCCCTTATTTGGCTCTTTTCCACCAGTTAAATCGCGGACTAGATCAACAACTGCTGGCATACGAGTTGAACCGCCAACTAGAACTACGTGATCGATATCTGCAATTGGAATTCCAGCATCTTTTAGTACGGATTGGAATGGCTTCTTGCATCGATCTAATAGATCTGCGGTCATTCCTTGGAATTGTGCACGAGTGACGGTTTCATCTAAGAAAAGTGGATTCTTTTCGGCATCAACAGTTATGTAAGGAAGATTGATTGAAGTTTGTTGAGATGAAGATAATTCAATCTTTGCTTTTTCAGCTGCTTCGCGAACGCGTTGCATCGCCATCTTATCTTTTGTTAAATCGATGCCGTTCTTTGCGGCAAAAGTTTTAACTAAAGAATCAACTAGAGCTTGGTCCCAGTCATCGCCACCAAGGTTGTTATCTCCGTTGGTTGCCTTAACTTCGACAACACCATCACCGATTTCTAGAAGTGATACGTCGAATGTTCCACCACCAAGGTCGAAAACTAAAATTGTTTGTTCCGCGTCGCCCTTATCCAAACCATATGCAAGTGCTGCAGCAGTTGGCTCGTTAACAATACGAAGAACATTTAAGCCAGCAATTTCGCCAGCTTCTTTTGTTGCTTGTCGTTGTGCGTCGTTGAAATAAGCAGGAACTGTAATTACTGCATCTGTAACAGTGTCGCCGAGAAAACTTTCCGCATCGCGCTTTAACTTCATCAAGATGCGAGCGCTAATTTCTTGTGGTGTGTATTTCTTTCCATCAATGTCCATGTTCCAGCTTGTGCCCATGTGGCGCTTCACTGAACGAATAGTCCGTTCAACGTTTGTAACTGATTGACGTTTCGCAACTTCACCGACAAGAACTTCGCCATTCTTAGCGAAGGCAACGATCGATGGGGTTGTCCGAGCGCCCTCTGCGTTTGTAATTACAGATGGCTCGCCACCTTCTAATACAGATACGCAACTGTTTGTAGTTCCTAAGTCGATTCCTACCGCTCTTGCCATTTTTATTGCTCCCTTTTTCTTCTTTCAGCCTGTTTTTGACCGGCTATGGTCGAATTCTCGCCCTTGAGTCGCTCGATGTCAAAAGATTGAGTCGAACTGGCTCAAGTTGAGTCATCTAGGTAACGCCTGGGTTGGGAGGGATATTCCCCGCTCTTCGAGAGGAGGGCTCTAGCCTTCTCTCATGAACTCCGGAATGAATTACGTAGCCATCGTCCTGTATCTCTTCACGGCCGTTGGTATCGGCTTCTTCCTCCTAAAGGGGCGCGAGATGTATCGGCGCATTTCTGCCGGCCAGAGCGATCCAGCTAGGTTTTTAAATAAGGGCGAACGCGCGAAGGTAATGGCAAAAGAGATTTTGCTGCACACCAGAATGCTCCGCTTTACTGGATCGGCAATCGCGCATTGGTTTGTAATGATTGGTTTCGTAGCGCTACTTGGCACGCTTGTTACAGCATATGGTCAAATAATTAGCGCCTCTTTTGTTATTCCTTTTATCGGAACTTGGGCTCCGTATCGTTATTTTGTTTTAGCTGTTGCGTGGTCAGCCGCAATTGGAATTGTTACGTTAATTGGAATTCGGATTGCGACAAAGTTTTTTCACAAGAGTCGCACTTCAAGATTTCTTGGCTCTAGATCGCTAAAAGCTTATTATGTTGAAGCAACTGTTCTGGCTGTCGTAGTTTGTGTAATTACTTTGGATTACTTAGAACATCAATACTATGTAGATGCCACGGCGGTTCAAACTGTTGCTGCAATTAAAATTTGGGTTTCAGTAATGTGGTTTGTTGTAATTTCAAATGATTTAACAATGGGAGTTGCTTGGCACCGCTTCTTGGCACCATTTAATATTTTCTTTAAACGTAATCTAGATTCCAGACCAGCACTTGGTGAATTACCAGAAATGATTTCGCATGGAAAGCCAATTAACTTTGAAGATCCAAAGGAAGATGATGTCTTTGGAATTGGCAAGAGCGCAGACATTTCATGGAAAGGCTTGCTTGATATGGCGAGCTGCACCGAATGTGGGCGCTGCCAATCGCAATGTCCGGCTTGGCATACCGATAAACCGCTTTCTCCAAAGTTATTAATTATGGCGATGCGCGATCATGCGCTTTCAAATGTGACTTCTGATGAAAAAATTGTTGGGGAAATAATTTCTCCCGAAGTTTTATGGTCTTGCACAACGTGTGGTGCTTGCGTTGAAGAGTGCCCGGTCGATATTGAACATATTGATCACATTGTAAATATGCGACGTTTTCAAGTTTTGGTGGAGTCAGAATTTCCATCTGAACTTGGTGGAACTTTTAGAAATCTCGAAAAAACGGGTAATCCGTGGGGCTCTAATCGGGCTGATCGCAATGGCTGGATAGCTGAATGCGATTTCCCGGTAACTGTCATCGAGAATGAAATTCCGGAAGATATCGAATACTTATTCTGGGTTGGGTGTGCTGGTGCATATGAAGAGCGCGCCAAGAAAACTACAAAAGCCGTAGCTGAACTTCTTTATATGTCCGGGACTACCTTTGGTGTTCTAGGACAACGCGAAACTTGCACCGGTGATCCCGCTCGCCGTTCTGGAAATGAATTTTTGTATCAAATTCTTTCTCGAGAAAATATCGAAACTCTGCAACAAACTTTTGGTTCCCGTGGTGTGAAAAAAGTTGTGGTTACTTGTCCGCATTGCTTCACAACAATCGGTCGCGATTACAAACAACAGGGTTTTGAATTGCAAATGGTTCACCACACGCAATTATTAAATCAATTGATTAAAGAGGGAAAGCTAAAAACTTCGCCTCACAAGAGTGATGCAACACTTACTTATCACGACCCTTGTTACCTAGGTCGGCATAATCAGATTTATCAACCTCCTCGTGAACTATTGGAATCAACTGGGATTGAAGTTACCGAAATGCCCCGAAACCAAGAACGTTCATTCTGTTGTGGCGCTGGTGGTGGTCGCATGTGGATGGAAGAAACAATTGGAACGCGAATTAATTTGAATCGAGTTGATGAAGCAATTGCTACTGAAGTTAAGGAAGTAGCTGTGGCTTGTCCGTTCTGTCGAATAATGGTTAGCGATGGAATGACAGCCCGCGAATCCGATATTGGGGTATTAGATGTTGCTCAAGTTCTTTTGCGAAATATCAAAGGATAAGTAATCACTAACCCGGCCACTAACCCACCGATGTGTGCACGCCAATCAATTCCAGAAATAGTGAAAGTCATTAATAAGTTAACGATGATTACACCAGCAATGTTCTGGTAATTGGCTCCAGCTTTTTTACCGATTACAAAGAGGGCGCCAAATAATCCATAGACCGCACCTGATGCACCAACTGCATAAATATTTTCTGGACCGAAATAAAGTGAAGTGGCAGAAGCTGCTAATAATGAGCCTAGAAAAATGATCCCAAAACGAAATTTTCCGACAAATTCTTCTACTGGGGTTCCGATTGAATACAGCGCCAACATATTAAAAACCAAGTGCAACCAACCGGCATGTGTAAGTGCAACAGTTAAAAGGCGCCACCATTGACCGGTGTAAACACCAGGAAAGTAGCCGTTTACGTAATTTCCGCCGTGGATAAGAGCAAATTGAGTCTCTAGTTCGGGAAACACAAATTGGGTGAGCAGAAAAGTGCCAGAGATTAAAACAATCAAACTCGTTGTGAGTGATTGCTTTTGATTCATAGTTTTATTCTGAGATTGTTACGGTGTTAATTTTTACAGCTTGAACTGGGCGATCTTGGCCACCAGTTTTAACTGCGCCGATTGCGTCAACAACCTTCTTTGATGCTTCATCTTTTACTTCACCGAAAATTGTGTGCTTGCGATTTAACCAAGCCGTTTCAGCGACTGTAATAAAAAATTGTGAACCGTTTGTTCCTGGTCCAGCATTTGCCATTGCAAGAATGTATGGGCGATCAAACGCTAATTCACCATGAAATTCGTCAGCGAATTGGTAACCCGGTCCGCCGGTTCCGTTACCTAGTGGATCTCCGCCTTGAATCATGAAGTTTGCAATTACGCGGTGAAACACAGTTCCGTCATAAAGATTCTTTGAAGTTTTTTCGCCAGTGATTGGATCAACCCATTCGCGCTTACCGGTTGCAAGTTCAACAAAATTTGCAACTGTTTTTGGTGCGTGATTTGGAAACAAATCAATCTTGATGTCGCCCATGCTTGTGTGAAGTGTTGCTGTTGACATGTCTGCCCTTTCGGTGGCTTTTTGTAATTTGAAATATAAAAATTTGTGGAGACTTTTTGTGGAGACCAGGGGAATCGAACCCCTAACCCCCGCCTTGCAAAGGCGGTGCTCTACCAATTGAGCTAGGTCCCCGCGGTTAGCGAGTAAGTGGCGCAACCTTATCTAAAGATTGCTCACTTATTAAATCTGTAAAACGCGTTAAATAACACGATTGGTGGGCCTTAGTGGACTTGAACCACTGACCTCTTCCTTATCAGGGAAGCGCTCTAACCAAGCTGAGCTAAAGGCCCAAACGTGAGAATTTAACTGCTGAAGGCTACCCGACTTTAAAGCCTGAACCAAAAGCGAGGGATTTTTACTCTTTAACCTGCGTAATTGATACCACTGAAATACCGTCGTCAAGATTTACCAATCTAACTCCGAGGGTATCGCGGCTGGTTTCGCGGATCTCAGAACATGCAGTTCTAATTACTACGCCCCCTGAAGTGATTGCAAGAATTTCATCGCTAGCTTCAACAATCATCGCACCAACTAAAACACCACGGGAATCTTCATCGATCTTTGCCGCTTTTACTCCGAGGCCACCACGTCCTTGTGGTCGATATTCATCTAGCGGTGTGCGTTTCGCATATCCGCCATCGGTTGCAGTTAAAACAAACTTTGGTGAAGAAATATCTGTAATTGCAGCCATTGTTAATAGTTGATCTTTTCCGCGGAACTTCATTCCAATAACTCCGCTAGTTGACCGACCCATAGAACGAATAGATTCTTCATTCGCACCGAAGCGAAGTGACATTCCATTCTTTGAAACTAGAAGAATTTCATCTTTCTCGCTTAGCAGCGCAGCTGAAACTAATTCATCGCCCTCTTTAAGATTAATTGCAATCAGGCCGCCTGCTCTTGGTGAGTCATATTCACTCAGTGGCGATTTCTTCACAATTCCGCCGCGAGTTGCAATTGCCAAGAATGGATGAGATTTGTAATCCGAGATTGCGATTACTTGGGCAATAGTTTCATCTGGTTTGAATGCTAAAAGATTTGCAACATGCTGGCCTCTTGCATCACGTCCGGCATCTGGAAGTTCGTGGACTTTCGCCCGATAAATTCGACCTTTATTTGTGAAGAAAAGTAACCAGTCGTGTGTTGATGCAACAAAGAAATGTTCAACTAAGTCATCTTGCTTTAACGCAGCGCCTTTGACGCCTTTACCGCCGCGGCGTTGAGATCGATATAGATCGGCCTTTGTGCGCTTGGAATAACCAGTTTTTGTAATAGTTACAACAACGCTCTGATCTGGAATTAAATCTTCAACAGATAGATCAGTATCTCCTGCAATTATTTGGGTGCGGCGCTCATTGCCATATTTCGCGGTTAGCTCTTGTAATTCGGTTTTGATTATTTCGCGCTGTTTTGCCTCTGAAGCAAGAATGCTATTTAGCTCAATGATCTCAGCCATTAAACCTTCATACTCATCATTTATTTTCTGGCGTTCCAGGGCAGCAATTCGACGTAGTTGCATATCCAAAATTGCATTAGCTTGAATCTCATCTACTTCCAAAAGTTTCATTAATCCGGTGCGGGCTTCTTCTGGGGTCCGTGAAGCTCGGATCAAAGCAATAACTGCATCCAGGGCATCAAGAGCTTTTAGATAACCGCGAAGAATGTGTGCGCGCTTTTCGCGTTCGTGCAATCTATATTTTGTGCGACGAACAATTACTTCTACTTGGTGCTCGATGTAATA
This sequence comes from Bifidobacterium breve, assembly GCA_945863115.1. Taxonomy (GTDB): domain Bacteria; phylum Actinomycetota; class Actinomycetes; order Nanopelagicales; family Nanopelagicaceae; genus AAA044-D11. Next base: position 67,163 of record CAMAYZ010000005.1, read on the forward strand.
TCGAATGAATTCATCGATACGAAGTGTTCTAGGAACTCCATCAACCAACGCAAGCATGTTTGCGCCAAATGAATCTTGTAGTTGAGTGTGTTTGTAAAGATTATTCAATATGACCTTTGGAATCGCATCGTTACGAAGAACAATTACAAGTCTCTGGCCAAGCCGCTCGTTACCTTCATCGCGAACATCTGCAATACCTTTAATGCGGCCATCTTTAACTAGTTCAGCAATTTTTAGTGCCAAGTTATCTGGGTTGACTTGGTATGGAAGTTCAGTAACCACTAAACATGTACGCTTGTTTATTTCTTCAACTTCAACAACAGCTCGCATAATGATTGAGCCGCGACCAGTGCGATATGCGTCTTCAATGCCTTGGCGACCAACAATTAAGGCTTTGGTAGGAAAATCTGGGCCTTTCACAATTGTTAGCAGTTTCTCTAACAAATCTTTTGGATCTGCATCTGGATTTTCGAGCGACCAGACAACACCTTCAACAACTTCATTTAAGTTGTGTGGTGGAATATTTGTTGCCATACCAACAGCAATACCGGCGCTGCCATTTACAAGAAGGTTTGGGAAGCGGCTTGGAAGAACTGTTGGTTCTTGTGATCTGCCGTCATAGTTTGGAATGAAATTAACTGTGTCTTCATCAATATCTCGCATCATCTCCATCGCGAGAGGAGCAAGCCTGGCTTCGGTATAACGCATTGCTGCGGCTGGATCATTTCCTGGCGATCCGAAGTTTCCGTTACCGTCAATTAACGGATAACGAAGTGACCAAAATTGTGCAAGGCGAACAACTGCATCGTAAATAGCTGTGTCGCCGTGTGGATGATAATTACCCATGACATCGCCGACGATGCGTGAAGATTTGTAATAACCCTTATCTGGTCGATAACCAGCGTCATACATTGCATATAAAACTCTCCGGTGAACCGGTTTTAAACCATCACGGATATCTGGAAGTGCGCGGCCAACAATTACTGACATTGCATAATCTAGATACGAACGCGCCATCTCGACTTGAAGATCGACAGATTCAATTCGATCGTGCGCAGCAGTCTTATCTGGATTCATATTCTCAGCCATTTGTAATCACCTAGATATCCAAGAATCGAACATCTTTGGCATTGCGTTGAATAAAGTTTCGGCGCAGTTCAACATTCTCACCCATAAGAACTGAGAATAAATCATCTGCGGCTGCGGCGTCTTCAAGGGTTACTTGAATTAATACTCGGTGCGCTGGGTCCATTGTTGTATCCCAAAGTTCTTTTGCGGGCATTTCACCTAAACCTTTGAAGCGTTGAATTCCATCTTCTTTAGGTAGACGTTTACCGGCATCAATTCCGATTTGAATAAAGCCATCTCGTTCGCGATCTGAGAATGCATATTGAACAGGCTCTTTGCCGCCCCACTTGAGTTTATAAAGTGGTGGCTGGGCAAGATAAACAAAACCGTGTTCGATAAGTGGTCTCATAAATCTAAATAACAAAGTTAGTAAAAGTGTGCGAATGTGTTGGCCGTCAACGTCGGCATCGGCCATCAAGATAATTTTGTGATAGCGGAGTTTTGCAACATCAAAATCGTCATGAATACCAGTGCCTAGCGCTGTGATTAGTGATTGGACTTCATTGTTCTGTAACACGCGATCAATACGCGCTTTCTCGACGTTCAGAATCTTTCCGCGAATTGGTAGCACTGCTTGATATCTGGAATCGCGTCCACCTTTAGTTGAACCGCCAGCTGAGTCACCTTCGACAATATAAAGTTCGCACTTTTCCGGTTCAGTCCATTGGCAATCAGCTAATTTTCCTGGCATGCCGCGGCCTTCTAATAAACCTTTACGATTACGTGAAAGATCGCGAGCTTTGCGTGCTGCAACTCTTGCTGCTGCTGCATCAATGCTCTTTCGAACAATATCTTTACCTTCGCCCGGATTCTGTTCAAACCAGCTGGTTAAATGATCATTCATACTCTTCTGAGTAAAGGATTTTGCTTCGGTGTTTCCTAATTTGGTTTTTGTTTGACCTTCAAATTGTGGTTCTGCTAATTTGATTGAAACAATTGCGGTTAATCCTTCACGGATATCTTCACCGGTTAAGCGATCTTCCTTCTTGCGAATAAATCCCCACTCTTCGCCAAACTTATTTACAACAGATGTCAGCGCGGTTCTAAATCCTTCTTCATGCGCGCCGCCTTCATGGGTGTGAATTGTGTTTGCAAAGGTATAAACAGATTCGGTAAATCCAGCGTTCCATTGCATTGCTATTTCTAAACTCATCTTATGTTTATTCTCATCGGCCACAAATGAGATTATTGACTTGTGGGTCTCGCCCTTGGTCTGGTTTAAATGTTTAACAAAATCAATAATGCCGCCTTCGTAGTGGTAGCGAACATGAAGCGGTTCGCCCTTTTCATCAACATGTCCCGGGCGTAAATCTGTAAGAGTTAAAATTAGACCTTTATTAAGAAATGCCATTTCGCGGAAACGAGTTGATAGAACCTCAAAAGAAAAATCTGTAGTTTCAAAAATTTCTTTAGATGGCCAGAAGGTTACGGTCGTTCCGTGATCAGTTGTTGCGTCGCCTTTTCGAACTGGTGCTTGTGGAACACCTAATTTATATTCTTGATACCAATGAAAGCCATCTCGTTTTACTTCAACTGCTAAATCTGTGCTGAGTGCATTAACAACTGAGATGCCAACACCGTGTAATCCACCAGAAACTGAATATCCACCATCGCCAAATTTTCCACCGGCGTGTAAAACTGTCAGAACAACTTCTAAAGCTGGTTTCTTTTCAACTGGGTGTATGTCGACTGGAATTCCGCGACCGTTATCAACGCATTGCAGCGATCCATCTGGCATAAGCGTGATGTTGATGTCGGTGCAATAACCAGCGAGTGCTTCATCGACTGAGTTGTCGACGACTTCATAAACCAAGTGGTGAAGCCCGCGCTCACCTGTCGACCCGATATACATTCCGGGGCGCTTGCGAACTGCATCTAGGCCTTCGAGAACGGTGATATTCGAGGCGTTATAGGTTTTCTCGCTCAATTGGCACCTCCTAACAAATCTTCAAATTCATACAAGGTAAACCCGTTAAATCCGCTGAGAATTGATCCTCGGCTCTTTTTGTTAAATCAATGCCGTAATCCTAGTCGTTAAACCAATGGCGAACTACCGCAAAAGAGCCTTGTGTGGTGGATTAGACGCCTTAAATCGGCGAAGTTGTGGGTGGTTACTATCTGAGAGCGATTTCTAGGCTCAACCGAATTAGCCGTAGGTGTCTCTTGGCCCTCTAGCCCCCCGAATTGTCCGAAGTCCTTTTTTCCAATTTGGAGCATGTGGTCCGATGAATACCAAGGTTTCAACTAAAGCACCTGGCGCCGAATCACTAATAGTTTTTAATAGTTGAGTAGAAATAATATTTAATTGTGTCGCCCACGCAGTTGAAGAAGTTTGGATTGTTAACCGGCCATCAACTAATGAAATTGGTAATGAGTGTGTGGCAATTTCAGATCCAACAATCTTCTCCCAATCTGAAAAAATATTTCCTTCAGCTAACCCTTGTCGCCAGTCACGAGAATTAATTAATTCGTCTAGCGCAAAACTAATTTGTTGTGGGTCTCCGATTTGGCTCCGTGGTTGCACTTCATTATTTGGACTACTCGTTCGGTTTCGCCTTGATTGGTTTCTAAAAGCCCGGTAAAGCTCGCGAGCTAAATCACGTGCCATTTAATTAACTTCCGTTAATTTAGAAATTTTATTTACAGTTCCAGACTTAACTAAAAATCTATCTCCGGTTAGCTCTTTTGGTAAATCATTTTCAACCGCCACTGTGATAAAAGTTTGCTGCGCCGAATTAGCCAATTTAATTAGGTGAACTCTCCGCTCTTCATCTAGTTCAGAGAAGACATCATCTAAAATTAAAATTGGTTTTAGCCCATCTTTTTCTAATAATTGATACGTAGCTAGTTTTAAACTTAATGCAATTGACCAAGATTCACCATGGCTTGCATATCCTTTAACTAAATGATCTCCGAGGTTTAAGAGTAGGTCGTCACGATGTGGGCCAGTTAGGGTTAAACCTCGCTCTATTTCAGATGCCCGGGTTACTTTCATTCGTTCTAAAATTTTGGTTGAGTTTTCTAAAGGGTTTTGGGTTGGTTCTTCAATGCTGGATTTATAGCTAATAAAAGCTGGTTTTTCCGAAGAGATATCTCGATAGATATCTTGAAATATCGGCTCGAATTCTGAGAGCGCCTGAAGTCTTGCGGCAATTATCTCGCCGCCGAAGTTTGCAACCTGTTCATCCCATGCCGCAAGTGATTCGGTTCCGGCTCGCGACTTCAATAATGAATTTCGTTGGCGGACTGCGCGCTCGTAGTCCGAAATAACTCCAGCCATTCTTGGTGAGCGCAGAATTAAAAGTTGGTCGATAAATTTACGTCGCTCACTTGGGTCACCACGAACTAGGTCTAAATCTTCTGGCGAGAAGTAAATGGCTTGAACTATTCCAAAAATTTCCTTCTGACTTCTAACTGGGTTCTGGTTGATTCGCGCCCGGTTTGCTTTCTCGCTATTTATTTCGAGTTCAATTAAAACTTCACGATCCGGTAGTTGGGTCTTTGCTCGGATATATGCCGAAGAACTTCCTAGTTGGACTAATGGTTGATCGCTTGAAACCCGGTGTGATGACAAGAAGGAGAGATACAAGATTGATTCAATAATGTTGGTTTTGCCTTCGCCGTTTCGCCCAATAAAAATTGAAATGCCTGGCTTTAACTCCAACTCTAGGTTTTTGTATGACCTAAATGTTGTGAGTGAAAGGTTTGAAATAAACACTTTGTAAGTTGCTTAAATGTTTAAGAGGTGTAGCGCATTGGCATTAGCAAATATTTATAAGAAGTGTTTGGTGCTCCACTTGGTTCTGATTTGCCAGTTAGCACCGCTGGTTTTTTATCACCAGTGAAAGAGATGTGAACAAATGGCGCGTTAATTGCTTGTAGTCCATCAGTTAAGAAGGTTGGGTTGAAGGCAATATTTATGTTTTCCCCGGTGTAATTAATAGTTAACTCTTCAGTGGCTTGTGCGTCTTCACCAGTTCCGGCTTCAAGTTGCAATGTGTTGTTTCCAAAAACCAAGCGAAGAGGAACGGTTTTGTCTGTTACTAATGCTACTCGGCGAACCGAATCTAAAAATGGCGCAACTTCAATTACTGCTTCTGCTGTTGATTCGGTTGGAAGTAAGTGTCTAAATGGTGGGAAGCTTCCATCTAAGGTTCTAGAAGTCATAGTTTTTTCTTCAGAGACAAACCCAACAAGTTTTTCGTTTGATGTTGTTGGTGAAAGCGCGAATGTTATTTGTCCGCCACCAGCCAAAGATTTAGCCGCGTCAATTAAAGTTCTAGCCCTAAGAAGTGTTGATGCTTCTAAGTTTTGATCTTTAGGGCTCCAGTTAATCTCTTTTACTGCTAACCGGTATCTATCAGTTGCGGCCAAAGTAATTGTGGTTTTATTCATTTCAATATGAACGCCAGTAAGAGTTGGAAGTGAATCATCTTTTCCGGCAGCAATCGCTACTTGGTTAACCGCGGTTGCAAATACATCAGCAGGAATTTCGCCAGCTGATTGTGGAAGAGTTGGAAGGTTTGGGTATTCATTTGCAGGAAGAGTTGGAAGAGTAAATTTCGCGCTGCCTGCGGTTACTAAAACTCTAGTTCCATCTAAAACAAAAGTAATTGGTTTGGCGGGAAGAGATCTAGCAATTTCTGCCAACAACCTTCCAGGAACTAAAACTTTTCCTTTGGTTGCAATATCCGCGCTAATAATCGCTTTGGTTGAAGTTTCTAAATCTGAGCCGGTCAAAGTGATTGAGTCGGTTACATCAATCATGATTCCAAGCAGCGCTGTTTGAATTGGGCGCGAAGAAAGGCTTCGGGCAACCCAGTTCACAGCATCGATCAACGGATCGCGTTCAACTACAAATTTCATCCCGTCATCCTTCCCTTTAAGAGGTAGATAGCAAACCCACACAGGTTCGCCGCTCCCCAACCTTTTCTATTTAATTAAGTATTCGTAGTAACTAGAGCTAAAACCTGTGGATATTTTACAAAACCCCTGGTCACCACACTTAAAACCTTTAAGTTTTGGCTGTGGGAAACCCGTGGATAACCCAGACTAACTAGCTTCACCGACACCCAACCCCCAACCTAACTCTCTGTTTTCCACAGTTATCCCCAAGTTATCCCCAAGATGGGGGCAACTTTCTACACAAGCTATGAAATTAGTTTCTAGCCTGAAGCTTTATCCGGTTCGTCAACTCTGTTACCTGGTTATAAATAGACCGGCGCTCAGCCATCAACTGCCGGATCTTGCGATCTGCATGCATAACTGTTGTGTGGTCACGGCCACCGAAAGTCTGGCCAATCTTTGGGAGGGAGAGCTCGGTTAGTTCACGACACAAATACATCGCAATCTGGCGAGCATTTACCAAGACCCGAGATCTTGAGGTTCCACAGAGATCGTCCAAAGTAAGACTGAAGTAAGTCGCAGTTTGAGCCATGATTGTTGTGGCTGTTATTTCTGGCCCACCCGCTTCAGGAATTAAATCCTTAAGAACAATTTCCGCTAATCCTAAATCAACAGGTTGGCGATTTAAAGATGCGAAAGCGGTTACTCGAATTAGTGCACCTTCAAGCTCGCGAATATTTGATGAAATCTTGCTGCCGATATATTCCAGCACATCATCCGGAGCATTCAATTTATCTTGTGCTGCTTTTTTGCGGAGAATCGCAATTCGGGTTTCTAATTCTGGTGGTTGAATGTCTGTAATTAGACCCCACTCAAATCGGCTACGTAATCGATCTTCCAAAGTAGTTAATTGTTTTGGTGGGCGATCGCTTGAAATAACAATCTGCTTATTCGCATTATATAAAGTGTTGAATGTATGGAAGAACTCTTCTTGAGTTCGCTCTTTATTTTCCAAGAACTGAATATCGTCAACAAGCAGAACATCTAAGTCGCGATAACGGCGCTGAAAAACCGAAGCCTTGTCATCGCGGATCGAGTTAATAAAGTCATTTGTGAACTCTTCGCTCGATACATATCTAACCCGGACGCTGCCATATAACTCTTTGGCATAAGCCCCAATAGCGTGTAATAAGTGGGTTTTACCAAGCCCAGACTCACCATAGATAAAGAGTGGGTTGTAAGCCTTTGCTGGCGCTTCAGCAACTGCAACAGCAGCCGCGTGAGCAAAACGATTTGATGCACCAATAACAAAAGTTTCAAAAATGTAGCGAGGGTTTAATTGACTTGGCTCGGAGGCGACTGCAGATTTTGAATCTCGACCAGTTCCAGATTTTGGCAGTTGCTCAATTATTGGATCAACAACATCTTCAACACTTTCAGTTTGTAGAGTTTCATCAACAGTAACTGCAATATTAATTTTTTGGTCAAGCTTTACCGAAAGCGCCTCATTCAAAATTGCGCGAAGGCGGGTTTCTAAAACATCTTTAGCAAAAGCATTTGGAGCTGAGAGCAATAAATTTGATCCGCCCTCACCTTGGATTAACCCAAGAGGTTTTGTAAGCGATAGGAATGCGCGATGTTGTGGAGACTCAATCGAAACTTCTGCAATCACAGCCCCCCAAAGAGTGGCCAGATCATCAACCTCTAGTAGCGCCATGTGAACCTCTTGCTTTCTTAAAACCATAAAAACCTAAAGTGGGGATATCCACAAGGTTATCCACAGGCTGTGGTCTAAAGTAAAACTTGAGCCTTTTGGGCTCCGTTTTCTGTGGATAGAGGGCGAAAGTAGGGCTATTCCAGAGAAATTGCAAGGTGTTATCCACAAATTATTAAGGAGGTCAATCCAATCCAGCCCAGAGCAAACCCGAGTTTGACCCTTATCAACAGGTAGCCGTAACCTAGGCCCCTCATCAAAAATGAGTAGTTGTGACCCGGCGGGATAAAACCTGCAGGAGAGATCCCCGAAATTCTTAGGAGAGTTTTATGTCAAAGCGTACATTTCAACCTAACGTTCGCAAGCGCGCCAAGAAGCATGGCTTCCGTGCTCGCATGGCAACACGTGGCGGAAGAGCAGTCCTAGCTCGTCGCCGCGCTAAGGGTCGCACCAACATCTCTGCTTAATCGCCGATACCCGTGCTACCAGCCAAGAACCGGTTGCGCACAAGCAAAGATTTTGCCCTAACTACAAAAACTGGAGTTCGAGCAACATCTCTATCGCTTGTGGTCTACCTAAAAACAAATTCAATCAACTCATTGAACGACACCAACGCCGATAATTCAAACGCGCCCTTGGTCGGACTAATCGTAAATAAATCAGTTGGTGGATCTGTTGTGCGCCATAGAGTTTCCAGACAATTACGCCACCTAGCCTCAACTCATATTTCAAATATTCCTTCCGGCAGCCGACTTGTAATCCGTGTCCTTCGCAACCAACCGAATTACGAAGTTGAGCTAAAAGAACTTATGTCAAAAGTCTTAACAAAACTTCCGGTGAATTTGTGAGAAAAACTTTTTCGCTTTCAATAAAACTTTATCAAACTTGGATCTCACCAATGTTTGCTGCTCGTTGTAAGTATTACCCAAGTTGTTCAACCTATGCCTCTGATGCTGTAACCGAATATGGCGCAAAAGGATTGGCGATGGCGGCCTGGAGATTAGTTCGATGCAATCCCTGGTCTCATGGTGGCGTTGATTACGTTCTAACAAAAGGCTCAAAAACACCTATAAAAGCAGCTTCTACGAGTATGAATGGAACAATTTAATGGGATCGATTTTAAACCCGCTTTATTACGCAGTCTCTTGGGTCATGGTTACGTTTCACTCATTACTTGGTTATATCTTTGGCAAGGACTCAAACGAAAGTATTAAGTGGAGCCTTTCAATTATTGGCTTGGTTATTGTTATCCGAATTATTTTGATCCCACTCTTTGTAAAGCAGATTAAAAGCCAACGCGCTCTAACTGCCCTTCAACCACACATGAAGGAAATCCAGAAAAAATATAAGGACGATCGCCAGAAGCAATCTGAAGAGATGATGAAGCTTTACAAGGAACACAAAACAAATCCACTAGCTTCATGTTTTCCAATCCTTGCCCAAGCACCAATCTTTTTTGCGCTATTTACAGTTCTAAATGGAATTGCAAGGGATGTGCCTCACGGTGTTTTAAAGGGAGATTTACTAGCATCAGCACAAGAAGCAAAGTTCTTCGGCGCTAACCTGTCAAACACTTTTCTCAGCAGTGATTCAAATACCCAAACCAAACTTATAACCGTTATTTTAATTATTTTCATGTCTGCTACAACTTTCATTACCCAACGCCAGTTAATGGTTAAGGGAATGCCAAAGATGGATTCATCAAACAACATGATGTTGCAACAACAAAAAATCATGCTCTACGTCTTCCCAATTATTTTTGCAGTTACTGGAGTTAACTTCCCGGTCGGAGTTTTGATCTATTGGTCAACAACAAACCTCTGGACATTTGGTCAACAGTTTTATGTAATCAAGAGAAACCCAACCCCAGGGTCTCCGGCATATGAAGAGTTGACGAAAAAACGAGAGTTGAAAAACAAGGAATCAGACCTGCCTACAACTGATGAGCCAGGAACCACCCAAATCGATCCAGCAGTAGAACAACCAAAGCAACGCCAACAGCCTTCCAAAAAGAAAAAGAAGAAAAAGTAATAAATCGGACATATCAGTCAAATCGGTCAAATCAGATAAATCAGTTTTCATCAAAAAGGAGAAATAAATGAGCGAAGTAGTTGAGAAGTCAGAAAAAGTAGAGAAGAAGTCCCTAGTTGCCCGCCTTGAAGAAGAAGGCGATGTAGCAGCCGATTATCTTGAAGCTCTTCTAGATATTGCTGACCTTGATGGCGATATCGACATCGACGTTGAAAATGACCGCGCTTCCCTGGCTATCGCTGGCGGAGCTCTCGGTCACCTAGTTGGCGACCGCGGTGAGGTTCTAGATGCAATTCAAGAGCTAACCCGGCTTGCGGTTCAGACCTCAACGGGCGAGCGCTCCCGACTAATGCTTGATATTGATAACTTCCGCGGCGATAAAAAAGAGGAGCTAGCCAAGCTGGCCCACGAGATCGCCGACCAGGTAAAGGCATCTGGCGAATCTGTGAAGCTGCGCCCAATGAATGCCTTCGAACGCAAGGTTGTCCACGACACCATCCAAGAAATTGGCCTAACCAGTGAATCCGAGGGCGAAGACCCAAATCGCTGCGTTGTAGTTCTTCCCGAATAAAATTCCACTTATCTTCGACATTTTAAAACCATGAGTGTTTCACGTGAAACCCTAATTTCTACCTACTTTGGCGAGCGCCAAAAAGAGGTAGCTAGATATGCCGAAATCTTGGCAACTTGGGGAATTGACCGTGGATTGGTCGGCCCAAAAGAGGGAGACCGCATCTGGGATCGCCATATTGCAAACTGCATTCCCGTTACAACCCTCCTTTCAAAAGAGGCCTCGCTCCTAGACATTGGATCTGGCGCTGGACTTCCTGGAATTGTGATTGCCCTGGCGCGACCTGACTTGAAGGTGACGCTTTTAGAGCCACTTCAACGGCGAATCGACTTCCTTGAGGAGGTTGTAGCCGAACTTGGGATTGAAATAACTGTAAAAAGAGGGCGAGCAGAGAGCTTTAAAGGTGGGTTTAACGTCGTAACCGCAAGGGCGGTAGCACCTCTTCCAAAACTGGCCACAGTTTCTTGGCATTTAGTTATGGGCGGCGGTTCACTTCTGGCCATGAAGGGCGAGAGCGCTGCGGCAGAACTTGAGGCGGCAAGGGCTGAGGCCCCAAAAATCTTCAAAAAGGTAGCTAAAGCAGAGCTCCATGAAATCCAATTAGGCGAGTTGCCGCTAGCGCGGGTTATTGAACTTAAAAAGGCTGGTTAGATACTCACGTGAATGATTCACGTGAAACATCCAATTCTAAAGTGATTGGGATTAGGCGCCTCAAGGAGCCGATGCCCACTCCATTGAAGACCCGAATTTTCACTGTGGCCAACCAGAAGGGTGGGGTTGGCAAGACCACAACAGCGGTCAATATCGCAGCAGCCCTGGCTATGGGTGGACTCAAGGTTCTTGTTATTGATCTAGACCCACAAGGAAATGCCTGCACCGCACTTGGGATCGATCGCGACGAATTAGCTGGAATGTATGAGGTCCTTGTTAAAGATCTTCCACTTTCACAAGTAGTTACAAAAGTTGCTGGATTTCCGCATCTTGAATGTGCACCCGCAGATATTGAGTTGGCCGGAGCAGAAATAAATATGGTCGGATTTGTTTCTCGCGAATCCAGGTTGAAGTTAGCGCTGGAAAAATTCTTAGCAGAACGCGAAGCAATTGGTGCGCGACTTGATTATGTAATTATTGATTGCCCGCCAAGTTTGGGATTGTTAACCGTTAATGCGTTAACTGCGGCTGAAGAAGTTATGGTTCCAATTCAATGCGAATATTACTCACTTGAAGGCTTAACTTTATTATTGAAAACTCTGCAACAAGTTCAGCAAATGTTAAATCAGAGAGTTCGAATTACAACAATTGTCTTAACTATGTTTGATTCTAGAACTCGTCTAGCAAATGATGTAGCAAATACAGTTCGCCAACATTTCCCAAATGAATTAATTGATATTCCAATACCAAGAGCAGTTCGAGTTTCCGAAGCACCATCATTTAATCAAACAGTAATGACTTACGACGCATCATCTCCGGGCGCAATTGCATATATGACAGTTGCACGAGAGATTGCTCGACGTGGTTCTGGTGAAGTTTTAAATCAAATAAATGATTTGAAAGATGGAGCACATACAGCATGAGTACTCGTAAAGGCGGATTGGGTCGCGGGTTAGATTCATTAATCCCAACTTCATTAAGTGAACCAATAGTTACGAACACCGGTGTAACAATTGCAGATCAAGGTGAAGTAGACATAAATGCAATTATTCCAAATCCAAAACAACCAAGAACAATATTTGATACTGAAGCACTTGCAGAATTATCAGCATCGATCAAAGAGGTTGGAGTTTTACAACCACCAGTTGTTAGAGATATCGGTGGCGGCAAATATGAATTAATTATGGGAGAGCGCAGATTACGCGCTTCAAAATTAGCCGGCCTAAAAACTATTCCAGTAATCATCCGACAGACTCCAGACAATGAATTACTTCGCGAAGCTCTTCTTGAAAACATTCATCGCAGCCAACTAAACCCATTAGAAGAGGGTTCGGCCTACCAAAATTTGTTAAATGATTTCGGATATACCCATGATGAACTTGCGGTTAAAGTCGGAAAATCCCGCCCAGCAATTACAAACACACTTCGCCTGTTAAATCTGCCGGCAAGCGTTCAACGTCGGGTGGCGGCAGGAATCTTGTCTGCTGGACATGCCCGCGCACTTTTAACACTTAGCGATGAGAGTGAAATTGAAAAGCTAGCCGGCCGTATTGTTGCCGAGGGTTTAAGTGTTAGAGCCACCGAAGAAATCGTGGCCACTCACCAGGGTTCGAAAAAAACTGCGACCCCGAAAGCCGGCAAGATCCGCTCACCAAGACTTAAGGAATTAGCGGATGAAATGTCTGATCGGTTAGACACTCGAGTAACTGTTGAACTTGGAAAACAAAAAGGAAAGATCACAATCGAATTTGCAACACTTGAAGATTTAGAACGAATTAATAAATTAATTTAATCCGCGTAATTGCATCTCAGTTTTAATCACTCCAGCTAGCGATTTAACACCATCACGAATTCGCTCTGGGCTTGGGAAACAGTAGGAAAGTCGTAACGACCAACTTCCAAAACCATCGGCATAAAATGCGGTTCCAGGAACATAAGCAACCTTCGAAACAATAGCCTTTGGCATAAGCGCCTTGGTATCTATTTCGGGCGGCAGCGTCACCCAAACATAAAACCCGCCACCAGGTTTAGTCCAGGTTGCACCAGCTGGGAAAGTTTCTTCAAGAGTTTCAAGCATCGCATCACGGCGAGCTTTGTAAAGTTGAGTGAAAGATGCAATTTGATCTCGCCAAGGTTGATCAGATAGATAACTAGAAATTGCTAACTGCGCAAAATTCGATGGACAGAGAATTGAAGACTCACTCGCAATAACAAGTTTCTCTTTAAGTGCTTGTGGAACCAAAGCCCAACCCACGCGAAATCCTGGTGCTATCGTTTTTGAAAATGTTCCTAGATAAATAACATTTTCAGAATCCTCGGCCCGCATCGCATTTGGCGAAGGTCCATCAAAGCCAAGTAAGCCATAAGGGTTATCTTCAATTACAAAGATTGATTCTTCGCGACAAATTTCTAGAATTTCAGTGCGACGCTCGGCGCTTAGCAGCACTCCGGAAGGGTTCTGATAATTTGGAATCAAATACAAAAACTTTATTTTGCGACCAGTTGCTCGGGTGGCAACAATTGCTTCACGTAGTGCGATTGGGATTAGTCCATTGTCATCTACCGCAACATGAACGACTTTGGCTTCGTATTGGTGGAAAGTGCCGAGGGCGCCAACATATGAAGGAGCTTCAACCAAAACGACATCGCCCGGATCGATAAAAATGCGAGAGACCAAATCAAGTGCTTGCTGCGAGCCAGTCGTAACAATTACATCATCGGGATGAGCACGAATTCCTTCAAGCGCCATAACATCACAGATTTGCTCTCGAAGTTTTGGATGGCCCTGACCGCTTCCATATTGCAGAGCCTCTTGGCCGTTGTCGAGAATTAATTTCTGAACGACACTCGCCATCATCTCCATTGGGAAAGCCGAAAGATTTGGCATTCCACCAGCGAGCGAAACAATGTCGGGGCGAGAGGCAACTGCAAATAATGAACGAATTTCACTTGGCTTCATCATCGCAGCGCGGTGGGCGAAACGATCAGTTAAATTCTGAGTCTTCCCAGTGTGTATACGCGTGATGTCGTTGCTCATTGCCCAATCTTGCCATATTTAAGATGGCTGGTGAAGCCGAAATTAATCTTTGCTAATCTTTACGAATTCCAGCCTTACGTAAATCTGAAATCTTAAGAGTGCCAGTCTTCGCATCATTTTCAGCAGATAAATAAAGACGTTGAATTGCAACCATTATTGACTCAACAACCGTCTCGCGAAAAGCGAGATCTGCCAAACGTTTTACATCACCTTCATTTGATAAATATCCCAAATCAATTCGCACCGTAGGCGCCTTTGTTAACCGCAATAAGTCCCAAGATTTAGCGTGGGTCCGACAATTTAATAAGTCGGTGCGCGCAGTTATCTCACGTTGGACCAGAGCGGCAAATCTTTCGCCAACTACTGAATGCACGCCATGTAGATCGTTACCGTAATAATAAGTAGCAAGTCCGTGTGCCTGCTCATTCTTATAATTATCAGTATGAAATGAGATCACTAAATCGGCCCCAGATTCATTGGCCAATTTGATTCGATCACTTTCGCTGGGATCTTTTGCCTTGCTGCGCGAGATAAAAACGGTTACCCCCAACGCAATCAATCGACCTTCAAGGCGCTGGGCAATATCAAAAGTTATATCGCGATCTTGTGGCAACGAACTTGGATCCAGAACAATTATTTTGTTTGCCAGGGCAGGTCCTCGAACCGCACGGTTGGCATTGTCTCTAAGCAGAGTTGGCGCACCACCAGAAACAGTTTTCAATAGCCTCATCAAAGACATAATTGTTGCTGGCCCACAAACTCCATCAACTTTTACCCCAACAGATTTTTGAAACTCTTTTACAGCAGCCTCAGTTCGCAGACCAAAGAAGGCATCTACTCGCCCACAATCAAATCCCATTTCAACTAAGCGGGATTGCAGCGCCGCAACATCATCTCCGCGAAGTGGTTTACCTGGAACAAAAGAGAGAATCCGATCGCCAAGCTTCCATCGGGCTTCATCAATTGCCCGAATTGTTGGCTCATCTATCTGGCCAGAAACTATCAAGCCCCGCTCTTGTTGAAATGCGCGCAGGCCATCTTCTTCAACCGCACCTAAATTTGTAGATGCGGTTTTTAAAAACCCAAGTCTGGTTAAATTATTTGTGACCAAGGAAATTACATTGGTATCCTCACCAGATGGAGACATGAATTTAGATAAACGCTGCTAGTTCTTTAAGAAGTGCTGGCTTTGGCTTTGCGCCAATTACAGTCTTAACAACTTCACCATTTACATAAACATTCAAGGTAGGAATTGAAGTAATTCCATACTTAATTGCAATTGCAGACTCTTCATCGGTATTTAACTTAACAACTTTAAGCTTTCCGGCATATTCAGCTGCGATCTCATCAAGAATTGGACCAACAGCGCGGCAAGGACCACACCACTCAGCCCAAAAATCAACAAGCACTGGTGTTGAACTCTTCAAAACTACTTCATCGAAAGTAGCGGTTGTTACTGGTTGCGCTGCACTCATTTTTTCCTCTTCTTCTATTTTGTTGGAACCTAATTAATTATATTTAATGTCCAGCAAGAAAGCGCTCTGCATCGAGAGCTGCTTGGCAGCCAGACCCAGCTGCGGTAATTGCCTGGCGGTAGGTGTGATCGACCAAATCGCCACAAGCAAAGACACCCTTTTGGTTTGTGCGAGTAGATCTACCATCGACCTTTACATAACCTTCGCCATCTAAATCAATCTGATTAACAAGGAGTTCGCTTCTTGGTAGGTGGCCAATTGCAACGAATAAGCCATCAAAATCTTTATCGCTCTCTTCCCCACTGATTAAATTCCGAAGTTTTAGCCCAGAAACTTTATCTTCGCCAAGGACATCAACAACTTCGGTATTCCAGATAAATTCAATTTTAGGATTTGCATGCGCGCGCTCCACCATAATTTTTGATGCACGTAGCGAATCTCTACGGTGAATTACAAAAACTTTACTTGCGAATCTAGTTAAGAAGTTTGCTTCTTCCATCGCAGAATCACCGCCGCCTACAACCGCGATAACTTTCTCTCTAAAGAAAAATCCATCACATGTGGCACACCACGAAACACCTCGGCCAGACAAGCGCTTTTCGTTGGTTAAACCGATTTCCTTATATGCCGATCCAGTTGCCAGAATCACTGCTTTTGCTTTTAAAGTATTTCCAGATCCATCTTTAAGAACTTTAACGTCGCCAGCTAATTCCATTGAAACAATGTCATCAGTAATTAATTTAGTACCAAATCTTTCGGCCTGCTTACGTAATGAATCCATTAAATCTGGTCCCATCACACCTTCTGGGAAACCAGGGAAATTTTCAACATCAGTTGTATTCATCAACGCGCCACCAGCAGTTACTGAACCTTCATAAAGAACTGGTGAAAGTTGGGCGCGAGCAGCATAAATTGCTGCGGTGTAACCAGCTGGGCCGGACCCAACTATTACAACATCATGTATTTCGCTCATCTGACTACCCTATCTTTCTTCGTCTTGCTAGAAGTTGAACGGCACTAGTAATTTCACTTACACGGGCGATTTTGCAGAGCGCGAGATAACCGATTCCGCTTACAACTAGAACGACTAGAAGGCGCACGATATTCCCACCTGGAATTAATTCGCGTAAGAACCAGATTGGAACCGCGACCAAAAGAGCGAATAAAGTGAGTTTTAGATAAAAACCAGTAACTTCAGAGATTGAAATTTTGATCTCATAGCGCCGAAGTAAATAGATTGTGTTCCAAGCGCCGAAGAAATAACTTAGCGCCCAAGCACCAGCTAGCCCGACCGTAACCCATTGTGGCGGCAAAGCAAAGGCGACAACAATTGAAACAACTACCGCAATAACGTTCATAATTGCATTACTTAAAACTTGTAACTTCACATTTTCAAAAGCATTTAGCGCTCTTATTGCAATCAGATTAATACTCATTGGAGCCAATCCAAGAGCCAAAGCGCTCAGGGTATATCCCAAATAATTTGAATCTGCCAAGGAAATACCAAAGTAAAGCGTCTCGGTCATCATCGGCCCAAAGAATAAAAATGCAATTGAACTAGGAACAGTAATTATTCCGACCAATCTGATTGCCCGGACTAGTTGGTCGTGAATCAATAATGGCTTCTTCTCATGTGCGAGTTTTGAAAGTGCTGGAAGCAGCGCAGTTACTACTGAAATTGTAATAATTGAATGCGGCAACATAAATATCAAGAGCGCATTGCTAAATGGCGTAAAACCAACTCCAGTTTCAATTCCGTCATTTAAGGATTTAACTGCGGCACCCGTTGATAAATTCACGGTTACCAAATAACTAATCTGCGATATTGCTGCGAATAAAAGAGTCCAAGTTGCCAAATGCAGCGATTTACGTAGTTCCGAATCGCGCCAATCAAATCTGAGGCGAATCTTTATATCGGTCTTTGAGATTGATGGGATCAATATCAACGCTTGCGCCATGTAACCAACGGTGCAGCCCAAACTTATCCAGATAATTTGGGAGCTAGGAATTGTTGTAACTGTAGGTTGGGTTGAATATTTTAAGAACCAACCAAAGACTCCAATGGCAATCAAGTTATTTAAAACCGGGGCCCACATCATCGGCCCAAACTTTCCTTTGGCATTAGCAACTTGGCTGAGCAGAGCAAAGAGACCCATAAATAGAATTTGTGGCAGGCAATAACGCATAAAGAGCGTTGTTACTTCAAATTCCGGGCGACCGATATAACTTGTTGCAAAGATTCCAACTAAGAGCGGCGCAATCACAATTGCAATAACAACCAAACCAACCAAGAAGACAAAAGTTGCTGTTACGAGACGAGAGATAAAAGCACTACCACCATCTGCATCACCAGTGGCCCGAACTATTTGTGGAACGAAGACCGCAGTAAGAGCGCCACCAATTATTAAATTGTAAAGAATATTTGGCATGGTGTTAGCAACATTGAAAGTATCGCCCAACAAAGTAGTTCCCAGAACCGCAACTAAAAGTAAGCCGCGAACCAGACCAGTTATCCGCGAAACAATTGTTCCAACAGCCATAATGGTTGAGGATTTTAAAAGTGAATGATTATTCATGTGCAACACGTCCGCGCTTGCTTCTTATTCTTCTAAAGCTTTGAATTAGCGCTGAAACGAATAGAACAATGGCGGCCCCGGTTGTTATCCAAGTAGCGATGGGACTAATTACTTTTAGAGTAATCGGATAAAACATTTGATTCCCAAGCTGTTTATTCTTCTCCGAATAGATCGTAATAACGAGCGTACTTTTACCAGATGTAACAACTTCAACTGGAATCATCACTTGAACTTTCGACTCTCCACCAACAACTTGATCGGGAACACTTCCAACCAAAACTTTTCCATTCAAAGTTTCTATCTTTAGCGAAACCTTGGCCGGATTTGGGAAATCATTAACCAAAGTAATTGGCAGGTTCTGTTTAGTTGTAGTTACCGTAAAACGGCCAGGTGCGAGTCTAATTTTTTCAGAGATCGCGTAAGAAGATGAAAGTAAATCAAGGACCAACGAAGTTCGAATATTTGGCTGCAATTCAGGATGCAAAACTGCTGCGCTCTGCCCTTGGAATTTTTCAAACTCTTCTTGAGTCATGTAATTCGAATTAAGCGTAAGGATTTGCTGGGCCTCTTTAAAGGCGTTAATTGTTGAATTATTCAACTTTGGGTAGGTAACGTTTGGGTAATCAGACATCTGATTTACTTGGCGATTTAACAGTGCGGTTAATCTCTTTGCACCATAACTTAAATAAAACTCTGATTTACTTGGTGCAAGTTTTGAAATCCAATATGCAGGTGGTGAACCAAAGGGCAGAGCGCTAACCTGATCGCTTCGAGTTATCGCGTTGAGTTGATTCAACCAATTTTTTGCAACGTTACCACCAACGCCTTTTTCGCCACCCAACAGAACATAATCAGATGTCATCGCCGTGACTTCTTCAATTAATTGGGCATCAATAAACCAAGTTCTATTTCCTCTTGGTGGGTTGAAAACCAATTGCCCTAGACGACCACCATAAGAGAGTAAAGCGGTTAAATCATCGTCTATAAAAGCGCCATCAATTTCACGATGTGTTGGCTCAGAGACAGTAACTGCAACGTTTGCTGCGCTAGCCATCGGTGCGCCTAACACGAGAAGAGTTAGTGCGAATATCGAAGCTAGAACTCTTTTCATATTACTAAATCACCAGATTTCGCAATCAATTTCTTCTCATCTGGATAGGCAAGTAGTTCAACTATCTCGTTTAGTGGAAACCAACCAACGTCATCAACTTCAGTTAATTGCGGCGCAAGCTTTCCGCCAGTTTCCTTAAATAAATAGTGATGAACTGTTTTATGAATTCGATTTCCGCCAGCCATAAACCAGAAATTAATCACACCAAGCTCTTTTGAAATTTCACTTTCAATTCCAGTTTCCTCTTGGACTTCGCGAACCGCAGCTTGTTCTGGAGTTTCGCCCTCTTCAATATGTCCCTTCGGAAGTGACCAGAGCAGACGTTCGCGAGTTTGATCCTTTAAATCACGGCGACCAATTAATAAACCTTTGGTTCCGGTCGAATCAATTACTAATCCACCAGCGCTAATTTCATCAACACGTTTGGCGTAGACCCGCTTAGGTGCAGGTTTTTTGGCAGCAGGTTTTGCTTGAGTGGTTGCAGAATTATTTAAATTTGGTGGGGTCGGGCCCTTCGGACGTCGTCTCCGACGTTTTTTCCGTTTAGCCTCGCCACCGCCACCAGGCGCCGTGGTCATGGAGCAAGGTTACTGCTCTAGCCTTAGATACTGTGACAACGAACCCAAAAACTATCGCCGCCGACCTCGCGATCTCTGCGTTATCAAGCAAGCCGCTTGCATCGGATCTGGCTAAAAAGTTTGCAGAAGCTGGATTCACTCTGGCATTGGTCGGAGGGCCAGTTCGTGACGCAATTTTAGGGCGACTTGGAAACGATTTAGATTTCACAACTAATGCAAAACCGGATGAAACTAAATCAATAATTAAAAAAGGTGCAGATTCGCTCTGGGAAACTGGCCGAGAATTCGGAACCATCGCCGCACAATTTGGTGATGTAACTGTAGAAATTACAACTTACCGAAGCGAAAAATACGAAACCCAAAGCCGAAACCCAGAAGTTAACTTTGGTGACAATATCGAAGGCGATTTACTGCGAAGAGATTTCACAGTAAATGCAATGGCGCTAGAACTTACAACTACACCTCCAACATTTATCGATAACTTTGATGGTGTTAATGATCTTGCCCGCAAAGTTTTACGCACTCCTGGAACCCCAGAGAATTCTTTTTCAGATGATCCACTTCGCATGATGAGGGCGGCAAGATTTGCAGCACAGCTCGGCTTTGATGTTGATCCAACAATTTTGGTTGCAATAAAAGAGATGGCTGCCCGCATAGAAATAATCTCTGCAGAGCGCGTGCGAGATGAATTTGTTAAATTAATAATGTCTGAAAATCCTAGAACTGGAATCGCCCTGCTGGTAGAAACTGGATTAGCAGACTATGTACTTCCAGAAATTCCTAAATTAAAATTAGAGATTGATGAACACCATCATCATAAAGATGTGTACGAACACACACTTAAAGTGTTAGAGCAAGCAATCTCGCTGGAAGATCGATTAGGTGGACCAAACTTAGTTATCCGCCTTGCAGCGCTCTTGCACGATATTGGTAAACCTAAAACTCGTGAGCTAATTGCGGGCGGTGGAGTTTCTTTCCATCACCATGAAGTTGTTGGCGCCCGAATGGCTAAAGAACGCTTAAAAACACTTAGATTTAGCAATGACGTAGTTAGCGATGTTTCATCGCTGGTTTTTCTGCACCTACGTTTCCATGGCTATGGAACTGGCGAATGGACTGATTCCGCGGTTCGTCGTTATATCCGAGATGCCGAACACCAACTAATTCATCTACATGTTTTAACGAGAGCTGATTGCACAACTCGAAACCAACGTAAAGCTGAAAGTCTTGCAAAAACATATGACTCACTTGAAGAGCGAATATTGAAACTTATGGAAGAAGAAGAGTTGGAGAAAATTCGCCCTGACTTAGACGGAGTAGAAATCATGGCTATTCTAGGAATTTCACCATCACCAATTGTTGGTCGCGCTTATCAATACTTATTAGATTTAAGAATGGATCGCGGGCCACTTGGACCCGATGCAGCAAAAGCCGAATTGCTTACTTGGTGGAGCCAGAATCAGTCGAAAATTTAGATTTTCTAAGTAAGACCAACGCCGTAATCGTGTAAGAAATTGCGATTAACCAAGGCAGAACCAGCGAGGCTCCTCCTGGTGGCAGAGTTAAGGCGGCAATCATCGCACCAGAAACTATTGCACCGTTTACTGCAACATCATAGAAAGCAAAGATTCGACCTCGAAATTCATCTGCAATTTTAGATTGGACTAATGCATCACTAGTGATTTTAAAACTCTGGCCAAATCCGCCAACAAAGAATGCAGTCGCTATCATCATGAATTCATTTGGGAACAAACCAAAAACTATTAGGAAACCAATCGGAGCGATCATAGAAATGCGCATCCACTTGTGTCGACCAAATTTCGCAACACCATACGGACCAGCAAGCGCGCCTAATCCGATTCCAATTCCAGCTATCGCTAAGGCATAAGCGAAGCCCCTTAAGCCGGCATCAGGATCGCTCGGATCATTAAAAGTATTTCGCTCTAACAGGAGCGCCATCAAGGTAAGTGCGGTTATGCCACCTCGTTGCACACCTGTGCCAAAGATTCCGCGTAAAGCATCGCCATGTTTCTTTAAAATATTAAATCCCTGCAAAACCTCACCAAACCCGCGAATCTCCTGCGGAACCTCGTGTGGTTGCGGACCAATTTCGGCCTTGCTAAATCTCATGGCGAAAAGTGCGGCGAGTAAATATCCGCCAGCGCTAATCAAAATTAGAACGCCATCAACGAAGTCACCAGTATTTGAAACATCCAAGATACTTTTTAGCGCAATTCCAAGTCCGCCACCTATAACTACCGCGATTGTTCCTCCAGTAACCGCTAAGGCATTTGCTGAAACCAATTCTTTTTTATTTACTAGTAACGGAAGGCCTGCAGAAAGCCCAGCAAGAATTAAACGATTAGCACCGAAGGAGATTAAAACAAAGAGAGTTAAAACTATTCCAGTCGAGCCTTTGTATATAAGGTAAGCAATAACTAATAAGTCAAAAGCGCGAAACAAGTTAGCTAATTGGACTACTCGTTTTCGACTAAATCGGTCGAGAAAAATTCCAACGTATGGTCCAACAATTGAATATGGAAGTAGAACTACGGCGAATGCCAATGCAGCTTTCACCGCATCTGGTTGGCGCTCTGGTGAAAATAAAATAAAGGATGCGAGTGCAGACTGAAACATTCCATCAGTAAGTTGCCCAGTCCATCTAACCTGAAGTAATTTTGGAAGTGAGCCAAACTTGGCCATTAGCTTCATAGCGAGAAGCGTAATCTCCAAAGTTGGATTATTCTTAGACATTATGTGGTCACGCCGAGATAACATCGATTATTCACTTGATCGTCGCTCAACGTTGCTCGCGCTCTTTCGGGGTTCATCTTCAGCAATGGATGCTTGTGATGCCGACCCATATTTAAAACGCGCAGCGAAGCATCACGGTGAAGTTACAACGAGACCGTGCCCAGTCTGCAAAAAAGTAGAAGTTCGGGAATTGCGTTACGCCTTTGGAGATCAACTCGGCCAATACTCAGGGCGAATAAAATCGTTACCTGAATTAGATGAAATGCAGAATGAGTATGGTGAATTCCGGGTCTACACCGTTGAAGTTTGTTTAGAGTGTGGATGGAATCACCTGATTTATTCATTTTTATTAGGTGATGGCCGAACTCGGAAAGCACCGCGCAAGGTTCATACCCTCGAAGATGATGACTGGAAACCAGCCCGTGAATTAAAGAGCTGGCACCTTCATGAGAAATCCCTAAGAGGTCGTTGATTTTAAGAATTGGAAGGTAGCCTTTAGTTATGAACGCGCTGCGAGGAAAACTATTCAAAATAGGTGTTTTCACCATTGGTGGCGGTTTTATCCTTGGAGTACTTGGATTTGCATATGCATATTTCACTGTAAGCATTCCAGATCCAAATGCATTCGTTAATAGCCAATCCACAATTATTCAATACGCAGATGGTCAGGAAATTGGACGATTAGGTTCTGAAAATAGAACTGTTGTAAAGCTTGCAAATATTCCACTTCATGTGCGGCAAGCCGTAATGGCAGCGGAAGATCGCAATTTTTACACCCAGAGCGCGGTAAGCCCCATTGGTATCGCCCGTGCGTTTTTAAATAATTTAAAATCAGGATCGCTTAATGCCCAGGGTGGTTCAACTATCACGCAGCAGTATGCGAAAACTGCATTTTTAACTCCAGAGCGAACAATTACAAGAAAAGTAAAAGAATTAATTATTGCCATGAAATTGCAGAATCAAATGTCGAAAGATGACATCTTAGAAAGTTATCTAAATACAATTTATTTTGGCCGCGGTTCATATGGAATTCAAACTGCATCTGAAGTTTATTTCAGCAAAGGCGTAAACCAACTTTCAGTTTCTGAAGCAGCTATTTTGGCAAGCATTTTGCGCTCCCCTGGTTATTACGATCCTTCATACGGCAAGGAAAATACGGCAAGGCTAAAAGCGCGTTGGCAATATGTAATTGATGGAATGGTCACAAAAAAATGGCTTACCAAAGATGAAGCTGCAAAATTAAATTATCCATTAATTCGCGAACGAGTAACTTCGGGCGCTCTTGCTGGTCCCAAGGGTTATGTAATTTCATGGGCAGTTCGTGAGTTAGAAAAATTAGGCTTCACAGAGGCGCAATTACAAACCGGTGGTTATGTAATTAAAACAACGCTGGAAAAGAAGAATCAGGACGCAGCAGTCCGAGCCATGGACGCCAGAGGGCCTAAGAAAACTCCTGATAACTTCCAACAAGCACTGGTATCTATAAGACCTGGTACTGGCGAAATAGTTGCTCTCTATGGCGGAAAAGATTATTTAGTTAAGCAATTAAATGGCGCGACGCAATCAATTACTCAAGCAGGATCAAGTTTTAAACCTTTCGCACTAGTTGCAGCACTTGAACAAGGCATTCCACTTTCATCTATCTGGAGCGGAAAATCTCCTCAAGTATTTGACGATGTAGGCAAGCCATATCCAGTATTTAATTACAGCAACGAACAAGAAGGCGAAATTGATTTAACTTATGCCACTGCGCATTCGATAAACACTGTTTATGTTCCACTTGGAATTAAAGCCGGGCTTGAGAATGTAGTAGATGTTGCTAGACGTGCAGGTATACCTACTTCAGTTGCGCTAATGCCAACCCCATCTATCACTCTTGGTGTTGCTTCACCTCACGTAATTGATATGGCTTCGGCATATGCGACTTTCGCCGCGAATGGAATTTATGCAACCCCCTTCATCATTAAAGAAGTTTTGGGGTCAAATAAAGGCGTGCTCTATGAGGGAAAGATTCAAGCCCAGCAAGTATTTCAACCAGATGTAATGGCCGATTTAACATATGCACTTTCGCAAGGCACAAAATCTGGAACCGGTGTTGCAGCGGCAAGTGGTGTTGGCCGACCAACAGCGGGCAAGACCGGAACAACTACGGACAATGCTTCAGCTTGGTTCAATGGTTATACGGCAGATTTTGCAACCACTGTCACAATGTTTATGGATAATGCATCTCAATCTTTAAATGGAATTGGTGGAAATTACGCGTTTACCGGTGGAACTTTTCCAGCACAAGTTTGGAACACATATACAAAGCTTGCACAAAAAGGAATGCCAGTAACACAATTCCCAGAGCCTGCAAATATTGGTGGCACCGATCCAGTTTCATATTTAGATGCGGTTCCTACCCTTGATCCAGCACTTGCTGGAAAGTATGAATCTGGGGCTACAAAAAAGAAGAAACTCGCAGCTCAGCAATGAAGTTAATTGCGAAGAGCGCAGTTCTCCTTGCAATCATCGCAGCCCTTATTTCATTTGTTAAATTTGATTACTGTCGATCAAATGGTTGGGCCCCGCCTGGTGATTACATTCACGCATGTTATTCCGACTTTCCGGCGCTCTTTGGCGAACGTGGACTAATAACAAACGCCTGGCCTTACAGCAGTGCAACTAACGCAGTGGAATATCCACCGGTGACAGGTGTGATTATGTGGGCAACTTCTTTTCTTGTCAGCGATGGCGAAAATAAATTCCGAAACTATTTTGATGTAAATGCTCTTCTCATCGCGTTAATTTTTATTGCAACCGTAGTTTTCTTGAAAAAACTAAAACCACAACTCTGGTATTTGCTTCCGGTCGCACCAGCAGTCGTTGCTTCGCTATATATAAATTGGGATCTTTGGGCGGTCATTAGCGCACTAGCAGCAATTTATTACTTTGATGTTGGGAAATATCACAAGAGCGCAATTGCACTCGGTTTATCTATCGCAACTAAATTCTTTCCAATTGTTTTGTTGTTACCAATAGCATTAATCTTCTTCAGAAAATCAAAAATTCAAGAATTGATTCGCTATATCGCAATCACCTTTGCAACCTGGTTACTTATAAATTTACCATTCATAATTACAACACCCACTGGATGGCTTAGATTCTTCAAATTAAATTCAGAGAGAGCCGCAGATTGGGGATCAATCTGGCACGCGTTAGAAATCTTTGGCTTGAAAATTAACTACTTAAACTTGATTTCAATTATCGCCTTCGCTGTAGTTGCTCTGGCTTTCACGCTATTTGTTTATGGAATTCCAGAAGTCCCAAAACTTGCTTCAATTGCTTTTTTTATCGTTGCTATTTTTGTAACAGCTAGCAAGGTTTATTCACCCCAATATATTTTGTGGCTAACTCCGCTCGCAATTCTTGCGATGATTGACAAGAAAGATCGTTTTGATTTCTGGATCTGGCAATTTGCAGAATTGATTTATCACTTTGCAATCTGGCAATACTTAGCTGAAGTTTCTGGAGCCCAATTCGCCATCCCGGCCGGGGCCTATGCGACGGCTATTTTGCTTCGAGTTGCCGCCTTGACCTGGTTCTGCCTGCGAATCATGCGTAGATCCACACCAAAATTTGGTCCACAGAACCTTGAATTTTTATCTGGAGTCGGACAGGGTTACGCTTAGCCTTCCTCCAAGGAAGCCACACCCGTGGTTTTCGCGAAGGAGCAATAACCCTCCTGCCGCGGAAATTCCGTGGC